>JBPYFJ010000037.1:0-27311 GCA_051985675.1 Xanthobacteraceae bacterium | reverse complement strand
CCGGTGCTCAGGCGTCGCTGCGGCTCTCGCCTTTGACGCGCCTCTACGTCGCCTACGATGCACGGCTCCGCGGCGGTTACCAATCGCAGGGCGGCAGCGTCGGCGTCGAGTTCAGGTGGTAGCTTGCAGCGATGCCGACGACGCCCTGATCCACACCCGGTTGTCGTGAAACGCCGCGCCGCCGTACGGGGCAATCGCGTCGGCGCCCGTAATGGTATTGATGCCCCGCCCGTTCGCGAATGCGTCGTTGGGCCAAATCCCCTCGCTGATCAACACGCCGCGCCGGACCCCCGCAAACAGCCGCGCGTGCAGGCGCACCTCGCCCCGCCTATTCCCAAGCGTGACTTCATCGCCGGCCTTGATGCCGACGGCTGCGGCATCGTCCGGGTGAATGAGGACTTCCGGACGGCCGAGCTGTGCGCGCGAGGTCGGCGTTTCGTTGAAGGTCGAGTTCAGGAAACCGCGCGACGGCGAGGTCGCCAACCGGAATGGATGCCGGGCATCGACCTCTTCGATCACCTCCCAATGGTCCGGCAAGACCGGCATGTCATCGACCGGCCCGGCCACCCACGGACTGCGAAACGGCACGCGGGGCCAATCCGGCTTGAAGCGGAATTTCCTGTCCGGCCAGGCAAAACCGGCGGTGTAGTGCGCGGTCTCGAAATTCGGCTGGCAGTCGATCCACCGATTGGCTTCAAGCGCGGCCAGCGTGCCCCAGCCCGATTGCTGCAGGGTCCAGTCGATCAGTTCACGCGCCGTCATGGCAAAGCCCGGGTGAACGGCGCCAAGGCGTCGCGCCAGCGCGCAGATGACGTCGTGATTGGACCGGCATTCGCCGGGCGGCTCGATCAGCTTCGGTCCGAGCAGAATGTATTGGTGTCCGCCACCCTGATAGATGTCGTCGTGTTCAAGGAACATGGTCGCTGGCAGCACGACGTCGGCCATGCGGGCCGTTTCGGTCATGAACTGCTCGTGCACGCATGTGAACAGATCGGTGCGCGCAAATCCGCGCTTGACCAGGTCCTGCTCCGGACAAACCGACACCGGGTTGGTGTTCTGGATCAGCAACGCCGATACCGGCACGCCGCCGGCAAGTGCATCGCGATCGCCGCATAGGATCGGGCCGATGCGTGACTGGTCGAGCACGCGAATGGATCGATCGACTGCGTCGAGGCCCTCGATCATGGTGCGATTCCAGTGATAGATCGCCCCGTTGTTGTGGAACGCCCCGCCCCCTTCGTAGCGCCAGGCGCCAACCACCGCCGCAATGCAGCTTGCGGCATGCATGTTGGCCGCGCCGTTGCGCGAGCGCGAGAAGCCGTAACCCAGTCTGAAAAATGTGCGCTTGCGCTCGCCGATCAGCCGGGCAAAGGCTTCGATCGTTTCGACGTCGCAGCCGGTGATGCGCGACGCCCAGGCCGGGCCGCGCGTGCGCAAATGATCGGCAAGTTCGTGCGGCGCATCGGTATAGCGCTCGAGGAAATCCCAGTCTGCGTAACCGTCGCGGAACGCGCAGTGCATTACGGCGCAGGCCAGCGCACCGTCGGTACCGGGCCGGATCAGGATCGGCAGATCCGCCTGCCGCATAGTCCCATTCATGTAGACGTCGACGGCGACGATTTTGGCCCCACGCTCCTTGCGGGCGCGCGTGGCGTGCGTCATCACGTTGACCTGGGTATTGACCGCGTTCGTGCCCCAGATCACTACCAGGTCCGACTTCGCCATCTCGCGCGGGTCAGGACCCGCGAGCCGTCCGGTGCCGGCGATGAAACCAACCCACGCGGGATTGACGCAGATCGTTGAATGAAAGCCTGAGTATTTCTTGACGTGCCGCAACCTGTTGATGCCGTCGCGCATCACGAGGCCCATCGTGCCGGCGTAGTAGTAAGGCCAGATCGCTTCCGAGCCGTGTTGCTGCTCGGCGCGGACGAACGCCTCGGCGACGATGTCGAGCGCGTCGTCCCACGACACGGCCTCGAAATCAGCTGACCCTTTCGGGCCCTTGCGCCGCAGCGGCTGCAGCAGGCGTTGCGGATGATGCGCGCGTTCGGCGTAGCGTGCGACCTTGGCGCAGATCACCCCCGCCGTATAGGCGTTGTCTTCGGCGCCGCGGATCCGGCCGATGGTGTGATCGTCGAGAACTTCGACCTCGAGCGCGCAGGTCGAGGGACAATCGTGCGGGCAGGCGGAGGCGCCAATACGGAGCGGCGGCGGGCGGACGGTCTGATCCATGGCGTCCGCGCAGCATAGCGCGACCGCAGGAGGTTGTCGCTAGCGGCAACGCCGCGGCTCAGACTTCCTGCTGTTCGACATGCCAACGACTTCTCGCGAACGCATAGGCGAGGATCAACACCAGCAGGAGTCCGCCCCGGACGGTCCAGATCTTCATCATCTCCGGGTTGGCGCCGCCAAACACGTTGTCGTTCACGCGATCGACGATCGTCCAGACCACCAGCGCGACCCCGGCGAGAATCTCGTCAAGCAGCAGCCGGCGATGGCGGCCGACCAGAATGTAGCCCGCGATCAAGACGATCGCCCCGCCGACCGGGCCGCCCCAATCGTGCAATTGGTGCAGCACCGGCGCGCTAAAGAAGCGCTCCAGCGCCGAATCGGCTGTCATGACATCGCCGGCGATCCAGCCGAGCAACGCCCCGCCGCCCCAGACCAGCACGCGGTAGCGCTCAAGCAGCGCCATCAGGATCGCGCTGCCGGCCACGATCAACGGCACGCTGGTAGCAAGCCCGAAGATAATCAAGCTCGCCTTGATGGCCGCGGCGTTCGCCAGATCGACCTGCGCGGCCGCGCGTTCGGCCGATGCCGCAATCGCAATCACGTTGTCGAGACTCATGACAATGTCGGCGATCGCGACAATCCGCACCGCGCGCCAGAGGGTGTGCGCGCCCTGCACGGCCTCATCCTCGCCGTCGGCATCTTCGGTCACGAGCTTGATCGCCACGTAGAACAGCAGCAGACCGCCGATCAGCTTGAGGTAGGGAAAAGTCATCGCCTGCGCGATGACAAGTGTGAAGATCACGCGCAGCAACACGGCCACGCCGGCGCCGAGGATCATGCCCCAGAGCCGCTGTTTCGGTGGGAGCGTGAGACACGCCATCGCGATAACGACCGCGTTGTCCCCCGACAGGATGACGTTGACGAAGATGATCTGAAGCACGGCGATCCAGAATGGGCCGTGCGTGAAGTCTTGCAGCAGAAAGTCCACCGATTGACCCTTTTTTCTGAATCCGCCGTTGTGCGGCGGCACCTCCCCTCGTGGCGCGGTATCGTCCGCGGCTCACGACCCTAATCTACAAGCCAAAGCCCGCTCGTGACCAGCGGGCCTTTCAACCGACGATTTCGTTCTCCGAAAAGAACTGGGCGATCTCCTTCGCGGCGGTGTCGGACGCATCCGAACCGTGCACCGAATTTTCCCCGATCGACTTGGCGTGGGTCTTTCTGATCGTGCCCGCCGCCGCCTTCGCGGGGTCGGTCGCACCCATGATGTCGCGATATTTGGCGACCGCGTTTTCGCCCTCCAGCACTTGCACGACCACTGGACCCGACGTCATGAACGCGACGAGCTCGCCGAAGAACGGCCGCTCGCGATGAATTGCGTAAAACCTTTCGGCCTCCGCCTTGCTGATGCGCACACGCTTCTGCGCGACGATCCGCAGCCCGGCCTGCTCGATCATCGCGTTGATCGCGCCGGTCAGATTGCGCGTGGTCGCATCGGGCTTGATGATTGAAAACGTGCGCTCGATCGCCATCTGGCAGGGTTCCCGTGTTGAGGATTGCAGTCGGAAAGGGTTGCGCGGCTTATAACGGCGGGGCGCACGTGCGGCAAGCGGGGCACTAGCCGTGAACGTCGCATGAACGGCGCACCCGTCGCCGGTTCACCTTGATAAACGTCCGCAAAATTGCGGGCTCAGTACTCGTTCAGCACACAAGCGCGAGGATCGTCGCGACTGCCGCATGGCAGCACAACAACTACGCCGGCTGCGCAAGCAAACCGGCAAAGAGGGAGAACGACATGTTGCGCAAAACGATCCTCGCGCTGGCTGCCGCCGCAGCAATCGGCGTCACCGCCTTGCCGGCGACGGAAGCCTCCGCCTGGGGCTGGCATCGCGGCTGGCATCATTACGGATGGCACCGCCACTACGGTTGGCATCGCCATTACGGCTGGCACCGCCATTACGGATGGTACCGTTGGCACCGACGCTGGTGCTGACGCGCCAGCCTGCCGTGCTGCACCCAAGCATCGGCCTTGCGGCGCAGGACCGGTGCGAAGGCTAAGCGGCCGTGCACTAGCGTCCCGACTCCAATCGGGGGCGCTAGGTTCCGCCGGCGGAACGAAAGCCGTGGGCGAGGTCGCCGGCGGCCGCGAAAGCGCCCTTCGCTTCCGCCGGTGCCAGCGCGAGCGTAGTCCGCATGTTGGTGACGCCGCCGTGACTGGCACCCGCCAAAAGCACCGCCGCCATCTGGGTTTCGCTCTTCACCTCGGCAATGGTCAGGAAGTCATATTCGCCGAAGGTCAGATAAAACCCGATCAAGCGGCCGCCGGCTTTTGCAAACAAACGCGAGAGCGCTTCGGCTCGATCCTCGGGACGCGCAACCATTCCCTTGATGGCCTCGTGCGTATAACGACCCTGGGTGATGAAAATCGGCATGGCCTCCTCCTGCGTTGGAGCCTGTTCCTACCGCCGGCGAGGCACCTTTGCGAATCTTTCGGAATGGCTTAATGAGCGGCAAAGGAGCCTCCCATGCGCGGCCTGGTGGCATTTGGTCTCGGAATTTTGGCGACGGTCGGCTTCGCTTACTGGCACGATCGCGGGATCGATAACCCGTCGAAAAAACTGGTGAACTGGGAGGTTGCCGGCGAGCTCTCGCGCACGGCGGCGGCCCGCGCGAAGGAAGAGTGGGACCGATTGACCGCGAAGTAGTCGCGCCCCGCCCTCAGGTCCACACACCCACGGCTTTGGCTTGTCGAACTGACTGTTGACGCGGACGCGGGTTCGGCCGGTTGCGTCATACCGGCGGTTTTTTCCAAGCGCGCCGTGCTATCGTCGCGCCCCAATCAACAACAGGAGCGAGGAAACGTGCATGCGCGCGGCGTACTATGAACAGAATGGACGCGCAGCGGACGTTCTGCGGATTGGCGAGCTCGACACGCCAACGCCCGGGCCGGGGGAAGTCCGCGTCAAGCTGAAGACCTCAGGCATCAATCCTTCCGACGTGAAGGGCCGCGCCGGCCTGACCCGCAAGATCGCGTTTGCGCGCGTCGTTCCTCATAGCGACGGCGCGGGCGAGATCGACCTCGTCGGCGACGGCGTCGCGCAGACCCGGGTCGGCGAGCGGGTATGGACCTTCAATGCGCAATGGAAACGAGCATCCGGAACGGCCGCCGAATATGTGGTTCTGCCCTCGCATCAGGCGGTGCCGCTGCCGACGAGCGTTACTTTCGACATCGGCGCCGGGATCGGCATTCCAGCGATGACCGCCTGGTACGCGGTCAACCTCGCGCTCCCCACCGAAGGCGGCACGGTCTTCATCCCGGCGGGTGCCGGCGCGGTCGGCAACTATGCGATTCAATTCGCCAAGGCGCGGCACGCAACGGTGATCACCACGGTGAGTTCCGACCACAAGGCCGCGATTGCCGCCCAAGCAGGCGCCGATCACGTAATCAACTACAAAACCGAGGACGTCGCTCGGCGCGTCAAGGACGCCACCGGTCAGGCCGGCGTCGATGCCATCCTGGAAGTCGATCTTGGAGCGGGGGCAAAGCTCTGGCCGGCGATCCTGCGGCCGCACGGCATCGCCGTCGTGTACGGTACCAGCTCGACCGAGCATACGATCCCGGCAGCGTTCTGTTTGACCAATAACATCGCGATCCGATTCATTCTGGTCTATGAGATGAGCGCGGCGGAGATCGAGAAGGCGGTTGCGGCCGTTACCAAGATGCTGGCGGAGGGACGGCTCGTGCACAATGTGGCCGCCACCTTTCCGCTCGAGCAGATCGTATCGGCGCATGAGGCCGTCGAGCGCGGCGTCGGCGGCAAGGTTGTGCTGCAGATCGCCTGAAGTTGTTGACGGCGCGCACAGCGCGACGATAGCCTCGTGTCAAACGGCGCATTCCGATCGAAACGCCCATGGACCGGGGGAAACCATGAGAGTGCTTTTTCTCGTTCTGCTGAGCGGTGCGATGATGGCGGGATTGTCTCAAACCGGCGCGCAGGCGCCACCGACACCCGAGACCGATCCGAATGCGCCGGTCTACGTCGTCGGCTATATCGACGTCACGCCGTCGGCGAAGAATTCAATCATCTCGGCTTTCAAGCAATTTCGCGACGCCTGCCGCAAGGAAGAGGGCAACGTTCGCTGCGAAGTCGTGCAACGGCTCGAGCAGCCCAACCAATTCGTGACGCTGCAAATCTGGAAGGACAAGAAATCGCTCGATGCGCACGCCAACAGCCCGGCTGCGACCGCGCTGCGCGACAAGCTCCGTCCGGTGCTCGAGAGCCCCTATGACGAGCGCCTTCACCGCGGGCTTTCGGTCGCCCCGCCGCAGCCGACGCCATCGGGGCGCCCGACCTATGTGATCACGCACGTCGACGTGATCCCGCCGCGCGCCGACGACGCCGTCGCACTGCTCGGCGAGCTAGCCGACGCCACCCGCAAGGAGCCGGCCAACAATCGATTTGAGGTGCTCCAGCAAACCAACCGAGCGAACCATTTTTCGGTCGTGGAGCTCTGGCCCAACCGCAAGGTTTTCGAGACGCGCGCGGCAAGCCCGGGCGTGATCCAGTTCCGTAGTCAACTGCAGCCGATGGTCGGCGCGCTTTATGATCAGCGGCTCTACAAGATCCTGGATTGATCCCACGCGTAGGGGGACTGCGCCCCAGGCCGCTAGAATTTCTCGACCCAGGGCCGCAGTTCGATTTCCCAGGCCCAGGCACTGCGTGGCTGCTGGATCAGATGCAGATAGCTGGTGGCGATTGCATCCGGGTCGAGGAAACTCGCAGGCCTGTCGGGTGGATCCGGCCGCGCCGCGCTCTTGATTCCGCCATCGATCACGACATGCGCCACGTGGATGCCTTGCGGGGCTAGTTCGCGCGCCATGCTTTGCGCAAGGCCGCGCAACGCGAACTTGCCCATGGCGAATGGTGCCGACTGCGCATAGCCTTTGACGCTTGCCGAGGCGCCGGTGAAAACGATCACGCCGCGCTTGTTGAGCAGCATTCGGCGCGCGGCCTGCTGGGCCACCAGGAAGCCGCCGAAGGCGCTGACCGCGATCGCCCGTTCCACCTCGGCCGGGACCAGGTCCACGAATGGTCCACGTGAGCGGCCGCTGGCGTTGTAGATGACGACGTCGGGGGCCCCGTCGTCCTTATCCAGGCGCGCAAACAGCGCGGCTACTTCAGCCTCCCTGGTCGCATCGCAGGCGAACGCCTGCGCGCCGGTCTCGTGCTGCAGCGCGGCGAGATCGTCGATGGTGCGCGAAGCCAGCGTCACGTTCAGCCCGGCGCGCGTCAGCGTGCGTGCCAGCGCGGCGCTCAAACCGGAACCGGCTCCAACGATCAGTGCGCTTTTGAACTCCGCGAAGTCATTGTCGGCCATTTCAATTCTCCATCCCAGTGCCGCCGATTTGAAGTTCCTGCACCACTTGCCGCAATCTCGTCCAGGAACTTCAAATCGAAAAGCGGCACTAGAATCATATTCTTGCTAGTGCCCGTTTGTTTCCGAAGTTCGTGCCAGAGCATGCCGCCAAGTATCACGAACTTCGGAAACCGGGCACTAGCGCCGGTGTGAGCGCAACGTCGAGTTGACGGTAGTGACGTAGGTGCGTGTCACTATGACCCAAACTGGCACAAGCCTTGCTCGAAAAAATGCGGTGACAACGGGCGAGGCCGAGCCCAGACTGGATTTGCAGCGGTCCGGTCAGATGCATGCAACAGAGATTGCGGCGTCGCCGCTCAGAGGAGGAAGAATGCATATCTGTAGAAATTGTGCGCCTGCGCCCGTCGCGTCGTCCCCGACAGCAAATCTTCGGGTGGCTTGAATGGATGCCGCGCAAGCCCCAATCCACCCGATCGACCCTCCGCCGGCCATCTACCACCACGCCTATCGGGGCGCCTTGACCATACGCCAGGGGACCATGGCGCAGGTCGAGCATTACTGCCACACGATGCAGGGAATCGTGTCGCCGTATCGCGCGCTGGGCTGCTCCAAGGTCGACGAAGGCAGGTGCTTCGTGATGATCCCGAAGATCGGCGGGCCGGTGACCGCGACAATCCAGGCCCAGATCCGCCGCCACGAGCTCGCCCATTGCAACGGCTGGGCGGCTAATCACCCGCGTTAGGGTTGCAGCTCGGACTTCCTGTCTCCCAGCCAGCGCTGGCCGGCCGCCGCAAAAGCCCGTGTCACCACCGGGCTCGCCCTCACCGTAATGAGCAGCTGGTATTGCGGCGACCGGCCTTCGCGTAAATATGGGCAGTCGCGACGAGGGCGGGAGGGCCGGTTTGCGGATTACGTTCGTCGGTTCCGGAGACGCGTTCGGGTCGGGCGGCCGCTTCAATACGTGCTTCCACGTGGCCGCCGAACGAACCTCCTTTCTGATCGACTGCGGCGCCTCGTCGCTGATCGCGCTGAAGCGGCTCGCGATCGACCGCACCAGCATCGATCTCATTCTGCTCACGCATTTCCACGCCGACCATTTCGGCGGCGTCCCGTTCCTCGTGCTTGACGCGCAGTTCGTCGCCAAGCGCACGCGGCCGCTGACGATCGCCGGACCTCCGGGTCTGCAAGCCTGGTACGAACGCGCGTTTGCAGCAACCTTCCCGGGCGAACGCGTCCTCCCCTTTCCGCTCACCCTGCATGAGCTCACGATTGGCGCTCCCAACCGGGTCGGCGAGCTTGCGATCACCCCGTTCCATGTGCGCCACGACGATCGAGCCGGCCCCTGTCTCGCGCACCGCATTGAACTCGATGGCCGGACGATCTGCTACTCCGGTGACACCGAATGGGTCGACACCCTGATCGAGGCCGCGCGCGGCGCCGACTTGTTCGTCTGCGAATGCTACATGTACGAAAGGCCCGTGCGCGCGCACATTGCGCTGTCGATCCTGCGCCGGCACCTGCCGGCGATCGGCGCCAAGCGGGTCATCCTCACCCACATGAGCGAGGACATGCTGGGCCGGCTCGGCGAGGTCGAATACGAAACCGCGGACGATGGCAAAGTCATCGAGCTCTGACCCGCCCCCCGAGCGCCTGTCCTCGACCGATCTCGGCTTGGCGCTGCTTGCGTTGGCGTCCGGCAGCACCGACGTCATGGCGTTCCTGACGCTCGGCAACATTTTCACCTCGGCGATGACCGGAAACATGGCCTTGCTTGCGATCGCGGTCGGCCAAGGGCGCCTGGTCACAGCGCTACTGTCGTTTCTGGCGCTCGTGGGATTCATATTCGGCGTTGCTGTCGGTACTGCGATCTACAACCCGGGCAAGACCTCGGCGCGCTCCGTCTTGCGTCCGTTGTTCATTCTGGAACTTGCGTGCCTCGCGGCGTTTGCGCTCACCTGGCACCTCGTCGATCGCTCGCTCGCAAGCCCGGGACTCGACGCGCTGATCCTGCTGTCCGCCACTGCGATGGGCATCCAAGGCGTCATTGCTCGCCACATCAACGCTCCTGGTATCAACACAATCGTGTTCACCAGCACCTTGGTGGCGATCGTGATGTCGGTGACCGGCGCGCTGGCGCGACCTTCGTTGCACCCGCCCGTCCGGCTCCGCACGGCAAGGCAGATCGTTATTTTTCTTGCGTACGGTCTTGGCGGCCTGCTGGCGGCGATCCTGATTGCGCGCGACACCGGCGTCGCCCAATGGGTTCCGCTCATCGCCGTCGCCGTCGCCGTCTTGTGTTTTGAGCTCGGGGAAGAGCCGCCGGTCACGAACTGACGGCGATTGCGTCCCCGCCTCACATCCGGAAGACGCCCCACCTGGTTTCCGGGATCGGTGCATTGAGCGCGGCCGAAAACGCCAGTGCCAGCACCCGGCGCGTTTCCTGCGGCGCGATGATGCCGTCGTCCCACAGCCGCGCGGTTGCGTAATAGGGGTTGCCTTCCGCTTCGTACTGCTCGCGGATCGGCTGCTTGAATTCCTCCTCTTCGACCTCGCTCCAGGTGCCGCCCGCCGCTTCGATGCCCTCGCGTTTGACCCTTGCGAGCACGCTCGCGGCCTGTTCGCCGCCCATGACCGAAATGCTGGCATTCGGCCACGTGAACAGGAAACGCGGGCCGTACGCGCGACCGCACATGCCGTAGTTGCCGGCTCCGTATGAGCCGCCCACGATCACCGTGATCTTCGGCACTTGCGCACACGCGACCGCCGTCACCATCTTGGCGCCGTCCTTGGCGATGCCGCGCGCCTCGTATTCACGCCCTACCATGAACCCCACGATGTTCTGCAGAAACAGCAGCGGGATGCGGCGCTGACAGCAGAGCTCGATGAAGTGGGTCGCCTTCAAGGCCGATTCCGAAAACAGGATGCCGTAGTTGGCGAGGATGCCGATCGGCATGCCGTAGAGATGGGCAAAGCCGCACACCAGCGTCGTGCCATAGAGAGCCTTGAACTCGTCGAACTCCGAGCCATCGACCAGGCGCGCGATCACCTCGCGCGGATCATACTGTTTCTTCAAATCGACCGGCACAATGCCGTCGAGTTCCGCCGGGTCGGCGGCCGGCTCGCGCGCCGCGACCAGCGGGATGTCGACCTGCTTCTTGGTGTTGAGGTTGGCGATGATGCGCCGGCAGAGCGCGAGCGCGTGATGGTCGTCGGCCGCGTAGTAATCGGCAACACCCGAACGGCGCGCGTGGACGTCGGCGCCGCCCAGATCCTCCGCCGACACCACTTCGCCGGTCGCGGCCTTCACCAGCGGAGGACCGCCCAGAAAAATCGTGCCCTGGTGGCGCACGATGATCGTTTCGTCGGACATTGCCGGGACGTAGGCGCCGCCGGCGGTGCACGAGCCCATGACCGCGGCGATCTGCGGAACGCCTGCCGCCGAAAGCGTGGCCTGATTGTAGAAAATGCGGCCGAAGTGCTCGCGATCGGGGAACACCTCCGTCTGATGCGGCAAGTTCGCGCCGCCGGAATCGACCAGATAGATGCACGGCAGCCGGTTCTCGCGCGCGATTTCTTGCGCGCGCAGATGCTTCTTCACCGTCATCGGGAAGTAGGTGCCGCCCTTGATGGTCGAATCGTTGCACACGATCATGCATTCGCGGCCTTCGACCCGGCCGACGCCGGTGATGATGCCGGCGCCATGAATGGCATCCTCGTACATGCCGTTGGCGGCAAGCGGAGACAGTTCGAGAAATGGCGCGCCGGGGTCGATCAGCGTCATAACCCGGTCGCGCGGCAGCAGCTTGCCGCGACCGACGTGACGCTCGCGTGCGCGCGCTGAACCGCCGAGCGCGGCCTCGGCGCGGCGCTGGTGCAGTTCCTTGACCAGCGCCCCCATGGCTGACGCGTTGGCGCGGAACTCGGCGCTGGTCGTGTCGATCACTGATTCGATTGCAGCCAAAAGTTCCCCCGCGTGCGACGCTTTGCCAGTGCTGTTTGGTTGGTAGCGAAGGCGGGCCCAAACCTCAACCGCGCGGATCAAGTCCCGGAACCGCCTCGTTTGCCCTTTGTTTGCGATCCGTGAGTGACATTTGACTGTAATGGAGCCGGCATGGCCAGGAAACTACCGCATCGTTCCGGATTCACGCAGATTCCGCATCCGAGCGCGCCGGTGAAACGTTAGCGAGTGGAACCATTACGGACACACCACCGGTCTTATACATGTCGTTATACATATTGCGCAGCAGCACCCGCTGGTGAACGGCAGTTCAGAAACGCGGGCAGCTCTCGCATTGATCGCGAGCACGTCGGAACTCGCAATGGCAAAGCTCGTTGTCGTGTCGTGGGACGGAACACGATTCCGCGAGGGGCCACCAACCAAGTCAAGGAGAGCTTTCCAATGAGGAGCAAGTTGTTGATCTCAACGGCCGCTGCGTGCTTCGCACTCAGCATGGGCCTAGCGGCCGCGCAAGGCCCCGGCGCGGGCCAGGGCGCAAAACCTGAGTCCGGCGCAGGCACGCCAGGCGGAGCCGGCAGCACGAGTCAAAGTGCGCCTGGCGCGCATTCCGGCGGCATGAGCCAGGAGTCGACGGGCAAAAGTTCGGCCCAGCCGTCGCCGAGCAACAAGCCGAGCCAAGGCGCCCAATCGTCAGGGCAGTCCCCCTCCACGGCTCAATCTCAACGCGACCGGAGCAATCAGGCGAAAGACCAGGGCAGCCAGAGCAAGGACAAGAGCAACCAGGCACAGTCGCAGTCCAAGGGCCAGGGCAACCAGGCACAGTCGCAGCCGGGCACCCAACGCAGCCAGAGCTCGCAGGCGCAACCGGCGGAGCGCGGCGGGATGCAACCCAACCAGCGCGCGAATGAGCAGGCGCAGGGTCAGGGTTCGAAGCAGCCGGGCGGCGCAGCGCAATCCGGGGGCGCCGGTGCTTCCGGTTCGGCATCGACTGAGGCGAGCGGAGGCGCGGCAAATGTAACGCTCAACAGCGAGCAGAAGACCAAGATCCGCGACACCGTCATCAACGCGAGCAGTGCGCCGCGCGTTTCTAACCTCAACGTGTCGGTCAGCGTCGGAACGACCATTCCGACCTCGGTGCGGATCGTGCCCGTCCCGTCCGTGCTGGTCGAGGTCAATCCACGGTGGCGCGGCTTGGAGTACTTCGTCTACAACGACGAGATCATCATCGTGGACCCGCGCACGCACAGGATCGTGGCGATACTTCCCGTGTGACCTTGTGATCTGAGACAGACGGAGGGGGCGGATACCGCCCCCTCCTCGCTGCCGAGAGCAGCAAATTTCAGGCGCGCACTTCCTGGCGCTGGAAGACCACGTAGCCGGCGACGAACAGCACGATTGTAGACGCGATCAGTCCAACGATCTGCGGCCACGCGATCAGCAGGCTTTGCCGCAGCGGCAGCGCGGTTCCGACCACCGCGCCTTGCAGCTGTTCCAGGAAAATCGGGCCCAGCGAGCGCGTCGACGGAGACAGGATCGCAAGCACCGCTTCGGCAAACAGCTGGTTGGGCGAAAATCTGGCCAGCACCTGCTGCATCTCGACGGTCGCCGGCGTCGGAAGCCCCAGCAAGACGTAGCGAACGTCGGGCGGCGCGATCACCATTGCCAGGGCCGAGGACAGAATCGGCCAGATCAGCACAAAGAACAGCCACAGGCCGAGTGCGACCAGCGCCGACGTTGCGGCGGACCGGAACACGATCGACAGCAGCATCGCCAGCGCAAGCCAAACGCCGCAATAGAACAGGGCGATGATCAGGAACACCAGCGACCGCATCACTTCATCGCCGCTGGGCGGCACGCCCAGCAAAAGCAACCCGGCGCCGATCACCAGCAGCCACAAACCAAGCAGCATGATCCCGAGCGTGGCCATGCCGGCAAGAAACTTGCCCATCAGCAGCGCGTCGCGATAGATCGGCTGCGACAGCACGCGCGATAGCGTGCGCCGATTGTGCTCGCTGCTCACCGAATCGAACCCGAGACCGATGGCGACGAGCGGGATCAAGAACCCGAGCAGGCCAGCGAAGGATGGCACCGGCGGGGTATCGACGGTGAACAGCCGCAGAAATACGAACGGATCTTCCGCCGTCGTGTCGGCCAGCCGACCGATTGCGCGATAAAGCGCCACGAACGCGATCGCTGCAACCAGGAACTCCAGAACGAAGATCCTGATGCTCGACATCTGGTCGGACAGCTCTTTGAGGACGACCGCGCCGAGACCCTGGAATACCGAGCCTTCACGCCGCATCGCGTACTCCCTCGGGCCGTGCCTTGCGCTGGAAGAAGCGGGTGTAGATCGCCTCGAGACTGGGCGTGTCAACGGAGAGCTGTGTCAGTGCTCCGTCGGCCGCGACCACGGCGCGTGCCGCATCCGGCCGCACATCGCGCACCGCCGTCAGGCGGTAGCGGTCGCCCGCGCGTTGCACGGCGCTCACCCCCGGGATCGCCAGGAACCTCGCCTCGAGGTCTGCGCCCGATGGCGCCACCGCGTCGACTTCGACCACAAAGCCTGCGCCAAGTACTTCTTTGGCAAGCTCCGCGACGGTACCCTGCAACACGATGCGGCCGGTCTGGAACAGCGCCACGCGATCACATACGCGCTGGACCTGGTCGAGCAGGTGCGATGACAGCAGCACCGTGACGCCTTCGTGCTTGAGCCGTTCGATCAACGCCAGAAAATCGACCGTTGCCTGCGGGTCGAGGCCTGAGGTCGGTTCATCGAGGATGGCGATTTCGGCGCCCTTCATCACGATCTCGGCGAGCCCGAGGCGCTGGCGCATGCCGCGGGAAAACGTCCGCACCGGTTTATTGGCGACGTCATCAAGCTGCACGCGGCTGAGCGCTTCCGCGATCTTGCGCGTGCGCTCGGCTGGCGCAAATCCCATCAGCCGCGCCGTGTAAGCCAGATTCTCGGCGGCCGTCAGATAGTCGTAGAAGCCGACCGAGTCCGGCAGATAGCCGGCCCGCCGCTTGACGGCGAGCGGCTGGCGCACCGGGTCATAGCCGAGCACCCGCACCTCGCCGGCCGTGATGTCGGTCAGGCCGAGCATCATCAGGATGGTCGTGGTCTTGCCCGCACCGTTGGGTCCGAGCAGGCCGAAGATTTCGCCTTTGGCAACGTCAAAGTCGATGCCATCGACGACGGTCGTGCGGCGGTAGCGCTTGGTCAGGCCGCGCGCCGAAATGACGTTTTCGGTCATCGGCGGCCGAACCTCACCACTGCCCCGACCATGATCAGCAGGGCAGCCGCGATGATGCCGACGCCGGCGATGCCCCACACGGTGGACGTGACCACCGTGACACGGACCTGGGACGACGCGGTTTCGCCGCGCGATGCGGCGCGCAGCGTGGTCTGATAATCACCCGCGAGCGATTTTTCGGTCGGCGTCACCAGCGCCTGGGCTTCCGCATCCTTGCCGGGCTCGATCTTGGCAATGGTCTTGGGATTGAACTCGAGCTTCCAGCCGCTCGGCGCACTGCCGGACAGTTCGATGTCGTCGGCCGGCGCGCTGCCCGTATTGCTGACCACGATCGGGAAGGTCGCCTGCTGGCCGGCTTCCGCGCGCATGCTCAACAGCCCGTCACGGCCGGAGATCGAGAGCCGCGGCTGACCGATGATCTCGAGCGACACGTCGGTCTTGGCGGTTGCGCCTTCGGCCGAGACCGTGACCACGACCGGATAGGTTCCGGCATCGACGGTCGAGGGCGGCCGCACCTTGAGTTTGACGTCCTTGGACTTGCCGGCCTCGATCGCAACCGATGAGAGTTCCTGGCTCCCGTAGGCCTCGGTGAACGAGGTCTCGAAATTCTTGGGCGCCTGCGCGGTGAAGCTGACCGTCAGGTTGCGGCCAGAATCGTTCTTGATCGAGAGCTGGTACTCGAAACTCGATTTCGGCGTCCCGCGCAGCGCCGGCAGCGCGGTGTCGACCTTGAGCTTGGCCGGAAGCTTCTGCGCCAGCGTCACCGCGATCGGCAGGGTCACCGTGTTGCCCGGACCTTCCGCGCTGACCGTCAAGGTCTGGGTTCCGCTGCCGGCATTGGCTGGCACATCCAGGCGGAGTTCGAGGCTCACGCCGGCGTCGGTTGCCGGCATTGCGGCTGCGATCGGCTGGCCGCCGCCGAGCAGCGTCGCGGTCCAACCCGCAGGCACTCCCGACACGGATAGCTGGAACCGTTCGGGAGCCACTCCATAGTTCTGCAATTTGATTGGAATGTTGGCGGTGGTGCCCGGTTGCACCGAGACTGCCGGATAATCGGCGAGCAAATAAAGCCCCTTGACGTCCGGCCGGTCGGCGGCGAGCGCACTCGACGCGAGGCATAGGAATGCGGGGACGATCGCGAGAAGGCGAACGCGCATGGCAAAGCTTCTCCTTGGAACAACCCGAATTGTTATCGGCCCCCGCCAGCGGTCCGGGGAGCCCGTCGGCAGCCGGGTATATACAGAACCACGGCCGTTTTTGGAAATTTTTGAGCGCAAAAGTGCCGCACCCGGTGCGGTAGCTTACCGAAAATTAATCGGCCTTGATCCCGGCATCCTTGATCACCTTGGCCCATTTGGCGAACTCGGACTTGAGACGCGCCGCAAACTCGGCCGGCGTGTCGGCGATCGCAATGAACCCGAGCGCCGCGAGCTTCTCGCGCACGTCGGGAAGCGCGACGATCTTGACGATCTTCCGGTGCAGCAGGTCGACAATGTCCGGTGGCGTGCCGACCGGAACCACGATTCCGGTCAAGGTGTCGGCTTCCTGATCGGGCACGCCTGCTTCTGCCATGGTGGGGACGTCGGGGAGCCCGGCGACCCGCTTGCCGGTCAGCACCGCCAGACCGCGCAGCTTGCCGTCCTGAATGCTGGCGAGCGCCGGTGGCAGCGCGGTGAACGCAATCGGAGTATGGCCGCCGATGGTCGATGTGATGGCTGGCCCCGCCCCCGTGAACGGCACCATGACAAGATCGAGGCCGAAGCTGAGTTTGAACAATTCGCCCGACAGGTGCGGCGTCGAGCCGGTACCGGGCTGCGCGAAGCTGTATTTGCCGGGATTGGCCTTGATCAGCGCGATCAACTCCTTGACGCTCTTGGCCGGCACGGACGGCGCCACCGTCAGCACGTTCGGGGACGCCGCAATCAAGGTGATTGGCGCGAAATCCTTGAACGGGTCGTATGGAATCTTGGGATAGAGGCTGGGGTTGATGATGAAGCCGGTGCTCACGACCAGGATCGTGTAGCCGTCGGCAGCCGATTTGGCGGCTTGCGCCGTGCCGGTATTGCCGCCGCCGCCCGGCACGTTTTCGACGTAGAACTGCTGCCCGAGATCCTCGGAGAGCTTCTGCGCGACGATCCGCCCGATTACGTCGGTTGGACCAGCGGCGGCAAACGGCACGATCATGCGCACCGCGCGCGCCGGATAGGTCTCAGCGCGTGCCGATCCAGCGAAGACGGCGAGCGCCGGCGCGAGCGTGACAAGGGCGACGAGCTTGCGAATGCGCCTTGCCATGACACCCTCCCGTGGTTTTGCGCGGATGCTATCATCATTTTTGTAAGCTAGGCGATCCAACGGGGACATGCATGGCAAGGAAATTCACGCGCCAGGATTTGCGCAATGCGGCGGAGACATACAAGAACTGGGGCAAGTGGGGAGCAAACGACGAGATCGGTACGCTCAACTACACGACGCCGGAGGACATTATCGCCGCCGCCAGGCTGGTGCGCCAAGGCAGGGTGATTTCGCTCGCACTCAACTTCGACCAGCACGGGCCGCAAGGCGCCAAGTCTGCCTATCCGGCACTCGGGCGCATCAATCCGCTGCACGTCATGCTGCGCACCGGCACTGACGCCTACGCGGGCGTGCTCGATCATCGCGGAATTCGCGCAGCCGACGACATGGTGGTCATGCCGCTCCAGTGCGGCACCCAGTGGGACGGCCTCGGTCACGTGTTCTACGAGAATTTCATGTGGAACGGGTACGACTGCCGCGAAGTCACGAGCTTCGGCGCGCAGAAATGCGGAATCGAAAAGACCAAGAACAAGATGGTTGGGCGCGGCGTATTTCTCGACGTCGCGCGCGCCCTCGGCAACGACATGCTGGAGGACGGCTACGCCATCACCAGCGCCGACCTCGAGCAAACCTGCAAGTCGCAAGGCGTCAGCGTCAAGCGCGGCGACTACGTGATCGTGCGAACCGGCCAGATGGAGCGTTGTCTCGCCGCCAAGAGCTGGGACGGCTATCCGGGCGGCGATGCGCCGGGCTTTTCATTTGAAACGTTGGAGTGGATCCACCACAACGAGATCGCCGCGATCGCCAGTGACACCTGGGGGTGCGAAGTGAGGCCGAACGAAACCGAGGCCGGCATCAATCAGCCGTGGCATTGGATCACGATCCCGATCATGGGCATCACCATGGGCGAGATCTTCTACGTCGCCGAGCTTGCACAGGACTGCGCCCGCGATCGGATCTACGAATTCATGTTCGTCGCGCCCGCGATCCCGATCACCGGCGCGGTCGGCTCGCCCACCAATCCACTGGCCATCAAATAGAGCGGCGATCGTCATGCTTGGACACAATCGCCGCCTGACCGGTGCGCAATGTCTCGCCGACATGCTTGACGGTTATGGCGTAACCCACGTCTTCATGGTGCCGGCGGTGCTGCGCCGCTCGCTTGCCGAAATGGAGCGGCGCACCGCAATCAAGCGCATCCACGCCCACGGCGAGAAGGCTGCCGCCTACATGGCCGACGGTTATGCGCGCGCATCCGGCAAGCCCGGCATCTGCATGGCGCAAGTGATCGGCGCGCTCAATCTCGCCGCCGGCCTGCGCGATGCCTACCTAGCGCATTCGCCGGTGATTGCGTTCACGGGCGGCCGCGAGCCAAAGACCAAATTCCGCAAAGTCTATCAGGAGATCGACGACGTCCCGGCGTTCGAACCGGTGACCAAGCTCAATGCCACCGTCGACGACGTCGCGCGCTTTCCCGACATGGTACGGCAGGCGTTCCGGGTCGCGGTCAGCGGCACGCCGGGACCGGTGCACCTCCAATTTCGCGGCAACGAGGGCCAGATCGATGCCGAGGAGGCCGAGATGGATCCGCTCGTCGAAGCGGCGTTCGCACGCGTGCCGCCGTTTCGGCCGCAGCCGGAGGGAGCAGCGATGAGTTCAGCGCTCGCGTTGCTGGGGCAGGCCGAGCGTCCGGTTATTGTCGCCGGCGGCGGCGTGCGCGCCTCCGGAGCAGGGCCCGAGCTCGTGGCACTCGCCGAGGCCTTGCAGATCCCGGTCGCGACCTCGCTCAACGGCAAGGATGCGATTCCCGGAACTCATCCGCTCAGCGTCGGCGTTGTCGGCACCTATTCGCGCGAGAGCGCGAACCGCGTTGTTAATCGCGCCGACATCGTGTGTTTCATCGGAACCGAGACCGGCGGCATGACCACCCATTTCTGGGAGGTGCCGAAGATCGGCACGCCGGCGATCCAGATCGACATCGATCCGCAGGCGCTCGGACGCAATTATCCGCTCGAGGCCGCGGTGCTCGGCGACGCCAAGTCGACGCTCGCCCTCATGGCAAGGCACGCAGATCACGCCGGCGCCGGCAAGCGCAAGGTATGGATCGCCGAGGCGCAGACGATCTGCCGCGACTGGCGCGCCAAATATGCGGCCGCGCTTCAATCGAGCGCCGTCCCGATCAGGCCGGAGCGCATCTGCCATGAGCTGACGCGCGATCTGCCGGGCGATGCGATCGTCGTGGTCGACACCGGTCACGCCGGCATGTGGATGGGCGGCATGTTCGATCTCACCAGCGCCCGGCAAAGCTATATGCGCAGCGCCGGGCATCTGGGCTGGGCGTTTCCGGCCGGGCTCGGTGCCAAATGCGCCTGCCCGGACCGCCCGGTGGTGGTTTTTACCGGCGATGCCGGGTTTTGGTACCACATCGCTGAAATCGAGACCGCGGTGCGCTGGGGAATCAACACCGTGACGGTGGTCAACAACAACAGCGGGGGCAATCAATCCAAGCGCGGCTTCGACCGCGCCTATGGCGGCGAGCAAACCCAACAGGCGCGTGAATTGTGGACCTACCGCAACGTCAATTTCGCACGCATCGCCGAGGAGATCGGGGCGCTCGGGCTCCGGGTCGAGCAGCCCCGGCAGCTTGCGGAGGCTCTGACGCAGGCGCTCGCCGCGGACCGCCCGGCTATTATCGATGTTGTGACTGACATCGACGCGATCGCGCCGGCCGCCGTGACTTAGGGCGCGTCCCAATGGCACGGATCGGGATACGCTCCGGGATCTTGGATTTGCGCATGTCCTTTTCGGAAAACCGGTTTCCACTTTTCCGGGACATGCGCTGATGGCGCGCGCCGCCCGCCGAACCCAGATCAGCGCCGGGCTGCTGGTTTATCGACGCAGTAGCGAGCGCACCGAGGTTCTGCTCGCCCATCCGGGCGGCCCGTTCTGGGCGAAGAAGGACGCCGGAGCGTGGACCATCCCCAAAGGATTGGCCGACAGCGCTGCCGACGCCGATCTGCTGGCGACGGCGCAGCGCGAGTTCACGGAGGAGACCGGCTTCGCGGCGCGAGGTCCGTTCCTCCCGCTCCGCCCGGTGACCCAGACAAGCGGCAAAGTCGTGCACGCGTTCGCGTGCGCGGGCGACTTCGATCCGAGAGAGCTTAGCAGCAACACCTTCGAGATCGAGTGGCCGCCGCGCTCCGGGCAGCGTCAAAGCTTTCCCGAAGTCGATCGCGCTGCATGGTTTAGCCTCGCGAACGCCATGGACAAGATCATCGGATACCAGCGGCCGCTGTTGGTCGAGCTGCGGGAGAAATTAGCGAAAGCACCATCCCCATGAGCGGGACCGGAACACTTGCCCGTGGCGGGCGTTCTACGACGGTGTTGCCGTTTCGCTCTCGGGAAGCATTTTATGGGCCAATCCACACGAGTTCTTGGAAAATTGGGTCCGCGAAAGCGTCCAAGCGACGTCTTACCGAAATAGGGCTGAGGCGAGGCGCCTTGCCTACGAGTGCCGGAAGGCTGCAGAAAGGGCCGATGTCAGCTGGTTTGCGATTGTCAACGCGGCCGGTGGCGATGTGCAGGATTATATTCTGACCAAGTTGAACCGTGCTGCATCAGGAGGCTGAGCGCGTTTCGCCGTGTCCGCGACTCACGCCGGCTCGCGCAGCACCTGCGGCCAATCCGGTTCGTCTTCCGCCAGCACCCAAGGCTCCTTCAGCGCCGCCGCGCGCCATTCGTGCCAGGCCGGCAGCCCCATCACGGCCTCGACGTAGGCGTGGGACGCCGCGCTTACGTCGATCCCGTAGGTGTGAAACCGCGACACCACCGGCGCATACATCGCGTCAGCGGCGGTGAAGCGGCCGAACAGAAATGGCCCGCTCGCGCCAAAGCGCGCGCGGCAATCGGTCCACATGGCATCGATGCGGCGGACGTTGGCGGCCACGTCGTCGCTCAGCGCGAGTTTCTTGACCGGCCGCCACATGTTCATCGGACAGGCGCGGCGCAGCGGCAGAAACCCCGCGTGCATTTCGTTCGAGATCACCCGCGCGTGCGCGCGCGCCTTCGGATCGGCCGGCCACAGTCCAGCGTCGGGAAATTTTTCGGCGAGATATTCGAGGATCGCGAGCGATTCCCAGATGCGGACGTCGCCGCCGATCAGGGTCGGAACCTTCCCGGTGCCGGCGACCTGCAGCAGCCGGCCCTTGAACTCCGGCGCATTGAGCGAAATTACCTCTTCGTCGAACGGCAGGCCCGCCACCCGCATTGCGATCCATGGCCTCATCGACCACGAGGAATAGTTCTTGTTGCCTAGAATGAGCAGCATCGTTGCAGTGTCGCTTTTAGGGCGGATTTGGCTTGTTGTCCGCCAGCAGCTCGACCGGACCGCCCGCGGCCTTCCAGGCGCCGAAGCCGCCCTTGATGTGTGCGACCGGCCGCAACCCCATGCGATGGGCGGTCTGCGTCGCGAGCGCCGAGCGGGCGCCTGCCGCGCAGAAGAACACAAACTGCTTGTCCTGCGCGAACGTCTCCTTGTGATACTTGCTCAAGGGGTCGATCCAGAATTCCAACATGCCGCGCGGACAATGGAACGCGCCCGGCACCCGGCCATCGCGGGCGAGCTCGCGAATATCGCGCAGATCGACGAACACCACGTCACCGCGCCCGCGAAGCTTGATCGCGTCGGCCGCCTCCAGCGTTTCGATCTCCCGCTCAGCGGCTTTCACCATGTCGTCAGCGTGCATCACGATTTTCTGCGGCATTACAATCTCCGAAGCACGTCCGGGATGGTTTTAGCTCGGATGCCGCACAGGCGTCATCCGCCAAGTGGCGCGGCTGCCGATCAACGCGGCCCCGGAAACAGCTCGCGCGAATGGCCGGTAAGCCGGTAGACCGCGAGCCCGATGAACTCGCGCGCGGCCCAATCGGTATAGGCCAGTCCATTGACGAACGAGCGCGGCGACCAAAGAAAGTCCGTGCCGCCGGTCAGCTGCCAATCGACCGGGAACGCCTCGACCTCGAAATCCACGCTGCGATAGGCCGCCATCGCGCGGGGCATGTGATACGCCGAGGTGATCACCACCCAACGATCGCCAGGCTTGGGTGACGCGACGACCTTGCTCAATCGCGCATTCTCGAGCGTGTTGCGCGATTGGTCCTCAATCTCTACGCGGCCGGGCGCCACGCCGAAGCGTTCCAGTAGCCGTGCCGCGTAAATCGCTTCCGACTCTCCGCCCAAGAGCGTCCCGTTGCCGCCGGTGAAAATAAAACGTGCGCCGGGATAGCGGTGGACGAGATCCGGCACTACCGCCAATCGCTCGGCCGAGTCGGTGAGCTCGACCTCGCCGTGCGCCGCCGACGCTGCCGGATCGACCGAACCTCCCAGGATGATGAAGCCGGTCGGGGCGCCTCGCGTCGCGCTCCACGCCGGAAAGCGGTTTTCCAGCACGGCGAGCAGCACCCTGCCGAGCGGCGACAGCCCGCAGACCACAATGCCCAGCATGCCAACGACGAGCAAACAACGTCCCAAGCGCGCAAAGCGCGTGAACAGCAATAGCGTTCCGACGATCGCCAACGAGAGCAAAATATTCGACGGCGCTGTGAGAAATACGAGCGTCTTCGACAGAATGAAGTACATCGGGCGCAGCCGCTGGAGTGTCAGTCGTGCTGCTTGCGCCAGGCCGCGTAGCGCGCCTTGGCATCCTCGTTGGGCGGATAGAGGCCCGGCAGCTTGGCGCCGCGCTCCACTTCGCTCACGACCCAGCTCTCATAGAGTTCGTGCTCGGCGCCCTCGTGGGCGACGAATTCGACCAGGTTCTGCGGAATGACGACGGCGCCGTCGTCGTCGAGCACGATGACGTCCCCCGGAAAGATTGCGCAACCGCCGCACGCGATCGGTTGCTGCCAGCCGACGAACGTCAGGCCGTTGACCGATGCGGGCGCCGCGACACCCGCACACCAGACCGGCAGGCGCGAGGCCAGCACGCCCGCCTTGTCACGCACGGCACCGTCAGTGACGAGCGCGGTGACGCCTCGCTTCATCATCCGGGCGGTGAGAATGTCGCCGAAAATGCCGGCACTGGTCACGCCCATGGCGTCGGCGACCGCGACGCAGCCCGCCGGCATGTCCTCGATTGCCGCACGGGTCGAGATCGGGTTGCCCCAGCTCTCCGGGGTCGCGAGATCCTCGCGCACGGGAACGAACCGCAGCGTGAACGCCGGCCCGACCAGTCGCTCGCCGCTGGGCGTCAGCGGCATCGGCCCGCTCATCCAGCAGCGGCGGATCCCCTTCTTGAGCAGCATCGTGGTGATGGTCGCGGTCGTCACCCGGCGCAGGATGTCGAACGATTGGGCCGTAGTGGTCATGGTCGATCCCCCTGTCTGCCCCAGCACGAGCCCTCAGGCTTGCGCGCCCGACCGGACGAGCTTGAACACGATCGAGTCCATCAGCGCCTGGAACGATGCTTCGATGATATTCGGCGACACGCCGACCGTGGTCCAGTGCTCGCCGCTTTCATCGCGGCTTTCGATCAGCACACGGGTCACCGCGCCCGACCCCGCATTGAGGATACGCACGCGATAATCCGTCAGTTCGAGGCCGGCGATGTAGGGCTGGAACTTGCCCAGATCCTTGCGGAGCGCGAGATCGAGCGCGTTGACCGGGCCGTTGCCTTCGGCGGCGGAGATCAGGTGCTCGTTGCCGACCTTCACCTTGACCACCGCCATGGTCACGGTCTGGCGCTCGCCTTTGGCGCTGAACCGCTGCTCGACCCGCACGTCGAACGTCTCAACGCCGAAATAATCCGGAACCGTGCCGAGCATTCGCCGGGCCAGCAGCTCGAACGACGCATCGGCCGCCTCGTAGGCGAAACCCGCGGCTTCGCGCTCCTTGACCTCGTCGAGCAGCCGAACGACGCGGGCGTCATCCTTGTCGACCTTGATCCCGATGCGATCGAGCTCGGCGAGCACGTTCGAACGACCCGCCTGGTCGGACACAAGGAGCTTGCGGCGGTTGCCGACGGCTTCCGGCGCGACATGCTCGTAGGTTGCCGGATCCTTGACGATGGCGGACGCGTGGATGCCGGCCTTGGTGGCAAACGCGCTCTCGCCCACATAGGGCGCGTGGCGATCGGAGGCGCGGTTGAGCAGCTCGTCGAGCGCGTGCGACACATGCGTCAGCGCCTTGAGGCCCTCCTCCGATACGCCGATGTCAAAGCGCTCCGCGTACTCCGACTTGAGCTTCAGGGTCGGAATGATGGACACCAGATTGGCGTTGCCGCAGCGTTCGCCGAGCCCGTTGAGCGTGCCCTGAATCTGGCGCGCGCCGGCCCGCACCGCGGCGAGCGAGTTCGCCACCGCCTGTTCGGTGTCGTTGTGTGCGTGAATGCCGACGTGGTCGCCGGGGATCGACTTGACCACCTCGCCCACGATGGCCTCGACCTCGTGCGGGAGCGCGCCACCGTTGGTGTCGCACAGCACCACCCAGCGGGCGCCCTCGTCATAGGCGGCGCGCGCGCACGCCAGCGCGAATTGCGGGTTCGACTTGTAGCCGTCGAAAAAGTGCTCGCAATCGAGCAGCACTTCGCGGCCCTTGGCCCGGGCGGCGCGCACGCTGTCGCGAATGGAGGCGATGTTCTCGTCCGGCGTGGTCTCGAGCGCGACACGGACGTGAAAGTCCGAGGACTTGGCGACAAAGCAGATCGCGTCGGCACTGGCCTCGAGCAGCGCGGCCAGACCCGGGTCGTTCGACGTGGAACGTCCCGGCCGGCGCGTCATGCCGAAGGCGGTGAACGTGGTCGCGAGCTTGCGATCCTGCCCGAACAGTTCGGTATCGATCGGGTTGGCGCCCGGATAACCGCCCTCCACATAGTCGATGCCGAGCTTGTCGAGCATGCCGGCGATCGCCAGCTTGTCGGCGAGCGTGAAATCAACGCCGTTCGTCTGCGCCCCGTCGCGCAGCGTAGTGTCAAACAGATACACACGTTCGCGGGTCATTGGACGAGCCCCTCGGGATGTGCCGTCGGCAGTTTCTTGAGCATCGACACGTTGCCCAGCCATTCGTTGCCGATCGCGATCGCGTTGCGCTGCTGCGCGGTGTAGCCGCGCCGGTCGAAGAATGCCTTGGCGGTGTCGCTAGCGTCGACGGTGAGCGCAGCGGCGCCGCGCGCGCTTGCGAGCTTTTCAAGTGCATCGACCAGCGAGGTCGCCACGCCCCGGCGCGCGACTGCCGGGTGGACGTAGAGCATGTCGATGTGGTCCTTGCCGCGCAGCGAGGCGAAGCCGACCGGGTCGCCGTCGACGGTTGCGACCAGCGTGAGTTGTCGCGCAAGGCGCTCGGCCAGCGCTCCTTCGTCGTCGGCCTGCGACGCCCACGCGGCTTGCTGACCCGCGTCATAGTCGTCGGCCGTCAATTGCTCGACGCTGGCGGCGAAAATCGAAGCGAGGAGCGGCGTATCCGCGGGCAGGAACGGCCGCAATGCCAGCTCGCGAAATGGCGCACTCATCGGGCAATCTCCCAGGTCGTTCCGTCTTTGGAATCCTTGAGCACCACGCCGATGGCGGCGAGCTCGTCGCGAATACGATCGGATTCCGCAAAATTCTTCGACGCGCGCGCCCGCGCACGGGCGTCAACCAGCGCCTGGATCTTTGCTTCGTCCAGATCCGGACGCCGCCGTTTGAGAAAATCCTGCAAACCGCCGCCGTCGACGCTGAAGCCCAGGAAGCGCAGCGTCGCTTTTAGATCACACGCCGCGTAGAAATCGCCTTTGCGCGCTTCGCCCGCGAGCCGGTGCAGTTCGGCGATCGCAAGCGGGGTATTGAGATCGTCCGCCAGCGCCTGCAGCACCGCCGGCGAGATTCGTCCATCGCGGCCCTCGGTCGTCTTGGTCACCTGCTGGAACGTATCGAGTGCCATCGCGGCCTGTTCGGTCGCGGACTTCGTCCAGTCGATCGGCTGGCGATAATGCGTCATCAGCATCTGGAACCGGAGCACGTCACCCGGCCACTCTTTGAGCAGATCCCTGACGGTGACAAAGTTGCCGAGCGACTTCGACATCTTGTCGCCTTCGACCTGCAGGAAGCCGTTGTGCATCCAGATCGACGCCATCAGCGGCGTGTCAAACGCGCAACGCGACTGCGCGATCTCGTTTTCGTGGTGCGGGAACACCAGGTCGATGCCGCCGCCGTGAATGTCGAAGGTCTTGCCCAGATGTTTCCACGCCATCGCCGAGCACTCGATGTGCCAGCCCGGCCGACCCGGAACCGCGACGCCGGCCGGTGACGACCAGGCCGGCTCACCGGGCTTGGACGGCTTCCACAGCACAAAGTCCATCGGATCGCGCTTGTACGGTGCGACGTCGACGCGCGCGCCGGCCATCATCTCGTCAAGCGAACGCTTCGACAGCATCCCATAGTCGCGCATCGAGCCGACGGCGAACAGCACATGGTCCTGAGCCACATAGGCGTTGCCCTCGACCACCAGATCCTCGATCAGTTGCTTCATCTCGGCGACATGCTCGGTCGCGCGCGGCTCGATCGTCGGCGGCAGGCAGTTGAGCGCCGCCACGTCCTGGTGGAACTGACGGTCAGTGATCTCGGTGACCCTGCGAATCGCTTCGTTGAGCGGAATACCGGGGTATTCTTCGGCCGCGCGCGCGTTGATCTTGTCGTCGACGTCCGTGATGTTGCGGACATACACGACACGGTCCGCCCCATAGACGAAGTTCAGCAGCCGAAACAGCACGTCGAACACGATCACCGGCCGCGCGTTGCCGATGTGCGCGAAGTCGTAGACCGTCGGGCCGCAGACGTACATGCGCACGCGCGCCGGATCGAGCGGTTCGAGCCGCCGCTTGGCGCGTGTCAATGTGTCGTGCAGCATCAAATACATGGACGATCCTGCCGATGCTGGCGGGGCGTCCGATCGTGCGAAGTGAAAAGACGGCCGCAGCCAGCGATGGTCGCTAGCCGATAATCTCCGGGCAAATGCCCCAGTTCAAAGAAAGGCCGGTCATGGGCCGGCACAATGGGCAAGAGTGGTTGGTTCGTCAAGGGTTTCGCGGCGGTGATCGGCGTACAGTTCGTCGCCATTTCATCCGATTTTAACGCTTCCCGCCTAGTTTTTGTTTTTGTTGACCAACGACGTTGCGTTCGAGCGAGTGTTTCATGCGTATCATTGTGGCTGCGACCGTTGCGGC
>JBPYFJ010000036.1:0-9421 GCA_051985675.1 Xanthobacteraceae bacterium | reverse complement strand
CCGCCTCCGCCGCCCCGTCCGGCTGCGCCACCGCCACCGCGCCCTGCTGCACCGGCGGCCAAGCCGGCCGGCAAGCCCGCCTGCGGCGGCCCCGGGCAACCGCACTGTTGATGATGGACGAGCGCGGGCCGACCCGGCCCGCGCGCCGCCGCTAGAGAGTGATCGGCTTTCGCTCCATCGCCTCGCCGATCGCGGACGCGATGCCGTGCACGAGCGTGCAGAAGATCACCGGCGCGATCAACATCTTGATCAACGCGATGAAGGCATCGCCGAGCGGCTTAAGCTGCTCGCCGAACCTGGGATAGAAGTGTCCGATGAGAACGCCGAGCGCGATGGCGATCAGGACCTGGATGTAAAGTACGCTGTACCAAGGCCGGCGCTGCGGTGCGCTCGCCGCTTCGGCCTGAATCCCTGCGTTCGCCCTTGTGTCGCCCGCGGTTTTTTCTTGACCGCAAAAACAGTGCGACAGCGGCAAGGCCGGTGAAACCTAGACAACCGGCGAGCGGCCGCCGTCGACATTGATCGCGGTGCCGGTGATGTAGGAACCGGCGTCGGAGGCAAGCAGGCAGGCGAGGTTGGCGAATTCCTCCGGCTTGCCGGCGCGGCCGATCGGGGTTTCCTTGGCAAAGCCGTCCATGTACTCGGTCAGCGCGACCCCCAGCCGTTTCGCGCGCTGCACGTGCTGATCGGCCTCGATGATTCCGACCAGCAATGCGTTCACCAGGATATTGTGTGGTGCGCCCTCGCCGGCCAAAACCTTGGTCAGCGCCATCCCGGCTGCACGCGAGATCGTCGTCGGCGCGCTGCCGCCGCGCGGCGCCTTGGCGCCGATGGCGAGCACATTGATCACCCGGCCCCAGCGCCGCTCCTTCATCTGCGGCCAGACCAGACGAGTCAGCCGGAGCGCGGCGAAGAATTTCTGATCAAGATCCTGCTGCATGACCTCGTCGGTCAAATCCTCGAACGGGCCGGCGCGCGACGTGCCGGCGTTGTTTACGACGATGTCGATTTTCCCCAGTGCGCGCATGATCTCGTCGTAGGCGCGCCTGACATCGGCCGCGTTGGCAACATCAGCCGCGACCGCGACGACCCGCCCGCGACCTGCCGCGTCGACGGTCTTGGCGGCGCTATCGAGCGCCTCGCGTCCGCGCGCGACGATCGCGACGTCGGCTCCCGACTTGGCGAAGCGGGTGGCAACGCCGAGCCCGATGCCCTTGCTGCCGCCGGTAACGATGGCCGATCGACCGGCCAGGCTGATTTCCATGCCAACCCTCCGCTAGCGTTCTTCGCCTTCGCCCTTGCGGACGACAATGCGGTGAATTCTCTTACCCGATGACGCGCTGACGACCGCTTCGTCAAGCAGCAGCGTCACGCCGCCCAACGCGTGCCGCACCAGATCTGCGTCAAACGCCGTGTAAAGTCGACCGTGCGCGTCGCGCTGGTCCGATTTTTCCGTGACCCGCCAGCTGACGTAGAGAATTCCGCGCGGTCTCAGGATCGCGAGCAACCGGCGCACGGACGCCGCGATCTGATCGCGTGCGAGGTGCATCACGACCGTCTCGCATAGCACGTTGTCGAACGTACCATCGGCAACGCCGGCAAGCTCCGGCAACGCGGCACAGGCAAACGTCAGGTCTGGATAGCGGGCGCGCGCCTCGCCGAGCAGCGCGCGCGAAGGTTCATAGCCGACGACCTCAAATCCATTGGCCGCAAGCCATGCCACCTCACGGCCGCTGCCGGCACCGATATCGGCGGTGCGGCCCGGCTTGAAGAAGCGTTTGACGAGTGCGTGCAGATCGCCCGGAGCGGGCTGCTCGTGCCACTCCGCCGCGAAGGCTTTGGCCGCCGCCTCATAGGCAGCAAGAGTTTGGGAATCCATGTGAGCTCGATGTTGTTATTCGCCACGCCACTTGATGCGCTCCGCCGCGCCCGACGCAAGCCGCAACTACGGGCCACCGGATGTGCCGTGAAGCCTGTCGCGCACCATCCGACCGCGTGCCCCGGCGTGTTGCATCGTCGCAGCACGCGATCACGATTGCGTTGCCGGCCCGTTCGCCGCGCTCGCGCGCGCGTGATCTCAAACACTCGCGCGAGTGATCCCAATCACATTCGGTCTCGTCAGACCAACAAAAAGCCACAACAACACTAGCGTTTTCTGCTTCGGCCGCGATCATCATCAAACATTTCCGTGATTGTTGGCCAATGCCGAACGGTCCATTCGAGCGGCCGGGCTTTTCCTTTTCTGGCGGCACGCCATATCAATCGCGGCAACAAAACAAAGAGTAACGCAGCAAAGGATGAACGTCATGACCAGCAAGATCTCTGCCCTCCTGGCCGCCGCGCTGATTATCGCATCGGCCTCGGTCGCGTCCGCGGCTACCGTCCACAAGGCGGGTCGCCATTATCAGGACCACCGTGGCGGCGTCTACCTTCTGGAGGACAACGGTGCGCGCGCTGCCGGCGCCGGCACCTCGGCCGCCGAGAACTTCCAGAACAATTGGGACGTCAGCTACTAAGTAACCGGCTGCGACGCGCGCGTGCGTGATTGAGTTTTCCAACTCTTCACCACGCGCGTGGCCGGTTGAGCCAGGACAATTCGGTGATGGAGGCGAGCGTCCATGGTGCTCGCCTCCATCCGTTTTGGGCGATGCGCAATCGACGGTTTCGGGTTTTCGTCACCGCCGTACCCGGTAACGCGTGTGGACCGCTTGCGGCGTCACGACGGTCTCGATCATCTCCAGCGGCAGGTCATCAGCGTTGCGCTCGAACAGGCGGCGGCCGTCGCCCAGCAGCAGCGGCGCCACGTGCAGCCAGAGTTCGTCTGCGAGCCGTGCAGCAAGGAGTTGCTGCGTCGTGCTGGCGCCATGGACCATCACGTCCTTGTCTTTGGCTTGCGCTCGCGCCGCGTCGACCGCTTCCTGCAAGCCTGAGCAAAATGTAAACGGCGACCTGCCCTTCGGAGCCTCGGTCGGCGGCGCGTGCGTGAGCACAACAACCGGCAAGCCCGAAATGGGGTGCGAGCCATTCCATCCGTTCGCGAGATCGTAGGTGCGCCGCCCGGTGAGCAGCGCGCCCGTCGTTCGGAACATCGCGTCGACGAGTTGCCGATTTCGCCCCGGCGGTCGCAGGAACGTGCTCCCCTCGTAAAGCTCCGAACCGGCCAGTAGCCAATCGTGCAGCCGCTGAGCATTGCGGCCGCCGAACGGTTGGTCCCGCAGATCGGCGGGCCCGGCAATGAACCCGTCCAGCGAAAGCGACATGTCGATAATGACCTTGGCCATCGCTCATCCTCCTGCCACCTATGTCACATTCAGCGGTTCCATTTCGTCATCTCTCTGCGATCCTTCCGAACGGGAGATGACGACAAGAAGGCAGACAGCGATGGCAGCAATACAACCGGCTACTTCACCCCAGCTCTATTTCGGCCCGTTCAACGCCGCGCGGTCGCTCGGAATCGATCGCGGCAATTACATTGCGATCCAGTCCAGCAACCCGGCCGCGGCGGCGCAATACGCTGTAGAACACATGGGCTTCTACCTGGTTCACCGGGACGACGAAGGGCGTCACTACCTCGCGGCCCATGGGCTCGATCCGTACTCGCTCGTCTATACGCCCGGAGAACAGGGCAAGCTCGATCACCTGTCCTACGTGGTGCGCAGCGCCGACGACTTGGCCGCGGCCGAAACGAGACTCGCTCAGTCCGGCGTGAAAAGCGAGCGGATCGAGCGCTCACCGTTGTGGCGGCACGGTTCGGCGTTGCGGTTTGTCAACCCGAGCGGGCAGACGATTGAGCTTACGCCGGGTGTGCTGGTCGATGTGCCCATGGCCGCGGCGGTTGCCGAGCCGCAATCGACGCCGGCCCCGGTCGCGTTCGATCACGCGATCGTCCGCGCGGCCGACGTTGGTGCGGCGTTCGAATTTGCTTCGCGCGTCCTGGGATTGAAGGAGTCGGCCCGCATCTTCGCTCCCGACGGCATTCCAATCCTGGGCTTCTTCCGCTGCCACACCTTGTTTCATTGCTATGGCGCGGCACGCTCGCAGTACAACGGGCTCCATCACATGCAATTCACCTTGAAGAATCCACTCGCGGTCCACCGCGCATTCGAGCACATGAAGGAACGCGGAAAGGTCGAGCTGATCTGGGGGCCGCTGCGCCACGGCGCCGGGCATAACATCGTGTTCTATTTTCGCGACTACACCGGAAACATTGTCGAGTACTCGGCGGAGGAAGAGATCATCCTCAACGATGCGACCTACGTGCCACGCGCTTGGCCGATCAGCGACCCGCTTGCGGCCGATGAATGGTATCGATCACACGTACCTGAAGCCATGATGTGAACACACGGCTTCGGCCTCGTGGCTCGCTGTGGGTTGCGTGTGAGCGGGTGTGATGGTCCGGCTGACGGGAACTTCAGCGCACGTCGAGCACGACAATGGGGTAGTGCCACAGCCGCACCGCGAGACCCGGAGCACGATCCTCTATGAGTTTCGCGATCGAGAAAAACGCACTAGCAACCGTGTTGTTGCTCACAAGCCTGGACGATCGCGTGCCCAATGGAGCCCATGGCAGCAGCGAAACCTGGCATTGATCGGCGAAGCGGCGCCACCACTTCAGCGGGTGGGCATGGAAGTACAAAGGCCACGGCGCGTTTGAGCTTGATTTGGGTTTGCCGCGGAGCGCCCTCACCACTTCGCCGGGCAGCGCCGAGGGCGAATTCGGGTTGGAGTAGATGATGACTATGCGCCCCCCGGGCCGCATCAGCGAGATCATCCGGCGGACGGCTGCTTCCTGTTCGTCCGCATGAATGTGGTAGATGACGTGACTGGCGAGAGCTGCGTCAAAACGCTGATTGCGCATGTCGGCGTCGGTAATCGAGCCGAGGACCGAGCGAGCGCGTGGCCCGAGCTTCTTGCAGCTGATCTCGAGGGCCGCGGCGGAGATGTCGACGCAAGTAACCTCCTCGAAGCGCTCAGCAATCCGCGCGTCCGCTTGCGGCAGATCGCCGCCGCCAACAATCAATAGGTCGCCGCGACATCGTTCAAAAAGCGACGCCACGCGTTGTTCCCGTCGAGGAGCGAAGGCGCGCCAAGCGCGGGTTTGGGGAGAACTGCGGAACTGAAGATCCTCGCCAGAGAGGCCGCCTCGGCCTTCCCTCCAACCGTACTCATCGTACCACTTCCGCACGGATTCGCGGGTTGCCTGCGCATTTTGATCTGACATCGATGATTACCGCCTCGGCCCCGCAAAGAATTTCTTAGCATAAGGAACAACAGTGAGGGAGGTTCCAAAAACTACCGGGGTGTGGGCCAGCAGCAGCGAAGCACCGTCACGAATGCTGCCGTTCGACTTTAATTTATGTCGCCCCTCAGACAGAGGCGGTGAGCGGCTGCAGCGGCCTCGACTGCCGCCGCTTTGCCTCGCGCTCGGGATTTACGAACGCCATGGCGATGGCGCCGCACACCAGCATAATGACCCCGCACATGAAGAAGCCGGTGTTGAACCCATCGAGCGGGGTCGTGGCGCTCTCGATAGCGGTGCCCATGATGTAGGGTGCGAGCAGCCCGGCGGAGCCAGCGACCGCGGTGCCGATCGCGAGCAGGGCGCCACGTTGCGCCGCCGGCGTGATTTCACCGACGACGGCATTGCTGATGACGTAGATCACCGAAGGCAGCGCCATCCCGAGCGTCGTCAGGGCAATCTTGACGGGGATGCCCGGAACGTACGGCAGTATCGCCAGCGCAGCGCCGCCGAGGACGACGCTCAACCCACCTAGGATGCCGCGCGCCAGTCTGCTCGAGAAGCCGCGCGACAGCAGACGTTGCGAATACCAGCCGGCCGCGAGCATCACGAGCGCGGTGCCGCCGGCCGGCAGCGCTCCCAGGAACCCGATCGAGCTTTGTGCAAAGCCAAGCCCTTTGATCAGGTAAGCGCCTTGCCACGAGAGCGCCAACGACAGGGCCCAATTGGCCCCGAATGCCGCCGCCCAGCACGCCAAGATCGTGGGGCTCAGCAACAATTGAGCATAGCCGACCCGCAGGGTTGATTGCGCCGCGTCCTTTCCCTCCACGCTCTCGTTGTCCAACGACCCTTCGCGGCCGAAGACGAGCCACAACGCGCACCAAACGAGGCCGAGTAGGCCGAGTGAGCCGAAAGCCCAATGCCAACTCCAGCGCACAATGACCCAGTTGACCAGCGGCAGTGCCACTAGGACGCCGATCGGCGCCCCTTGCACAATGACGGCGGTTGGAAGGGTACGCAGCTCGTTCGGGAACCACTTGTAGGCGGAATGCAGCGCCACCGGCGCTGCGGGACCTTCGCCGGCTCCGAGCGCGATCCGACAGGCCACCAGGGTTTCGAATCCGACCGAGCCGACCATCGGAAACTGGGTCAGCGCCCAGATAACGCCCATCGCCAGCAGCACCCAGCGCGTCTCGACCCGGTTGACAAGAAAGCCGGTTGCGACCGACGAGACCGCGAACAGCAAGAAGAAACCAGAACCGACCAACCCGAACTGGCGCGGCCCGAGTTCCAGCTCCTGCATGATTGGGACCGCGGCGATTCCGACCACCGCCTTGTCGGCGAAATTGATCACCATGAACATGAAGAGCAGCGCCACCACGATCCAAGCGCGGTTGCGGTCGTTAGCGCGCATTGGACCAGCCCTCCATCCGGTGTTGTCGTCCTAATAGGAATTCCAATGTCGCCGGCTATCAGGTCTGCATGGCCGCGGCCTCGAACACGGCGGTCAGGACGCCGAGCCGGCCTTCCAAGAGACTTCGTCCCAGGTTGGTGGCAAGCTGCGCGAAATCCGGCCCCATCACCACCCCGAGATTTGGCGAGGGCGGCGGTCCCGCCGCACGCAGTTGGGCGACCCAGGCCTTGGCCCCCTCGGTGTCGTCCTGCCATACCAGCGTGCGGAAACCGGCCGGCTCGATCGCCGCGCGGGTCGCGGCAGCTGTTAGCAGAAAGCTGGTTGCCGGCGTTCGCGCCCACGGCACGGGATAGAGCGGCTCGCCGTTGTTGAGCACGACGTCGAAGATTGCAAACTTGCCGCCCGACTTCAGCACGCGCCGGATCTCGCGATAAAGCCGCGCCCGATCGGAGATGTTCATTGCCACATGCTGCAGCAACACGACGTCGAAACGGCCGGCGTCAACCGGAAGCTCGAGCGCGCTGGCCATCTCAAACGACACCTGCTCGCTCTGTCCCGTCCGCTTCGTCAGATAGCGCGCGGCATCGACGAATGCCTCGCTGACATCGACGCCGGTAACCTGGCAGCCATAGGTCGCGGCCAGAAAGCGTGCCGGCCCGCCAACGCCCGAGCCGACGTCCAAGACCGACATGCCGGCGGCGATGCCGGCCAACTTGCCAAGCTCGGCGGTCGCCGCAAGCCCGCGGGTGTGAAACTGGTCGAGGGCCGCCAGCTGCTGGGGCGTGAGGTGCTGATCTTCCGGTCCAAGGGCTGCCAGCGCCGTTTTCACCCGCTCGGCCAGGCCGCTCGCGCGATAGTGGTCGCGCACGCCATCCAGAACATCGTTCATTGCAGCATTGCTCCAAGGTTTCGGACCCTTGCCGCGTACATACGCGCGCTTCCTGCGAGCGACTATCCGCGATAATGTTGGCAGGCTATGAAGCAGAACTTCACAGTCAGGAAGGGCGCGCTCGATGGCGTGGAGGCTTTCCTGAGCGTTGCGCAGCACCGCAACTTTCGCAGGGCGGCTGCGGAACTCGGCGTCACTCCGTCGGCGATCAGCCAGGCGGTGCGCGCGCTCGAGACGCGCGTCGGCGCGGCGCTCTTCATCCGCACCACGCGCAGTGTCGGGCTGACCGAAGCCGGCGAGCGGTTCCTGTCGCGTGCAAAACCCGCCTTCGAGGAGCTCGTGGCCGCCGGCGAAGTCGCGCGTGACCTCGGGCAACGGCCGGCCGGGCTCTTGCGCCTCTCAGTGCCGCGCGCGGTGGTGCCGATCCTGCTGGAGCCGCTGATCGCCTCGTTCTGCCAGGCCTTTCCCGAGGTTGAACTGGAGATCGCGGCGAGCGAGGAGCTGGCCGACCTCGCGGCCGAAGGGTTTGATGCCGGTATCCGTCTGGGTGAGGTTATCGCGCCGGACATGACAGCCGTCCGGTTGACGCCGCCGTTCCCGTTCGTGGTCGTTGGCAGTCCCGATTATCTACGCGCGCGCAAGCGCCCGGAGCGCATCGAGGATCTGCGTCAGCACGCCTGCCTGCGCCGGCGCCGCCCGGACGGATCGATCGCGCCCTGGTCCTTTGTCGACGGCAACAAGTCGATCGAGGCGACAGTCTCCGGGCCGCTCGTCGCGCACGATTATCCCACGCTCGTCGGAGCCGCGATCCGGGGGCTAGGACTTGCACAAGTGCCCCACCCGATCGCCCACGCGGCGATAGCCGAGGGCCGATTGCAAGTGCTGCTCACGCCCTTCGCCGTCAGCACGCCGGGAGTTTTTCTTTACCACCCGGGGAAACGTCAGGTGTTGCCCAAGCTGCGCGCGTTCATTGAACACGTCAAATACCGAGGCGCCGATGTGCCGCGGGCGGCAACGACCGCGCGGCGATCGCGCAAGCCTGACCGTGCAAACAGGTTTTGACCGGAAAGCAGCGACGCGCAGGTCGTCAAACTCGGGCGCTCTCGGGATATGGGTCCCGCAGGGCGATGGAGCCGGTCTCCAGCAGGGACTTGAGGTTGGAGATGATCTTCGGCCAGCCGCCGGACACCGCCACGATCAGTTTCGAGGGTTCGCGCTCGATTGAGTGGGTGATGGAGAGCTTGACCGCCGGTCCAATGGGTTCGAGCTCCATCGTGCAGAGCGACTCACCTTCGGCCTTGAGCTCGGGCTTGTTCTCGTGCCGCCAGCGGATCACCAACCGCCGCGGCGGCTCGGCCTCGACGATCTCGCCGGCGTCGGAGATCTGACCCTCGCCGGATACCATCTTCCACGAGGATCCCGCCGTCCACCGGCTCTCGCAGTGCGTGCCGAACCAGTACTGTTTCATGAACTCCGCGTCGGTCAGTGCCGACCACAGCTTCTCCGGCGTGGTGCGGATGTAAGTCACGTAGACAAAGGTCGATCTAGCCATCGGTCTTCTCCAGTCGCTGTTTGAGCTCAGAGAGCGCCTTGAGGCGCGGCTTTTCGAACTTGGCAATCCAGCGCTCGTAGATCTCCTGCAGCGGCACCGGATTGAGGAAGTGCAGCTTTTCGCGGCCGCGCCGCACGGTGGCGACCAGGTTCGCCGCCTCCAGCAGGTCGAGATGCTGCGTCACGCCCTGCCGCGTCATGTCCAGGTGTTCGCACAGCTCGTTGAGCGTTCGGCCGTCGTGCACATGCAACAGATCCAGCAGCTTGCGCCGGCTGGGATCGGCCAGGGCCTTGAACAGTGCGTCGGTGTCTCGGCGCTTTGCCATGT
>JBPYFJ010000035.1:0-67843 GCA_051985675.1 Xanthobacteraceae bacterium | reverse complement strand
CTCGCCTTCCTGCTCGATGATCGTGGTCCGGCGCGGGGTCGCAAACTCCTCCTTCACGGCCCGCATCTCATCCTTGACGATGGTCTGAATGCGCGCGCGGGAGCGCAGGATATCGAGATAATCGGAGATTTCGGTCGCCAACTTGTCGAGTTCCTCGGCGATCTCCTCGCGGCCGAGCGCGGTGAGCCGTTGCAGGCGCAGGTCGAGAATGGCCTTGGCTTGTTCGGCGGACAGTCGATACGTGCCGCCTTCGCTGATGCGATGGCGTGGATCGTCGATCAAGGTGATCATGGCCGCGACGTCGGCCGCCGGCCAGTCGCGCCCCATCAGGGCTTCGCGCGCGGCCGCCGGGTCGCTGGCGCCGCGGATCAGCCGGATCACCTCGTCGATATTGGCGACCGCGATCGCGAGCCCGACCAGCACGTGGGCGCGTTCGCGCGCCTTGTTGAGCAGGAACTTGGTGCGCCGGGAGATTACCTCCTCGCGGAACGCGATGAACGCGGCCAGCAGGTCCTTGAGCGACATCACCAGCGGGCGGCCGCCGTCGAGCGCGACGACGTTGGCGCCGAAGGTCGATTGCAGCGGGGTGAAGCGATAGATCTGGTTGAGCACGACGTCGCGCTCGGCGTCACGCTTGAGTTCGATCACGACCCGGTAGCCGCGCCGGTCCGACTCGTCGCGCAGCTCGGCGATGCCGTCGATCTTCTTCTCGCGCACCAGCTCGCCGATGCGCTCGACCATCGCGGCCTTGTTCACCTGGTAGGGAATCTCGGTGATGATGATGGCGTCGCGCCCGCGCAGGGTTTCGAACTCGACCTTGCCGCGCATGATGATCGAGCCGCGGCCGGCGATGTAGGCGGCGCGGATACCCTGGTGGCCCAGGATGATGCCGCCGGTCGGAAAATCCGGCCCCGGCACGATCCTGATCAGGTCGTCGATCGACAGCGCCGGGTTGTCGATCAGCGCCACGCAGGCGTCGATGACCTCGCCCAGATTGTGCGGCGGGATGTTGGTCGCCATGCCGACCGCGATGCCGCCGGCGCCGTTGACCAGCAAGTTCGGAAACCGCGCCGGCAGGACCTTGGGCTCTTTCTCGTTGCCGTCGTAGTTGGGTTCGAAATCGACCGTGTCCTTGTCGATGTCGTCGAGCAGCGACATCGCCGGCCGCGCCAGCCGGCATTCGGTGTAGCGCATCGCCGCGGGGGCATCGCCGTCGACCGAGCCGAAGTTGCCCTGCCCGTCGATCAGCGGGAGGCGCATGGAGAAATCCTGCGCCATGCGCACCAGCGCGTCGTAGATCGCGCTGTCGCCGTGCGGATGGTATTTGCCCATCACGTCGCCGACGACGCGGGCCGACTTGACGTATTTGCGGTCCGGCAGGTGGCCCTGCTCGTGCATCGAGTGGAGGATGCGGCGGTGGACCGGCTTGAGGCCGTCGCGCGCATCGGGCAGCGCCCGCGCCACGATCACGCTCATCGCGTAATCGAGGTAGCTGCGCTTCATCTCCTCGCTGATGGAGACCGGCCGAACATCGGACGGGCCGCCGGAATCTCCTTGATCGTGGTTATTGGTATCGGACATCGGATCGTTTCAGGTGCCGGATTTTGGGTCGATTTTGGGGGCTTTGGCGCATGAGCGCGCCGCGCCGAAAGACAGGCCGGATGTGTAGCCGATTCAGGTCGCGCGCGCCATGCCAAAGCGTGTTTGGCACATATGATTTAACGAATGATTTTCAATGAGTTAACGAGAAATTTTCAGAACCCCGCATAACCCTTGTTCGGCACTGCGAAAGTGGCGTTTCGGATCGCCGATCCCCGCGCGAAATTCGCGGGTTTGACGCCAACCGTGCTACCCCACGACATGCCGTTCGACTACCTCGTCTCCGCCCTCGTCACCTTGCTGGTTGTGGTCGACCCGATCGGGCTTGCGCCGGTGTTTGCCGGGCTCACCGCCGGGCTGCCGCCGAAGGCGCAGCGGCAGGTCGCGCAGCGCGCCTGCCTGATCGCGGGCGCGGTGCTGTTCGGCACCGCGCTGATCGGCGACGCGCTGCTCCGCAGCCTCGGCATCGGCGCGCCCGCGTTCGAAATCGCCGGCGGGCTGCTGCTGTTTCTGGTCGCGACCGAAATGGTGCTCGGCACCCGCCTTCAGCAGCAGTCGAAAACCGCCGAACAAGCGGTCGAAGACCACGTGCGCAACATCGCGGCGTTTCCGATCGCGATCCCGCTGATGGCGGGACCGGGCGCGATCGCGGCGACGGTGCTGCTGTCAGCCGCCGCCTATTCGACGGTGCTGTGGGTGCTGCTGATCTTGGTGATCGCCGCGGTCTGCGGGGTCACCTTCCTGGTGTTCGTCTCGGCGAGCGAGATCTCACGTTTCCTCGGCATCACCGGCAATGTGGTGCTGTCGCGCCTGCTCGGTATGATCCTGGCCGCGCTCGCTGTGCAATACGTGATCGACGGCATCCGCGTGGTGATCGGACCAGGAGGCGGCGTGCACTGATAAGGCGCGCGAACGGCCTAATTCCCGCCGAACACCACGTGGTACATGATCCGGCCCGGGTAGAACGTGAACACGCCCGCGATCACGAGCCCGCCGGTGAAGATGCCCACCATGGTCCAGCGGTGGCGCTCGACGACGTGGCGGTGCGCCGCGATCACGCCAACCGGCAGCATCACCAGCGTGTAGACCGCCAGCAGGTGGATCGGGCTCCACGGGCCCCACATCCGGATCTGGTGAATGAAGAACGCGCTGATCGCAACAATCAGCATCAGCGCAACCCAGATCCAGCCTATCGACCGGTGCGGCAGCGTGCCCTTCGGGGCCGAGAGCTGGACGATGCCGAGCGCAAGCGCGGCGAACGCCGCGAAGGCATGAATCTGGATGACGGGCTCGGCGTTGAGCAGCGGGGCGAGCGACACGTGTGTCTACCTGTCGATGAAGGCACGGATCTGATCGGCCGCCTGTGAGATCGCGAGCACGCCGTTGTAGTGGCCGTACGGTCCGAGCAGCCGGCCGGTCTCGATCGTGCTGCCGGCGTCCGCCAGCTCTCCGGCCGCCGCCGCGATCTCCTGCTCCTGGAACACGAGATCGGTCGGCGAATAGAGCAGCAGCACCGGCTTCTTGATCTTGGCCGGATCGGCGGACGTGAGCTGATTGGCCTTGACCAGATACAGGAACTGATTGGCGTCTATGGTCTTGGCGCGCGCCGCTGCGATGCCGTCAAGGCCAGTCTGGATCTTGAACTGATCGTCCATGGCCTTGGCCGGATCCTTGCCCTCCTCGGCCGGGGCCGCGCCAAACGTCTTTGCCGCCCACTCCCATTGGAAGGCCAGCAGGGTGGCAACCTTGAGCGCTGCCTTCAATCCGTCGAGCGGTGGCTCCTTGTCGTAATAGTCGCCGCCGTTCCATTTCGGGTCGAGCCGGATCGGCTGCGCCCAGGCGTCGAGCCAGCCGATCAGATAGGCACCCGCGCGCGGCGTGCTGATCACCGGCACGATCCGGTCGACCATGTCGGGATAGCTCGCGGCCCATTCGTACACCTGGAACCCGCCGCCGGACGCGCCCACGACCGCGCGCAGCCGGCGAATGCCGAGGCTGTCGACCAGCGCCTTCTGCACGTTGACGAAGTCCTTGAAGCTGACCACCGGAAAGCTCATGCCGTACGGCTTGCCGGTGTCGGGATTGACGGTCGCCGGCCCGGTCGTCACCACGTTCGGTGCGTTGGTATTGAGATTGACCAGCGTGTCGGATGAGAAGACGAAATATTTCCTGGTGTCGATCGCCTTGCCCGGGCCGATGATCGCGTCCCAGTAGCCGGCGGCCGCATCGCTCGCCGCGTACTTGCCGAAGGCGTGGCTGGTGCCGCTGAAGAAGTGGGTTATCAGGATCGCATTCGACTTGTCGGCGTTGAGCGAACCCGCCGACTCCCAGCCGATCTTCACGGACTTGATGGTCGCACCCCCGACCGTCGTGTAGTTCGGCAGTTCGAAGGTTTTCTTTTCGACGATCAGGTCGCTGCCCTGGGCGAACGCCGCGCCCGGCAGCAACAACAGCAAAACGATCGCGATCGAACGCAGCCACGCGTTCATGCACGCCTCCCGACACCGCGGAGTGTGGGCCAGCCTACCACATGACCGGCTTCCAGATCATGAGCGCGAAGATCGCGAGCACGCCCGCGAATGCAGGCCAGCCGAGCCAGGACCAGATGGCGTAGAGGCGGCGGTACTCCTGTGGCAGCGGCGCGGCCGTCTTCAACGCCGCGCGCGCGAGATCGCGCATCCGGATCTGGATGACAACCACCGGCAGCCAGCACAGGCCGACCAGGACGTAGAGGATCAGCGACGCGGCGATCCATCCGTCGAGCAGCGAGTAGCCGATCGACCAAGCGAGGAGCGCGCCGGAGAGCGGCTGCACGATCACGGCCGTAGCTATGAAGATCGCATCGGCGACGACCACGATCGGAGCAATCGCCGCGATCGTCGCGACGTCACTCGTGCGATGCGCCATCCAGGTGAAGAATGCGATGCCGAGGCCGGTGCCAAAGAGCACGGCCGCGGCCAGGATGTGAATGAACTTGAGCGCGAATGCGTACTCGATGCCGATCATGGCGCGTCAGTAGCCGTAGGCGCGCCAGATGTGGTCACGCGGCGTCGTTCGTCTCACAGACACGGGTAGGCCGTCCCGCACCCCCTTCAGAACGGAATCTCGTCGTCCATGTCGCCGCGTGAGCCGCCGCCGGCGCCCGCCATGGCGGGTTTGCGCTCGCGGGGCGCCGGACCCGTCGATCCGAAGTCGTTGCCGCCCTCGTAGCTCGCCTCGCCGCCACCGCCGGCCTTGTCGAGCATGGTGAGCACCGCATTGAAGCCCTGCAGCACGACCTCGGTCGAATAGCGGTCCTGGCCGGATTGATCCTGCCATTTGCGGGTCTGCAGCGAGCCTTCGAGGTAAACCTTCGAGCCCTTCTTGAGGTACTGCTCGGCGACCTTGGCGAGCCCCTCGCTGAAGATCACCACCCGGTGCCATTCAGTGCGTTCGCGCCGCTCCCCGGTCGCCTTGTCGCGCCAGGTGTCGGAGGTTGCGACCCGCAGGTTCACGATCGGCCGGCCATCCTGCGTCCGCCGCACTTCCGGATCCGCCCCCAGATTACCGACAAGAATAACTTTGTTCACCGAGCCAGCCATATTCGCGCCTCCATGCGCTTAAAAATCGGGGGATCGACGCCCGCCTCGCCGCTGAATTCTTGCGATTGAAACTGCGCTCCACGGGCATGCCCTCGCAAGGGCGTCGACCGGTCCATCCACACATGGTGCGGATACCCCCGTACGCAATCCACAATCTCCAGCCTCGGGCGTTCTAGCCATCAGCTTCGTTCTGTTCTCTTTTTGTTCTAGCATGCCCAACAGACCAGCGCAACCACGCGATTCGCAGCCGGGCCGCGTTGGAGCCCTTGTGTACAGCCTTCCAGCGATACTGGCTTGTCACTGGCGAAGGCGGTCCCGGCTGACTACGTTGCGAGGCGCGGAACCCAGATGATGAATGACCGTGTCGACCAGCGCCGCGACCGCCGGGTGATCGCCGTTCGCGGCGCGCGCGAGCACAATCTCAAGAACATCGACCTCGAGCTGCCGCGCGACCAGCTGGTGGTGCTGACCGGCCTGTCGGGGTCGGGCAAGTCCTCGCTCGCCTTCGACACGATCTACGCCGAAGGCCAGCGCCGCTACGTGGAGTCACTCTCCGCCTACGCGCGCCAGTTCCTCGAGATGATGCAGAAGCCGGACGTCGACCAGATCGACGGCCTCTCCCCTGCGATCTCAATCGAGCAGAAGACGACCTCGCGCAATCCGCGCTCGACGGTCGGCACCGTCACCGAGATCTACGACTACATGCGGCTCCTGTGGGCGCGCATCGGCATCCCCTATTCGCCGGCGACCGGGCTGCCGATCGAGAGCCAGACCGTGTCGCAGATGGTCGACCGGGTGCTGGCGCTGCCCGAGGGCACGCGGCTCTACCTGCTGGCGCCGGTCGTGCGCGGCCGCAAGGGCGAGTATCGCAAGGAACTGGCCGAGTGGCTCAAGAAGGGGTTCCAACGCGTCAAGATCGACGGCGCGTTCTACGAGATCGCCGAGGCGCCGGCGCTCGACAAGAAGTTCAACCACGACATCGACGTGGTGGTCGACCGTATCGTGGTGCGCCCCGACATGGCGCAGCGCCTCGCGGAATCGTTCGAGACCGCGCTCAAGCTCGCCGACGGATTGGCGGTGGTCGAACTTGCGGATGCACCGGCTGAGGCCACGACCGCCAAGAAAACCGCAAAAATCCACGACCGCAGCGGCCCGGAGCGGATGCTGTTCTCGGAGAAATTCGCCTGCCCGGTGTCCGGCTTCACCATTCCGGAAATCGAGCCGCGGCTGTTCTCGTTCAACAATCCGTTCGGCGCCTGCCCGGCCTGCGGCGGGCTCGGGGTCGAGCAGCGCATCGACGCCGACCTCGTGATCCCGGATCCCGAACTGACGTTGCGGCGCGGCGCGATCGCGCCGTGGTCGCGCTCGTCCTCGCCCTACTACACCCAGACGCTGGACGCGCTCGCGAAGGTCTACAAGTTCACGCTCGACACCAAGTGGAAGGACCTCAGCAAGAAGGCGCGCGACGCGATCCTGTACGGCTCGGGCGATGATCCGATCCGCTTCGTCTACGACGACGGCATGCGCTCCTATGAAACCAAGAAGCCGTTCGAGGGCGTGATCACCAATCTCGAGCGCCGCTGGCGGGAGACCGAGAGCGAGTGGATGCGCGAGGACATGGCGAAGTACTTCACGGACATTCCGTGCGCCGCCTGCGCGGGTCACCGGCTCAAGCCCGAGGCGTTGTGCGTCAAGGTCGCCGGCCTGCACATCGGCGAGGTCGCCGACATGTCGATCAGGCGCGCCGGCCAGTGGTTCTTAGAACTGCCCGCCCAGCTCACCGGCAAACAGAACGAGATCGCCGGGCGCGTGCTCAAGGAAATCCGCGAGCGGCTGAAATTCCTGGTCGACGTCGGGCTCGAGTATCTCACGCTGGCGCGCGCGTCCGGCACGCTGTCGGGCGGTGAAAGCCAGCGCATCCGGCTTGCCTCGCAGATCGGTTCCGGGCTCACCGGCGTGCTCTACGTGCTGGACGAGCCCTCGATCGGGCTGCACCAGCGCGACAACGCGCGGCTCCTTGAGACGCTCAAGCGGCTGCGCGACCTCGGCAACACGGTGCTGGTGGTCGAGCACGACGAGGACGCGATCCGCACCGCCGACCATGTGGTCGACGTCGGCCCCGGCGCCGGCATCCACGGCGGCGAGATCGTGGCGCAGGGCGGCGTTGCCGATCTGATCGCGGCGCCGGCCTCGATCACGGGAAAATATCTCTCGGGTGAGCGCGCGGTCCCAATCCCCGAGCGGCGGCCCGCGAACATGCGCCGGACCCTGCGGATGATCGGGGCGCGCGGCAACAATCTCAAGACCGTCACCGCCGAGATCCCGCTCGGCCTCTTCACCTGCGTGACCGGCGTCTCCGGCGGCGGCAAGTCCACGCTGCTGATCGACACGCTCTACAAGGCGACCGCCCGCAGGCTCAACGGCGCGAGCGAGGCCCCTGCCCCGCACGAGCGGATCGAGGGCCTGGAGCATCTCGACAAGGTGATCGACATCGATCAGTCGCCGATCGGGCGCACGCCGCGCTCGAATCCGGCGACCTACACGGGCGCGTTCACGCCGATCCGCGAGTGGTTCGCCGGCCTGCCGGAGGCCAAGGCGCGCGGCTACGAACCCGGGCGGTTCTCGTTCAACGTCAAGGGCGGGCGCTGCGAGGCCTGCGAGGGCGACGGCGTCATCAAGATCGAGATGCACTTTCTGCCCGACGTCTACGTCACCTGCGACGTCTGCAAGGGCAAGCGCTACAACCGCGAGACGCTCGAGGTGACGTTCAAGGGCAAGTCAATCGCCGACGTGCTCGACATGACGGTCGAAGAAGCCGCCGAGTTCTTCAAGGCGGTGCCGCGGGTGCGCGAAGTCCTAAAGACATTGCACCGGGTTGGCCTCGACTACATCCACGTCGGCCAGCAGGCGACCACGCTCTCGGGCGGCGAGGCGCAGCGCGTGAAGCTCGCGAAAGAACTTTCCAAGCGCGCCACCGGCCGCACGCTCTACATTCTGGACGAGCCGACCACCGGGCTGCATTTCCACGACGTGGCAAAACTGCTTGAGGTGCTGCACGAGCTCACCGACCAGGGCAACACGGTCGTCGTGATCGAGCACAATCTCGAGGTGATCAAGACCGCGGACTGGGTGATCGATCTCGGTCCGGAAGGCGGCGACGGCGGCGGCGAGATCGTGGCGGCCGGATCACCCGAGGACATCGTCAAGGTGAAGCGCAGCTACACCGGTGCGTTTCTGGCGCCGGTGCTGGCGCGCAAGGCGGGACGCAAGAACAGGGTCGAGGCGGCGGAGTGACGCGAAGCGGCCGTGGGCCTATTGCGCTGTCGTCACGGCCTTCAGTATCGGCATCAGCCGCGCGGTCTCACTTCTCACCAGATCGTCCAGCGCCTTGGGTCCGCGGCGACTTGGGTCCGGGATATCAGCGCCAAGATCAGCGAGCCGTTTTTGTACGGCGTCTTCGTCGAGACCCTTGTTGAGAGCTTCGGCCAGCCGGTCGATGACCGGCTGCGGCGTGCCCTTCGGCGCGAACACCGCATAGAACGGCGCGCAGAAAAATTCGGGCAACCCTTGCTCGGCCGAAGTCGGAACGTCCGGCAGCATCGGGCTGCGCTTCTTGGCAGCGATCGCCAGCGCCTTGATGGCGCCCGCGCGCACCTGTCCCAGCGGTCCGAGCACCGGATCGCATTCGTAGTCGATCTGGCCCGCCAGCATCGCATTGATGACCGGAGCCGTGCCGGTGAACGGCACCATGGTCGGCTTGATGCCGATGGCCTGGTTGAGGAGCAGGCAACCGATGTAGGACACCGAGCCGACACCCGCGTGTCCCATGTTGAGCTTGTTCTCGTTGGCCGTGGCGTAAGCCGCGAACTCCTTGAGGTCGTTGGCCGGGATGTCCTTGCGCACCACAAGCAGCTCGGGGTGCTCGGCGGTCAGTCCGACGGGCTCGAAATCCCGCTGCGGGTCGTACTCCAGATTGGGATAGAACGCAGGCGCGGCGGCGTTCGTGCCCATGTGACCGGAGAGGATCGTGTAGCCATCGGCCGCGGCGCGCGCGGCGCGAAGCGCGCCGACAGTGCCGCCGGCACCGACGACATTCTCGACCACGAACTGCTGGCCGAGATGGCGTGTGAAGATGTCCGCCACGATCCGGCCGGTGATGTCGGCCGGTCCGCCGGGCGCGAACGGCACGATCACCGTCGCCGTTTTGGTTGGATAGACCTGGGCCTGCGCGCCGCCTATTCCGGCAAGCACAAACAACGCAACGGCCGCAAATTGCCCCCTCATCCGTCCTCCCAACAGCTGCTTTTTGTGAAAGCAGGATACCTGATCTTGCGCAGTCACGGGCGTTCCACGGGAACTTCAACTGGACGGCACTAAAGCGGATTTCGATCAATTTGAATTACTCTCCACTCGTCATCGCCGGGCTTGTCCCGGCGATCCCGACCAGGAGGGCACGGCCGTGCCCTTATAAACGAGATGGCCGGGACAAGCCCGGCCATGACGAACTGAGGGATCTTGCCTCCAAAGGCCGGGAGCGGGAGCAGCTTCAAAACCCCGCCACCTGCTCCAGTGTCCCGCGCACGGCCGAAGCCGGCGCGCGTGTGCCGGCGATCTCGCGGGCAAACTCGGGGCGCGCGCGCAGCTTCGCTTCCCAGGCGGCGACCCGCGGGTGCAGTCGCGCGAACGGATAGCCGGCGAGCGAGAGCCGATACGCGTAGATGAACCAGGCGATGTCGAGCACGCCGAGCATGCCGCCCATCAGATAGGGTCCGCTCGCCAGCCGCCGCTCGAGCTTGTCGAACTCCTTGCGGAATTTTTGCGCCGAGGCCTGCGCCGCCCCATCGGTGATGCCTTCTTGCGCGGCGCGCTGCCAGAACGCGATCTGGATTGCCTTCTCGCGATCGGCGATCCCCTGCACGGTGCCGGAGCCGTTGGCGGCGTAGCTCGCGAGCGCGTCGGCCGACTTCGGCGGCCCCGGCGGCGCGAACACGAACCGGAAGCTCAACGTGCGCAGGTCGAGATGCAGGTCATCCTCGTGCCGCAAGAGCGCTGCGACTTCGGTCTCGTGCCCGGCCGGAATGAGCTTTGGCTCGGGGAAAGTCTGTTCGAGATACTGGATGATGTCGTTGCTCTCGATGTGCACCGCGCCGTCATGCACCAGCACCGGCACCAGCCCGCGCGGATTGATGCCGAGAAACCAGGGCTGAAAGTTCTCGTTCGCCGGCAGGTCGATGGGATGCGACTCCCACGGGATGCCCTTGAGGTTGAGAAAGATGCGCAGCTTCTGCGAGCACGACGAGCCGGCAAAATGCAGCACGTGCACGCCCCGCCAATTGAGAACCTCGCGGGTCTTGATGTCGCTGTCGATCAACTGGACCATAGCGCCTTCCTGTTGAAACCGTGAGGCCGCATGATAGCGGCGATTTCGCGATTTATCGCTATGGTCGCTTGCGCGACAAAGCCTTCGACGTCTTACGGTGAGCCCCAACGCGCTCACGATTGTCCGCGGCAGGCGTCAGGTGATCGCACCGAACAACATCTGGCGTATCTCGGCCTCGTCAAGACGACAGCGTCACGCCACCGGATCAGATAGACCGAACCGGTGCAGAACGCCGGGGTCGAGAAAACGTGTAATGCGGCTGATCCGGTCGCCCGCAAGGGTGAGCACGATCAGCCCGGCTGGCTCGGCAACGCCGGCTGCGTTCGTGAGGTAGCAGCCGAACGCGGGCTGCGTATTGGCTCGCGTCGGCCGCAGCCGCAGCCTCGGCCCCGTCCATGCGCCGGAGGCGCGCAGAAAGGCCGCGATCGCGGCGGGTCCTTGGTATTGGTGCGGTGCGGGCGGCATGTTCAGCCATGCGTCGTCGGTGAGCAGCGCAACGAAGGCATCGATGTCGCCGGCGGCGAGCGATTCGGCAAAGCGCCGGGCGACAACCCGCTCCTCGGCGGATTCAGGTGACGGCGCCGGATCCAAACGGCGCGCGTCGAGCGTGGCGCGAGCGCGGCGCAGCAGGCCTTTGACCGCGATCTCGCTGATGTCGAGCGTGCCCGCCACTTCGACGGCTGAAAAGCCTACGACCTCGCGCAACAACAGGGCGGCGGTCTGCCGGGCCGGCAAGTGCTGGAGCGCTTCAATGAACGCGAGCTCCATTGTTTCCCGCGCCTCATACCGCCCTTCGGGCCCAGCGGCGGCGTCGACCGCTTCGGCCAGCGCCGTGTCCGGATACGGCTGAAGCCACGTTGCTTCACCGTGACGGCTTGGTTCGGGATGCTGGAACGGCGGCGCAGGCTCGGGCGGGGGCACGCGCCAGCGGCCATCCCGGATCGCGTTGAGACAGCGGTTGGTGGCGATCCGGTACAACCACGTCCGCAACGATGCGCGCCCTTCGAATGCGGCGAGACCGCGCCACGCCGCGAGCAGTGTCTCCTGCAGCGCATCCTCGGCATCCGTATGGGAGCCGAGCATCCGGTAACAATGAAGCATGAGCTCGCGTCGGTATCCGGCCGTCAGCTGCTCGAACGCCCCTCGCTCGCCTGCCTTGGCTCGGGCCAGCGCATCCTGCGGCACGGTCAGCGTGGCCACGGCGTGCGGTCCCTTTTCCGTGCCGTCGGTGTCAATACAGCTGTGGCAAAGGAGGGCCCTATGCCCATCGATCGACGGACGTTGCTCGCCGGCGCCGCAGCCCTGCAGGGGATCGCCACACTCAACATCGCGCGCGCCGATGCGTCCCTTGGCAGCAACCTAGAAGGAGCAAACATGACCGACCGAACGACCCCCTTGCAGATCGCACTCGCCTACCACCAAGCCTGGAGCAACCACGACATGGACCGGGCGATGCAGTACGTCGCGGAATCCATCGTTTGCGACGCGCCCGCCGGGCGGATCGAAGGTGCTGAGGCGTACCGGGCCTTCATGGCGCCATTCGTCAAGATGCTGAAGGGCACGAAACTGCTGGCCTCGTTTGGAGACGAGACCACCGCGATGCTCATGTACGACACGCAGACCGCCCTGGTCGAGAGCGCGCCGGGGGCGGAGTGGGTAACAGTGAAGAACGGCAAGATCGTCTACAGCCGCTTCCTGTTCGACCGCCTGCCGTTCGAGGAAGCTCGGCGAAAGGCGCAGCGCTGACACCCCAATTGGTCCATGAGCACATGCGGCCAAGCCGCACGCAGCAAGCGTACCGTGGGCTCGCGCGCGCAGCTGCGAGCCCACCCGGGCGCTTCCATGCGCCTTGCAGCACCTTCTCCCGCCTTGTAGGCAAGGCGCATTACCACGCCGCAGGAGAAGTTACGTGACCGAACCCAACATGGATCTGGCGCATCTGGGCCACCTCGAGATCCTGACCCCCAAGCCCGAGGAGTCGCTGAAGTTCTTCACCCAGGTGTTCGGCATGACCGAGTCCGGGCGCAAGGGCGAGAGCGTCTACCTGCGCGCCTGGGACGATTACGAGCGCGCAACCCTCAAGCTCACCGCCTCGAAAACCAACGGCATCGTGCACACGGCGTTTCGCACCCGCAGTCCGGAAGCGCTCGCGCGGCGCGTCGCCGCGCTCAAGGACACGCAGTTTCACGTCGGCTGGAACGACGGCGACATCGGCCACGGCTCGGCCTACCAGTGCCGCGACCCCGACGGCCACCTGATCGAGCTCTACTACGAGACCGAGTGGTACCAGCCGCCGGCCGAGCTCAAGCCAGCGCTGAAAAACCAGGCGCAGAAATATCCCGCGCGCGGGATCTCGGTGCGCCGGCTCGACCACCTCAATTTCTTCGCGGTCGACATTCCGGGCGCGCGCCAGTTCTTCATGGAGAAGCTCGGCATGCGGCTGACCGAGCAGATCGTGTTCGAGAGCGGCGAGCAGGCGATCTGGCTCAACTGCACCAACAAATCCTATGAGCTCGCGATCTCGCTCGACCACACCGGCGTGCCGGGCCGCTTCCATCACGTGACCTACGCGGTCGACAGCCGCGAAGATGTGCTGCGCGCCGCCGACATCTGCCTCGAGAACGGCGTCTACATCGAGACCGGCCCGCACAAGCACGCGATCCAGCAGACGTTCTTCCTTTATCTTTACGAGCCGGGCGGCAACCGGGTCGAAGTCGCCAATGCGGGCGCGCGGCTGATCCTGGCGCCGGACTGGAAGACGATCGTGTGGAACGAGGCCGAGCGGAAGAAGGGCCAGGCGTGGGGGCTCAAGACGATCGAGTCCTTCCACACTCACGGCACCCCGCCGCCGGCGCCGCACAAGCAGGCGGCGGAATAGGACCTGACGGTGCGCCGGATGCACTGGCGTTACTTGCGGCCATCCTTCGAGACGCTCGGCCTTCGGCCTCGCTCCTCAGGATGAGGCCGGTGGTTGTGGGTCGGCCGCCGTGCGACACACTCTGTCCTCATCCTGAGGAGCGTCGCGTAGCGACGCGTCCCGAAGGATGGCCACACGACGATAAGGCCACGCTGGGCATGCGCGCAGTTAAAGTTTCACTTTAACTGCGCGATGCGTGCCTCTCGGTGCCAATCGGGCATCCATGGGCATTTCATGTCCAATAAAGTCTGCCGCATCAGGGTGTTATCCATGGATGCCCGGAACCGGCCAATTCGGGCATCCATGCGGGCATCCATGGCGGCAAACCCCATGGCGCGGGCGCATGGCTTGCGGGCCGCTAGAGCCTCGGCTGCGGCCGCCCTTTCGCGGCCTGCGAGGGCACTTTCACCAGCGCCTCGCCGTCGAGCACGATGTCGTTCTTGACCCGGCAGATGCAGGTGAGCCGCGCGCGCAGGCGCTCGGGAAAGAGTTCCGCGACCACGACCGTCACCTCGACGGTGTCGCCGATCTTGACCGGCGCGCGAAAGTTCAGCGTCTGCGAGACATAGACCGCGCCCGGCCCCGGCAGCCGTGTGCCCAGCACCGCCGAGATCAGGCTCGCGGTGTAGAGCCCGTGCGCGATGCGGCGGCCGAACGTGGTTTTCGCCGCGAAATGCTCGGAGAGATGAATCGGATTGCGGTCGCCGGTGAGCTGCGCGAAGCCGATCACGTCGGAGGACGCAACGGTCTTGGTGAGCGTCTCGGTCATGCCGACCGAGAGGTCTTCGAAGAACAGCGTGCGCAACTCGAGCATGGGACAAATCTAACCCGAACGCGCCCGCGGCAACACATCGTGCAGGAACGCCAGTGCCCGTGCGTAGACGCCGGGCGCCTCGCTCTCGCGCGGGCCGCCGATGCTGAGCACGAACGCCTCGCCGAACGCGGCATGCTGCGCCGTAAGCCAGGCGATTGCGCGCGCGCAGGCCTCCGGGTGGCCGGGATCGATCGTCATCGTCGGATGCCGGTAGCGTTGCGCGAGTGCAACCGCCAGCGCGGTCCCCTCCGACACCGCGGTGCCGCCCTCCCCGACCACGATCAGGATCGCGTGCGCATCGCGCACGTTCCACTCGGTGCGCTGCGCCGGATCGGCGCGCGGGGTCTCGACCAGCTTTGGATATTTGGCGAGCAGGCCGGGCGGCTGCGGAAAGTCCTCGGCCCAGCCGCCGCGCGGGCACCACCCGCCGTAGTCGATGCCGCAGGCGATCGCCGTATCAAGCGCCGCGCGGTCGACGCCGCCTTGCCCGCCGGAGGTGATCTTCATGTCGCAACGTCCTTCACGGCTCGCTCCACCTGAGCGCCAGTCAAACTTTCGGGCCTCATCCTGAGGAGCGTGACCGCCAGGTCACGCGTCTCGAAGGATGGGCCAAGAGCGACGACGTTCCCCTTGGCCGTCCTTCGAGACACCTCGCTGCGCGAGGCTCCTCAGGACGAGGACTGAACGTATTGCATGCTCCGCTAACGCGAGCCTCGCTCCCACAAAATTCAAATATCCAGGAAGTCGCCCTGCCGCCCGCGTCCCTGCGCAAAGCGCGCGGCGCCGGCCGCGCCCTCCAGCATGAAGGCGTCGATGCCGCCCGCCCACTCCAGCGCCAGCGCGTCGCGGGTGCCAAGGCCGAAGCTTTCATAGGCGCTGCGCCGGTCGGCCCGCACCGCCGCCTGCGGGAAGCGCGCAATCTCGCGCGCGAGCTCCTCCGCCGCGGCGCGCGCAGAGCCGCGCGGCACCACGCGTTCGGCGAGCCCGATGCGCAACGCCTCGTCGGCCGGCACCTTGCGTCCCGTTAGGATGATGTCCATCGCGCGCCCGGCGCCGACGAGTCGCGGCAGGCGCACGGTGCCGCCGTCGATTAGCGGAATGCCCCAGCGCCGGCAATAGACGCCGAAGTAGGCATCCTCCGCCATCACCCGCATGTCGCACCAGAGCGCGAGCTCCATGCCACCCGCGACTGAGGCGCCTTCAACCGCGGCGATCACCGGCTTCGACAGAGCGAGCCGCGACGGCCCCATCGGGCCGCGCGGAATGACGCCGGTGGAGGGAAAATCGATGCGCGCGGTGAAGTCGCGCCGGAACGCATCCGGATCGGCAAGCGTCGCAGCGTACTTGAGGTCGTAGCCGGCGCAGAACGTCCCGCCGGCACCCCAGAATACCGCGACCCTGGCATCCGCATCCGCCTCGAAGGCGAGAAAGGCCTCCGTCAGCGCGTCGGCGGTCGCATAATCGACGGCGTTGCGCGCATCGACGCGATCGATGATGATCGTGGTGACGTGTTCCTGCTGTTCGATGCGGACCGTCATGGTCTACTCCCGGCGGTTGGAAACGCGCGCCATGCCCTTGCGGCATATGGGCTTTGAGCGCATCGTTATCGTAACAGAAACAAGCACTGTGCGAGCGCAGCGCATTGTCAGGGAGAAGCATCCATGGCCGTCGCCGCCACCGTCACCACCGCCCCGCTGTCCGACGCCGAACACACGCGGCAGCTTCGCCGCGCCGTGATCGCATCGACCGTCGGTACGGCGATCGAGTGGTACGATTTTTTTCTCTACAGCATCGTCACCGGTTTGGTGTTCGCCAAGTTGTTCTTCCCGGAAACCGATCGCCTCACCGGCACGCTGAACGCGTTTGGCATCTACGCGATCGGGTTCGTGGCGCGGCCGGTCGGCGCCGCGATTTTCGGGCACTACGGCGATCGCATCGGGCGCAAGTCCACCCTGATCATCACGCTGTTGCTGATGGGTATTGCGACCTTCCTGGTCGCGGTGGTCCCGACCTATGAGCAGATCGGCATCTGGGGTGCGATCATCCTCACCGTGTTGCGCTTCATCCAGGGCGTCGGCGTCGGCGGCGAGTGGGGCGGCTCGGTGCTGCTGTCGATGGAGTGGTGCAAGACCCACGGCTCGCGCGGGTTCATCGCGTCCTGGCCGCAGTTCGGGGTTCCGTGCGGCCTGTTCCTGGCCAATCTGGCCGTGCTCGGCTTCAGCTATTTCGCAGGCGACCAGTTCCTGACCTGGGGCTGGCGCGTGCCGTTCTTCCTGAGCCTGATCCTGGTTGCGGTCGGCCTGTGGATCCGTCTCGGAATCATGGAGACGCCGGTCTTCAGCAAGCTCGTTGCGGAGAAGAAAATCGAAAAGACCCCGATGCTCGAGGTCATCAAGCGGCAGCCGAAGGAAATCATCCTCAGCGCGTTCGCGCGCCTCGCCGAGCAGGCACCGTTCTACATCTTCACCGCCTTCGTGTTCGCCTACGGCACTGCCTCGCTCAAGGTGTCGCGCGACTTCCTGCTAGTGGCGGTGCTCGCCGCATCAGTGCTCTCGTTCGTGTCGATCCCGCTGTTCGGACACATCTCCGACCGCATCGGGCGCAAGCGCATGTATGTGATCGGCGCGGTGACCGTCGGCGTGTTCGGCTTCGTCTACTTCGGCATGCTCAACACCGGTTCGCTGGCGGTGATCTTCATTGCGATCGTGCTGTCGCTCGTGCCGCACGACATGATGTACGGCCCGCAGGCGGCGCTGATCGCCGAGTCGTTCACCGGCCGGCTGCGCTACAGCGGTGCGTCGCTCGGCTATCAGATGGCGTCGGTGATCGCCGGCGGCCCGGCGCCGCTGATCGCGACCTGGCTCTACGCGACCTACGGAACGCCGTACGCGATCGCCGGCTACATCGCGGTGTGCGCGGTGATAACCCTGATCGCGGTCGCGATGATGACCGACTACACCGGCAAGGATATCGAGGGCGAATACGAGTAGCTGCAGCGGGACACGCTTAGGCGCCGAGCTTCGTTGCGAGCTCTTCGAGACTCGCCGCGTCGGCGTCGACCGGCGCCTTCGGCGCCTTCGATCCCTTGCCGGGGCCGTACTCGTTGGGGCGCGCGACGAATCCGGTGCGCAAACCGCAGGCCGCGGCGGCGGCAAGATCGCTCGCATGCGCCGCCACCATCATGCATTGTTCAGGTGCGAGATCGAGCGCCTTGCAGGCGGCGAGATAGACGCGCGGCTTCGGCTTGAAATCGCCGGCGATCTCCGAGCCCAAAATCGCGTCCCACGGAAAGCCGTTGCGACGGGCGAGATCGACCATCAGCGAAATATTGCCGTTGGACACCGGCGCGATCGCAAACTTGCGCTTGAGGCGCGCAAGCCCCGGCGCGGAATCCGGCCAGCCGTCGAGGCGGTGCCACGCCAGATTGAGATCGTCGAGCAGCGCCGGCGGCACCGACGCCAGTCCGAACCGCGGCAGGATGCGCTCGAGGTTTTTGCGATGCAGCAGGTCGAGCTTGCAAAACCGCGTGCGGCCCTCCCGCACCTCGGTCATGGCGGGCTGATATTCCGCGCGCCACGCGTCCGCGAACGCAGGCCAGTCGATGGCGAAGCCGAGCGGCCTGAGCAGCGCTTCCGCCTCACGCGCGATGCTGGTGCGCCAATCGACCAGCGTTCCAAACACGTCGAAAAACAGCGCCTTGACGATCATCTCCAACCTCTCGGGTGAGTCCTAATGGTTGCGCAGCGCAATAAGCTGCACACAATTGTGAAGGAACAGAACGGCTGTTGGCGAGTCATCTTACTCAGGCATGATCCGGCCACGGGTCCGTGCGCCGCGATCGCGATCGGGAGGCATCGTCATGGCGCATATTCATGTCATCAATGGCCCAACTGAAACCCCAGCCCGTCTGACGGTTCGCAAGATCGGGCTTGACGACATCAGGGACGCCTTGGCGCACGGGCTTGATGATTTTGCCGCGATGCCGAGCCACGTCATCTTCCTCGGGCTGATCTACCCGATCGTCGGCTTTGTGTTGGCCCGCATGGCGTTTGGCTACGACGTACTGCCCCTGCTCTATCCGCTCTCGACCGGTTTTGCCCTGGTCGGACCGCTCGCCGCCGTCGGCCTCTACGAGCTCAGCCGCCGCCGCGAACAGGGCCTCGATACCCACTGGACGCATATTTTCGACATTCGCAAGTCGCCGTCGTTCCCCGCCATCCTCGCGCTCGGCGCGTTGTTGATGCTGATCTTCATCGCCTGGCTCGCAACCGCGCAGGCGATCTACCAGTCGTTGTTCGGCGTGCTCGCCCCAAGCTCGCTCACCGGTTTCGCGCACGACGTGCTCACCACCGAGACCGGCTGGTACCTGATCGTCCTCGGCAACGGCATCGGCTTTCTCTACGCGGTCGCGGTGCTGACGATCAGCGTCGTCTCGTTTCCGCTGCTGCTCGATCGCGACGTCGGCGCCGCGGTGGCGCTGTGGACCTCGGTGCGCGCGGTTGCGGCGAACCCGGTGACCATGGCGGTCTGGGGCTTGATCGTCGCGGTGCTGCTGGTGATCGGTTCGCTGCCGTTCTTCTTCGGCCTCGCCATCGTGGTGCCGATCCTCGGCCACTCGACCTGGCACCTCTATCGCAAGGTTGTCGAGCCGCCGCGCGACCTGCACTACGCACGGGGATATTCGCTCGATGAGCCGTATGCCAGCCGGCCGCCGATGGGGCGCTTTGCGGGCTTGGCCGTCGGCTGGGTCAACCGGCGCGCGCGCCGCGGCGAATAAGGTCATCGCCCTAACACTTTGGTCGCCCGCCGCGCCAAATCAGGACGGCGGCAGCAATCCCTTGTCCTTAAGCACCGGCGCCATCGCCGGGCGCATCAGCCAGGCCAACAGCGCGAGCGCAGCGGTCGGCGCCTGCGGCTTGGTGCTGAGCCCGGCCGCGTAGATCGTGTAGTTCTGGATCTCGGCGGGCAGCGGCCCGACCAGCGTGACGCCGGGGGCGAACGCGATTTCACTGTTCTGCTGCAGGCGAGTTCGGCTTCGCCGCTCGCGACCAGATCGGCCGTGCTGCCGCCCTGCTTGAGCTTGCTCTTCGGCTTGAGTGCGTCCGCGATCCCGAGCCGCTGGAACAGACCGGCCAGATAGATTCCGCTCGAGCCGCCACTCGCCGGGTCGATATAGGCGATCGATTTCGCCTGCAGCAGCGCCTGCTTGAACGCCGCAACCGTGCTGATGTCGGGTTTCGGCGCGCCCGCTTTGACGATCACGCTGATCCCGACCCGCGCCAGATCGCCGGCGCGCACGATCTTGCCGGCCTTGGAGAGTTCCTCGTTCGCCGCCGGCGTCAGGATCGCGACATCGAACGTTGCGCCGCCCTGAATGCGCTTCACCAGCGCGCCGACGGTGTCGTTGTCGACGCTCATGGTGTGCCCGCTGGCCGCGTGAAAGTCGTCGGCGACCGCCAGCAACACCGGCTTCATCGCGCCGGCGGTCAACACTTTCGCGTCCTCGGCGCGCGCACTCGCAACCGACACCGCCACGCACGCGACGATAAGGATGATCAGATAACGCGCCATCGTGGATCTGATCCGTTCCTTCGCCAGTATCACCCGCCGCCGGCCGCGATGACCGCGTTGAGGGTCTTCACCAGCAGCTCCGGCGCGGTCACGTTCGGGCTGTGGCTGGCGTCGAGGTCATAGCTGCGCCATCCGCCGTCGGCCTTCACCTGCTTGGCAAATTGCCCGAACGGGCCCTGCTCCGCGTAACGCATGCACTGGATATACGATCGCGGAACCGACATTCCACCCTGCAGTCCAAGCGGTTGCTCGAAGCATTTCAACGATTGCGGCAGGCGGTGCCGGGAAACCCAGGCCAGATCCTCCGGCGAGGTATCGGGCGGCGTCGGGTTGGGCGCGACCCGCCATCCGTCGCCCGCCTTGACGCTGTCGCGCATGCGGTCGCGCTGCGCCTGCGGAACGAAGTCGATCAACGCCTGGCCGTCCTTGGGCACGAACGCATCGAGATAGATCAGGTGGCTGACCCGGCCGCGCGCGCGATCGGCCACGCCGGTTGCGACCATGCCGCCGTAGCTGTGCCCGATCAGCACGAGGTCGCGCAGCTCCTCGCACTCGATCACCCCCAACACGTCCTGGATATGGGTTTCGAGATCATTCGACGGATTGGCGAGATGAGCGCGTTCGCCGAGCCCGGTGTAGGTCGGCGCGAAGAACTGGTGGCCGGATGCAGCCATCAGAGGACGCACTTTTTTCCACGCCCAAGCCGAAGACCAGGCGCCGTGCGCAAGAACGACCGTTGTCAAGTTGAACCCCATTGCGGTGGAAGGACGATTGACCGGCGATACCGGATGGAAGGTGCCTCCCATCCGGGTCGCCCATTTATCCTAGCAAGGATCAGAACTCCTTGCCGATCATCTTGTCGATCGAGCAGCGACCGGCGCCGCGGAAGAAGATCGCGAAATAGACGATGAGCAGCAGTGCCGGGAATTCCCACCCCCCACGCGGCGCGGTGTGTTGAGACTAGGTGCCTACGCAGCCCGCGGGGCCTTTCTGGTCACCCAGAGTTGATCAACGCTCCACTCGCCGCCTCCAGCCACCGCGAGATACAGAAACACGAAGCAGTAGACGATTGCCAACTCACCGCCGTTCAAAAGCGGAAAGAAGCCCCTCGGCCCATGCGCTATGAAGTAGGCGACCGCCATGTCGCCCGCCAGGATGAATGCGACCGGACGAGTAAACAAGCCGAGCACAATCAGCACCCCGCCAACGATCTCAATCACGCCGTTGATGCCGGAGAGAGACGTGGGGGCCACTCCCGTCATCTGCGAAACTGGCAAGCTCAGATATTTCGACGTCCCGTGCTCCAGGAACAGCAGACCAACGATGATGCGCAAGATACTCAGGACACGTGGGGACCACGTTGCGAGAAAGCTATCGATTGCAGGCATAATAATTCCTCCCGTAGACGCGCTGAGGTCTTCTATACTATCAGGGATCACGGCTTATCGGACGTCAACATTTCGGGCCTTGCGAACGGCGCGTTGGGCGAACACCGGCGACACGACACTGACGGGATGAGGCTCGAAATCGACGCTCCGGGGTGCTGGTCGAGCGTGCGCAAGTCGACGGAGCCAACCGCCCACACGCCGGGCACTGTGGCGCAAGGCCGAATGAAGGATCAAGCCGGGGCTTTCAGGTTGCGCAGGACGAGGCACGGCCCGCCGACCTTGTGAATGCGGGCGCACAACTCGTCCGCTCCGGCGCGGGTCTGCGCCCCGATGCGTACCTGATAGAACACGTGCGACCCGCGATTGCGTAGCGTCGTGGCGAGGATGCTCGGATCATAGCCCGCGAGCACAGTCGCATATTGTTTGGCGAGGCGCGCGTAGGAGACGAGCGCGCGCTCACGCGAGAATCCGGCGCTGAGCTGCACGCCCCACGGCGCGAGCGTGCCCTGCACGACGCGCTTCTCCAGCTCCGCCACAAACGGGTTCGGACCACGGCGCAACAGGGCAATCATGTCGTTGCAGCTCGGCGGCAGCGGCCGGCTCGAGTCTTTGGCGCCGGCGGCCCAGTCGTCCGCGGAGACGCCGGTGACGGCATAGACATAGTTGCGGGTCTCGCTCGGCAAGCTGCGTGATCCGCTGAGCCAGTCGCGCACGCGCTGCGGCCCGGCGTTGTAGGCGGCAGCCGCCAACCCGAGATTGCCGAACTTGCTGCGCAGCTCGGCCAGAAACTCGGCCGCCTTCGGCAGCGCCTGCACCGGATCGAACGGATCGAGCACCGCGCGCTCCGCGGCCGTGCCGGGCATGAACTGGGCAATCCCCTGCGCGCGCGTCCCGCGCCGGGTCAACGGCCCGATCGCGTCCGACTGAAACCGGCTCTCCTGCCAGATGATGCGCGCGAAGAATTCGGCCGGAAGATTGTTGGCGCGCGCCGCCGCTTCGACCATCAGGCAGATCGACTCACGCGACGTGCGATCGACGTCAGGCGGAACCTGAAACGTGGTGACCTTGGTGACCGTGGTGATCGGCTCGCGCGCATCTTCCCCGAACAAGGTGCTGTCCGCCGGCGGCACGGCGGCCCGCGGCGGCGCCGGGGCCTGCTGTGCCCGCACCGGCAACGCCAGCACGGCGAACGCGATCAGCGCGGCGCTGCAAGCCCACACCACGCACGTGACCGTCATCGCGATTACCGGCCGCTGGCGCACGGTTGCTCGTCGGCTAGCCATCTTGATCCACGCCCGCACGCGCGCATGATAAGCCCCGCGTTCATAGCCGCACAATCGACCGCCGTACCCAATTGCGCGAGGACTCCATGAACTTTCCCTATCAGGCCATGCTTGCAGAAACCGTGACGTTCAAGGGCCACAACGGCGATCTGGGCGAAGCCTATTTCGCGCGACCGCTCGGGCCCGGCCCCTTTGCGGGCGTCGTCATCATTCATCACATGCCCGGATGGGACGAGTGGATCAAGGAAGTCCCGCGCAAGCTCGCCTACCACGGGTTCCTCGGCATAGCCCCGCACCTCTACTTTCGCGAAGGTCCGGGCGATCCGGATGACATCGGCGCGCGGGTGCGGGCGGCCGGCGGCGTGCCCGATGAGCAGGTGATCGGCGACGTCGCGGGCGCGATGGAGTTTGTGCGCGCCCTGCCCTACGCCAACGGCAAGGTCGCCGTGATGGGCTTCTGCTCGGGCGGACGTCACACCTATCTGGTCGCCTGCCGTCTGCCCAATGTCGATGCCGCGGTCGACTGCTGGGGCGGCAACGTCATCGTCGAAGATCCCGCGCTGCTCAACGACAAGCGTCCGCGCGCCCCGATCGAGCTGACCGAGAACCTGCGCTGCCCACTGTTTGGAATATTCGGCAACGACGACCCCAACCCGTCGCCCGATCACGTCAACCGCACCGAGGCGCTGCTTAAGAAACTCGGCAAGACCTACGAGTTCCACCGCTACGACGGCGCCGGCCACGGGTTCTTCGCCAACAACCGTCCGAGCTATCGCGCCGAGCAGGCGACCGACGGCTGGAAGAAAGTCATCGGCTTCCTGCACAAGCACATCGGCGGGCAAAAATAATCAGGAGATCGGCATGTGTTCATACATCGTTGAAAAAGCCGCGCTGTTCGGCAGCGCCAAGGGCCCGAAGGGCTGGATGCACGTCGACACCGCCAATGTCTATTACGACCATCCCTATCATGCGCCGCTCGACCACGCGCTCGGCATCGATTTCATTTGCGAAGCCGAGGGCGGCCGCGACCGCGTGGCGGTCGAGATCAGCGCCGAGTCGGCACGCGAGCTGGTCAAGAAAATCCTGGCCGCGCTGGCGACCGGCGACGCGGCCCACGCCGCAATCGCAGCCGAATAGGCGCCGCTGATCTAGCTCGCGAGCGCCATCGGCTCGGCGGTCGCGTCGTGCTCGAAGATCCAGTCGCGGCTGAGCGGCGGCGGGGCCGGCACCTTGCGGTTGTTGTTGAACTGATCGCGCGCCTGCAACTGCACCCGGCGCGCACGCTCGATCCGCTCCGCCTCGTAGGCGCGCAGCGCCTCGCGCGGATCTTCGGTGTGGCGCGCGACATTGCGCGCCAGCGCGTAGGCGTCCTCAAGCGTGATTGAGGCTCCCTGCGCCAGCGTCGGCATCATCGGATGCGCTGCGTCGCCCAACAGCGTCACGCGTCCGCTGGTCCAATGTGCCAGCGGATCGCGATCGTAGATCCCCCATTTGAACACATGCTCGACCTTGCTGAGCATCTCGAGCAGCGCGTCGTTCCAGCCGGCGAACGCAGCGAGCATCTCCGTGCGCGTGCTGGGCGCGGTCCAGGATTCCTCGGCCCATTCCGGTGATACGCGGCCGACGAACATGTTGTAGAGCTCGCCGCCGCGGATCGGATAGCAGATCACATGCCCGCTCGGACCGATCCACCCGACGTATTCACAGCGTTCGATCTGGACCGATTTGTCCGGCCCGACGCGCATCGGCACCAGTTCGATCGGGAGGATGGCGCGCCATCCGGTTTGCTCGGTGAAGCGCGCCGGCGCCGCGCCGAACAGGCTCTCGCGCACGACCGAGCGAATGCCGTCGGCGCCGACGATGAGATCGGCTTCGACCTGCGTTCCATCGTCGAAGCTCGCGACCGCATGATGTTCAGACGATGCGACGCCGGTGCAGCGGGCTTCGAGCGTCATGAGCTTGTCCGGCACGGTCTCCCGCAGCAGGCGATGCAGATCGGCGCGATGCGCCGTGATGTAGGGCGCGCCGAACTGCTGGCGCGCCACTGCCTGGAGTGGTTCGCGGTAGCGCAGGCTCGCGGTGTCCCAGTTGACCGAAACGATTGCGGTCGGCTCGAAAGCGAGGCCCTGCAGGGTGTCCTCGAGGCCGAGTGCGCGCAGAACCCTGACCCCGTTGGGGCCGATCTGGAGCCCGGCCCCGACCTCGCCGAGATCGGATGCACGTTCGTAGACCGCAACCTCCATTCCAAGCTTGCGCAGCGCCCCGGCGGCGGCGACGCCGCCAATCCCGGCGCCAATCACGACAACGCGCAGTTTTCTTTGCATGCGGAATGGACCCCAGGTCGCGTTTGAGTGTTTTCCTGACGCTATCACGCGCTCCCTGACGCGTGATACCGCGCCCGGCGCATGCGCTGCGGGCGACAATGCGACCGCCCCGCTTCGGCACCCGAACGATGCTCCGCGGCGCGGCGCAACTGCCACCAATGTGGCAATGCTGCGATGCAACAGAATTGTTCCTCGGCCTGTGGAGGCACGTATACTAGTGCTTGTAGACTCGGAAAAACCAGACCTAGTGTTAAGGAGGGGGACGAACCCAAGGAGTAGCACACCCAGTTACCAAACGTGGGCCGGGGCATAGAAGGAGCCAACCCAATGAGCGGACTTGTTGCTCGGTTGCAACTTGCGCTTGTCCTCGTCCTCCTCGCTTGTTCCCAAAGCCCCGCACATGACAGCTGGATTTCGCGCGGCGGGTTGCGCAACGCCGCCGGCGAGTGGTGTTGCGGCGAGGGCGACTGCTTCACGGTCCCGGGCGACCAGGTCCACATCACAGCGGGTGGCTACTCGCTGTTCAGCAAAGAGACTGTTCCGTTTTCGGAAGCGCAGCCGTCGCCCGACGGCGCTTATTGGCGCTGCAAGCGACCCGATGGAAGCCGGCGCTGTTTCTTCGCGCCGCCGACGACCTTCTGACCAAACCGGCATCTCACATCACATAGGCGGCGCGCGTTAGCGCATTCCCTCGCCGCTTGACCCCATCCGCTCGCGTGCGGACACTCGTGCGGCCTGCGCAAGCCGTCCAAGAGGAATTCCCGCATGTCGAAGCCGAAAGTTCTCCTCTACGCGCCGCGTGAGGAGCCGAAGCCGATCGTCGACGCCTTGCGCAATGCCGGTCTCGATGTGGTCGAGGGCGATCGACGCTGGCAGACACCCGGCGGCCAGCATCGGGAGCCGTTTCTTGCAGCGGCCCGCGACGCGGTTGCCCTGATGGGGACCTACAGCCGGTTCACGCCGCTCGACCGCCCTCTGCTGGAGGCCTGCCAGCGTCTGCGGGTGGTGGCGAAATACACCGCCGGTGTCGACGACATCGATACGGACGCGGCGAGCGATCTTGGGATCATGGTCTGTCATGCGCCGACGGAGGCGAATTGTTTCGGCGTCGCCGAAACGACGGTCGCCATGATCCTCGCCCTGCTCAAACGCGTGCGCGAGCGCGACAGCGAAATCCGCGCCGGCAAGTGGCGCGAGCCGCACCTCACCTCCGTCTATCTGGGCATGCGTTATTCCGATAATCGGCCTGGCATCACGGTCGGCATCGTCGGGCTGGGTCGCATCGGCACGCGCGTCGCCAACCTGCTGGCGCCCTGGCGCGTTCGGCTCATCGCCTACGATCCCTTGATCGAGCCGGCCCGCTTTCTGCTCGCGGGCGTGGCGTCGGTCGACTATCACACGCTGTTGCGCGAATCCGACGTGGTGACGTTCCACACGCCGCTGACCAAGGACACGCGCGGCATGATGGGTGCGCGCGAACTCGCGATCATGAAGCCGACCGCGGTCGTCATCAACGCGGCCCGTGGCGGCCTGATCGATGAGACCGCGCTGGCGCACGCGCTCAAGGCCGGCGCGCTGCGCGCCGCCGCCATCGATGCGTTCGTCGAGGAGCCCCTGCCCGCCGGCTCGCCCCTGCGTCAGCTCGGCGACAAGATCCTGCTGTCGCCGCACTCGGCCTCGTTCAACGAGGATGCCCAGCTCGGTCCCGGGATCGAATGGGCGGCCCGTTCGGTGATCGCGGCTTTGGCCGGCAACGTGCCCGACAATGTCTTCAATCGCGAAGTCATCCCGCGCTGGAAAGAAAAGTTCGGCGGCGCGAGTGTGACGGGCTAGATCGCGCCCGTACACAACGAATGCTTTCACCTTAAACGCGATCCATTCGACGGGTTATGCATGGCAACCAAAAAACTCACTCCCCGCCTTTCGCAATTGTCCGAAGATCAACTCGACCAGGCCCAACGCGCGCTGCTGAATTCGCTGCGTTCAGGACCGCGCGGCAAGGGCGTGTCGCTCGGTGGCCCGTTCGGTTGTTACATGTATGCGCCAGAGATCGGCGAGGTCATTCAGCAGTTCGCCGCCTTCTGCCGGTTCAAGACGCGATTGCCAAAGCGGCTGTCCGAGTTTGCGATCCTCGTCATTGGACAGATGTGGAAGGCGCAGTACGAGTTCTACGTCCATGCGCAGGAGGCCGAGCGCGTAGGCGTGCTGCCGCAGACGATTCGCGACCTCAAGGCCGGGCGCACGCCCGCCAAGGCGCCCAAGGACGAGCGCGCGCTCTACGATTTCATCAAGGAGCTGCACCAGAAACGGCGGGTGTCCGACCGAACCTACAAGCGCGTCCACGCTCTGATCGGCGACGCCGGGATGGTCGAGTTCCTGGGGATCCTCGGGTCCTACACGTTGACTTCGATGGTGCTCAACACGTTTCGGGTTCCGTTGCCGGCCGGCACGATCGCGCCCTTCGCGGAGCCGGCGCTGGGTTAGCCGGCACTCGCAGGCGGTATTCGACCCGCCTGCGGTCGCGCCGCAGCCGGCCGTCAGTGCCGCCGATTTGAAGTTCCTGCACCACCTGCCGCAAGCTCGTTCAGGAACTTCAAATCGATAAGCGGCACTAGAATCAAATACTTGCTAGTGCCCCTTTGTTTCCGAAGTTCGTGTCAGAGGGTGCGGCGATGTATCACGAACTTCGGAAACGGGCACTAGTGCGACATGCCGGGCATCCCGTGCATGTCGTGGCCGGGTGGCGCGGATGGCGCCGCGCCCGCCGTCTCCCCGACGCCGACTACCGTGTAGTCGATGTCGACCGATCCGGCTTTCTCGAAATTCAGCGTGCCTTTGACGTGGTCGCCCTTCTGCAGCGGCTGCTTCAGATCGAGCAGCATGATGTGATAGGAGCCGGGCTTGAACTCGACGCTTTGTCCCGGCTTGATCTCGAGGCCACCCTTGACCGGGCGCATTTTCATGACGCCCTTGTCCATGCTCATTTCATGGACCTCGAAGCGACCGGCAACCGGCGAGGAGCCGCCGACGAGCCGGTCGGGGGCCGTGCCGGTGTTGGTGATCTTGACATAGGCGCCGGCGACGGTCGCGCCCTTGGGGGTGGCGCGCGACCATGGCTGCGAAATTTGCAATGAGCCGAGTTTGTAGTCGGCCGATGTGTCTTGGGCCTGGGCCGCGGTCAGACCGAGCGCAGCGGCAAACAGGCCTGCGAGGGCTTTCATGATGGTGGACTCCGGTCGATGATGATGGCGCGCAACCACGCGGGTCGCAGCGGGTTAAGGAGGTTTAGCGATCCTGGGTCAGCACGGCGCCGGCGGGGCGCGGGAGCGCCGAAGGTGCGTGCGGACCGGCGCAACCGCGGGCGTTGCGGCCGGCACGAAGTCGGCCACCGCTTGCGGCAGGATCACGGATGCGCGCGGCGGCGGCGGCTCGACCAGGTCTCCGCAACAGGAACTCGGACAACAGGCGACGTCTTGCCGGTGGCCGGGCGCCGGCGTGCTGCCGGGATCCGCACCGGAACAAATTACCGACCCGAGCTGCGGCCCTTGCGTGAGCGCTGCAGCGGTGATGGGTTGCAGGGCGAGCGCATAGGCCGCCAGAACGGCAACGATGCGGCCGCGGACCGTGTGTGACATGCTGGCAGTTTAGTGGGACCATCAGTGACTGAGCAACCTGAGCCCGGCATGGATCCGAAGGCCCCGATCCGGCCAGACGGCCGCGTGCTGCAATTCCGGCCGCGCGCGCGGCCCCCGGTGCGCGACCCGCAGTGGTCCCCGGTCGAGGATCTGCACAAATACACACAAAGCCGGGACGACGACTATCGCCACCGCATGCTGATGAACTTGATCGCCGTGGTGGTTGCGCTCGTCCTCGTCGGTTGCGGCATTTGGCTGATGAACGCGATCGTGCAGATGCGCAAGGCGCAGGACTGTGTTTTGAGCGGCCGTCGTAACTGCATGACGATTGACGCCCCGATCAATGCGCGCTGAGGATTAGCACGGGGCCTCGAGGGCGCTGCCGCACCCCCGGACCACAGCCGCCGAGCCGCCATAACCCGCGGTCGCCGCCCATGTTTTCGCCAAGCCGGCCGCCGGTCTGCGGCCCCCTCCCCGCCATTGCGCTCGCGAACGCACTTGGATATACGGGCCAGCACGGATGGCGCTGTCGGCTGGGAGTTTGCTGCGGGTTGCCGCGCCGACTCGGGCTGCTTCAAAAACATAAAACGATCAAAGGGTTCACATGTCCTCGACGTTCGATACCGTCGCCAACATCATCGCCGAGACGTGCGACATCCCACGCGATACTATCAAGCCGGAGAGTCACGCCATCGAGGATCTCGGGATCGACAGCTTGGATTTTCTCGACATCGCGTTCGCCATCGACAAGGCCTTTGGGATCAAACTGCCGCTCGAACAGTGGACCCAGGAGGTCAACGACGGCAAAGCCACGACCGAGCAATATTTCGTGTTGCAGAACCTGTGCACCCGCATCGACGGTCTCGTTGCCGCCAAGGGGGCCTGAGCTTCCCGGCATGCGGATTGAGTATTTTCAGCTCATCGATCGGATTGTCGCACTCGACGTCAGCGCCTGGACGATCCGCGTGGAGGCCGTTGTCCCCCGCGAGAGCACGATTTTCGAAGGACATTTTCCGGGCAACCCCTTGATGCCCGGCGTGCTGCTGATCGAATCGATGGCGCAGACATCGGGTTGGCTCGTGATCGGGCTGACGAAGTTCGAGCGCATGCCGTTTCTGGCGGCCATCAAGGACGCCAAGCTGCGCACGTTCGTGCTTCCCGGGACAAACCTCGATATCACTGCCAAGCTGCTGCACGACGGCTCGGGTTACGCGATCACCAAGGCCACGATCGCGGCCGACGGCAAGCCGATCTGCGATGCCGAGATCACTTTTCGGGTCATGCCGTTCCCGGAAAAGAGCATGCGCCGCGCCATGGAAGAGACGGCTGCGCGGATCGGGTTTCCAATGCAGGCGCTAGCCGATGGCTGATGCGCCGCGCGATGTCTTGATCACCGGCGTTGGCATCATTTCGTGTCTCGGTGAGGGGCCGGAGGCACACTGGCGCGGACTGAGCGAACCCTCCCCGACCGCCGATACCAAGACGTTTGCGCCCAATGTGGTTCACGCGCTCGCCCGCGTCGACTTCGATAAGCAGATTCCGAAAAAGGGCGATCAGCGCCAGATGGAGCCTTGGCAGCGGATCGGAACTTACGCCGCGGGCCTCGCGCTCGACAGCGCGGGCGCCAAGGGCAACGCCGAGTTGCTCGGCCGCATGGACATGATCGTTGCGGCAGGCGGCGGCGAGCGCGACTGGGCGGCGGACGCGGCGATTCTCTCGGGCTTGCCCAAGGCCGACAATCGCGACCGCTTCCTCAACGAACGGCTGATGAGTGATTTGCGGCCCACGCTGTTTCTCGCGCAGCTGTCGAACCTTTTGGCCGGCAACATCTCGATCGTCCACGGCGTGACCGGGTCATCACGCACGTTCATGGGCGAAGAGCTCGCCGGCGTCGACGCGACGCGGATCGCAACGGCGCGCATCAAGGCCGGCCAGAGCGATATCGCATTGGTCGGAGGCGCGCAGAACGGCGAGCGCAAGGACCTTCTGATGCTCTATGAGTTCGGAGGTTATTGCCTCAAGGATGCGTTTCACACGGTCTGGGATCGGCGAGCGGCGCCTGGATTCGCGCTCGCATCGCTGGGTGCCTTTGTGGTGCTGGAAAGCCGCGAACACGCGCAGCGTCGGCAGGCGTCGCCGCTCGCCAAATTATCCGCCGTCACGGTCCAGTCGGGCACGCGCCGTCCGGGATCGATCGAAGCGAGCCTCGATCGGATGTGGACGGAGTTGGGTATCCCCGACGCCGGGACCGCGGTCATTTCCGGTGCCCCGGGCACCGAGCCAGCCGCCGCGGAAGAGCGCGCCTTCCTGGGGCGCCATCCGGACGTTGCGGTGCGTGCTACGGGAAGCCATTTCGGACACGGCGTTGAGCCGCAATTCACCATGAATATCGCGGTTGCGGCGCTTGCCTTGAATTACGGTAAACTGTTTCCACCTTTTGATGCGACCGGGGTCGAGCAACCGATGCCGGGAGGGCTTGCTCGCGCGGTCGTCACCGGGGTCAGCCATTGGCGCGGCGAAGGCCTCGCGCTGGTAGAGCCAGTTTGAGCGCTTTGGGAGAACCGAGATGGCACAATTACGCGACAAGTCGGGCCGGCCCGTCGTTGTGGTCACCGGCATGGGCGTGGTCACGTCGCTGGGCGCCGGCAAGACCGACAATTGGGCCAAACTGACCGCCGGCAAGTCCGGGATTCGGGCGATCACCCGCTTTTCGACCGACAACTTCAAGACGCGCGTCGCCGGCACGGTTGACTTCGTTCCAGTCGAACCGATGTCCGCTCCCGCGCTGGCCGAACGGCTGGCGGAGCTTGCGATCGAAGAAGCGCTGGGCGAATCGGCAATCGGCAGCCGCGGTAGTTTTCCGGGGCCGCTGTTTCTAGCGGTGGCACCGATCGAGCTTGAATGGCCGCAACGCCAGGAGCTCGCGCAGGCGTCGGGTACCAACGCCGACGTCAACTACGACGATCTGCTTCGCGCCGCGGCCAGTGGACGCTTTCGACATTATCACGAGCGGTTTCTATTCGGGTCAGTGGGCTACGATCTGGCGGCGAAATTCGGCACCCAAGGCTCGCCGATTTCGCTGTCGACGGCCTGCGCGTCGGGCGCCAGCGCAATTCAACTCGGATTGGAAGCCATCCGCCGCGGTGAGACCGACGCGGCGCTGTGCGTTGCGACCGACGGCTCGATCAATTCGGAAAGCCTGGTGCGCTTTTCGCTGCTGTCGGCGCTCTCGACCCAAAACGATCCTCCCGAGGGCGCGTCGAAGCCGTTCTCCAAGAACCGCGACGGCTTCGTGATGGCCGAGGGTGCCGGCGCCGTCGTGCTTGAAAGCTACGAAAGCGCGCGCGCGCGCGGCGCCAAGATCCTCGGCGTCGTGGAGGGCTGTGGTGAGCTCGCCGACTCGTTCCACCGCACGCGTTCGAGCCCCGATGGCAAGCCGATCATCGGCTGCCTGCACAACGCGATCGCCGACGCCGGGCTTCAACCGCAGGATATCGACTACATCAACGCACACGGCACCGGCACGCCCGAAAACGACAAGATGGAATGTCTGGCGGTCACGGCCGTGCTGGGCGATCACGCCAAGGCGGTGGCGATTTCCTCCAACAAATCGATGATCGGCCACACGCTTTCGGCGGCGGGCGCGGTCGAGGCGATCTTCACGCTGCTGACGCTGGACCGGCAGCGCATTCCGCCCACCATCAATTACGCGGTTCCCGATCCGACCATTCCGCTAGACGTGGTCCCGAACGTAGCGCGCGACGCCAAGGTTCGCCACGCGGTGTCCAACTCGTTCGGGTTCGGCGGCCAGAACGTATCGCTTGTCCTGGGACGGGAGCCCGCCGCGTGACGGCGGAAGCCAAACGTCGCGCTCTCGTCACCGGCGGCGGTCGTGGATTGGGGGCGGCCATTGTCCGCGCCCTGGCGGCCGCCGGCCACGACGTAACCTTCACCTACCGCGCATCGGGTGCCGAGGCTGACGCATTGCTCAAGGCGTTGCAGGCGGAACGTCCGTCGCAAACCTTTGCGGCGCTGGCGCTCGACCTGGCCGACAAGGCGGCGGTCGACGCCTTCGTCAAGGACGTCGAGCGTCAGGCCTTCTCGGCCTTGGTGCACAACGCAGGGCAATCCTACGACAGTCTTGCCATGATGATGGATCAGGCCAAGGCCGAGGCCGCGATGCAGGTCAACTTCTGGTCGTTCACGCGCATCGGTGGCGCACTGGCGCGCCAGATGATGCGCGCGCGCGATGGCCGCCTCGTCGTGATCGGATCGATTACCGCGTTGCAGGCCAACCAGGGCAATGCAGCTTACGCCGCGTCCAAAGCCGCCCTGCTCGGCTACGTGCGCACGTTGGCAATCGAGATCGCCCGTACCGGCGTCACCGTGAATTACGTTGCGCCGGGCTTCATCGACACCGAGATGATGGCGCCCTACGCCAAGTATCGCGAGCAGATGGAAGCTCAGATCCCGGCGCGCCGTTTCGCCAGGCCGGAGGAAATCGCCGATCTCGTGACCTTCCTGCTCACGCCGCAGGCGTCCTACCTGACCGGCGCGGTCCTGCCCATTGACGGCGGGCTTTCCGCGGCGATAGGCATCCAGCGCTGAACTTTCAATCCGGGAAGCCATCGAACGATCCGCGCATGCGAGCGCTCACCCTTATCGCCGACCGCAAGCTCGAGCTTGCCGACCTGCCTGATCCGCCCCCACCGGCTGCCGGCGAGGTGCAGATCCGCGTGCGCGCCGTTGGATTGAACCATCTCGATCTATGGGGCTACCGCGGAATGGCGTTCGCCAAGCGTCAGAAATTCCCGCTGGTCGTGGGAGCGGAGGCCGCCGGCGAGGTTGCGGCGATCGGCCCGGGCGTGAACGGCTTTTCGATCGGCGACCGCGTCGTGATGTACGGGGCGATCACCTGCGGCGAGTGCAAAGCCTGCCGCGAGGGTCGCGATAATCTCTGCGAAGAGGTGCCGAAACGAGGCATCATGGGCTTTCATATTGACGGGTTCGCGCGGGAACTCATCAACATGCCAGCCCGTTTGACGATCAAAGTCCCCGACGGAGTGAGCGTTCGGGATGCCGCGTGTGCGCCGATCGCCTTCGCAACCGTCGAGCACATGTTGTTCGACAATGCCAAGCTGCAGCCCGGCGAGATGATCCTCGTGCACGCCGGCGGCTCGGGCATCGGCACTGCCGCGATCAAGATGGCAAAAGCGATCGGCTGCACGGTCATCACCACGGTCGGCGACGATGCCAAGGCGGACAAGGCCAAGGCGCTCGGCGCCGATCACGTCATCAATTATCGGGCGGACCGGTTCGAGCACGAGGTACGCAAGCTGACTGGCAAGAAGGGGGTCGATGTAGTGTTCGAGCACGTCGGCGCCGACACGTTTCCCGGTTCGCTGCTGGCGCTCAAGCGCGGCGGACGCTTGGTCACGTGCGGTGCGACGTCGGGCCCGAGCGTGACGTTCAACCTGATGCAGCTGTTTCAACAGCAGTACAAGATTTTCGGCTCGTTTGGAGCATCGCTGCGCAACATCCGCGCAAGCCTCGCCAAGATGGCGGACGGGATTGCGCCGGTGATCGACAGCGAGTTTACACTCGGCGACATCGAGCAAGGGCTTAAGCGGCTCGAAAGCCGACAGGTGTTCGGCAAGATCATCATCAATTTCTAGGCGGCAATGAGCGGAGTTCGACGCATTCGCCGGCGGCTGGTGAGCGCTGCTCAGCCCGTGCTCGACAAGACCGCCGGCATGCTGGTCGGCTCGCTGCTGCGGACCGTGCGGCGGCTCGACCGTGTCAAGGTCAGCAACCTCGCGGCGCAATTCATGCGCACCGTCGGGCCGCTATTGAAGGAGCATCGCATCGGGCGGGACAATCTGCGGGCGGCGTATCCGGAGAAATCCGACGCCGAGATTGAAACGATTTTGCGCGGCGTCTGGGACAATCTCGGGCGCGTGGCGGTCGAGTTTGCGCATATCGATCGCCTGGCCGAGGGCGATCCCTGGCACCGCGAATTCATCGATTACGACGCCGGCAGCATCGAGCGTTTTCTCGGATTGCGCGAGGACGGCAAGCCGGCGCTGGTGTTTGCTGCCCACCTCGCCAACTGGGAATTACCGGCGTTGATCTCCGCCGCCGACGGCCTCGACACCGCGGTTCTCTATCGTCGGCCCAACCTGGGCGCGGTCGCGGACGCCGTGTTTTCGCTACGGGTCGGACAGATGGGTGAGCTCGTCCCTACGTCCATGTTCGCGCCGCTTCAGCTCGCGCGCGCCCTCGAGGCCAATCGCCACGTCGCCATGCTGGTCGACCAGCACTACGTGAAGGGCGTGGAAGTCACGTTCTTCGGCCGCCCCTGCATGGCCAACCCCCTGATGGCGGCGCTGGCGCGCGAAACGGAAGCCCCGATCCACGGGACGCGGGTGATCCGCATCGACAACGGGCGCTTCCGCGCCGAGGTCACGCCGCCGGTTCCCCCAGCGCGCGATCATGAGGGCAAAATCGACGTGCAGGGAACCATGCAGGCGATCACGTCCGTGGTCGAAGGCTGGATCCGCGAATATCCCGATCAGTGGCTATGGCTGCACCGGCGCTGGCGCTGACGCGCAAGCTGTTCCTTCAGCGACCGGTCTTGATCTTCGTCCACAGCCGGTTCATCAGCCGCTGCGTCGCCTGATCGTGAGCCGAGATCGTGTAGAGGCGCTCCATGACCGATGAGTCCGGATAGATCGTCTTGTCGTCGCGAACGGCCGGGTCGAGGGGCTCGTCCTTCGGATTGTCGCCGTTGGCGTAGGACAAGTAGTTGCTGTTCTTGGCGGCAACATCGGGAGCAAGCAGATAGTTGATCAACTCTAGGGCTTCGCCCGCGTTCTTGGCGTCCTTCGGAATCGCCAGATTGTCGAACCACATTTGTGCGCCTTCGCGCGGAATTGCGTAGGCGATGACCACGCCGTTCTTGGCCTCGGCGGCCCGCTTCTGGGCCTGCTTGATGTCGCCCGACCAGCCGACGATGAAACAGATTTCCCCGGTCGCGAGCGCGTTGAGATATTCGGAGGAATGGAATTTGCGGACCGAGGGCCGGATCTTCATGATCAGGTCGGCCGCCTTCTCGTAGTCGACGGGATCGGTCGTGTTGGGGTTGAGACCGAGATAGCGCAGCGCCGTCGGCAGGATGTCGTCCGAGGAGTCGAGCATGTAGACGCCGCAGTCCTTGAACTTGGCGAGGTTGTCCGGCTTGAACACCATGTCCCAGGAGTCGATCTTGACGTCGGGCCCGAGCCGTTCGCGCGCCTTGGCGACGTTGTAGCCGATGCCGGTCGTGCCCCACATGTAGTTGACGGCGTACTGATTGCCCGGGTCGTAGGTCGCGAGCCGGTTGGCGATCTCCGGCCAGACGTACTTGAGGTTGGAAAGCTTGGCCTTGTCGAGTTGAAGAAAGACGCCGGCCTTGATTTGCCGCTCGAGAAAATAGCCGGTCGGTACCACTAGGTCGTAGCCGGATTTTCCGGCCAGCAGCTTGGTTTCGAGCGTGTCGTTGGAGTCGAACGTTTCGTAGCGAACCTTGATGCCGGTGCTCTTGCTGAAATCTTCAAGGACGGTCGGCGCCATGTAGTCCGACCAATTGTAGAAATTCACAACGCGTGTTTGCGCCGCGGCGAGGATTGGCCAAAGCAACGTGGTTGCAACAATCGCAATGAGGGGCGCGTGAGGGCGTGGCACGTGCCAGCGGTTCATCGTCCCCGCCCCGACGTGCCTGGTGGCGGAGGCACGCCCTGGATGGACTGCGAGCTTTGCGGGGTGGCGCCGGTATAGTAGGGGCTTGGGTTGCAGGAGCCGCCGACGCCGGCGCGGGTGACCTCGCACTGCTCCAACGACGCGTAGCGACAGTCGCGTTCGCCGTCGTTGGTCATCAGACAATACGGATATTTGGCAACCGATGGACTCGAACAGCCGGCCGACAAACCGGACATCGCCAACGCGCCGACAATCGCCAGCCCCCATCGCAGCATATTGTTCTCCCGCCGATATCCCAGCTCAGTCATATCACCGTTCGGTCGGGAAACCAGCGGCCTTCCAGGCCTTTAGGCCGCCCACCAGATGGGCGCCGTATGGCAGACCCGCCGCCAATGCGGCCTCCGCGGCCCGCAGTGAGCGAATGCCGACGCCGCAGGAGAACACGACGGTCCGTCCGTCCGGATCGGGCAGCGCGTGGGGATCAAATTGCGAGAGCGGTGACAGCACTGACCCAGGGATTCGCTCGATTTGCGTTTCGTTGGGTTCGCGCACGTCGACCAGCATGACGTCGCCGGATGACAGGCCGGCAGCCACCTCCTCTGGCGTCAGATCGCGCACCTCATTGGGCCCGGACATTGTTTTCTCCTTGCGCTTCGATCCAGTCGCGGCGGATATCCGCTCCGGCAGCGCGCGCGGAATCCCGCCGATCAAATGGTCACCTGCGTGCCGACTTCGACCACGCGCCCGGTCGGAATCCGGAAATAGCTCGTAGCATCGTCGGCGGAGCGCGCCAGCATAATGAACAGGCGATCTTGCCAGCGCGGCATGCCGGACTGGGCGGCTGGCTTGAGCGCACGGCGCGACAAGAAAAACGACGTCGACATGATGTCGAACTGCCAACCGAGCTGACGCGCAATCCCCAGCGCACGCGGCACGTTCGGGGTCTCCATGAAGCCGAACCGCAGATAGATACGCAGAAACGTGCCCCCGACCGGCTCCAGGCGGACCCGCTCTTCCGGGTGGACGCGTGGCGTATGCGCGTTTTCGATGCTCAAAACGACGTTCTTCTCGTGCAGCACCTTGTAGTGCTTGAGGCTGTGCAGCAGCGCGGTTGGTGCGCTGTGCGGATCGCTGGTGAGGAAGACCGCCGTGCCCGGCACCCGGATCGGCGGTTTGCGCTCGAGCATCGCCACCAGTTGGTCAAGCGGCGTTTCCTGCCGCCGTGTCTTTTCGGCCAGCAACCGCGTTCCGCGCCGCCACGTGTACATCACGGTCAGCACCAGCGACCCGAGTGCGAGCGGCATCCACCCGCCCTGCACGACCTTGAGCAGGTTGGCCGCCAGGAATGTCAGATCAAGCAGCAGGAACGGCGTGATCAGTGCCACGGCGGCAAGCGGCGACCAGCGCCACACCTTCCAGACAACGACGAACGCCATGGCGGTGGTGACCACCATCGTGCCGGTCACGGCAATTCCGTAGGCGGACGCCAGCGCGCTCGACGAGCGGAACGTGGTCACCAGCAGCAAGACGCCAAGCAGCAGCAGCATGGTAACGCGCGGCAAATAGATCTGGCCCTCACGCGTTTCCGACGTGTGACGAATCTCCACACGGGGCAACAGCCCGAGCTGGATAGCCTGGTGGGTCAGCGAGTAGGCGCCCGTAATGACCGCTTGGCTGGCAATAACGGTCGCCGCCGTTGCGAGCACCACCATCGGCAGCTGCGCCCAGTTTGGATAGAGCAGAAAGAACGGGTTTTCGATCGCGGCCGGATTTGCCAGCAACAGCGCGCCTTGCCCGAGATAGTTGAGCGCGAGTGCCGGAAACACAAACGCCAGCCAGGCGGTCTGGATGGGGCGGCGGCCGAAATGGCCGAGATCCGCGTAGAGCGCTTCCGCGCCAGTCACGGCCAGAAATACCGCGCCCAGGGTGACCAGTCCGATGAACCCATGGCTCACCAGGAATTTGAGACCGTAGAACGGATTGACGGCCAGCAGGATCCAGGGATCGCTCGCAATCGCGACGGCCCCCGGGATTGCGATGGCAACGAACCAGACCGCCGTGATCGGACCAAAAAACGCGGCCACGCGCGCGGTCCCGCGCGATTGCGCGGCGAACAGCACGACCAGGATGAGGATCGTCAACGGCACCACGTAGGGATCGAACGTCGGGGTCACGACTTTCAAACCTTCGATCGCCGAGAGCACTGAAATCGCAGGCGTGATCAGCGCGTCGCCGAAAAAGAGTGACGCGCCGATGATCCCAAGCGCGGCGACGATCTCCGCCCACCGGCCCCCGACGCGGCCGGCCAAGGCCATCAGCGCCAGGGTTCCGCCCTCGCCGTTGTTGTCGGCCCGCAGCAGCACCACGACGTACTTGAGGGTGACCACGATGGTCAGCGCCCACAAGATCAGGGAAATCACCCCCAGGACCGCGTCCCCGGTCCCAGCCTCGCCGGCGGTTGCCGCCGACACGGCCTCGCGCACGGCGTAAAGGGGGCTGGTGCCGATGTCGCCGTAGACGACGCCCATCGATCCGATCGTGAGCGCCCAGAAGCCGGACCCCAGGCCAGGCGCCTCGTGCTCTGCGACCTGCGTCCGGTCTGCTTCCAATGCGCCAACACCGTCACCCATGCCTGATCCTGAATTGCTGCACCGCAATATTGGGCCTTATAGCACCGTTCCCAACGGATTGTCCCCGAGAGGGAGTGAGGCCAGTTTTCCGACATTGGGCGCCGGAGCGCTGATTTCAGATGGTCACCTGCGTCCCGATCTCGACCACCCGACCGGTCGGGATCTGAAAGAAATCCGTCGCATCGCTAGCCGATTTGGCGAGCGCAATGAACAGGCGGTCCTGCCAGCGCGGCATGCCGGATTGCGCGGCCGGCTTGAGGGCTCGCCGCGACAAGAAGAACGACGTCGACATGATGTCGAAGCGCCATCCCTGCTTGCGGGCAATCGCGAGCGCGCGCGGAATGTTGGGCGTTTCCATGAAGCCGAAGGCGATCTCGACCTTGGCGAAATGCGTCGAGACCTGAATCATGCTCACGCGTTCGTCATCCGGCACCCGCGGGGTATCGGCGGTCTTGATCGTGAGGATGACGTTATGCTCGTGCAGAATCCGGTTGTGCTTGAGATTGTGCAGAAGAGCCGTCGGCGCCGACGACGGATCGCTGGTCAGGAAGATGGCCGTCCCGGGCACGACATGCGGCGGACGCTTTTCAAGACTTGCAACCAGCGCATCGAACGGCACCTCGTTCTGGCGCGTCTTGGTCAACAGCAACATCGTCCCTCGCCGCCACGTCAGCACCAGGAGCACGATCGCCGCGCCGAGCGCGAGCGGTGCCCAGGCGCCATCCACGATTTTGAGCAGGTTGGCCGCCAGAAAAGTTGAATCGATCAGCACCAGCGGACCCATGAGCGCCGCGGCGGCCAGCGGGCGCCAACCCCAGAACTTCCAGATCACCAGGAAGCCGAGAACGCCATCCACGACCATGGTCGTGGTCACGGCGATGCCATAGGCGGAAGCCAGCGCATTCGACGTCCGGAAAATCGCCACCAGCAACAACACTCCGATCAGCATGGCGGTGTTGGCGCGAGGAATGTAGATCTGGCCTTCCTGTGTCTCGGAGGTGTGGCGGATCGCGAGACGCGGGATCAAGCCGAGCTGAATGGCCTGCCGGGTCACCGAATAGGCCCCGGTGATGACCGCCTGGCTGGCGATCACGGTTGCAAGCGTCGCCAGCAACACCACGGGAACCAGCAGCACCGGTGGAAACAGCCGAAAGAATGGATTGTCGATCGCGCTCGGATCGCGCAGGACCAGCGCGCCTTGGGCAAAATAATTGAGAACGAGCGACGGGAAGACCAACCCGAACCATGCCAGCTGAATCGGTTTCCGCCCGAAGTGGCCAAGATCGGCGTAGAGGGCTTCCCCCCCGGTCACGGCCAGGAAAACGAATCCGAGTGTCACCAATCCGATGACGCCATGATCCCCCAGGAACCGGATGGCGTAGATCGGGTTGGCCGCCGCGAAGATATGCGGATCGTCGAACAGGTGCGCGAGACCGACGACCGCGAGCGTCAGGAACCAGACCAGCATCACCGGCCCGAACAGCGCAGCGACCCGCGCGGTTCCGCGCGACTGCACGGCAAACAAGCCGATCAGAATCAACACGGTCAAGGGCAATACGGCGTGCTCGAACGCGGGCGTCGCGAGCTTCAGGCCTTCGATCGCGGAGAGTACGGAGATCGCCGGCGTGATCACCGAATCCCCGTAGAACATCGCCGCCCCGACCATCCCGAGCGTGAACACGATCGCGGTGCGGCGGCCGAACATGCGGGACGCAAGCGCCGTCAGCGCCAGCGTTCCGCCCTCGCCGTTGTTGTCGGCTCGTAGCAGAATCAGCACGTATTTGACGGTGACAACGATCGTCAGGGCCCAGAGGATCAACGACAGCACGCCGAGCACGACGTCGCGCGTAATCGGGCCGGACCCGACTGCCGCTTCAACCGCCACGTGAAAGGCATAGAGCGGACTCGTGCCGATATCGCCGTAGACGACCCCGATACTACCAAGCGCCAAAGCCAGCGGGCTGATCTGCGCATGCGAGCCCGCGCCGCCCCCCGGGATGGCTATTTTGTGCGTGACATCGGCCATTGGGGTCGCTGTCGCCTTTCCCAAGTGGTCCTTATAGCATCCCGTTCCCGACGGAGGCATGTCGTCCGGTCGCAACCTTTCGCGCATGCGCTCCATTCCTGACGAGGATATAACAACGCCAGGCGGCTAAAGGGGCTAGGAAGTTTCAGGGAGAGCGTCCATGCGTGAGATCGGTCACTTCGTCGGCGGCAAGGAGGTCAAGGGCAGCTCGGGCCGCGGCGGGGACGTGTTCAACCCAAATACCGGTGAAGTTCAAGCGAAGGTCGCGTTCGCGTCCCGTTCCGAAGTCGAAGCGGCGATCGCAAACGCCGAATCGGCCCAACGGGCATGGGCCGCCACCAATCCGCAGCGCCGCGCGCGGGTGCTGTTCAAGTTCCTCGACCTGGTGCAGGGCGAGTTTGAAAATCTTGCCAAGCTCCTGTCCTCGGAACATGGGAAAACCATTGCCGATGCCCGCGGCGATATCCAGCGGGGCGTGGAGGTCGTGGAGTTTGCTTGTGGAATCCCAAACCTGATGAAGGGGGAATACACCGACGGCGCCGGTCCCGGCATTGATCTCTTTTCGCTGCGGCAGCCGCTGGGGGTGGTCGCCGGCATCACGCCGTTCAACTTTCCGGCCATGATCCCGATGTGGAAGTTCGCGCCGGCAATCGCGTGCGGCAATGCGTTCATCCTGAAACCCTCCGAGCGCGACCCGTCCGTTCCGATGCGCCTAGCCGAACTCCTGGTCGCCGCCGGGCTTCCGGCCGGCGTGCTCAACGTCGTCAACGGCGACAAGGAGGCGGTCGATACTCTGCTGACCGACCCGCGCGTGCGGGCGATCGGATTCGTCGGTTCATCAGCGATCGCCGAGTACATCTATGCGACCGGCTGCGCCCACGGCAAACGCGTGCAGTGCTTCGGAGGAGCCAAGAACCACATGGTGGTGATGCCGGATGCCGACATGGACCAGGCCGTCGACGCCCTGATCGGGGCGGGCTATGGGTCGGCCGGCGAGCGCTGCATGGCGGTGTCGGTCGCCGTGCCGGTCGGCGAGAAGACCGCCGACATCCTGGTGAAGAAGCTCATTCCGCGGGTTGAAGGACTCAAAGTTGGTCCGTCCACCGATCCGCAGGCCGACTACGGTCCGCTGGTCACCCGGGCGCATCTCGACAAGGTCAAGAGCTACGTCGATCTCGGCGTCAAGGAAGGCGCCAAGCTGGTCGTCGATGGCCGCAATTTCAAGCTGCAGGGCTATGAGAACGGCAACTTCATGGGCGGCTGCCTGTTCGACGAAGTTACGCCCTCCATGCGCATCTACAAGGAAGAGATCTTCGGACCGGTGCTGTCGGTCGTGCGCGCCAAGGACTACGAGGAAGCGGTTCGGCTCCCGTCAGAGCACGACTACGGCAATGGCGTCGCTATCTTCACGCGCGACGGAGACACCGCGCGCGATTTCACCAACCGGGTGAACGTCGGCATGGTGGGTGTGAACTTCGCCATTCCGGTGCCCCTCGCCTACTACACGTTCGGCGGCTGGAAGCGCTCCGGCTTCGGCGATCTCAACCAGCACGGTCCGGACTCGATCCGCTTCTACACCAAGACCAAGACCGTCACCGCACGCTGGCCGTCGGGTATCAAGGAAGGCGCAGAGTTCGTCATTCCGACCATGCGCTGATCAGCCGAACTTCGGCGCGCGCCGCCAACATCGCGGTCGGGATTGCGAGAAACGCGAGCACGGCTCCCAGACCTTCGGCGAGCGCGCCGCCGAGCATCGCCGGGCGAACCCCGGCGACAATCGCCGCGGCGCTGGACGGCTCGCTGCCAGCGTGCATGGCAAAGAGGCCGCCGAGCAACGCGACGCCCAGTGTTGCCCCGACCATGCGGGCGGTGTTGATGACGCTCGAAGCCGTGCCCGAATGGGCCTTCGGGGCAACTGTTACGGCGACCGACAAAACCGGCCCCGTGTTGAGACCGAGGCCGATGCCGATGATCAGAAACGCAAACTCCACCTGCGCCAAGCCGGTATTCGGCCCGATCGCCGAGAGGACCAGCAAGCCGGCAGCCATCGCGGCCATTCCGAGCGTCATCATGGCGCGGGCGCCGACCCGCACCACCAGTGCGCCCGACCTTTGCGACACGACAAAGAAGGCAATCGACATCGGCAGCATCTCAAGCCCGACGACAAGCGCGGAAGCGCCGTGCACGACTTGCAGGTAAAGCGGCATCAGAAACAGCATGGCATACATGCCGAATGTCATAGTGGTCGCGACTCCGGCTGCCGCGGTGAAGGTCGCGGTGCCAAAGATGCCCAGCGGCAGCAACGGCGCGTGCGCGCGACGCTCCGCGATCACGAAGGCCACTAGCGCGGCGAGCGCCGTGATCAGGCAGACGATGGTTGCGGCGCTGGTCCAGCCCCAGTGCGGCGCTTCGATGAAGCCGAATGCGAATGCACCGAGGGTCAGCGCGCCCAGCACCTGACCCGGAACATCGATCGCGCGGTTGGCTGCGCGCCGACCCTCCGCGATCTGGACCAGGGTCATGATCGCAGCGACGATCCCGATCGGTACGACGATCAGGAACACGGAGCGCCAGCCGAGCTGACCGACGACCAGGCCGCCAAGCGCCGGACCGACGAGCCACGCGAGCGCGTTGCAGCTCGCCCAAATCCCGATCGCCTTTGCCCGTTCCGTCGCATGCGGATAGGCATCCGACAAAATCGCAAGCGATGTCGGCACCGCGAGTGCGGCGCCAAGCCCGCTCACGGCGCGCCCGCCGATCAGCACGGTATTGTTTGGGGCAAGCCCGCACACCAGCGAGCCGGCTGCAAACAAGGCGATGCCACCCACAAACAGGCGGCGGCGCCCGTAAGTGTCCCCGAGGGTTCCGCCTGCCAGCAGGAAACTCGCGTAGGCGAGATTGTAGGCATCAGTGACCCATTGCAGCTCCTTCACGCCGGCACCGAGCCCGGCACCGATCTGTCTGAGCGCGAGGTTGACGATCGAAGTATCGAGTTGCGCCAGAAACACGCCGATGCAGGTGATGATCAGCACCGGCGATAGGATCGCGTGTTTGGGGGACGCGTTGCCCCAAGCGTTCATTGTCCATGTCATCGGTCTTAGCTCGCATCCATCCGAGTGCATGCCCTCAACATCGGGTTGGTCACCACGGGCGTCCACGCGGATCGTTTCGGTCGCGGCCGAAGTGTTGCCGCTGGCATCGTGGGCGCTCCGGCTCCATATTTGGGACATGCATGCTGCCCCACAGATGGCCGAGGTAGCGTCGCTGGTCGGCGACCCGGCACGCGCCAATATCCTGTGTGCACTGCTTGACGGCCGGGCCCTCACGGCGGGCGAGCTGGCGTTCGCGGCCGGGGTATCCCCGCAAACAACCAGCGGCCATCTCGCCAAGCTTCACGACGCGCGCCTAATCGATCTCTGCAAGCAGGGCCGCCACCGCTACTATCGGCTAGCCGGGTCACACGTCGGCCAGATGCTTGAAAGCATCATGACGGTGGCCCTGACCGGGCCGCCGCGCTTCCAGCCGCGCAGCAAGACCGACGACCAGCTCCGGCATGCGCGCACGTGCTATGATCACCTGGCCGGCGAGCTTGGCGTCGGTATCGCCGACTGCCTGATCGCGCGCGAGCACGTGATCCTCGGCAGCGAGGCGGGAGAAGTGACCGAGAACGGCGCCGCATTCCTCTCCAAGCTGGGCGTTGACCTTTCGGTTGCGCGCGCCCGCCGCCGCGTGTTTTGCCGGCCATGCGTCGACTGGACCGAACGGCGCCCTCACATCGGGGGGGCGGTCGGTGCCGCGATCGCCACGCGATGTTTCGAGCTCAAGTGGATCGAGCGCCCTCGCGACGGCCGCGCGCTGACGATTACGTCGACTGGACGCCGCGGCCTTTTGGAAGCATTCGACCTTGCGGTCTAGTGCCCCGAACTCGAAGCTCGCATGCCTTTGCCGCAAGTCCGATTGCGAACTTCGAGTTCAAAAAGGGGCACTAGAATCATAGTTTGCTAATGTCCTTTCGATTCCGACGCTCGCGTCGGGCTTGCCGCAAGGTGTGGCCAACTTCGGAATCGGGACACTAGGCCGCCGCCTCAGTACCCCCGGCGGCGATCGATCAAATTTTCAAGCGGGCGTCCGGCGTTGAGCGTGCGGATACTGTCGCAGATGCGCGGCACCAGGTCGGCGGCGTTAATGCGCCGTGCCACGTGCGGCGTGACCGTGATCTTGGGGTGACGCCAGAGCGGACTGTCCTTCGGCAGCGGTTCGACCGGAAAGACGTCGAGCGTCGCGCCGGCCAGATGATCGCGATCAAGCGCGGCGATCAGATCGGCTTCGACCACATGCCCGCCGCGTCCCAGGTTGATGATCGAGGCGCCCGCGGGCAGTTGCGCGAATGTCTCCTTGTTCAAAATGCCGCGGGTTTGCGGCGTGAGCGGCAACAAGTTGACGACGATCTCGCTGCGCGCCAGGAACGCCGGCAACTGTTCCCGACCGGAAAAAATCTCGATCTCTCCCTGCGGGCGCGGCTGGCGCACCCACCCGGCGACCTTGAACCCATGCGCGGCCAACGTCTTCGCCACCGCAAGCCCGATGGTTCCAAGCCCAAGCACGCCGACCTTGCGCTCGCTCGCGCGTAGTCGCGGCAAGGAAATCCATTCGGCGCGCTGCTGCGCCAGTTGGTAGGCGGGCAGATGACGGTGGTGGCGCAGCACATGCACCAGGGCTGCCTCGTTCATCATTTCATCGCCGGCGGGGTCTGCGGCGCGCACGATCGGGATGTCCGGAAGACTCGGATCGCTCAACAGCACGTCGGCGCCTGCGAGCAGCGACACGATCATGCGCAGCTTGGGAAACGCCTTGAGCTTGCCATGCGGCAGTACCGCAATGGCCGCAACGTCGATGTCGCGTTCATCGCCGAGTTCCGGCCAGATTCGCACGTCAAGCTCCGGCATGCGAGCAGCGAACAGCCGTCGCCACTCCGCCGGATCACCGAAAAAGGCTGTCAGAAGAAGTGCCATGGATCATATGCTCTGTTTTTAATGACGATCTGGTCTGTCGTAGGCTATCGAGTGATATCGCGGGCGCGCGTTGACGCAAGTCTATCGTGGCGCGAAAATCGCGCATGGCGGCGTTGCTTTGAAACAGGACGTTAGGCGCTGAGGGAGTGAAGCATGCTCGATCAAGTCAAAGGGTCACCGGGCGATTTGACGGATCTGCGCCGCAAGGTCGCTTCGATGGGTCCGAACTTCGATCCCGAGATACTGGAGGCGACCCGGGCCCTCTATGCGCCGTTGATCGACAAGCCCTCGACACGGGTCAAGGTGACCACCGATGTCGCCTACGGGACCGACGCGCGCCAGAAGCTTGATGTCTATCAGCCCGCAGGGTCGGCGGATCACGTGTTGGTCTATATCCCGGGCGGCGGGTTCGTCGGCGGCGACAAGAATGGTGACGGCGTGTTCTACGTCAATCTCGGCAACTACTTCGCCGGACACGGCATCCTCACGATCGTGGCGAACTATCGCCTGGCGCCCGCGCACCCGTGGCCCGCTGGCTCGCAGGACGTCGGGAGCGTCGTCGCGTGGACGCGGGCCAACGCAAAGTCATTCGGCGGCAATCCCGATCGCATCGTTCTGTTCGGCCAATCGGCCGGCGCGACCCACGCGGCGGGTTATTTGTTCGACACGTCCTTTCAACCGTCCGGACAGCCGGGTGTTGCGGCCGGCATCCTGATGAGCGGTCCATACGCGTTCGCGGGCGAGCTGCGCCCCAACCTGAAGGCCTATCTGGGAAGCGATCCGGCAAAATATGCGGAACGCTCGCCGCTCACGCATGTGGGCAAGAACCGCACGCCGCTTCTCCTCTCGGTTGCGGAATACGATCCGGCGTTCCTGGCGGTGCCGACCTATGAGCTCGCGCGGGCCGTGACGTTGCGCAACGGCAAAAGCCCAAAGCTTGCCTATTTTGCCGGCCATAATCACGTTTCGACCGTGATGAGCTTTGGTACTGCGCAGGATGACGTCGGTTCTGTGGTGCGCGCGTTTGTGGCGTCAGTGGCCTAGGGGTTGCCTGCGCCAATGGCCGCTGAGATACTGGAGCAAGTGAATTCGCCAATGCTTTGATTCGGTGTCACAAAACAGACGTCATTAACCTCGAGCACCCAGCACGCAATGATCGTTGGCCCCGTCCGCTCCGAAGCGAAGCGATCAGAATCGATGGCCGACCACGACCCGATTCTGCTCGGTGACATTGGCGGCACGCACGTTCGGCTCGCGATCTACGCTGGCGCCAAGCTTGGCCCGGTCGAACGCCTCGAGGTCGCGGCCTACACGGACCTGCCGGAAGCCGTTACGGCATTTGTCTCGCGCCAGGATCGGCGCGACCGGATCACCTCGGCGTTTCTCGCTGTCGCCGGTCCGGTCGAAAACGGCCGATGCGAAAACGTCAACAGCGGATGGATGATCGACGCAGCGACCGTGCAGTCGCGCGTGGGGTTTGCGAGCGTGCGGCTGCTCAACGATTTTGAAGCGATCGCGTGGTCGCTGCGCCGGCTTGCGTCGAACGACCTGTTAACGATCGGGGGCGGGCACGCCCAGCCAAACGCGCCCATGGTCGTGACCGGCGCAGGCACGGGATTTGGCATCGCGGCGTTTTTGCCAAGCGCAGGAGGACTCGTTATCCCGAGCGAAGGCGGTCACGCTAACCTGCCCGGCAATTCCGATCGAGAGGATGCTGTCATCGGGCTCTTGCGCCGGACGTTTGGGCGCGTATCGGCCGAGCGCGTGCTGTCGGGCCCCGGCCTGCAGAATCTCTACCGCGCGATTGCCGAGCTTGACGGCGCCGATGTTCCGGACCGAAGCGCCGCCGAGATCACGCGGGCGGCGCTGGCGGGCACCTGCCCGGTGAGCAAGGCGACGCTCGACATGTTTTGCGCGATGCTCGGCACCGTAGCCGGCGATCTCGCGCTGCTGTTTCGCGCGCGCGGCGGCGTATGCCTAGCGGGCGGCATCGTGCCTCGCATCGCGCATTACCTCGTGCAATCGGAGTTTCGCGCGCGCTTCGAAGGCAAGGGTCGCGTCCGCGCCTATCTCGAAGCGATCCCGACGAGCGTGATCGTCCACCCCGATCCGGCGTTCGTCGGACTGATCTCCATCATCGAGAGTGAGCGCGGGATTCCGTTCGCGCCGCACTAGCACCGAACTTGGGTCATTGCGGCTCGATTTTTGCCGCCTTGACCAAAGGCGCCCACAGCTCGATGTCGCGTTTGAGCCGTTCGTCTGCGGCCTTGGAATCATCAGTCATCGGGACCGACGCGATGCGCTCCAGGAAAGCCTTGGTCTCATCCATGCGATCGATCTGATTGAACCAAGCGCCCAGCTTGGCAACGATTGCGGGCGGTGTCCCGGCCGGCGGGTAGGCTGCCCACCACGGGGCGAACTCATAGTTGGGTACGCCTGCTTCCATCATCGTCGGGGTATCGGGCAGCGTCGGAATGCGTTGCGCCGTCGTCACCGCCAATGCGCGGATTTTCCCCTGCTTGATCGGGCCTACGGCGAAGGTCCCGTCCATGATGATGAAGTCCAGGGTGCCGTTGACCACGTCCGGCAGCGCCTCCGGGGCGGTTCGATATTGCACCTGGGTCGCCTCGACCCCGACGAGCTGTTTGTAGTACTCGGTCGCCAGGATCGCGGTCTGATTGGTGACACCGTAGCGATTGTGTTGATGCGACTTCAGGTACGCGGTGAGCTCCGCGATGCTTTTGATCGGTGAACTGGCGCCGACCGTCATGACGAACGCAATCCTCGCAAACGACGCGGCCGGCACGAAATCCTTGAGCGTGTCGAACGACAATTCCTTGAACAGGAAGCGGCTGCCGGCCATGTTCGAGTTTGCGGCAAACAGAATGGTGTAGCCGTCCGGTTTGGCGGTGGCGACGAGGCTGAGCGCGATATTGGCGTTGGCCCCGGGCTTGTTCTCGACAATCACTGATTGGCCGGACAATTCTGCGAGCTTGGTTGTGAAGTAGCGGCCCAAAATATCGGCGCCGCTGCCAGCCGGGAAACCGATGAGGACGCGCATGGGGCGGGTCGGATAGTCCTGTGCGCTGGCCGCGCTGGCCATCACGCCGAGCGCGACCGCGGCCACTAACGCGATCGATGTCCGGATAGAGTTGCGGTGTGTCATTGGTGTCCTCTCGGCGGCATTGCTGCCGCGCGTGTCAAACGATGAGCCAGCAGCTCACCCCATCAATGCAGGCTTGGCCCTTTCAGCAGGCGGCTGCGATCGGCCGACGTGACCTTTGCTTCAAACGTGCGGCCGTCGCGGTAGATCGTAAAGGGCACCTCGACGCCCGCCTGGCCGACGGACCAGATCTGGCGAAACAGGCCCCCGAGCGAATCGACCTTGGTTCCCGCAACCGCGAGCACCATGTCGCCGACGCGCAGGTTCGCGCGCGCGGCCGGGCCGCTCTTGGCAAGGCCAGCGATGACGAGCTTGTCCTCCACCTCGGTGGCGTACAGTCCGAGCCACGGTCGTGGCGGATGATTCGGTCTCCCCATGGTCATCAGGTCGTCCAAAATCGGCTTGAGCAGATCGATCGGGACGCTCATGTTGAGATGCCCGGCAGTGCCGGCACCCTGCGCCTGCTGCAACTGCAGCGATCCGACCCCGATCAGTTCGCCGCTCGCACCGATGACGGCGGTTCCGCCCCAATTCGGGTGCGCCGGCGTCGTGAAAATGGCCTCGTCCAGCACGTATTCCCAATAGCCGGCATATTCCTGCTTGCTGACGATGCGCGCGGCCAGCGAGTGCTTGCGCCCCCCGGCCCCGGCGATCACCACTGCGTCCCCGACGCGTGCCTGGCCGGAACTGCCGAGCAGCAGGGGCGGAACATCGAGCCGCGCGAGCGCCTGCACGAGGCCAAAGCCCGTCTCCTGATCGTAAGCCAGCACGGTGCCCGGCACGGCTCGCCCATCGAACAGCGTCAGCCAGATCGCCTCGGCTTCGGTGATGAGATATCCGATGGTCAGTACGACATTGTTGCGAATCAGGACTCCGTTCCCGGCACGCTCGGTGCCCAGAATTTCGGCTGTAAACGCGTCCGCCGGGATGACGGCGCTCAATCCGACGACCGCATTCAAGGCCTGATCAAGATCGAAAGCATAGTCTCCGGGCTTCGGCTGAACCGATGGGGGAAATTCCCAGTTGCTCGCAGAAGGCATTGCGCTGTTCCTGCCAACTCAAACGTCGACCCTCGCCCCAAGATTACACCACCCCATGTGATTGTCCCAAATGGTGTTCACAAGCCCGTCGCGCACCCTGCCGGCAGCGCTCGAGGCGCGATAGCGACTTGGCAGAACCAAACGATTCCACGATAGTCGGAACGGTTGCCGAGTAATTGCGTGCACGAGGGGAGATCTGGATGCGGGGAACGTCGGCTGGGTTGCTGCTTGCGTGCGTGCTGGGAACAGCCTGCGCGCAGGATATGCTTCCGCCGCGTGTTGCCGTGGCGCCGGTCGACTGGGACGCCGTGCAGGGCGAGATCGGAAGTAGCGAGGCATTGCGCCCTCTGCTCGCCGATCCCGACGCATCCGCGCTGACCCAGTTGAACAAGGCGGCCGCGCGGGCGTATCCGGCAATCCCGCAGAGCGGGGTGCCGGTTCTGCTTCCGATCGACGCAGCGGCGCTGTTGCCCGCGCCCGCTGATGGGGACGCGCGCAACGACGATGGCAATGCCGGACCGCGATTGACGTTCCTGATGACCGGCCCTTCCGGATTCGATGCATCGTTTGCCGTGCACCGGCCGGGGTCCGACGGCACCGACGCGCGTCGCGATGTCGGGGTCCTGATTTCGGGATCGCTGCTGCTCTACGAGCTCAATGAGCCTCGGCTGGCAACCGATGAACCCGTGAAGGATAAGGAACTCGCCGCACAATTTCCCGGGATTCGCCGGATCTTTCTTGAACATCATCTGCGGTTTGCGTTTGTGCGCTTCGGGGTGACATATGTGGTGTCGACGGAGTGTTATGACGGCCCGAGCCGTGGCCGCAGATTGTCCTGCACGGCGGCCGATCAGCTTCTGACCGGTTTCACCAAGTCATTGCAGCTGGTCGGCGGCACGCCACAGGCTGCGTCCGAGAGCGCGGGTACGATTGATCGCCCGACCGACACGTCGCCGGCTTTCACCTACAATTCGCCGGGCCGGCTGCTACCGAACACCGGGTTTCGCGGCCGCGATGGCGTCGTCGACTACACGGTCTATGCCAAAATCCGGTTTCCGCTCGCGCAGGCTCCGGCTTATGCAAACTCCCAGTCGTTCCTCAACTGGGGCGATTGCGACCACACCGGACGCTCATCGCGATCAGGCGCCAAGGGCGCGCCTTATCGCTGCCGCGTCAACGGCAAGCCGCTTGTGTTCGACGAATCGGTTGCGGAGAATCGCTCGTATCCCTGGCGCGACAACTTCTGCGAACATCGCTCGTTCCTGGTTGGCCAATGTTCGGGCGGCCATGGCCATCAGGGCCAGGACATCCGGCCCACAACCTGCAAGCTCCGCAACGAAGGCGGCGACCGCTGCCTGCCCTACCTGGATGATGTGGCGGCCGTCCGCGACGGCATGATCCTGCGCGGCGCTGGGCGCGAACTGACCTACCTGTTCGTCAATGTTGCGGGTGAACACATCCGATTCCGGTACCTGCACATGAACCCGAAAATGCTCGATGCGGACAGTGTGCTGAGCGGACGCGCGGTGCACGAGGGCGAGTTGATCGGCAAGGTCGGAACGTTCGATCGGCGCGAATTCGGCACCACTTATCATCTGCATTTCGATACCCAGGTGCTCACCAAATACGGTTGGACCTTCGTCAATCCCTACATGACGCTGGTCGCGGCCTATGAGCGGCTGCTCGGCGCGCGCGGCCGCGAAATCAAGGAGGAGCTTGAGCCGAGCCTGACGGCTGCGGCGGTCGCAGAGGCAGTGACGCAGGCGCAGGCGGCGGCCGGTGCGCCGCTCGACATCGTTCAGGCCCATGCTAGCCTCTCCGGGAGTGACGACGACCACCGGGTCGGCCGGGACAAATCCGGTGGCATCAACGAACGGCTCAAAATTGCCAGCCTGCCCAAGTCGGAGATCATTTCTTCACGTCGGAGTGAGCGCGATAGCGATGCTCGCGAGCGGAGCAGCGCGCGCGCAAAGCACGGGGTTCGAGCGTTGGGTCATCACGTTTCGGCCAAAAGCCATCGCGCGAGGCGTGCCGGAAGCGACCTACACGCGCGTCATGAGCGGGATAAAACCCGACACAGCCGTTTACGCGCTAGTCGCTAGGCAAGACGAGTTTACCGAGGAGCTCTGGCAGTACCTTAATCGCCGCGTGTCCGACCTGCGGGTGCGGATCGGCCGCGAGCGCGCTCGCCAATATGCACCGCTGCTCGAACGCGTCGAGCAGGACTACGGCGTCGACCGATTCTTGCTGCTCTCGTTGTGGGGCAACGAGTCGAGCTACGGCGACGTCGTCGATAATCCGAAGTACATGCGCCCGGTCATTCCTGCGCTGGCGGCGCTCGCCTATGGCGAGCCGCGCCGGCGTGCTTATTGGGAGCAGGAACTGATCAACGCGCTGAAAATCGTCGATCGGGGCTGGGCTACCCCACAGGACATGATCGGCTCGTGGGCGGGCGCGATGGGTCATACCCAGTGGATGCCGGAAGTTTGGCTCAATATGGGTGTCGACTACGATCATGACGGCCGCATCAACCCGTTCGGCAAGCCCGACGACGCTTTCGCGGGCACCGCGCGCTTTCTGGTGGAGCGCGGGCACTACCGCCGCGGCGAAGCCTGGGGCTGCGAAGTCAAACTCCCCGGCGCACGCGGCGCCGACGGCGGCACCCGCACGTATCAGCAATGGCAGGAGCGTGGAGTTGTGCGGGCCGACGGCAAGCCGTTTGCCCGGCCGCAAGACCGCGTTCACCTGACGGTGCCGGTGCGCGGCGGCCCGGCGTTTCTGATCGGACAGAACTTTGCGGCCGTCAAAAGCTACAATCCTGCCTTCAGCTATGCGTTGGCGGTCTGCTATCTCGCCGACCGCATCCGTGGTGACGGACCGTTCGTCCAGCCGTTCCCCGGTGGCGAACGGGTTCCGACGGTCGAGGAAGTGCAGGAGATTCAGCGCCGGCTCACCGCGGCGGGCTTCGACACCGGCGGAGCCGATGGGCGCGTTGGCCGCGATACCATGCAGGCGGTGCGCAACTATCAACACAAGGTCGGCATGGATCCGGCCGACGGCTACCCAGGGCTCAAGGTGCTGGCCCGGCTGCGGGAAGGCGCCTGACGTACAGTTAAGGCGCTGAAACCGATTTCCACTTGCGCGAAAAAAATGCTCTAACTCGGCGGACATTCATCCGCCGGAAAGCCCCGATGACCACCACGAGACGCGACGGCGCCGCAGCCCGCAAGACGCCGATTGCCAACGATACCGCCGCGCTGGAACGGCCGACCCCCGCCGGCGTAAACGCGCCGATCTTCGGTAGCGACGTCGCAGCTGACGCCCTGCGCGCGCTCGACGTTCCCTATATCGCGCTCAATCCGGGTGCGAGCTTTCGCGGCTTGCACGATTCACTGGTCAACTACCTGGGAAATTCAACGCCGCAGATGTTGCTGTGCCTGCATGAGGAGGCCGCGGTCGCGATCGCCCATGGCTACGCCAAGGTGACCGGTAAGGCGATGGCGGCGGCGGTGCATTCCAACGTCGGCCTGATGCACGCCACCATGGCGTTCTTCAATGCCTGGTGCGACCGCATGCCGGTGATCGTGCTTGGTGCCACCGGGCCGGTCGACGCCGCCAAGCGCCGTCCCTGGATCGATTGGATCCACACCGCGCGCGACCAGGGGGCGCTGGTGCGCAACTACACGAAATGGGACGACCAACCGGCGTCGCCGTCGGCGATCCGCGAAGCCGTGCTGCGCGCCGGCTGGATTGCAAATACCACGCCCAAGGGGCCCGTGTACGTCAACCTCGATGCGGAGCTGCAGGAGGCGAAGATCGCCGAGCCGCTGCCGCCGGTCGACACCGCGCGCCTGACACCGCAAGTGGCAACGGGCGCACCGCCCGATCTCGTGCAGCGCGCGGTCGAGCTTCTGACGAGCGCCAAACGCCCGCTCGTTCTGGTCGGACGTGTCTCGCGCGACGTTGCCGCCTGGGATCGCCGCGTCGCGCTGGTCGACGTCTTGGGGGCGCGCGTTGCATCGAGCCTGCACGTCGGAGCCGCCTTCCCGACCGATCATCCGCTGCACGTCGGCGCGCCCGCGTCGTTCCACAACGCCGAGCTGGTCGCCGCGATGCGCGAGGCGGACGTCATCCTCAGCCTCGATTGGGTCGATCTCGGCGGAACCCTCAAGGCGCTTGGCGGACCGCCGACGGCGACGATCATCCAGGTGTCCATGGACCATCAGGTACACAACGGGTGGAGCATGGATTACATGGCGCTGCCCTATGCGGATCTGCTGATCGCCGCGGACACGGACGTCGTGGTGCAGGCGCTGCTCGCCGCACTGGGCCCGCGGCGGACGAAGCCGGTGCCGGTGCGCGAGCCCACGCCGGTATCGGTCCCGCAGGGGCCGTTGGCCTTGGCGCATCTCGCCAGCGCGCTCAAGGCGGCGGTCGGCGACCGGCCGGTCTCCCTCACCCATCTGCCAATTTCTTGGACCGGCAGCTGGTGGGATTTCCGCCATCCGCTCGACTATCTCGGGTCCGATGGCGGAGGCGGGCTTGGCGGCGGGCCCGGCATGTCGGTCGGCGCAGCGCTGGCGCTCAAAGGCAGCGGCCGCCTGCCGATCGCGATTTGCGGCGACGGCGATTACCTGATGGGTGTGACCGCGGTCTGGACCGCCGTGCACTATCGCATCCCGTTATTGTTTGTGATCGCCAACAATCGCTCGTTCTACAACGACGAAGTCCACCAGGAGCGCGTCGCCCGCATGCGTAACCGCCCGGTGGAAAACAAATGGATCGGTCAGCGGATCAGCGATCCGGATCCCGACATCGCCGGCATGGCGCGGGCGCAGGGCGCGCGCGGTTTTGGCCCGGTCAAGGAGATCGCGGATCTGCCGAAGGTCTATGCGGAAGCGATCGCGGCGGTTGACGCCGGCGAAGTTGCGGTGATCGACGTGCACATCGAGCCCGGTTATTCCCCCGGCGTCGCGGCGGCGATTGCCGCCCAGAAGCCCGACCGCGGCGGGTGAGCGACGACGAATTGGAGCCCCGATGGCCGTCGGTTCCACCCCTACCGCGATCCTCGGGAAAGCGGACACTGGCGACAGCATCCTGGTCGTCGACGACCTCGTGAAACGCTTCGAGACGCCCGAGGGTCCGCTCGTCGCGGTTGACCATGTCTCGCTCCAGGTGAGACCGGGCGAATTCATGGCGGTGATCGGCCCGTCCGGTTGCGGCAAGTCGACCTTGTTCAACATCGTTGGCGGCTTGGTCGATGACTATCAGGGAACCGTGTCGGTCGCCGGGACGCGTATGCGGGGTCCACATCCCGCGGTCGGGATGGTGTTTCAGGACGAGTCCACATTCCCCTGGCGCAGCGTCATCGACAACGTCGCGTTCCCGCTCGAGATCGCCGGGATGCGCAAATACGAACGGCTTGACCGCGCGCGCCATTTCATCTCGCTGGTTGGGCTCGACGGATTCGAGAACCGGTATCCGACGGAACTCTCCGGCGGCATGCGCCAACGGGTCGCGATCGCGCGCACGCTCGCGTCGGAGCCGAAGATCCTGCTGATGGACGAGCCGTTCGCGGCGCTCGACGAGCAGACCAGATTGCTGTTGGGCGACAAGGTGCTGCAGATCCAGCAGGCGCTGCAGCAGACGACTCTGATCATCACCCACAACATCACCGAGGCGGTGCAGCTTGCCGATCGCGTGCTGGTGATGACCTACCGGCCGGGGCGCGTCAAACGCATCGTCGATATCGTCTTGCCGCGGCCACGGTCCTCCGCGATCGTGTCGAGCGACGCGTTCGGCCATTACGTGGCGCAGATCTGGAGCGATCTACGCGAAGAAGCGAGCCGCGGCATGCGCGACGAGGAAACGCGGCGCAAGGCGGGAGAGAACGCCCAGTGACTTCGACGACGACGGTCGTGCGAGCGGCTGCGCTGACGCGCTTGGGTCCTGCTGCGCTTGGCGTCGTAACACTGCTTCTATTGCTGATCGCGGTTGAAGTGCTGATCCGCGCTGGCTTCATCAACAACTATATCGTCCCGACGCCGATCCAGGTCGCGGCCGCGTTCGAGCGGATCATCCTGGACGAGGGCATCGGATCGCGCTTCCTCCTGACATTCACCGAGGCGTTCACTGCCGGCGCGATGATCACGGTGGTGGGCGTTCTCGCCGGCGTGCTGCTTTATCGTTTCGACCTGCTGCGGCGCGCCACCGAGACCTGGATCGCAGCGCTCGCGTCGGCGCCGACCGTGCTGATGTATCCGTTGTTTCTGGTGATTTTCGGACGCAGCGCGTGGACGATCATCATGATGGGCTTCGTGGCCGGATTACCGCCCGTCATCCTCAAGACGATCGAAGGGCTGGTCACGACCCGCCGTGTGCTGGTCGATGTCGGGCGCAGCTTCAATCTCAGCCGGATGCAGCTGTTCACCAAGATCCTGCTGCCGGCGGCGCTGCCGACGATCTTCGTGGGGGTGCGGCTCGGGCTCATATTCACTTTGATCAACGTCGTCGGCGTCGAATTCCTGATCAATTTCGGCGGCCTCGGCCAATTGATCAACGACCTCGCGGAACGTTATGACCTGCCCGGCACCTATGCGGCGATCTTTTTTGTGATCCTGGTGAGCGTTTGCTTCTTCGTGGTGATCGAAAGGCTCGAGCGATGGCTGAGACCGGTCGCCTGAGGGCCACGTCGATCCCGGGCGCCGTGGGCAGCCCGGTGCTCTGGCTGCGCGTCGTCATTATCGCCGCCGTGCTGGCGATCTGGGAAGTGGTCGCCGCCTCGGGCCTGCTCTATCGCGACGTGGTGCCGTCCCTGCAGGCCATCGCCGGCGCCATCGTCAGGTTGCTGTCCAACCCGGAATACTACTGGAACCTTGGTGTTACCGCCGGAGAGGTCGGCGCCAGCCTGCTCATCGGCGGGCTGTCGGGCTTGGTCGTCGGATTGATCCTGGGAGGTAGCAGGTTGCTGACAAAGGCCTATGAGCCTTATCTCTACTACCTCGGTCCCACGCCGAAGATCATCTTCTTTCCGATCATGATCATGTGGTTCGGCGTCGGCAGCGGCTCAAAGGTTGCGATGGGAGCCATCTCCTGCTTCTTCCCGATCGCCCTGTCGGCCGCCGCCGGAATGCGCCAGATTGAACCAATTCTAATCCGCGTCGGCCGCAGCTTCCGTGCCAACGCGTGGCAAATGGCAACGAAGATTTATTTGCCGGCGATGCGGCATCCGATTATCAACGGCGTCCGCCTCGGTCTTGGTGTTGCGATCATCGGGACATTGCTGGCGGAGACCAAGCTCTCGAACAGTGGTATCGGATTCCTGATCATCCAGGCCTACTCTTTGTTCGACATGCCGCGCATGTATGCGATGCTGATCGTCGTGTTCGTCCTTGCCATCGGTGCCAACGCGCTCGTCGGCTGGGTCGGGCGCCTCGACCGCGTCAAAATACGTTGAGCAGGAGAGCGCAGTGAGCCGCGACCGAGGCCGAACCGCGCTGATTGCCGCCGCTGCCGTCATCGCCAGTTTGGCTTGCGGGTCCGCGCGCGCGGACGATCTGCTCAAGCTCGCCATCGGCCAGCGCGGTGCCTGGGATACGGCCGTCACCGAACTCGGGAGCCAAGCCGGCATCTTCAAGAAATACGGTCTGGTGCTTGAGACGACCTATACATCGGGAACCGATGAGACGTTGGCGCCCGTGATCGCGGGCACGGCGGACGCCGGGCTCGCGGTCGGCACCTTGGGGGCTATTGCGGCATTTGCCAAAGGTGACCCCGTCCGCATCATCGGCGCCGAGGCGACCGGTGCCGCGGATTATTGGTATGCCAAAACGACGTCCTCGATCAGGACGCTCGACGATACCAACGGCAAGACCATCGCGTTTTCCACCAAAGGTTCGTCAACCGATTCGATCGTGCGCGCATTCATCAAAGAATTCGGCCTCACGGCCAAGCCGGTGGCGACCGGCAATCCGTCGGCGACGCTCGCCGCGGTCATGAGTGGCCGCGTCGATGTTGGCTGGGCGCCGCCGCCCTTCGGCTTCAGGGAAATGGAGGACGGTCAGATCCGGCTGATCGCGAAGGCAACCGACGCGGCCATTGTGCGCGATCAAACCATCCGCGTCATCGTCGCCAATGCACAAGCGCTGGCGCAACGCGGCGACCTGTTCCGTCGCTTCATGCAGGCTTATCGCGAGTCAATCGATTACATGTACAGCGGCAACCCGAAGGTGATCGGCGCGTATGCGGCCTTTGCCGGCACACCGGAGCCGATGGCGCGGCGTGTTCGCGACGATTTCTTTCCAAAGTCATTGCTCGACCCCGACAAGATCAAAGGGATCGACATGCTGATGAAAGACGCGGTGGCGCTCAAGTTCATCTCGGCCCCGTTGAGCCAGGAGCAGTTGTCGGGGCTCATCCAGCTGCAACCGCCGTTGACCCATTGAGCGAGCGTCAGATCTTGAACGTCTCGTAGGTCGAGGGATGAAACAGCTCCTCGACCTTGACCAGCCGCGATGACAGGCCCTGACCGTGGTGGTGGCGCAGGAACGTCTCCAGCGTCTTGCGGTTCGGCTCGACCCCGTAGGGCCAATAATCCTCGCCCATCAGCTCGCGGGTGGCCACGAGCTGCTCCTCGATAAACGGCAGCGTCACTTTAGTGGCCGAGGTGTCCGCGAGGTGGGCGATCGCCAGCGACTTGGACTGCTCGAACGCCTTCATCACCGCGGCCGGCAACCACGGATGCTTCTCGGCGAGCGTGCGCCGCACGCCGACCAGGTGCATGATCGGGAAGATGCCGGTGCGCCTGTAATAGTCCTTGGCGGCAGCCACCGGATCGCGAAACAGCCAGCCGACGTTCGGGTTTGGCCGCCTCAGATGCGGCGGACGCGGTGCGATGAAGCCGTCGATCTCGCCGCAATCGATCAGCTCGGAGATCGTGCGTCCCTCCGGCGCGTTTTCGAGCTCGACGCCGGGAGGCAACTTGATGCCGATCTTTTCGATTCGCCCGGCGTGCTCGATCGCGCCGCGCACCCAGTGGATATCGGCGGGCGCGACCCCATGGTCGTCCGCAAGGATCGCGCGCGCCCACACATTGGCGGTGAGCTGATATTCGGGCACCCCGACCCTGCGGCCTTTGAGGTCCTTCGGCTCCTTGATGCGGTCCGTGCGGACGTAGATCGAGGTGTGGCGGAACGCGCGCGACAGAAAGCACGGCACGCCTACATACGGGCTGTCGCCAGCCGCCGTCTTGACCGTGAAGCTCGAGAGCGAAAGCTCGCAGATATCGAAGTCCCGCGAGCGCAGCGCGCGAAAGAAGATCTCCTCCGGCGACAGCGTCATGAACACCGGGTCGACGCCGTCGATCTGGACGGCGCCGGTGATCAGCGGGCGGTTGCGGTCGTAGTCGCCGATGGCGACCGAGAGCGAGAGTTTGGACATGCTGGGTTCTTTTTGGAGTTGGACGGTCCCGTCGATGGACTCTACATCCCGACGACCTTGACGCTGGTGTTGGGCTCGAGGCGCACGTTCTTAACGCGCGTCACGTAGCGCTCGACCAGCTCCCAAACCGGCGGGCCCTCGATATTCTCATTGACGCTCGCCCAGCCGGCAACAACGTAGTCCTTGCCAGGGTCAATCGGCCGGCCCGACGGATACTGGGTCAGTTCGGAAATGCGCTGACCGATGGATTGCGCGATGTCGATCCGATACGCGAGCCCGCCGCAGCGCACCATGTCGCCGCCCTGCTGATAGTACGGATCGGGATTGAACAGATTGTCGGCGACGTCTTCGAGGATCGCCTTCAGCCGCTCGCCCGAGATGGTGGTGCGATAGACCTGCGGGTAGGTCATGGCGGTTGCGTTCTGAATATCTTCGACCGTGATCGGTTTGCCCGGCAGCAGCGTCGTTCCCCACCGGAACCCCGGCGAAAGCACGATCTCGGCATCGCGCTCGGCGGCGATCGCGGCGCAAATGAGATCATCCATCGTGCCGTTGAACGTGCCGCGCCGGTAGAGCAGCGATTCCGAGCGGCCCAGGACGCGGGCGAGCTCGGTAGCGAACGGCGCGCGCACTTCGGCGATCTTCAGCGCCATATCCGGGTCGGGCGCAATCGCGTCGCTGAACAGCGGGATCAGTTTGTAGCGATAACCGGCCACGTCCATGCCGCGGACGTCGAGGTCGAGCCGCGAGATGAACTTGCCGCCGCTGCCGGAGGCGATCAGCAGCGTCTTGCCGACGGTGGTGACGGCCGGGAGCGCATCGTGGGTGTGGGACGTCAGGATCACGTCGATGCCCTCGATGCGCTCTGCCATCTTGCGATCGCAATCGAATCCGTTGTGCGAGAGCAGCACGACGAGCTGGGCGCCTTCCTTGCGCGCCTTCGCCACGTTCGCGCGTACGTCGTCCTCGCGGATCCCGAACGTCCACTTTGGCACCAGCCAGCGCGGGTTGGCGACCGGCGTATAGGCGAATGCTTCGCCCAGCACGGCGACCCGCACACTGCCCTTATCAAACAGCTTGTAGGCGTCGAACACCGGCTCCTGCCACTCGGTGTCGCGTACGTTGAGCGCCAGAAACGGCGTGCCCTGGCGCTCGATCAGTTCGCGCAGGCGCGCTTCCCCATAGGTGAACTCCCAATGGCCGGTCATGGCGTCGACTTCCAGGAGCTTCAGGCAATCGACCATGTCCTGGGCCTTGGTGCGGTTCGCGGTCAGCGATCCTTGCCAGCTGTCGCCGCCGTCCAAGAACAGCACGCGATCGGCGCCGCGCTCGGCGCGCACCGCCTTGACCACGGTTGCGACCCGGTCGAGGCCGCCGAGCCGGCCGTAATCGTGAGCGAGCGCAATGAAATCGTTCGAACTCAGCGCGTAGGCGGCCGCGGTGCGCGGAGAAATTCCGTAGTACTCAAGGAAGGCCTTGCCGGTCAGATGCGGCGGGCGTCCCCTCGCCTCGCCGGCGCCGATGTTGACCGCCGGCTCGCGCAGATAGATCGGCACCAGCTGCGCGTGCAGGTCGGCCATGTGCAGCAGCGTGACGTTGCCGTAGTGATCGAACTCGAGCAGCGCGTCCTGCGTGATGCGCTGCTGCGCGGCGACCCGGCCGATCGGCCCAAGCCCTAGCGCCGCCGTTGCGGCGCCGATCTGCAGAACCTCGCGGCGGCTGATCATTGCGCTAGTGTCTGATCCCCGGCACGTTGAGCTTTAGCCCTGCGTTGACCGAGGCGAGGTAAAGCTCGAGATCGCCGTACTCGTTGGCCTCTGGCGGCAGCTCGTTGGCCCATACCGCGACGTTGCACCATTCGAACCGCTTGCGGATGTCCCAGATCGCCTGCTGGCTCGTGCGCCAGGTCGGGAAGTGATCGAGCTGGCCGCGCTGCTCGCCCAGCCACTGGCCGCGGATCCACTTCAGTCCACCGCGCTTGGGATCGTGACAATCCAGGCAGGAGAAATTCAGCTGCCCGACCTTGGTGGCGGTCAGCGCACGGCCACGTTCAAAGGCTTCCTTGGCGCCTGGACTGGTCACGTCGACATGCATCGCCTGGCCGTTGGCCAGGAAGCGCAGATAGACCGCCATCGCGGTGTTTTCACTGCTTTGCATCAGCCAGTCGAACCCAGTCGTCGCCTTCGCGTGCCGGTACACGAACTCTTCGATGCCGAGAACCTTGTCGAGGCGCGGTTCCCACTTCGGCATGCCGGCCGCCCAGGTTTTGAACCGCTCCGCGGCCTGCCCGTGGCAGCCTGCGCACGAAGACCCAGCAGGCCCGCGCGCGTCCCATAATTGCTGCGCTTTCTCAACCGTCCACAGGCCCGGATTCACCATCTCGTCCAAATTGTCGCGATGCTCGACCGGCGGCGGGCGCTTGCCCGGATCGTCCACGCTGGTTGGGAACACTGCCGGCGATTTGAGCGTCTTGAGGAACGCGACGATGTGCCCGATCTCCTCGTCGCTGAAGAGGCCATTGGTGCCCCACGGCGGCATCACGCTCTCGACATTGTAGATCCGTGCGTCATTGACAAAGTTGAACAGGGTGCCGTCATCGAGCCCGGCGTTGCCGATCTCGCTCAGATCGGGCCCGACGTTGCCCGGCATGTCGGCATTTCCGGCCTGCCCCATGACGTGACAGGCGAGACAGGAACCGCCGCGCGTTCGATCGGCAACCAGTTTGGCGCCGATCGCCGGATCGCCCGCGAGCGGCTTTGTCAGCTTACGCGGCTCCTTCGGAGCCGGCGGCGAAACGTTCGGATTGGCGAGCGTGTTGAACTTGACGGAATCCCGCGATGGCCAGCCCGGATAGCGCTTCCAGGGACGCGCGGACGCATCGCCGGTGGCGAGCGGCGCAGCGCCCGGATCGGGAGCCGTGGCCGCAAGGCGCGGCAGCGCAAGCGTCGCAAGCGCCACGAGGGCAATGGCGGCCGGTCCGAGGAAAAGCCCACGCTGCATGTGTCCCGGCCTCATTCAGGTAACCGTGATCGTCTCCTCGGCCGTGGTGACCGTGCCGTCGTCATCGACCCAGGTGAACCGGAAGGTGCCGCCCTGGTCGATCTTGGCGGTGAACTGCAGATAGGGATTGGCCGCCACGGCCGGCTCGAGCTCGGCCGAGAACAACGGCGCACCGTTGAAGGTGGCGCTGAACTTGTTGACGATCTTGCGCGGGATGACGTTGCCGCCCGCATCCTTGCGCAAGCCGGTTTCCATCGGGTGCTGGACCAGCGTCTTGATCTCGATGATGTCGCCCTTCTTAGCTTCCTTGGGCAATTTCAGTCGGGGCTTGTCAGCCATCGTGTCGTTCCATGCCGGTTGTTGATCAGCCGCCGCAGCCGCCGATCGTGACTTTCACCTGCTTGCGGTCGGTATAGAGCTTTCCGTCGCTGGTCTTCGCCACCACGATCACATTCTCGGTCGTCGCAAGCCTGATGCGGGTGCCAACCTCGGCGCGCCCCGACAGTGGGGTGAGGTGGAACTTCGCAATGCCGGGATTGGGGTTGCCGTCGGCGACCACCAGGATGTCGCTGACGTAGCTGTCCTGGCTGATCGGCACGTTGACCGTGATGGCCAGCGGAATCGTGTTGCCGTTTTCAGCGATCTCCGGCAGGTCGATCGCGATCTTGCCGTCCTGCGCCGGTTTGCCGCCGGTGAATTTCGCGATCTCCGCTTCCGCTTCGGGTGGCGTTGCGAGCGCGGCCCCGACGTCCGCGACGCTGAGATAGAGCGTGGCGCTCGCGCCCATCAGCACCGCATCGCGGCGCGAGATCCTGTTCATCGGCCTAACCCTCATCCTGCGCTGCGCTTGGCTTCAATAAATTCACGGAACGTTTTGCCGCTGTCGCCCTTCTCGGCGACGTAGTGAAACACGTCAAGAAAATCGTCCGGTCGCAAATAGCCGGGAATGCGGATCAGCTCGCGCTGCTGCCCCGCAAGCGTCTTGAGGCGGTCGGCCGTGCCCTCAAAGAACTGGATGGTTGGGGTGAAATGAACGCCGTATTTCGCCGCCAGCTGCTTCTCGGTCAGGACCTCGCCGTCGAAGTCGGTGACTTTGAGCGACCCCAACACATTGAGTTGCAGAACGTCGAAGTTGTCGCGCACGAACGCGGCGATGTCCGGACGCGCGAAGTTGATCAGATGGGTGTCGCGGCAGTATGGACAGCCGCGCAACTCCCACATCACCGCGAAGTGCTTACCGTGCTCGTGCGCGGCAGCGAGATCCACCGGCATGTCGAGGAAGCTGTCGATGAACCATGGCTCGCGGTAGAACCCATCATCGGTCATGACCGCCTCGCCGCGCGCGCGGGCGCCGGTCGCGAGCGTCAGCATCGCGCCTAACCCGACAAGCATGTGGCGTCGCGTCGTCATGGATGAAGTCCCGGCCTCCAGGCGGCTGGCCCGCCCGTTCCTTCCTTACATATTTGCGGGCGGCGGCGAAAGCCAGCCGCGGGCATTTCGATTATGCCAGAAGGAGATACGGCCGGACGTTAGACTGAGTCTTCGGCCGGCGCGAGGTCGATGATCCGCAGTTGCGCGCGTTCCGTGCCCTGCCAGCGGTCCAGCGCGAGCGTGCCGGCGACGTGCATCCGGCGGCCGCGCCCCACCAGCAGGGCTTCGCCGAGCTTCTCGCCCGCCACCCGAAACGCGATCGCTGCCAGCGGCACGCCCTCGCCGGCTTTCAGGCGCACCCGTACGTGGCCCTGTCCGCTATCCTCCGCGTAGGCGATCGTGTGCGCGGGCAGCGCGAGGACCGGATCGGGGTTCCCGGCTCCGAACGGACCGGCTCGCGCGATCATGTCGTAGAGCTCAAAGCCAGCGCCGGCCGCGGTGACTGCGCCGTCGATCAGGAGGGCCTCGTCCCGCCGTGCCGCCTCGACCGCAGCGCCGAGGGCTTCCTCGAGGAACGCGCGGAACGCCGCAAGCCCGCTCTTGCGCAGCGTGACACCTGCCGCCATGGCGTGGCCGCCGCCCTTTACCAGCAGACCGTCGGCCACCGCACGGCGAACCGCGCGTCCGAGATCGACGCCCGCAATCGAGCGGCCCGATCCGGTGCCGAATTCGCCGGGCTCGAGCGCGATCGCAAACGCCGGGCGGCCATACCGCTCCTTGAGCCGCGCCGCCACGAGCCCGACCACGCCGGGATGCCAGCCTTCCGCGGCGGTGACGACGACCGCGCCTTTGTGATCATGACCGAGCGCCGCCATCGCTTCGGCTTCCGCCTGGGCAAGCGTCGCCTGCTCGATCGCCTGCCTGTCACGGTTGAGCCGATCGAGTTCTGCGGCGATGCGCGCGCATTCCGTCGGGTCATCCTCGATCAGGAGCCGTGCCCCGAGATCGGCGCGCCCGATGCGTCCGCCGGCGTTGATGCGCGGACCCAGCATGAACCCGAGATGCCACGGCTCGGGCGGGCCGGAGAGCCGCGCGACGTCGAGCAAGGCAGTCAGCCCGGGGTTCTCGCGCCGCCGCATGGCGATCAGCCCCTTGGCCACGAACGCGCGGTTGAGGCCGCGCAGCGGCACCACGTCGGCGACGGTTCCGAGCGCAACGATGTCCAGCAAGCCGAGCAGATCGGGTTCGGGGCGCTCGGGAGTCCAGTAGCCGCGCGCGCGCAACGCCCGATTGGCCGCAACGATCGTCATGAACACGAGGCCGACCGCGGCGAGGTGACCGAGCTTGGAGAGATCGTCGAGCCGGTTGGGATTGATCACCGCGACCGCGGCCGGCAGGCGTTCGTCGGCCTGATGGTGATCGATCACGATGATGTCGAGGCCGAGTTTCCTGGCCTCGGCCAGCGGCTCATGGCTGGTGGTGCCGCAGTCGACCGTCACCAGCAGGCGCGCGCCGCGGTCGGCCAGCGTACGGATCGCGTCCACGTTGGGGCCATAGCCTTCGAAGATGCGGTCGGGAATGTGAACCAGCGGTTCGCGCCCGCCGTGGCGCAAAAAGCGCGTGAGCAAAGCGGCGGCGGTGGCACCATCGACATCGTAGTCGCCGAAGATCGCCACTTGCTCGCCGCGCATCATCGCGTCGGCCAGGCGGGTCGCAGCCGCGTCCATGTCGGTGAGCACATGCGGATCCGGCATCAGGCGCCGGATGCTCGGATCGAGAAAGGCCTCGACCTCATCGAGCTCGATGCCGCGGCCGGCGATGACACGGGCCAAGAGATCCGGCAGCCCGTGGCGCTGTGCGATCGCAGCCGCGACCGCGCTGCCGCGTTCGTTGAGCCGGTCGCGCCAGGCGCGCCCGGTCGCCGACCTCTCAACGCCGAGAAAAAATCGGTCTGTGTTGGGCAGCGTCGCCAATGCGAGCGCCATTGCGGCCACCGCGAATCATCCGTTAGAGCACCCGGCAATACTGGATGAAGCCGGTTCGCTTCGCCACCTGGTCATAGAGCGCGCGGGCGGTCGCGTTGCCTTCTTGGGTGAGCCAATAGACGCGGCTCGCGCCGGCCGCGCGCGCTTCGCGCGCGACCGCCTCGATCAGCGCCCGTCCGATCCCGCGCCCGCGCGCATCCTCGGCGACAAACAGATCCTGCAAATAGCAGTAGTTTCCGATCGTCCAGCACGAGCGGTGATAAAGCGAATGCACGATGCCGACGAGCATGCCGTCGAGGTAGGCGCCGAGCACGAACATCGGCTCGCCCGGATCGTGCAGCCGCATCCAAGTGGTTGCCGTGATCTCGTCCGACAAGGCAACCTCGTAGAAGGTCTGATATCCCTTCCACAACGGCTCCCACGCTTCGCGCTCGTTGGGTTTTACGGGACGAATTATAACGTTTTCAATCTGTTGAGTAGCCATAGTGCCTCAATGTTTCTTGGCATTACGCCCATAAGTCAGCATCAAGTCAGCGAGGCTCAACTGGAAAGGCGGCGCTCGTGTGGGATGACGAGAATGATTGGAAGGGATGATACCATGATGATCCTGGAAACTCGTCACGCACGCCGCCTCTGGGGCGGCAACGTGGGCTGTCGGCCAAGGTACTGATGGTGGGGTTCATCCTCGGCTGGACCGCCCTCACACTGCTCGCCGCGATGTGGCGGCGTCGCATCGTTCGATCCCAGGGGCCCCGGCATTTGGACATGCCTGCGCCCCTGACTCGACGTTTACGGGGTATGACTCGACTGGGCACCGTACAGGCTGCTCGAATTTATTTTTTGACAGAAATGATCCTCGTGTAGTGAGTATCGGCATCATGTGGATCAGCTGGACCTCAAGGGAGAGGCCACCATGACGAGAGCTTTAGTCGCACAGGGGGGCGGCCCAACGGCTGTCATTAACCAATCGCTCGCTGGCGTTGTGCTCGAAGCACGTCGCTTCAGCGACATCGAGTCTGTCTACGGCGCCTGCCACGGCGTTGCTGGTATCCTCTCGGAAAACCTCGTCGACTTGGGCCAGGAGACCACGCAGCAACTCGAGCTGGTCGCGGCCACGTCAGGCTCGGCACTCGGTTCCACGCGCGACAAACCCGACATCAAATACTGCCAAGAGATCCTCAGGGTCTTGCAGGCGCACGGAACAAGCTACTTCTTCTATATCGGCGGCAATGATACCGCCGATACTCTGCGCATCGTCAGCGAGGAGGCACGCCAATCCGGCTATCCGCTGCGCTGTATCCACGTCCCGAAGACCATCGACAATGACCTGATGTGCAACGACCACACGCCAGGATTTCCGTCGGCGGCGCGCTTTGTCACCCAAGCGTTCATCGGTGCCAACCTCGACAACGCGGCCCTGCCCGGTGTCTACCTCGCGGTTGTCATGGGCCGACACGCCGGCTTCTTGACCGCGGCCTCGGCAATGGCGAGAAAGTTCCCCGATGACGGACCGCACCTGATCTATCTACCTGAGCGCTCCTTTGCTCTCGAACAGTTCCTCGCCGACGTGAAGATCACCTATGAGCGTTTCGGCCGCTGCATCATCGCGGTGTCTGAGGGCATCTGCGATGCCTCCGGCGAGCCGATTGCGATCCAACTCGGGAAAAACATCGAGCGCGATGCACACCACAACGTTCAGCTCTCCGGTACCGGGGCGCTGGCCGATCTCCTGTGCGAGGAGATCAAGTCCAAGCTGAAAATCAAGCGTGTCCGTGGCGATACGCTCGGCTACCTGCAACGGTCGTTCCTCGGCTGCGTGTCCGACGTTGACCAACGTGAAGCGCGTGAAGTCGGCAGGAAGGCCGTGCAGTTTGCGATGCAGGGTGCGCAGGACGGCTCGGTAACCATCTGTCGAACCGATTCCTACGCGGTTGACTACAAGTTCACTG
>JBPYFJ010000034.1:0-8098 GCA_051985675.1 Xanthobacteraceae bacterium | reverse complement strand
TGGCTGGGGCGGGAGGGATCGAACCTCCGAATGGCGGAATCAAAATCCGCTGCCTTACCGCTTGGCTACGCCCCAACTCCTGCGTTTCGGGAACGGCGGACGAAACAGCTGTGCCGGATTCCCGCCTCCGCCCGTCTATAGAGAGCGGGCCGCCATTTCAACAGCCGGTCAGCCAAAATCGGCAAATCCGCGGCCGATCCGCCCGCCGCGGAAGGCGAATTGGCCCAAATCGCCCAAATTGGCTCCGGCGGCCCGCGTTGGGCACGGCGCAGTTGAGGGACTGCCGGTTTCGTGGGAATACGGAAGTCCCCACCCTCCTCGAGCGAGATGAAGCCATGACCTATCGCGCGCCGATCAACGACATGCTGCTTGCGCTCAATCACGGCGCCGGTCTGACGGCGGCCGTCGAAGCCGGCCACTACGGCGATTTCGACGCAGAGATTGCCGCGGCCGTGCTGGAAGAGGCCGGCAAGTTTGCTTCCGACGTGCTGGCGCCGCTCAACCGCACCGGCGACGAGCACGGCATCAAGCTTTCGGCCGGCGAGGTCACCACTCCGCCCGGCTGGCCCGACGCCTACAAGCGCTGGACCGATGGCGGCTGGAACGCGGTCTCGGGGCCGGAAGCCTTTGGCGGCCAGGGCCTTCCGCTTGCGATCAACGCGGCCTGTACCGAGATCTGGAGCGCATCGAATATCGCTTTCGGCCTTTGTCCGCTGTTGACGTTGTCTGCGATCGAGGCGCTCGATGCCCATGGCAGCGACGAGTTGAAGGCGATCTATCTCGGCAAGCTGGTCTCGGGCGAATGGACCGGCACGATGCAACTGACCGAGCCGCAGGCCGGCTCCGACGTCGGCGCGCTCCGCACCCGCGCCGAGCGCGCAAGCGACGGCACCTACCGCCTGAAGGGCACGAAGATCTTCATCACCTATGGCGAGCACGACATGACCGACAATATCGTGCATTTCGTGCTCGCGCGCCTGCCCGATGCCCCCGCCGGCACCAAGGGGATTTCGCTGTTTCTCGTGCCGAAGTTTCTGGTCAATGCCGACGGCTCGCTCGGTAAGCGCAACGACATCTACGCCTCCGGCGTCGAGCATAAGCTCGGCATGCACGCCTCGCCGACCTGCACGATGACGATGGGCGATCATGGCGGAGCAATCGGCTATCTGATCGGCGAGGAAAACCAGGGCATGCGCTGCATGTTCACGATGATGAACCAGGCGCGGCTCGGCGTCGGGCTGGAGGGAGTCGGGATCGCCGACCGAGCCTATCAGCAGGCACTCGCCTATGCGCAGGAACGCCGCCAGGGCCGCGGGGTCGGTGCGGCAGGCAGCGGCTCGGATCCGATCATCGTCCATCCGGACGTCAAGCGCATGCTCCTGCAGATGCGTGCCATGACGGCGGCCGCGCGCTCGATCTGCTATGCGACGGCGGTGGCGCTCGACATCTCGTTCCGCGCGAGCGATCCCAAGGTGCGCGCCGAGGCCGCCGCGCGCGGCGCGCTACTCACCCCGATCGCAAAGGCGTTTTCCACCGACATCGGCAACGAGGTCGCCTATCTCGGCGTGCAGGTGCATGGCGGCATGGGCTTCATCGAGGAGACCGGCGCGGCCCAGCACTATCGCGACGCCCGCATCACGACGATCTATGAGGGCACCAACGGGATCCAGTCGATCGACCTGGTCACGCGCAAGCTTGCGGCCAATGGCGGGGCCTCGGTCTGGGCGCTGCTGGAAGAGCTCTCCGCGATCGTCAAGCAGGTCGAGACCTCCAATGATCCCGCCTTCGGCACCGCAGGAGCGAAGCTTCGGGAGGCGCTGGCGGCGCTGGAGCGCAGCAGCCGCTGGCTGCTCGAGCGCGTCAGCTCTCGGCCGAACGACGCGCTCGCCGGCGCGACCCCATACCTGCGCCTGTTCGGCTCGACGCTCGGCGGCTGCATGCTGGCGAACGAGGCGCTCGCCGCACGCAAGGCCGGCGATGGCGAACGCTATGTGACGCTGGCGCGTTTCTTTGCCGAGAACATCACCGTGCAGGCGACGTCCCTGGAGAAGACCGTCACCGATGCTGCCGATGCCGTCAACGGCGCCGATGCGGTGCTTTTGGGTTAGCTTCTTTGCTTGCGGGCGTGATTTGATCGACGTGTCAGCGGTAGTGTGACCGGCCTCGCCCTGGCTCTAATCCTAGGGGCGTTGCATCGGGCGAAAAGCGGCGCTGTAATCGGCCATCATGAACGCACGATCCCGCGAACGGGCTTTCGGCGGCCGGATCGTCGGCGCGACGATCCGTGCCGAGCGCGCCCGCAAAGCCGCCACGGAGGCGATCCGCAAGGCCGACCGCGCGGAAGCCGAAGCCTGGTCGATCCGGATGGAGGGTTGTGGCGGCCCTGCCCAACCCTCGCCGACGATTGCGCAATGTCTCAATGGCGGGCTCTCCTGGCTCGAGGTCGAATGCAACCGCTGCAATACGCGGGCAAGCCTGCCGCTGGAGGCGATCCGTCGTCCGCGCGAGACGCCGCTCTGGAAGCTCGAGGCCTCGCTGAAATGCCGCGCCTGCCGCAAGGGCCGTCACGCTCCGCCCGTGCACATGATCCGTCTCAGCGCCGAGCGCGAGATCACGCCCTATCCATGGGTCCATCCCGACCACGAAGAGCGGTAGCCGAACCAGCGCTGAACATCTTGCGCCGCCACGTTGTCTTTGCCCGACGAGCGGCTTAAACCTGCAACCCTGCCCCTCGGGATGCCGGCCGCATGTCGGATGAAGCAAACGAAAGCTTGGCAGCTGGACTGCTGACGCAAGCCCGCGATCAAATCCGCCGTTATCGGCTGCAACTGATCCTCGCCTTGCGGGTCACGGTCGCGGCGCTGCTGGCGTTTGTGCTGGCGCAGATCCTGCACCTGCATTTGCCGCTCTGGGCGGTGCTGACCTCGCTGATCGTGACACAGATGAGCCTCGGACGATCGATCAAGGTCGCGAGCGCCTATCTCATCGGCACGTTCGGAGGCGTCGCCTATGGCGGGGCGCTGGCGATCCTCATTCCGCACGAAAGCGAATGGGCGCTGCTCTTAGTGCTCGCGCTTGCGGTCGCGCCGCTCGCCTTCATTGCGTCCTTTCGCGCCAATTTCAATGTGCTGCCGATAACCGCGATTATCGTGCTGCTGGTGCCGAGCATGCAGCATGTCAGCCCGGCGGCTTCGGCCATGGACCGTGTGCTGGAGGTGAGCGTCGGCGGCGCCGTCGGCTTCGTCGTCTCCTTCCTGCTGTTTCCCTCCCGCGCTCACACGATCACCATCGCGGCCGCAGCCGACATGCTCGAGCTACTGGCGGAGGCGCTATCGAAGTTTCTGGAGGACCACACGCGCGAGCTCGATCAGGCCGATCGCCGCCGCATTCACGACGGGATCGCGGCCGCTCTGACGCGACTCAATGCGACCGGCGCCGAGGCGGAGCATGAACGCAACGCGCGCCTCACCTCCGGTCCCGACACCGGACCGCTGCTGCGGACCCTGCTGCGATTGCGCCACGACATCGTCATGCTCAGCCGCGCAGTCGGTTGCGAGCTTCCGATCGAGGTCGCATCGCGCCTGACACCGCCGCTCAGGAAGATCGAGACCGTTGGAAGCGATTATCTGCGTGCAAGCGGCGCGGCGCTGCGTCAAAGAAAGCCGCCGCCGCCGCTCGACGCCGTCGAGAGCGCGTTCAAAATTTACATCGAGGAGTTCGGCGCGGTGCGTCGCGAGCGGTTGACGCACGACATGCCGAGCGAGGCCGCGGAACGGTTTTTCGCGCTTGGCTTCGCGCTCGAGCAGCTCAGGGAGCATCTCTTTGAGGTGCATCGCGTGGTCGGCGAATGGGCGCAGGAATAGCCAGTTCACCCCAGCATGTGAGCGGGATCACGTACGCGCGAGGGGGCCGCGGCTATCGTACACGATACTCTCGCTGGAGACCTTTGGAGATGACCCGCCGCGAGCGCAACGAGCTCGAACGCAACCTGGCCCAGGCTCGCAGGCGCGCGCTGGAGCCGACGGATGCGTTGACTCTCGAGCGGCTGGCGCAACAGATCGAAGACCTGGAATTCAGGCTGCTTGCGCATCGGTTCGCTTGACAGGCTCCGCCCCGCAAAGATACGGGTCTGCTCGCCAATTCGGACTCAATTCCTCCAAGATTGTTCCCAATTCTGCCGTATGATTTGCACATGCTGTTGCCCAGGCGCGACAGTTGCGAATCGACGCCATGACTACCGTGTGTACAGCTTTCGCCTGACGAACACCCGCGCGATCGAACAGGTTCGGACCGGTGACTTAGAGGGGGACACGGAATGACTTATCCGTTCCGGCCGTTGCCTTGGCTGTTGGTGCTGGCGGCTCTCGCCTGCACCACAGGACACGCGCTTGCCGCCCGCCACAAGGAGAACCCGCACGAAAAGAAGTCGGCGGCGGAGCGTTCCGCGCGCCACGAACCTTCGAAGAAGGAGGTCAAGCACGGCAAGGAAGCCAAGAAGGACGGAAAGAAGAGCCGGCACGCCGAACATTCGTCGAAGCGCCACAAGAAAGCACATGAGGACGAAAAATCCGTCGAGAAGGAGGCGCCGAAGCTCACCGGGGATGCGGCCGTCGTCAAGGACGTGATCGATCTGGCGCGCCATGCCAAGACCAGCGACGCGACCGACGCGGCAAAGGCCATCAACGACCCAGCCGCGCAAAAGCTCGCCGAATGGTTCATTCTGCGCCATCCGGATTCGCTCGCTCATTTCGATCGCTATGCGGCGTTCATCTCCAACTATCCCGAATGGCCCGGCACCATATTGCTGCGCCGGCGCGCCGAGGCGCACCTGTGGCAGGAGAAGAGCGACGCAGCGACCGTTCACGCCTTTACCTCCGATCAGCCGTTGACCGCAAAAGGCCGTTTCGCGCTGGCGCGCGCCCTGTTCGGAGAGGGCGATCGCGATGGAGGTCAGCGCCTGGCGCAGGCGGCATTTCGCTCGGAGGAATTGTCGGAACGCGCCGAGACGGATGTGCTCGAGGTATTTCGCGACGTGTTCGCCCGCGAAGACTATCGCGCACGCATGGACAAGATGATCGGGGCAAAGGACATGTCGGCCGCAATGCGCGCCGCACGTCACATCGACGATGATGCGGTCTCGATCGTCAAGGCTTGCAGCGCGGTCAGGGGCAGCGACGACAAGGCCTCCGACCGGCTGGACTCGGTTGCATCGGATGCGCGCTCGGACCTCGGTTATGTGCTGTGCCGCGTGCAGTGGCTGATGCGCAAGGACAGAATCGCGGAGGCCAGTCGCGCGATCCAGGCGGCGCGGTCGGACACCATGGCGCAGCAGGACACCGACGAATGGTGGCGCGTGCGGCGCGTGCTCGCCCGCAAGCTGCTCGACCAGCGCGACTATCAGAACGCCTACGAGGTCGTGCGGGCCGCCGCCGCGCCGGCCAGCGAGAATTATCGATCCGAAGCCAATTTCATGCCAGGCTGGATTGCGCTGCGCTATCTCGATGATGCGAGGACCGCGCTGAAGCATTTCGCCCATATCGACGACGGCAGCGTCGTTCCGACCACGCTCGCGCGCGCCAATTACTGGCGCGGCCGCGCGCTGGAAGCGTTGGGGGAAAAGGACTCCGCACGCGCCTATTACGAGGCTGCTTCTCGACATTGCACGGCCTATTACGGGCAGCTCGCGCGCGCCAGGCTCGGCCTGGATCACCTCGATCTGCGCGCTCCGCCGCAGGGCGATGCGGCCAAGGGCGGTCCGCTCAAGGACGAGATCGTGCGCGCCGCCGAGATGCTGTACGCGATCGGCGAACCCGAGGTGGCCGTCGCCTTTGCCGCCGATCTCGGCAGCGAGAGCTCGGACGTGGCGACGCTTTCGGCGGTTGCCGAAGTCGCCGGACGCAACAACGACGCACGTGGCATGCTCGAGCTCGGCAAGGCGGCGCTCGCGCGCGGGCTGGCGGTCGACCATTACGCCTTTCCGACCATCGGCATTCCCAAACACAATCAATTCGGCACTCCGATCGACCTCAGCATCATCTATTCGGTCGCCCGCACCGAAAGCGCCTTCAACCAGCGCGATCGATCCTCCGCCAGCGCGGTCGGGTTGATGCAGGTGACGCCGGAAGCCGGTCGCGACACCGCGAAACGGTTCGGCGTCGAATACGATTGGGACAGGATGGTCTCCGATCCCGTCTACAATACGCAGATGGGCGCGGCCGAGCTCAGCGCGCTGCTCTCGGAGTACAAGGGGTCGTACATCATGACCTTCGCCGGCTACAATGCCGGGCGTGGCCGCGTGCGCGACTGGGTCAAGGCCTATGGCGACCCGCGCGCGCCCGACGTGGATCCAGTCGATTGGGCCGAGCGCATCCCGTTTGCGGAGACGCGTAACTACGTCCAGCGTGTGATGGAGAATCTTTCGGTCTACCAGCGCCGCTTCGAAGGTCGCGCGCCGGCGCTTGCCGGGGCTGGCCAGCGTCCGGCCGTCGCGCAGGAGGCCACGACGGGCTCGATACCGCTCCCGTAAAAGGTCCGGACGGCAGCTCAGGCCACGAACTTGACCCCGAACGTGTTGCCGCGTCGCCAGACCACCTCGCACTGCTGGCGTTTCGGATGCGTCGGCACGAGGGCGATGACGAACCTGTCGCCAACGTCGATCTCGGCCTCGGTGACGATCTTGGCGCCGCCCGGCGCCACGTCGAGGACGGAACAATCAAGCTCGTCCATCCCACCGACCATCATCCGCGCGGCACGGCCATTGAGCTGGCGGCGGGGCTCGCGCTGCACTCTCTTTCGATCCTGAACGGTCATGACGACCTTCCGTCGTTGCACTGCGCCGGTTTTTTGCTGGTATTGCCCCTGCAGATATAGGGCCGTCGCGTAAAGCGCGGCTTAGCCCAGTGTCTCGAAATTTAGCTTTTACCGGCCACATCGCAGCGCACGCGCGCGGAAGGCAAGGTAACACGCGGCCCCCAGATCGCTGCCTGCTCGCCTGCCGATCACCGGCGGTAATTCAATAAAGCGGAAGCGACCCTAGGCGTGTGGTCGACCGGCGTCCGATGCGCTATGCTGGTCCGATCGGGGAGTGAAACTATGGGCAATCGCGCTTGGGACGATTGCCAAGGTCGGGGCGCAACCATGATGACTCTGCCTGAACTCGCGTCCGACGCCCTGGCGGAATTCCTCGGCTCGTACATGCGAAACAGGTTCGGCGGGTCGCAGACGGCTCTGATCGACATCGTGCCGGGCGCGGCGCGGATTGCCATGGAATGTATCGGCAACAGCGACGCGCTCTACCACAATGCCGAACATACGTTACTCGTGACATTGGCCGGACACGACATCATGCGCGGCCGCTACGTGCACAACCACATCACCCCGTCCGACTACGCCCATGTCATCGTCGCCTGTCTGGTCCACGACATCGGCTATGTGCGCGGCGCCCTCGAAGGCGACGACGAGGACGGCTTTGTCATCGACGCCGCCGGCAACAAGGTGACCCTGCCCCGCGGGTCATCGGATGCGAGCCTGATGCCCTATCATGTCGACCGCTCCAAGCTTTACATCATGCAGCGACTGCCCGACGATTTTCCGCTCGATAAGCAGCGCATCGTCAGCGCCATCGAAGGCACGCGGTTTCCCCCGGGCGCGGACCAGAACCATGGCGTGGAAGCAGCCATCGTGCGCGCCGCCGATTTCATCGGACAGCTCGGCGACCCCAACTACATCAGGAAAGCCAATGCGCTGTTTTACGAGTTCGAGGAAGTGGGCATGAACCGCCAGCTCGGCTACGAGTCGCCCGCCGACATCGTCGAACGCTATCCGCAATTCTACTGGAACAGCGTGTCGCCGCATATCGAAGGGGCGATCCGCCACCTCAACAACACCTCCAGCGGACGGCAGTGGATCGCAAATCTCTATTCCAACGTCTTCCGCGCCGAGCAGGAAATCACGCTGTCCGGCCCGCAGACCTAGGCCGCAGCCGTTTTCATCACAAAAAATCGGCGGATTGCCCGATGACCGGCGCCGCGCACAGCCGCGGTTAACGGTCGCTTAACCCTGCCAACGCAATCGTTCGTATCCCCATAACGGCGAAGCA
>JBPYFJ010000033.1:0-5259 GCA_051985675.1 Xanthobacteraceae bacterium | reverse complement strand
TGACTTTCTTATAGCTCGGCGGCGTGGTCATCGATTGCGGCAGGGTCTTGCTCGCGGCGGTGATCGCCGCCTGCACGTCCTGTCCCGCCGAGTCGATGTTGCGGTTGAGGTCGAATTGAATGACGATCGTCGTGGCGCCGAGCGCGCTGGTCGAGGTCAACTGGGTGACGCCGGGAATCTGCGCCAATTGCCGCTCAAGCGGCGCGGAGACCGAGGAGGCCATGGTCTCCGCGCTCGCGCCCTGAAACGTCGCGGTGACTTGAATGGTGGGAAAATCCACCTGCGGCAGTGGCGCGACCGGCAGGAAGGGGTAGGCGACCACGCCGACGAACGCCAGCGCCGCCATCAGCAGCGAGGTTGCGACCGGCCGGCGAATGAATGGTTCGGAGATGTTCACGAGTTGCCCGCCGATCCCGCGACCGGCGCCGCGGTGTAGGTCACCGGCGCGTTGCGCTGAAGCTTGTAGTAACCGTCGGTCACGATGCGTTCACCGCCGGCTAGGCCCGAGGTGACGATCGTCACCTTGCCGTAGGCCGGACCGACCTCGATCGGGTGCGGCTCCGCCAGGCCGCTGGCGTTGACGATCCAGACGAACAGACCATCTTGTCCGCGCTGGATGGAGGCCGAGGGAACCACGACCGCATCTTTGCGAATTTCAAGCAGCAGGCGGGCGTTGACGAACTCGCCGGGCCACAGCTTGTCGTCCTTGTTGGGGAACATCGCCTTGAGCCGGATGGTCGCGGTGGTCTGATCGATGATGTTGTCGACCAAGAGCAGGCTTCCGGTGGCAAGCTCGCGGCGATTGTCTTGATCGAAGGCGGTGACCTCGACCGGACCACGCGCTATGGCGTCGCGAACGTCGTCCAGCGTGCGGGCCGGCAAGGTGAACATGACCGCGGACGGTCGCGTGAGCACCAGCGTCGCGAGCGCGCCCTGGTCGTTGGCGTGCACGATATTTCCGGGATCGACCAGACGTACGCCGATGCGGCCGTCGTTCGGCGCGGTGATGGTGGTGTATTCGAGATTGGTCTGCGCGGTCTGGATCATCGCCTCGTCGGCCTCGATCAAGGCCTTGAGCTGGTCGACCTTGCCCTGCTGCTGATCGACGATCTGTTGCGAGGTGATGTTCGATTTCACCAGCGTCTTGGAACGCTCGAGGTCCTTGCTGGCGGAGGTGTATTGCGCCTCGTCCTGCGCCTTTTTGGCCTTGGCATTGTCGAGCGCGGCCTGGTAGAGGCGCGGGTCGATCAGCGCCAGCACGTCGCCCTTCTTGACCTCCTGGCCTTCCTTGAACAGGACCTCTTGCAGCTTGCCGTCGACCTGGGAGTGGATGCCGACGGTGTAAGACGCCTGCACCGTCCCAAGTCCCTTCAAATAGATCGGAACATCCTGTCGGCCGACAATCGCGACGCTCACCGACACCTTGGCACGTGCGGGAAGGCGCGCCGCCTGCGCTCCTTGCGACTCCTTCCCCCAGTGCCAATAGGCTGCGCCGCCCCCGGCGAGGGCTGCGACAAGGATTGTCATCAGGACGATACGGCGACCGCGTGACGCTCCAGTTTTCCCCTCTGGCATCACGATTTTCACCTCGCGATCCAACACCCCATGAATAATGTGTCGCTACGCGAAAATATCGGTACAAAAGCGGCATCCCACAACTTACGGATTGGTAGGGTAGCGTTTACTGCGCGTTTACGCGGCGGTGCGCGAGCTTGCCGCCGCGCGCGCCGGAAAAGCCCGCCAAACGCGCTGATCGTGGCTTGCGGCAGTCGGATATCGATGCCGTTAATTCGCCACGATGGGGCGACGGGCGCTGATGCGCAGGTGCCACGATCGCGGCGGAAAAGCGTCGCTGGCCCCCTCGTGTGGCCTCGCCACGGACGCGACGTGCTCTCTTTCACGGGCTGCGCCTCGCGGGTTCCGCCCATCGAAAAGCCACGCGCGGATCATATGACGCGCAGATGCTGCATTCCCCCGGCGCGCTCTCAATCTCTCGCGTCGATCTCGCCATCTCTCTCATGGGGAGGTCTCCTGCCGAGCCGTAGCCCGGCCCAGACGTTTCGGAGATTGAGCTTACGTGGACGATTGCTATTCCCGCGCGGCCGGCAAGGCATTGGAATTTGCAGCCGGGGATATCGAGCGGATCCGGTCTCAGGGCGCCCCACGTCAGACGCGGCAGCCATCCTCGCGGCAGCCTCGTCCTCGGACTTGCGTTTCTTGTTCTCAGCTAAACGGACCTCGTGAGATCGTTTTGCCGAGTCTCTCTTTGCTCACCGCGGCTCCCAACGTCATTGGTCGGTTCACGACGCATTAACCGGGTCGGGAACATTTCGCCGCGCCGCGCGTTGGCGAGCCTATTGCCCCTCAAAGGGGAAGAGTGCAGGTTATCTGCAATAAACGCTGGAATCGGCGCCTCGCTCGGCGAGCCGGAGAGTTAAAATGACAATCAACGCGACCCGCCGCGCGGCGCTCATGCTCCTCGCGAGTTGCGCCGCGGCGTCGGCGGCGCAAGCGCAGACGAGCAGGCCACAGAACGGTGAGTTCGTGCGGCTCGACCGGCCCGCCGTCTTCGACATGAATCCGAACAGCGGAAGCCTCAAGGAAAGCGTGCAGAAGGGGCAGGAACTGGTCTGGCACCCCAAAGACAAGCCCAATGAGGCGCGCTTTAAGGTCACGAATATGGCGGTCGCGTTTCTCCGCAGCGAAAGCGGCGGGCAAGTGAAGATGACGTTCACCGGCAACATCTCCTCGCTCGGCTATTCCACCTTGGAGGAGGCAAAGTTGAACGCCATCGTTCGTGCCAAAGGCGGCGCGTCGCTGCACTCGTGGAGCTTCGGCATTTCGGTCAAGTGCGCCGACAAGGATCAGGCGCTGACGCCGCTGACGCACGACGTGCCCAACGACCTTGCACAGAACATCTTCGCGAACGTCAGCACCGTCGAAATTGCGGAACCGGCCGAGCCGAGTTTCCCCGGGGTGAGCGTTCAGCAGTGCAAGTGACGGGGAATAGGCCTAGTCGTCATCCCTCTCCGTTCCGGCCCAGATACCGACTCGGCTTGATCGCGCCTGCTGTTCGAGCGCCCGCAGCTCCGGCGTCGCATTGCCGCTCGCGCGGCCGCCGCCGTTGAACAGCACCACGCGCGAGAGGTCCTGATCGTCAACCCGACAGCGATACTCGTTCCCGCTGCCGATCGGCTCGCACGCCACTTCGCGGTTTCCGACATAGCGCCTGAATTCACGCGTCGCGCGGCCGCGAACGCCCTCCACGCCGAACAGCCGCACCACGCGCCCCTGGATTTCCAACATCCCGGTATTTTGCACGATCGGCACGCCGCGGAGGACCGACGCGTTCGCCGCGGGCTTCGCATCCCCCGCCTCCACGGCGGCGAGCGCGGTCATCCGCGGCTGCGACCGAACGATCTTGGTCCGAACGGCGGCGGATTGCGTGACGAAGTCGCGCCAAATACGCGCCGGCAGATCTCCACCGGTCACGCCCCTTGTCGGGCGATTGTCGTCATTGCCGACCCACACGCCGACGACGATATCGTTGGTGAATCCGATGAACCAAGCGTCCTTGTAACTCTGGCTCGTGCCGGTCTTACCTTCCGCCGGGCCGTTGATCCTGGCCGCGCGGCCGGTGCCCTCGCGCACGACGCTCGCAAGGAGATCGTGAATTCCCGCGCGGGCGGCCGGATTGCTTGCCGGCCGGAGCTGCGCCTTTTGCCGGTTGAACAGAACGCGCTCGCCGTTGCGAACGGCACTGATCCCGTAGGGCTCGATGCTTTCCGCGTCGGCCGCAATCGCGGCGAACGCGCGTGTCATTTCCAATAGCGTGACTTCACCCGCGCCGAGCGCCAGGCTCGGCACGGCAGGCAGTGGGGATTGCACGCCGAGCTTACGCGCGGTGTCGATCACGGCTTGAATCCCGACCGCATCGGCGATCTGAACCGCCACTGAATTGATCGAGTTGGCGAAGGCCGTACGCAGCGTGACCGGCCCGCGGAAGCGCCCGCCGTAGTTTTCCGGCTCCCAATTTCCGATCTGCACCGGTCGATCGATCGCCGTCGCCTGCGGGTCGAGGCCCTTTTCGAAAGCGGCGAGGTAATCAAAGACCTTGAACAGCGAGCCAGGCTGCCGTTTCGCCTGGGTGACGCGATTGAATTGGTTTTCGTTGTAGTCGCGCCCGCCCACCATTGCGAGGATGGCGCCGTCCGGCGCCATCGCCAGAAGGGCCGCCTGGCCGACTCGTTTGGCGTGCCCTTCCGCCCTGAGCCGACGTGCGACCACTTTTTCGGCGATGCTCTGCAGATCGAGATCGAGCGTGGAGCGCACGGTCAGGTCGGAGGATGCCGAGCCGACGAGATGCTTCACGTCGCCACCGAGCATATCGACGAAGTAATTTGTTCCCGGCGGATTCTCCGGGGGCACCCGTAGCGTGGCGGGCTCCCTGCGCGCGGCATCGGCCTGTTGCGGTGAGATCGCGCCGGTCTCGACCATCGCTTTGAGCACCAGCGTCGCGCGCTGGCGTGCGCCCTCGAGATTGCGGGTGGGAGCGAGCGCCGACGGCGCGCGCACCAGTCCTGCCAGCATCGCCGCCTCGCTCAGCGATAGCTCCTTCGCGGGCTTGCCGAAGTAGCGTTTCGCCGCGGCATCCACGCCATAAACGCCGGCGCCGAAATAGGCGGTGTTGAGGTAACGCGATAGGATCTCTTCCTTTCCGAGCCGGCGCTCCATCCACAACGCCAGGATCGCCTCCTGCACCTTGCGCTTGATGCTGCGCTCCGGCGAGAGATACGTCATGCGCGCGAGCTGCTGGGTGATCGTGCTTCCGCCTTCGCGCGCGCTGCCCGAACGAGCGTTGCGAATCGCCGCGCGCAGCAGGGAGGGTAGATAGAACCCGCCGTGCTCGTAAAAATGCCGGTCCTCGATCGCAATGATTGCGCGCGATACGTTCGCCGGCACATCCTGCGGCGACAGTTTGTCGCCCTTGAAAACGCCGCGGGTGGCGAAGACTTGGCCGTCGGCTGCTTCGACCACGAGCGCGCTCGGCGTCGGTTCTACCACCAATCCTCCGCCGACGGGCAAAGTGGCCATGCAGTAGGCGATGTAGCCGACGGGAACGATGATGATCGCAATCAGCGCGATCGCAATGACATGCGACCACCGCGGTCGCAGCGTAGAGCCCGAAGGCCAGCGGCCGCGCAGCGGAGCTGGACTGTCGTGCCGAGAATGCGAGGCCAGCCGAAATGCGGTGCGCAT
>JBPYFJ010000032.1:0-2855 GCA_051985675.1 Xanthobacteraceae bacterium | reverse complement strand
GACCTTCGCCGCGATCTTGATCGGAATCCCGGAGCGGCCGGCGATCCTGATCGCCTGATCGACTCCTTTTTCCGGCGCGATGCGGCCGAGGAACGCGAGATAGCTCGGCTCCACCGGTTGCGGCCGCAACAAATCCTCGGGAACCCCGTGATAGATCGTGCGCACCCACCCGGCCTGCGGGACCGGACGGCGCTGCGCATTCGAGATGGAGACGACCGGGATCGAGCTGAACGTGGTGAAGACCGGTTGATGCTCGGGCAGATCAAGGCGCCCGTGAAGCGTGGTCAGGAACGGCGTCGACTGGCGCGAAAACAGGGAGAACGGGTAGTAGTCGAGGTGAAAATGCAGGACGTCGAACTCCTCGTTCCTGCGGCGCACCTGCTCGAGCATGAGCATGTGCAACGCATTTGGATCGCGCACCGCGCCGCTCAGTCGGAGGGATTGATCCCACATCGGCTCGAGCTTGGCCGACGTGATCGAATCCCCGCTCGCGAACAGCGTGACATCGTGCCCGAGAGCAACGAGTTCCTCGGTCAGCCAATGCACTACCCGTTCGGTACCTCCGTAGAGCTTCGGCGGAATCGCCTCGGTCAAAGGCGCGATCTGGGCAATGCGCATTCACGGCCTCCTGTCGAAGCCCGGCGCAAGCGTTGACGCCGGACGATCTATGCAAAGCGATGGGGACCGCCCCCGCGCCGACAACATGCCAGCCCTGCCAAAGGTTCCACGGCAACCAATTGAGAGATTCCGCGTTTAATTGCGTGGCCGGAGTGAGAAGGCACGGAGTGGGAGCGCCACCAAGGGGCTTACCTTCAATCGGGGAGTGCCAAAACAGTGGGCAATCTGTCGCGCTTTGCCGACCGGCCGTTCGCCTTCTTCGCTCACTACGTGCGGATGCGGCCGATCTCGCACGCCTTGGTCGCCGCCGCCGTTCTCGCCGCGGTGTGCTGCTCGGTCGGCACGCAATATGGCGTTCGGCTGCTGGTCGATGCGCTCTCTGCCGCAGGCAGACAGGACCCCGCACAGGCATGGATCGCCTTCTGGATTCTGGTTTCGCTGGTCGCCTCCGATAACCTTTTGTGGCGCGTCGCCAGCTACATTGCGAGCTACGCATTCGTCGCCGTCACCGGCGACCTGCGTAACGATTTGTTTCGCCATTTAACCGGGCATTCGTCACGCTATTTCGCCGACCGGCTGCCCGGCATGCTGACGAGCCGCATCACCGCGACATCGAACGCGGTATTCACGACCGAGAACATGTTCGTGTGGAACGTCGCGCCGCCATGCGTGGCGACGCTCGGCTCGATCGCGCTCATCGCCACGGTCAGCGTACCGATGGCGGCCGGACTTGCGGTGCTGGCCGCGATCCTCGTCGTTGCCATGTTCCGTCTGGCGGCCGCCGGAAAGCCGCTGCATCACGCGTTCGCAGACCGCGCCGCGGCGGTCGACGGCGAAATGATCGACGTTGTCGGCAACATGCCCTTGGTGCGCGCGTTCGGCGGACGCCGCCACGAGTTCCGCCGTTTCGACGCGACGGTCAATCGCGAGATGCAGGCGCGCCGCAGCAGCCTGCTTTATCTGGAAAAGGTGCGACTCCTGCACGCGGTCACAACGATCGTTCTGACCATCGGCCTGCTCGCGTGGGCGATCGGATTGTGGCAGCGCGGCGCGGCGACCACCGGCCAGGTCGTTCTGGTGTGCACACTGGGCCTCGGCATCCTGCACGCGACCCGCGATCTCGCCGTCGCCCTCGTCGACGTGACCCAGCACCTCGCGCGTCTCTCGGAGGCGCTGCAGACGCTGCTGGTGCCGCACGACATGCAGGATCATCCCGAGGCGGAGCCGCTGCGGCGCGCCGGCGCCCGCGTCGAGTTCGAGAACGTGCGTTTCAGCTATCCGGACGGGCGCCGGGTCTTCGAGGACTTCAAACTCAAAATCGAGCCCGGCCAGCGGGTCGGTCTGGTGGGCCGCTCGGGCTGCGGGAAATCAACGCTGTTTGCTCTGGTGCAACGCCTCTATGACGTCCAGGGCGGCCGCATCATGATCGACGGCCAGGACATAGCGCGCGTGACCCAGGAGAGCCTGAGCCAAGCCATCGCGGTCGTGCCGCAGGACATTTCGCTGTTCCACCGAACGATCCTGGAGAATATCCGCTACGGACGCCAAGGCGCCTCGGACGACGAGGTCCGCGCCGCCGCCATGGCCGCCCATTGCGTCGGCTTCATCGAGGCGCTGCCGGACGGCTTCAACACGATCGTGGGCGATCGCGGCGTGAAATTCTCGGGCGGCCAGCGCCAGCTCATCGCGATCGCGCGCGCCTTCCTCAAGGATGCGCCGATCCTGCTGCTCGACGAGGCGACTTCCTCCCTCGACAGCGAATCGGAGGACGCGGTGCGCGCCGCGCTCGACGAGCTCATGCGGGGCCGCACCGTGATTGCCATTGCGCACCGCCTGTCGACTCTGCGTAACTTCGACCGCGTGGTGGTGCTGCGCGGCGGACGAGTGGCGCAGGACGACCACGCCAATAAGCTGATCCGGCGCGACGATCTCTACCGGGATTTGGGTTCGCGCGAAGCGGCGCGCCAAACGTCGCGGGCGGCCTAAAGCCCAAGCACGGGCATCGTTCCACAGTTCGGTCGGGGCGGCCGCGAGGCTCGCGGCCATCTGGTCGCATGGACGCCCGACACCGCGGGGCGATAAGGCGGCTAGTGCGAGGGAAGAGGGAACTTCATGCCAGCGAAAGCGGCCATCAAGTCCGGCATCGTGCCGCAGGCGGAAGCCGAGGCGGATCAATTCTACATCGCGGCGCGGGCTCCGCTGACGCGGGCGCGCCGCACGCTCAAGCACGGCGACAG
>JBPYFJ010000031.1:0-31746 GCA_051985675.1 Xanthobacteraceae bacterium | reverse complement strand
GCCGCATGATGGTCTCGACATGTTCGTCGGTGTAGTAGCGCGTCCAGGCGTCGCGATAGACCTGCTCCCAGGTCGCCTTCGACATGATCGAATGCGCCGTGCAGACGTGCTCGAGGTCGTACTTGTTCATGTCGGGTTCCATCGGAACCCCACGCAGATACAAGTTCTTGTGATCTTCCGAGCCGGGTAGAGGGGTCAGGCAGAAGAACTCAAGAATGTCGATGGGCAGTTCTTTCTTGATGATCTCGATATCGCGCGCGATCGCCTCCGGCGTGTCATTTGGAAAACCGAGAATGTAGCCGGCCCAGGTGATCACCTTGGCATTGCGCCAGGCCAGCAGCATTTCCCGGTATTCCCAGATCTTGTTCTGCCGCTTCTTGGCGCCCATCAGCGATTCGGGATTGATGTTCTCGAGCCCGATGAATACGCAGTTGCAGCCGGCGCGCGCCGCCTTCTCGATGAAGCCGGGAATCTTGTGGCAGAGCGTGTCGACCTGGATGATCAGCTTGATCTTGAAGCCGTCCTGCTCGCGCAGCTTGATCAGCCGGTCGAGGATCGCTTCCCAGTTCTTGTTGCGCGCGAAATTGTCGTCGGTGACGAAGAACCGCGTCACGCCCTGGCGGGCGTTGTCGCGCACCAGCGCCTCGACCTCGTCGGCGGAGCGATAGCGCGACTTGCGGCCTTGCACGTTGATGATGGTGCAGAAGCTGCATTGGAATGGACAGCCGCGACCGGCGTCGAAGCCGGCGTAGTGGCCGGCGATGCGCGAAGTGACCGGGCGCGGCAGCGCGCGCTGGGAGGCCAGGCCCATGTCCGGGAGGTCGTGCAAATAATTGTAGACCGGCTTGAGCGTGCCGGCGTCGACGTCGCGCACGAGCTCTTCCATGCGGCCCTCGGCCTCGCCGGCGTAGAGCGAGATGCCGAGATCGAGCGCTTCTTTGAGGTCCACCGGCATGTCGGGAAGCATCGAGATGCAGCCGCTGACGTGAAAACCGCCGATGATGACCGGCAGACCGGCGGCCCGGAACTGGCGGCCGAGATCGAGCGCGCGCGGGAACTGGTTGGACTGAACGCCGACGAGGCCGACAAAACCCGCGCCGGCAGCGCGCATGCGCGCGATCGCACCGTTGACGTCGACGACAACGTTGGTTTCGTCGTAGGCCTCAATTTCAAATTCAACATCGGGCCCCAGAATTTTGGCCTCGTTGCAATCGGCCAGCAGCCCGTAAATGGTCGACAGGCTCGTCGATGGGATCATCGAGCGATGCCACTGGATGACGTAACCGTCCGCGTCGTAATGCGACGGTTTGATCAGCACAATCCTGAAGGAACGCCCTGCCATCGCCTCGCCCTTGCGACCCGGCTGCGAACGACTCATCAACAACGGCTAAAACCCCCACTGCCCAATGTCTGAGTTTGCCATATGTTCTCCTGCGTGCCAAGCCGAGGGGGCGGCGCATAGACCGGAGATTCTGTCGGCAAAATCGTTAGTTCCGCCAGGCAATCAGGTCGCGGCCGACGTTGGAGCGCCATTGATTGCGGTGTGCATGGCGGAGAGCCAGGTGTCGTCTACACGGGCAAGCACGTGGCTGGATCTGCCATGCAGAATCTTACCGGCGGCCGGCCCGGAGCCCGTTGCCGCAAATTCGCTGACAACCAGCACCAAGCCGCCGACCGTGCGCGCGTTCACGACCTTGATGCTGATTCGCTGCCAGCCCTGGCTAAAAATAAACGAGAGCGCCCGCTCGATCTCGGCTCTCCCGACGGCGAGCGCGCCCCCGACCAGAACGCTGTCGGGCGCGTATAACTGCGCGGTCGCGCCAGCGCCGTGCGCATTCCACGCCTGTTCCCATCGGGCCGTGTAGTCGGCCGCGATCGCCTGCGGCGTCTGGTCCATGTGCGTTGATGCTTGGTTTGCCGCCCCGGATGATGTGGAGATTGTGGCCGGGAATTTACTCGCTGCGCCCAATCCTACCGTGCGGAGTTGGTAGGTCGAAACACATTTCCTGGGTCTCGCGCGGCTGGTAATTTCCAACCGCGTACCTAAATGCTCACCAGATTATCTGCGTGGGAATTTCATGCGCGTGTTCGAACGCCTGTCACGGCAGACCCGATCCCAAGTCGTGAAGGTCGCCAATCGCGAGGTGGAAACCCGCGGGCTTTCGACCGGCTTGTGGACCGACCTCTATCACCATGCCATGGCGGTCTCGTGGCCGGCATTTTTCGCCTGGGCCGGGCTCGTGTTTGTTGTGCTCAATTCGGTCTACGCCACCCTCTATTTCATGGGCGACAAGCCGGTCGCCAACGTGCGTTCCGAGAGCTTTCTCGAGTTCTTCTTTTTCTCGATCGAGACCTTGGCGACGGTCGGCTACGGCGACATGCATCCGGCAACCAACTACGGACACATCGTCGCGACTGTCGAAATCTTCACCGGCATGTCGTTCCTGGCGGTGATGACGGGCCTCGTGTTCGCGCGCTTCTCGCGCCCCAAGGCGCGCTTCGTATTCGCCCAACAGGCCGTTGTGGCATTGCACGAAGGCCGACCTACGTTGATGATTCGTGTCGCCAACGCGCGTCACAATACGATCTCGGGCGCCAATGCGAAGCTGTGGCTGATCCGCGCCGAAACCACACCCGAAGGCCAGGTGTTGCGGCGATACTACGAGTTGACGCTTCAGCGCCGGGAGAATCCAGTGTTCGTGTTCAGCTGGACGCTCTTTCATGTAATCGACGAATTCAGCCCGCTCTCCGGACTCACCGAGGATCACCTCGGCAAGAGCGAGGCGGCATTGGTAATCACGGTCAGCGGCTTCGACGACAGCTCGGCCCAGCAGCTGTGGGCGCGGCAGGCCTATTCCTACAAAGATATCCGCTGGCGGCACCGCTATGTCGACATCACGTCCTGGGCCGAGGACCGGATGGTGCTCGATTACACAAAATTCCACGAGGTTGTGCCGCTGGAACCGGCAGGCGCACGATCAGACGCCAAGGTCGTTGCGCTCAAGGAGGACAGCGCGCGCCGGGCGCACTAGCGAGTGCCTCGTCCGCGGCGGCCGCCTATGAGTGATCGACCCCGGCCCGCACCGCCGCACCGGTCATCGGAATGACGTTCACGACCGTGCGCAGGATGTCGTAGATCACCGCGGTCGACCATCCGAACAGCAGGACACCATTCATCGCAGTCAGCGGGCCGAGCAGCCGCCAGCGCGTTGCCGGGACGATGTCGCCATAGCCGAGCGTCGTATAGTTGACGAACGCAAAGTAGAACGCATCCTCTCCGTGCGGGACGGCAGCGAGCAGATCGTAGGTCAAGCCCCACACCACCACCTCGCACAGGTGCGCGAACATCAGCACCGTGACCGTCGCCCACATCACGATCACCAGTCGCACGCGGGCATGGACGTCGCGGGTAACGTGGGAGGCCCGGTGCGCGGTCCAGACCAGCACCGCCATCATCACCGCGTGGATCGCGATGTTGGCGAGGCTGACCGTAAACCCAACCAGGACTTCGCCGTGCAGAAGATCGGAGCTCATCGCGCAATCAGATGCCGCAGACCTTGAACCGCGGCAGTCTAGCGGGCGCTGATTACCGATTGCTGAAGCCCGGAGGGTAGGATCAATCGCTCAAAGGCGCGACCGGGTCGTGGGGTCGCCAAAGCGCAGTGCTGTCGTCCAGTCGCCGTAGGCAATGAGGTTTGATTCGGCGCGGCCGCAACAGGCTATGCCGCGGCGGACAATCCGCGGGAGCGGCCCGGTCTGCAAACGCATCCAGTCAACCTTGAAGACAAGACCGTAGATCACCCAGATCACGGCCAGCGTCACCAGGACCGCGAAAATCACGTCGCTTGTGAAGTGTCCGCCGAACGCGATCCGCAGGGTGGAAATCGCGACCGTGAAGATGCCAGCTGCGCCGAGCGCGACCACCCGCGCGGGCCCGGGCACCAGCAGCGCCGGGGCAACCAACCACGTCGCGTCCGATGTCTCACCGGATACGAACGAGCAGTTCTGATCGCACCCCCCGCGCGGATCCCACCAGGGCACGAACGGGAGTGTGCCCCCGAACTCCACCACCGCGCCAGGGCGCGGGCGCGGCCAGAGCTCCTTGAGGACCCCGTTGACGATCAGGCCGGGGCCGAGCGCCAGCGTCAGCGCGAGGAACACCACCGAGCGCGCCGGAACCGGGAATACCGGCAACGGCAGCACGAGCCGTGCGATGACCATGGCGATAACAACCACGACAAAAGCCGTGAAAATCCAAATGCTCTTGCTGCGTAGCCACACCGCGACCGGGTCGGACGCAGCCGGAAAGCTGCGGGTGGCATCGTCGAAGAACAGCGACGTCAGGCGCAGGTCGAGGCGCGGGTCGACTGCAAAGACGATCCCGGCGACGGCGGCGAGCAGTACCAGCAGTAGTCCCAGGTCGCGCATCCGGCCGGCTCGCAGACCCCGTATGAAACGTGTCACGACGCCGATGATGCGGACGCGATCGACGGAGGTATGAGGACGAACGATTTTCATCGTTAGGTCAGCCACCCTGCTTCAAACCGCGCGCCACCGCATTAGGCTCCGCGCTGTTGGGTGGGGCTCCCGAGCATATTGCAAACGGAGCTGTCGAGATGGAGTTGCGTACCAAGGACACCCGCAAGTTTGTTCCGAGGCCCGTCAACACCTGCGCACAGTGCGGCGACACGATCTTCATGCCGGAGTGGTCCGAGCACGTCGACGACTGCCGAATTCGTCACCTCTGGGCCTGCCAAGCTTGTGGCTACGCTTTTGAAACGACGGTCCGCTTTGCGCCGCTGACCGCGAACTGACCGCGCTCGCAAGCAAAGTCGCTGCCGACGTGTCGCCGCGCGCCCGCGCGGGCGATGAAAGCGCTGTTGTCACGAAGCCTTGGCTTGCGGCGGCGCGCCCATCTCGCTGAACAGCACGCCACCCTTGGCCTTGTCGTGCTTGGCGCTCTCAACCACCGTCACCACGACGGCCTCGGCCGGGACGCCATAGTTCTTCACCAGCGCGTTGGTGATATCCCGCACCAGACCGCGTTTCTGATCGACCGAGCGCCCCTCGATTGCATACACAACGACTTCCGGCATCGCATCCTCCACGTTTAGCGCGGCAACAGGCACCGATATCAAGGATCGCGAGCGACGAAAAGGCGCCCCCCGATCCCGGCCATCGAATGACCGCTACAGCGCTTGGCGTTTTTGTGGGGGTGCATCGGGAGGCGGCGCCGGCTGCGGACGCTCAAACAGCCGTCCGCCGGCGGAGATTAGCCGTCCCGGCAGCTCGATCACGAAGTTGGCGGTGTCGCCGGTCAAGTTGGCGGCCTTGCCCGACAGATCCGACACGGTCGAGAACACCATCGCGCCGAAACTGCGCGGCTCTTCGGGCTGAGCGGCAGTCGCGGCCGCCTGATCGGGCGCCGTCGGATCACCTGCGCTGTCCGGCCGGCTGCGCGGCAGCGCCACCGCCGCAACCGTGGCCGGCTTCGGCTTCGCGGCAGTATCCTTGGCCGGGTGATCCTTCGTATCCCTGGCAGCGACCGTCTCCTTGGGCGCCGTTTCCTTGGGGGCTGCCTCCTGGGGCACGATGCGCTCGCGCTCGCCCAGCGACGGATCCGGGTGGACCTCCGCCAGCGCCTCGCCGTGTTCCCGGCGGGTTCGCAGAATTTCCCGGGTCAGGTTGCGCCCTTCGCCAACCGTCGGCGTGGCGTTATCGACGTCCGCAACCGCCCGATCGGGCGCGCGGCCGAAATGGGTCAACGCGAGGCCGCTGCCAACCGCGATCAGGCCGACAATGAACGCCACGATGAGCCTTTGGAGCTTGATCCCCACTGGCATGGCACCACCCCTAGCCAGGGTAGGCTCATGCCAGCCATTTTCGGCAAATTCGTGCCCTCGACATGACTTTCACGCGAACGCGTGGCCTGGCCCGTCCGGGCGCGACGGGTCACCTGCTGTCGACGACCTAGTTGGCGTTGTAGCCGTAGCCGAAGTTCCCGCCATAGCGACGGCCTGATCCGCGGCCGCCCCCAAACGGGTTGTAATTGCCCGCGAACGACTGGAAGGGAGAATCATACCGGTGCGATTTCCTGGCCGTCTGACGATGGGCGGACCGGGAGGCCGTCCGCTTGGCGGCCTTGGTACTGGCCGGGGTCGTGGGTGCGGCTTCGGGCGGCTGGGCGGCCGCCGTTGCGGCTTCCGAGGACGCGGGGGCTGATTCGGCAGGCGCTGCCAAGAACGCCTGCGGGGGGGATGCAACCTGCGATGCGCTCGCGACCGCCGGTGCGGGGAGCGAGGCGTCAGGCGCCGGGGGCGCTGCCGGTGACCGGACCAGCGCAAACACGCAAACGCCTCCAGCGGCGAAGGCGGCTACCGCCTTCCACCACGTATACTTGGGAGGCATATAGACGTAAGCCGAGCTAGGAGCTTGCCTTTTGAAGGGCGAAAAGAGACGGCGGGTGATCGACACGCAATCCTCCTTGCACCCCCACCTCCGTCTGGTCGGACGCCCCGATTGCCACTGCCGTTCCCCTTACCACCCGGCACGCACTTCAGTTGTCGACGAAATCGGCGCAGCGCTGAATTTGATCGCCGGCGCCCCAAGGCATAATGGGCACCGAAGAGGTTGAGTTCTTCGGCGACCCTTCAATCAGTTTATCAGAATAAACCATATAGACCAGAACATTTCGCTTGGTGTCGCAACCGCGCACAATTTGCATCTTCTTGAAAAACAGCGAGCGCCGCTGGCGAAACATGTCTTCGCCCTGGGCAAACTTCTGCTTGAAGCGGATCGGCCCGATCTGACGGCAGGCCAGCGAGATATCGGAGACTTCTTCGGCGACGCCGAGCCAGCCTTTGAGGCCCCCGCGCTCCGGCACCGTGAAATGGCAGGCGACGCCCTCGACCTCCGGGTCGTCGAGGCCGTAGGTCGCCAGCTTGTCATTGGGCGTCAACCACTTGAACACGGTCGAGCGCTTGAAAATGAGGTCGGGCTCATCAGCCGTGTAGCCCGGCGATGCCAATCCAAGGAGCGCCGCAACGCCGAACGCAACCGTACCAACACGCCGCTTCTGCCCGGCAGCCATCGCTCCACTCCCAGATTGCCCGGACCTATCTAGGGATTAACCACGTCGGCGGAAGATGCGCGAAGGACCTAGCCTTTGTGAATCGGATCAATCCAGGCGACGTTTTCCGGACGTTCAACCGGCGCGATGTCGAGATTAACCACAACGGCTTCGTTGTCCGAACGCACCAGCACGCATTCCAGGACCTCGTCGGGTGATGCGTTGATCTCCTGATGCGGCACGTAGGGCGGCACGAAGATGAAATCGCCGGGTCCAGCTTCTGCCACGAATTCGAGCTGTTCGCCCCACCGCATGCGCGCCCGCCCGCGCACCACATAGATCACGCTCTCGAGCGCACCATGATGGTGGGCGCCGGTCTTCGCATTGGGATGAATGTTGACCGTGCCGGCCCAGATTTTCTGCGCCCCGACCCGTGCGGCGTTGATCGCAGCTTTGCGATCCATGCCCGGGGTCTGCGGCGTATTGGAATCGAGCGCGTGCCCGGGAATCACTCGCACGCCATCGAATTTCCATTTTGGCGCATGTCGCGGATCGTGGCGTTCCGGTTCGGACATTGAGGATCAGCCGGTCGCAGCTCGCCCGTTAACCATTTCAGGCGTGGGTCTCGTGGACGTAGTCCTCTTCGACCTCTTCCACCTCGCCCGGCACCCACGATCCGATGACGAACAGCACCAGGAGCCCTCCGATGGTGGAAATGTTCTTCAATAGCGCGGCGCCACCGGGGCCGCGCCAGAGGTCATTAAAGCTCGTGAAGTCGAAGAAGTAGGCGGTGGAGGCGGCCACATAAAGCGCGAGCACGAGTGCCGCGAAGCGTGACGCCACGTTGAAGATGATGAAGAACGCCAGGGCGATCTGGATGATCGCCAGCACGATGGCCACCAGTTGCGGGGTCGGCATTCCCGACATGCTCGAGACCTTCTCGACGTAGGGCGCTAGAAACGGCGGCACCCACAGCCCGCCTTCAATCAGTTGCGCGGTCGCCGGAAGGTCAAAGAGCTTGCGCAGGCCGGATAGCAGGAACATTGCTACAAACAAAATCCGGCCGATCAGATAGATGACGTGCATGGCCAACCCCTTCCAAACGAAGCCGCGATCGCCCGCCCCCCGGCAGGCGGCCGCAGTGTACCCGGATCGCGCTTGAGCGCAATTCGCGTCATGGCCGGCCCGCGCCCGTTCCGGCCCGACAGCGCGGCGGACGCAACGCGCGTCTACTGCCGGGTCGGGATTTGCACGAAGTCCTTGAGTTGCACCGGCGTCAACGGATCGGCGATGAACTTGAGCTTGACCGCATCGGCAACAATCTGGTCGAGGCCCACGACGCGCTCAGGCGCCATGGTGTCCTTCGGGATGAACTCGCGCACTTGCTGCACGACCGCCGCAGGAAGCCCCGAATACTCGCCGTAGAGCTTGAGCGCGGCCGGATCGGCATACATCCAGTCGATGGTTTCCAAATATGCCCGCATGAAGCGCGCGAGCGCCTCGCGGCGTTGCTCCAGCACCGACAGGTTGGTGAGGTTGACACGGACCGTTCGCTCTTTCAGCGCGACCACGTCGGTCCCGCGCGCAACAATCCGGATCTTGCCGTCGGCAAGCGCGTCCAGCCCGAACGGGGCCGCCGCCCATCCGACATCGACCTGCCCGGTCATGGTCTGCGTGAACGTGGCCTGCATCCCGCCCAGCGCCACCGGCTTGGCGTCGAGCTTGTACTGCTTCAGCAATTCGAGCAGTGCCGCATTGCTCGAGGAGCCAACTTGCGAGAAGCCGATGGTCTTGCCGTTGAGATCTTCGATCTTGTGAATCGGCGAAGCGGGCAACACGTACCAATACAGGTCGGGTGATCCGATCATTTCGCTGCCGATCAGACGGATCGGCGCCCCCTTGGCGAAAGCGCTGATCGCGGCTGAAACGCCGGCACCGGTCGCGATGTCCATGCTGCGAGAGACAACGGCCTGAATCGATTCCGGCCCGCCCTGCGTGTAGAGAATTTCGAGGGTCAGTCCGCGCTTCTTGAAGATGCCGGCGCGTTGACCGAGTTCCGGGACCGCCGTGTCCCAGGCGCCGCGTTGCGGTACCGCAATTTTGAGGACCTCCTGCGCCGATACCGCGTTGCCCAGCGCGAGCGCGGCGAGCAGGCCAAATCCCAGACTGTAGCCATGCATGTCTTATGGTCTCTCGTTTCCCCGGCGGGCGCGACAAGGCGCAAAGTCGAATGAGAACCGATCACTCAGGGCGCGTCCAGCCGTTGAAGCGGAACGCTCGCCGGGCCCGGGCCGACGCTAGGAATTAAAATCTAGGGGATTTTGGCGAGCTCACCGTGCGCGGCCAAAATCGGCCATTGTTGGGTGTCTTAGCCATAATGACCGCTGTTGCTGGCATGCTGATCGCACTTGCACTAGTTTGCCCGCAAGGGTGATCGAGTTCGGAGGACCTTCATATGCGTGTAATCGTCGCCTGCACCGTCGTGGTGCTATCGGTCCTGGCCGCGATTGCGCTGGCCCGCACGAACGTGCTTGCACCGCCGACGCCGTCATCCGTCAGCGCGTCCGCAGCACGCTCAAGTGCGCCGCCGCCCACCAAGGTCGCGGCCGCGCGCCCGGCGGCTGAGCCAGTCAGAACTGTCGCGAGCGACGCTGCGCCCGCGCCGATGCTTGCGCCAGCCGCAGCTCCCGCTGCGCCGTCTGTCGCAGACAATGCGCCGGATCGCGCGGGGCCGGCCGGCGTGCAGGTCGCGGAGAATACGACCTCATCCGCCGCCTCGACCACGCCGCCAACCCAGATGGCTCAGGCGGCTCCTCAGGCGGCTGCCCCCGCAGCGGCTGCCCCTCCGGCCGCCGCTCCTCCGGCTGCTGCTCCTCCTCCGGCTCCAGCGCCGGCTGCACAAGCGGCGTCTTGCCCGGGCAACCCGAATGCGCTCGGCGTCACCCGCACGGTGCAGATCGACACGACCGGCGGCCCCGGATTCGGGTTTGAGCACTTCAAGACCCACGACTTCCTCAAACCCGGCGAAGTCGTGCTGACCTTCGACGACGGCCCGTGGCAGAACAACACGCCGATGGTGCTGGCCGCGTTGGCACACCACTGCACCAAGGCGACGTTCTTCCCGATCGGCAAGCACGCGACCTACTATCCGGAAATTCTCCGTCAGGTCGCCGCGGCGGGCCACACGATCGGCTCGCACACCTGGTCGCATGCCGATCTGTCCAAGGAGAAAAATCCGGAGGACGCCAAGACCGAAATCGAAAAGGGCATCAGCGCGGTGCACTGGGCCCTCGAGGGTGCGCCGATGGCGCCGTTCTTCCGCTTCCCGGCTCTGAAGCACCCGCCCGAAATGGTGACCTATCTCGGCGAACGCAACATTGCGATCGTTTCCACGGACATGGACTCGTTCGACTTCAAGATGCGTAAGCCGGAGCAGGTCATCAAATCGGTCCTGGACAAGCTGAAAAAGCACGGCAAGGGCATCGTGCTCATGCACGACTTTCAGCATGCGACCGCCGAGGCCGTCGGAACGCTGCTCGATCAGCTCAAACTCAACGGATACAAGATCGTGCACATGACCGCCAAAGGCCAACTGCAAACGCTGCCGCAATATGATGAAATGATGGTGAAGGACCAGAAGCTGCCAACGGTCAGCACGCGACCGACGTCGGACGTGGTGAAGACCATCAACGAATAACAACATACGGCGAGGCCTGCTGGTGACCCCGGCAAGCCTCTTCGGCGGGGCGGATCATGTCTCTCCTGGTGAACGTGCTGATCACGTTCGTCGTCGTTATCCTGATCCTCTATCTGGTCAATCTGCTGCCTCTCGATGGGCGCGCCAAGCAGATTGTCCGCGTTATCGTCATCGTCATCGGCATCGTCTACCTTTTGAGATATCTGCTCCCGATCTGACGTTCTGATATATTGGCGCGCATGCTTCCCGGTCGAGATCGCAAGCCCTCCTACGTCAAGACCCCGGCCGCCGCGCTCGACTATGAGCTTGCCCAGGAGATGGCGGCTGCGCTTGGCCGGCTCGGACGCCGGCTGGAGCACGCCTTGCAGGCGCTCGAGCAATTTGACGCTGCAAGCGTCGCAGATTCCGACGTGCGTCGGCGGGAACGATCGGCCTTGTTGGCCGAGGCAGGCGACGCGCTCTGGCTGTTCGTGGTGCAGCGCGAGGCCTGCGGGTTGCGCGATGCCCGCCAACTCATGCGCGACTACAGGGTCCCGCCCGAGGTGCAATACCGGATGGGGATGTCAGCGAGCCGCGGACCCGGCGTAGTCACAAGCGCGCCGGTGAAATAGCTTTGCTATGATACGGGAGGGCGCCACGTCGCCGGCAGCGGGGCTCCCCCCATGCGCGGCTTGCCGCCAAACCGAGCCCGGCGATGACGGGCGAAGAGTAATTCAAACTGATCGGTATCAGCTCTAGCGTCGTGTGCATCCATCCAGCGGGTTCGCCGCATTCCACGCGGCCCGCGCTCGCGCTATTGTGAGTTGCGCGCACCGAGCGCCCGTCTTGAAGTCGGAACCCGCGCGATCGAGCGACCTCGCCGCGTCGCGCTTGATTGAGTATGTTGTTGTCGAAAGCGTGGCTGCCAGCGCGTGACAAAAAGCGGAGCACCCGCGAACGCCGAGCCCGGAAATGCATTGCTAACGAAGAACTCCAGCTCATCCAAACACCGGGGAGGACACTGACATGATGATCCATCGCCGCGCGCTGCTCGCGGGTGCAACCACCCTCGCAGCTACTGCCGTGCTGCCGCGCATCGTTCAGGCGCAAGCGGCCGGACCCTTTACCTTGCCGCCGCTGCCCTACGCGACCAACGTGTTTGAACCGAATATCGACGCCAAAACGATGGAGATCCACCACGATCGCCATCATCAGGCTTATGTGACCAACCTCAATGCCGCAGTGAAAGACTACCCCAACGTCGCTGCCATGAAGCTGCAGGACATTCTGGCCAAGCTCAATGAGATTCCGGAGGCCATTCGCACCGCGGTGCGCAACAACGCCGGCGGTCATGCCAATCATTCGATGTTCTGGGAGATCATGGGGCCGAACGGCGGAACGCCGGACGGCGAGTTGTTCGCGGCCATCACGCGCGACTTCGGCGGCCTTGAGACGCTGCAGGGGCGCTTCAACGACGCGGGCGTGCGCGTGTTCGGCTCCGGCTGGGTGATGGTGACCGTGACGCCTGACGGCAAGCTTGCTCTCGAAACCCGTCCCAATCAGGACACGCCGATATCGGACGGTAAACGCGTGCTGTTCGGCAACGACGTGTGGGAACACGCCTATTACCTCACGTATCAGAACCGGCGCGCCGACTACCTGAAAGCCTGGTGGAACGTTGTGAACTGGAACAAGCTCGCGGAGCGCTATGCCGCCGCAAAAGCTGGCACGCTGACGATCTAAATCGTCAGGGCACGCGAAACCGGCAGGGGCGCGCGCTCCTGCGCCTCTACGACCGCGACCGCAGTCATGTTGACCACGCCGCGGGCCGTTACCGACGGGCTGAGGATATGCGCGGGCTTCGCCGGGCCAATCAGGATTGGCCCGACCGGAAGTGCGTCGGCAATGCCCTTGATCAGTTGGTAGGTGATGTTGGCGGCGTCGAGCGTCGGCATGATCAGAACGTTGGCCTTACCTTTCAGCCGCGCGTGCGGGAACACGCGTTCGCGCAGCACCGGGTCGAGGGCGGTGTCGCCATGCATCTCGCCGTCGACCTCGAGCTCGGGATGATGCGCCGCCAGGAAGTCGGTTGCGGCGCGCATCTTGCGGGCGGACTTGCTGTCGGAACTGCCGAAATCGGAATGCGACAGCAGCGCGATTTTCGGCTCGAGGCCGAAGCGCCGCACGTGGGTCGCCGCAAGCACAGCCATTTCGGCGACCTCGGCCGCGGTCGGCTCGTCACGCACCTCGGTGTCGGCCAGAAAATATGCGCCCTTCGGGGTGATCACCAGCGACAGCGCCGCGAAATCTTCCACGCCCGGCGCATAGCCGATGATGTCACGGATATGATGCAAATGGGTCATGAAGCGACCCTCGACCCCGCACAACAGGGCGTCCGCATCGGCGCGCTGCACCATCAGCGCGGCAATGGCGGTCGCATCGGTGCGGAGCACGGTTCGGGCCGCGTCCGGCGTGATGCCCTTGCGCCCCGCGATCTCGACATAGGTCTGAACGTAGCTCCGGTACTGCGGATCGTCCTCGGGATTGATCAGGCGGAAATCGCGGCCCGGCCTGATGGACAGGCCAAATCGCTCGAGGCGGGCTTCGACCACGGCGGGGCGGCCGATCAGGATCGGCCGCGCCATGTCTTCCTCGACGACGGCCTGGGTGGCGCGCAGGATGCGCTCGTCTTCGCCTTCAGCATAGACGATGCGTTTGGGCGCGGTTTTGGCCTGGGCAAACACCGGTTTCATGATGAAGCCCGAGCGAAACACGAACTCGTTGAGCCGCTCCTGATAGGCTGCGAAGTCGGTGATTGGACGCGTCGCGACACCGGACGCTACCGCGGCCTGCGCGACCGCCGGCGCGATGCGCAGGATCAGCCGCGGGTCGAACGGATTTGGGATGAGCGACCCAGACCCGAACGTTGTGAACTGCCCGCCATACGCGCGTGCCGCAACGTCTGACGGCGCCTCGCGCGCCAGCGCCGCAATGGCATCGACCGCGGCGCGCTTCATGTCCTCGTTGATGGCCGTGGCGCCGACGTCGAGCGCGCCGCGAAAGATATAGGGAAAGCACAGGACGTTGTTGACCTGATTGGGGTAGTCGGAACGCCCGGTGCAGATCATAGCATCGGGCCGAACCGCCAGCGCCTGCTCGGGCTCTATTTCCGGGTTGGGATTGGCGAGCGCGAGTATCAGCGGCCGCGGCGCCATCCGTTTGACCATGTCCGGTTTGAGCACGCCACCCGCCGACAGGCCGAGGAAGATGTCCGCGCCCCCGATCACGTCGCCGAGCGCGCGTTTGTCGGTCTTGCGCGCGTAGACGCTCTTCCAGGGATCCATCAGGGCCGTGCGGCCCTCGTACACGACGCCCTCGATGTCCGTCACAAAGATGTTCTCACGCAGCATCCCGAACGAGACCAGCAGGTTGAGACAGGCAAGCGCCGCGGCACCGGCGCCTGATGCAACCAGCCTCACCTCATCGATGTTTTTCCCGCTCAGTTGCAGCGCATTCTGCACGGCCGCGGCTACGATGATCGCGGTCCCGTGCTGATCGTCGTGGAAAACCGGGATCTTCATGCGCCGGCGCAGCTTGGCCTCGACCTCGAAGCACTCGGGCGCCTTGATGTCTTCGAGATTGATGCCGCCGAACGTCGGCTCTAGCGCGGCCACGACCTCGACCAGCCGATCCGGTTCGTCCGCCGCCACCTCGATGTCAAACACATCGATGCCGGCAAACTTCTTGAACAGAACCGCTTTGCCCTCCATCACCGGTTTGCCGGCGAGCGGCCCGATGTTGCCCAAGCCAAGGACGGCGGTGCCATTCGACACCACCGCGACCAGATTGGCCCGGGACGTGAGCTCGGCGGCCGTCGCCGGGTCGCGTGCGATCGCCTCGCAGGCGGCCGCCACCCCGGGCGAGTAGGCGAGCGCGAGGTCACGCTGGTTGCCGAGCGGCTTTGTGGCCTGGATTTCGAGTTTTCCCGGGCGCGGATGCCGGTGGTAGACGAGCGACCCTGTGCGCAGGTCGTCGGACAAGTTGGATGACACTTAACGCCCCGCTTCCGAAGTTTGTGATGACATCTCTCTAGCCCGGATGATTGGCAAACAAAATCGGGAACCCGCGGTCGCAGCGACCGATTGCGCCGCACACGACCCTGTGCTCATTGTGCCGGGCGACGCGAGGGAATGTCCATTCGGAGAATACGGTGAGTTTCTGGGAGCGGTTGGAGCACGGCCACGTCAAGCCGTGGCTGCGGCGGTTGAAGTCCTACCGCAGCGTGGAGCTCGGCGGGATCCGGGTCGCCTATAAGTCGCATCTCGACGGGGGCGGCCGCGAGTTCGGTCAGGACTTCATCCCGTTTCTGCGCCGGCGCGGAATGCCGCGCCAGCATCGCGTGTTCGAGTGGTGCGCGGGCCCCGGCTTCATCGGTTTCTCGCTGCTGGGCCACGGGCTCGCGGAGACCCTTTGTCTCGCCGACGTCAATCCGGCCGCGATCGCCGCCTGTCAGCGCACCGTGAGCGACAACGACCTTGCCGGGCGTGTGACGATCTACCTGTCCGACAACCTCGCCGCGATCCCACCACCCGAGCGCTTTGATCTTGTCGTCAGCAATCCGCCGCACTTCGCCAATCAGTTCGCCCGCGAGTTCGGCCGTGGCGACCTTCGGGCTCACGACCCCGGCTGGCGTATTCACCGCGATTTTTTCCAGGGCATCCGCCGCTACCTCAGCATCGGCGGCGTGGTCGTGTTGCAGGAGAACAATCAAGGCTCGAGGGCGGATACGTTCCGCGAGATGATCGCGGATGCCGGGCTCGCGATCCGATTCGTCGAAGGCGAGACGCCGCCCTCGCGCGATCCTCGATACTACTACATCGGCATCACGCGACGCGAGGACGCGCCCCCGAGTTGGGCGCGAGGAGACTAATGCCATCCGAACAGGGCATTTTATGATTTGCCGCCGCGAGGCGCTCGAGCTTGCGGCGCCGCCGCCCTCGACGCGCGAGCGCCGGCGACCGCGAGAAGGCCAAGTATCGCGTCGTTGCTTACTGCACTTGCCAGCTCGCGAGATCGAAACGTTCGCCGTGTTCGAGCGTATAGAACGGCGCGCCGGACCGGCTGATCGAGATGGGGCCGGCGGGGAGGAACTTACGTCTCAGGGGTGAGTTCAATCTCGGACAAGTCCTCAGCCGCTGAGAGGCAGGCCGCAGCCATGGAACATCTCCGTTACCCTAATGAGAGCGTTGAGTATCGCGCCGCTCGAAATGCGTTGCTCGATGACGAGATTGCGCTTCGGGCGCAGATCGAGGCCGTTGCAGCGAAGCGTCGCGCGCTGCCGCTCGGCGGCGAAGTACCCAAAGACTACGTCTTCGAGCGGATCGGCAAGACCAGCATGCCCGAGAGCGTCAAGATGTCCGAGCTGTTCGGTCCGCACGACACGCTCATCCTGTACAGCTTCATGTACGGGCCCGAGCGCGAGCTGCCATGTCCGGGATGCACTCACCTGCTTGATGGGCTCGACGGTGCCGCGCGGCATATGGGCGAGCGCGCCGCGCTCCACATCGTCGCCAAATCGCCGATAGCGCGTCTCGCTGCCTGGGCACACGAACGAGGCTGGGAGTATCTTTCGCTGTTGTCCACTGCGGGCAACAGCTACGACGCGGATTATTTTGGAGACACGTCAAAGTTTTCCAAGGGGATGCGTGCGCAACATCGCGTTCCAGACGGCGAGGATTGGGACGAAACAATCTTCAACGTCTTCAAAAAGAACAACGGTGCGATCAGACACTTCTGGGGATCGGAGATGAGCTTTGCCCCTCCCGCCCCGAAGCAGCACCATCGCGCCGGCGATCTTGTCGACCCGCTCTGGGGCCTCCTCGACATGACGCCTGAGGGTCGCGGCAATTTCTTTCCAAAGGTGAAGTACGGTCGATAGCAGACTTTTATGAGGATGCGCCCTCATCCTTGGTGTAGACCGCCTGGTTCGTCACCACGAAATCGACGCGACCGTCGACCAGCGCCTTGCGGCACTCCTGCGGCCGATTGACGATTGGCTCCTCGTGCACATTGAAGCTGGTGTTGATCAGCACCGGCAGGCCGGTTGCATCGCGAAATCGCCGCAAGATACCGCCGAACAGGGGGTTCTCGCTCTCGCGCAGGATCTGCGGCCGCGCGGTGCCGTCAACGTGAACGACTGCCGGAATGCGCTCGCGCCACTCAGGGCGGACGCCGCAGGTAATGGTCATGAAATGCGCCGTGTAGCGATTGACCGGCGTGATCTCGAAGACGCGCTCGGCGTCCTCCTCCAGCACGTAGGGTGCAAACGGCATGAACTCGGAACGCTCGAGCCGCTTGTTGAGCGTATCGTTGATGGTGGCATCGGACGGGCTCGCGATGATGCTGCGCGCCCCGAGTGCGCGCGGCCCGAACTCCATGCGGCCGGTGTAGATCGCGCCCGCCTTACCTTGGCGCACCATCTCGGTTGCGACCTCGATCGGGGCGCCGCCGTGTTTGCGCACGCCTGGCGTCTGCGCCAGGCAGGCATCGATGCGATCGTCGTAATTCTGACCAAGATAGACGTTGTCAAGGCGGCGGCGCTTCGCGAGCCACGAGGCGAGCCCGTCGCGCGCGAGCAGCGCCGCCAGCCCGGCCCCAACGGATAAACCGTCGTCGCCCATAGGCGGAAGAATGAAGATCTCATCGATCGGCATCGTCTCGGCCAGCAGGCGGTTGAGCCGGACGTTTGCAAACAGCCCACCAGCCAGCGCCAGGCGACGCGCGCCCGTCTGCTTGAGCCAATAGAGCACCGACTGGGCAGTCAGGTCCTCGACCACCTTTTGGATGGAGGCTGCGATCGTCTCGCGCGGATGTCCCCGGCAAATCGCTTTCACGCGGTCGCCCATTTCATCCCAGGTCTTGAACTCCGCCGTGATCAACCCGTCCTTGCCGAACTCAAAGCAATCGGCCAGTTGCGGCGCGAGCGTCGGTTGGCCATAGGCCGCAAGCCCGGTCAGCTTGCCTTCGTGCCGCAACCGCCGAAACCCGCAAGCTTCGGTCGCAAACGCATAAGCATAAGCGAGCCCCGCACAGGGAACGGGAGGCAGAAACCAGCGGTCATCGCCATAGAAACACTCGAGCTTGCCCCCCTTGAGCGCGCGCATGCTGTAGCTGACGTTGTCGCCGACGCCGTCGGAGGTGTAGATCAACGCGTCGTCCCAATCCGTGAAAAACAGCGCGGCGAGCGCGTGCGCCTCGTGATGATTGACAAAGCGCACCGCGACATCGGCACGAAACCCATTGTCGGCCAGGAACCGATCCGGCCGGAAGAACGTCAGGGTGTCCGCTATCCCGAATCGGCGACAGAGGTCCGCGATATCGCGCTTGGTGCGTTCGCGGCCGAATTGCCGTTGCCAGGCGTAATGCAGTTCGTTGATCAAAGGAAAGCGAAAGTACTGGGTCGGGAAATATCCGCGCACGAAAGCAATGGCGTCGACGTCGGTGCGAATCCAGCCGGCCGTCCGCAGCACCTCGTCGATCGCCAGCCAGGGGATTTCGGCTCCCCAGCCTTTATGGCGGATCATGCGCTCCTGCTGGACGGCGGCGAGCAGTTCGTAATCGTTGAACGCGGCGGCAGAGGAGTCGTGGACACCGGAATGAATCGCCAGAATCCGCATGAACGAGATCACCTCACTCCTGCGGCAGCGACAGGCGAATGTGCAACTCGCGCAGTTGCTTCGCGCTGACCTCCGAGGGCGCCCCCATCATCAGGTCTTCGGCACGCTGGTTCATCGGGAACAGCACAACCTCGCGCAAGTTTTCCTCGCCACACAGCAGCATGACGATGCGGTCGATGCCGGGCGCGATGCCGCCATGCGGCGGCGCCCCTAGCGAGAGCGCGTGCAGCATGCCGCCAAACTTCTTCTCCAGGACATCCTCGGGATATCCGGCGATGGCAAAGGCTTTTTTCATCACGTCGGGGCGATGGTTACGGATCGCGCCCGAGGAGAGCTCCACGCCGTTGCAGACGATGTCGTACTGGATTGCCCGCAGGCTCAGCAGGCGATCGTGGTCTGCGGAATCGAGCGCCAGGAACTCTTCGGCCGGCATGTTGGGCATCGAGAATGGATTGTGGGAGAAGTCGATCTTTTTCTCTTCCTCGTTCCATTCATACATCGGGAAATCCACGATCCAGCAGAGCTCGAACCGGTTTTCATCGATCAGCTTGAGCTCCTCGCCGACGCGTTGGCGCGCCAGTCCGGCAAACTTGACGAAGGCTTGCGGCTTGCCTGCGATAAAGAACACCGCGTCGCCGACGCCGAGCTTAAGCTGATCGTGAATCATGCCGGTGCGTTCCGGGCCGATGTTCTTGGCGAGCGGTCCGGCGCCGCCGTCCTCGCCCTCGCGCCAGAAAATGTAACCAAGTCCCGGCTGGCCCTCGCCTTTCGCCCACTCGTTCATTCGATCGCAGAATGCGCGGTTGCCTCCGCCCGGCGCCGGGAGAGCCCATACCCGGGCGGCCGGATCGGACGCCAACATGCCGGCAAAAATCTTGAACCCGGAACCGCGGAACGCCTCGCTGACGTCCTGCATCTTGAGCGGATTGCGCAGGTCCGGCTTGTCGCTCCCGTACTGCCTGATCGCGTCCGCGTACGTAATCAGCGGGAACTTCGGCGTCACTGGCTTGCCGTCGCCGAACTCATCAAACACACCGCGCAGCACCGGCTCAACCGCCGCGAACACGTCGTCCTGGGTGACAAAGCTCATTTCGATATCGAGCTGATAGAACTCGCCCGGCGAACGGTCGGCGCGGGCGTCCTCGTCGCGGAAGCAGGGCGCGATCTGGAAATAGCGATCAAAGCCGGAGATCATGATCAGCTGTTTGAACTGCTGCGGCGCCTGCGGCAGCGCATAAAACTTGCCGGGGTGGAGTCGCGATGGCACCAGATAGTCGCGCGCGCCTTCAGGACTCGAGGCGGTCAGGATCGGCGTCTGGAACTCAAAGAAGCCCTGCTCACGCATGCGCCGGCGCAACGATTCGATGATCGCCCCGCGCTTCATGATGTTCTGATGGAGGCGTTCGCGCCGAAGGTCCAGGAACCGATATTTGAGCCTGATGTCCTCCGGGTAGTCCTGGTCGCCGAAGACCGGCATCGGCAATTCGTCGGCCGGTCCCAAGACCTCGACCGCGGTCGCATAGATTTCGACGGCGCCGGTCGGAAGCTCGGGGTTCTCGGTCCCGGCGGGACGCGCACGCACGCGACCGTCAATTTTGACGACCCATTCGGACCGCAGCTTCTCCGCCGTCTGGAACGCCGGCGAATCGGGATCGACCACGACTTGCACAATCCCGTAGTGGTCGCGCAGATCGATGAACAGCACGCCGCCATGGTCGCGAATGCGGTGGCACCAGCCGGAGACCCGAATGGTCTCGCCGATGTCGGTTGCGCGCAGTGCCCCGCATGTATGCGAACGGTAACGGTGCATGGATCGGCTCGTTAAGAAGCGGGCGAAAGGCGCACGTGAGTCCCGTTTTGTCAAGGCAACCAGCGGTCTGGCGGGAATTGCCTCTCGACAGAACGGTCCTGATCTGCACACTCGGCGCCCGTAATGGTTCAGTCGCGCCCGGCACCACCTCAATCCATGACGACGGCGGAAGCTACGGTGGCCTCCCTCATCGCCCACGGGATCGATACCATGTACGCCCTGCCGGGCGTGCACAACGATCACCTGTTTGACGCGCTGTTCAAGGCATCGGACGCGATCCGGGTCGTTCACAGCCGGCACGAGCAGGGCGCGGCCTACATGGCACTCGGCGCCGCGCTCGCGACCAACAAGCCGCAGCCCTACGCGGTCGTGCCGGGACCCGGCCTGCTCAATACCAGCGCGGCGTTGCTGACGGCCTATTCCATGAATGCGCCGGTCCTCGCCCTGATCGGTCAGATACCGGACGCCGATATCGGCCGCGGGCTTGGTCATCTGCATGAAATTCGAGACCAGGCCGGCATCATTGCCCGGCTGGTTGATTTCACTGACCGCATCCGGGGGCCGGACGCAGCGTCCGGGCTGGTAGCCCAGGCACTCCAGTCGATGGGCACCGGCCGGCCGGGTCCTGCGGCGCTCGAGTGTGCCATCGACGTGTGGGGCCGCACCGGCTCGGTGATCCCGGTGCCGCCCTTGCCGGCACAGGACGTTGCGATCGATGAGGACGCGGTGATCGCGGCCGCCAAGCGGCTCGGCGCGGCCAAACGGCCGATGATCGTCTGCGGCGGTGGCGCGCAAGGGGCCGCAGCCGAAATCACCCAGCTTTCGGCGATGCTGCAGGCGCCGGTCCTGGGCTATCGGCGCGGGCGCGGTGTACTCGACAGCCGGGACCCACTGAGCGTTACGCTTCCGCTTGGCCACGAGTTGTGGGCGCGGGCCGACGTCGTACTGGCGGTCGGCACGCGCCTGTTGATGCAGCTCCGCCAATGGGGCATTGACGACGATCTTGCCGTCATCCGCGTCGACGCCGATCCGAAGGAACCGACCCGGCTGCGGAAACCGGAGGTTGCGCTGATCGGCGACGCCCAGCCGATTTTACGCCGCCTCGTGGACTCAATCGGCGCTTACAACATTCGCCGCGCTGCGCGGACCGACGAGATGGAGGAGCGTCAATCGGTTTGGACCAAGCGGCTCGGCAAACTTGGCCCGCAGCTCGGTTATCTTGCAGCAATCCGCGCCGAGCTGCCGGAGGATGGAATTTTGGTTGATGAGGTTACACAAGTCGGATTTGCAGCGCGGCTGGCATTTCCGGTCTATCGTCCACGCACGTTCCTTTCACCCGGTTATCAGGACAACCTCGGCTGGGGCTTTGCGACGGCGCTCGGAGTGCAGGATGCGCGCCGGGACGTGCCCGTGGTCGCGATCAGCGGCGATGGAGGTTTTCTTTATACGGCCAACGAGATGGCGACCGCCGTGCGTCATCGCATTCCGCTGACGGTCGTGGTGTTTGCGGACGGCGCATTCGGGAATGTGAACCGAATCCAGCAGGAGCAATTCGGCAATCGGGTGATTGCATCCGATCTCGCCAACCCGGACTTCGTGCAGTTTGCCGAGAGCTTCGGCGCCGCCGCGGAGCGGGCCCGCAGCCCGAATGAATTGCGTGCGGCGCTGCGCCGCGCAATCGGCCGTCGCGACGGACCGACGTTGATTGAGGTCCCGGTCGGACCCATGCCCTCGCCCTGGGAATTCATCATGCTGCCGAAGGTACGCGGTCAATGACCGGGCGCCCCCGCCACGCCACCCAGGACGCCGCGACAGGCTTGGGTAGCTCCGACAAGACCGCGGCGGTGGAACCGGTCACAACGACGCGCGATCTCGCGGCGGCGTGTGCTCGGCTGGCGCGCCATCCGTTCGTCACCGTCGATACGGAATTCCTGCGCGAAACCACCTACTATCCGTTGCTGTGCGTCGCCCAGATCGCCAGCGCCGACGAGGCGATCGTGATCGACGCTCTCGCACCGGGAATAGACCTTGCGCCATTCTTTGAATTGATGGTCGACGAGCGCGTCCTCAAGGTTTTCCACGCGGCACGCCAGGACATCGAAATTGTCTGGCATATGGCCGGCAGGATTCCGCATCCGGTTTTTGACAGCCAGGTTGCCGCAATGGTGCTCGGTTTCGGCGACTCGATCTCCTACGACCAACTGGTTCAACGCGTCACCGGCGACAACCTCGACAAGTCCAACCGCTTCACGGATTGGTCGCGCCGGCCGCTGTCGGGTGCACAACTCGCGTACGCAGTGTCGGACGTGACGCATCTGCGTGATGTCTACTTGGCGCTGGCCGATGACCTCGCGCGCCGCGGACGCAGCGAGTGGGTCGGCGAGGAGATGGAAATCCTCACATCGCCGGAAACCTATCGGGTCGAGCCTGAAAACGCCTGGCAACGCCTGAAGACCCGCGTCCGCAAGCCGAAGGAGCTTGCGGTCCTGATCGAAATCGCGGCCTGGCGCGAGCGAGAAGCGCAGTCCCGCGACCTGCCGCGCGGCCGGGTGCTGCGCGATGAAGTCCTCGGCGATATCGCCATACAGGCGCCGACGTCGCTTGAGCGACTATCCCACGTGCGCTCGCTGCCGAAGGGATTTGAGCGCTCCCGCTGGGGGGCCGACGTCATCGAAACGGTGCAGCGCGGCCTCGCCCGCGATCTCAAGTCCTTGCCGCCGGTCGATCGGCAGCGGACGGCCAGTGTCAACGGAGCGACGGTCGAGCTCATGAAAGTGTTGCTGCGCATGACATCGGAACAGCACGGTGTTGCCGCGAAGGTGATCGCCACCGTCGACGAACTCGAACAAATCGCCGCCGATGACGCCGCCGACGTCGCTGCCCTCAAAGGTTGGCGGCGTGACCTGTTCGGTGAGAAGGCGCTGGCGCTCAAGCAGGGGCGGCTAGCATTGTCCGTCGAGCGGGGCCGGGTCGTCGCCCGCGAGCGCGGCTGACGTCCTTTTCATAACGCCACCGATTTGAAGTTCCCACACCGGTCGCGGCAAGCGCAATCCAACGCCGCAATTTTCTCCAAGTACGACGTCGCACGGCTGCGGTAAGGAGCGGCGACGAGATGGAGATCCAATGCCCACGCGCGTCATCTTGCGCCGGGAGTTGATCAGCAAGACGGCTGTCTTGGTCGTAACGGCGGCTGCTCTGCTGCTGGCAAAAGCCCAAACTCAAGCTCACGGTGGATCAAACATGTCGGATGCACGAGTGTCGTCCCTCGTCGATGCCCTGCACGCCGATCACCCCGCAGCCGACCGCGCGGACAAGATGGGCTTGTACGGCTGGCTGGTCGGGCGCTGGACGATCGATGCGATCTATCACCTCAACGACGGGACGACGCGCCGCAGCCGCGGCGAGATTCATGCGGGTTGGGTGCTGGAAGGCCGCGCACTGCAGGACGTCTGGATCGTGCCGGCGCGCGATGTGCAACGCACGGATCCACCCAGCCCGGGCGATTTCTACGGCACGACCTTGCGGGTCTACGATCCCAGGCTCGACGCTTGGCACATCCTGTGGACCGACCCGCTCAACCAGGTCTATCGGACGCAGATCGGCCGCGCGCGCGGTGATGACATCGTGCAAGACGGCACCGACGAGACCGGCGCGCCGGTGCGCTGGAGCTTCACCGAGGTCACGCCGAATTCGTTTCGCTGGCTCGGCGAACGATCCGCGGACGGCGGAACGACGTTTCGGCTGTTGGTCGAGTTCCTGGCCCGCCGGGCCTAAAGGTTGAGCGGTATCCCCGTCACGCGATTGCAATGATCGGTTCGCGACCGATCAGACGCGCGAGCTGGCGCAGCCTGGCAAAGACCCGTTCGCCATCGTAGGCCGCGAAGCGTCCGGTCAACGTCAACTTCAGCTTGCCGCGTTCCACGATCATCGGCGCATGCGGCAAGACGCCGGGCATTGCGGCCGACGTGACGTAGGCGACGCGCATCGCTGCGCCGAGCACGCGCGCGCGATCAAGCATGCGGGTGGTCGCGAGCTCGCGCACATGCGGCGACAGTTCCTCGTCGATCAGACCGACGTGCCGAAAGAACACGGACAACGCCAGAAAGGCCCGCCCCGGATGGTCGATCGCGACGAACGCCGCGTTGGCGATGATGTTGAGCGATTGTTCGCCGCGATAATCGGGGTGCGCGCGCCAACCGATGTCGGCTAGCAGGCACGCGGCGTGGCGCAGGCGCTTCTCGTCCGGGCTTTCGTCAAGGCCGGAGGTGCTCATGAACCGGTCGGTCCAATCGATCAGCTCGTGGCCGTGGCGTGGCGAGCGCGAGCGCAGGACGTTGAGCTCCTCGGCGGCGGCGAGCAGGGCATCCTTCTTCTGCTCCTCTTCGTCGAGCAGCTCATAAAGCAGCCCTTCGCGCACACCGAGCGCCGAGAATATGATCTGCTTGGGACGTGCCTTGCGCACCAATTGTTCGAGCACGATCGCCGCATAGGCGAGCAACGGCCGGCGGGCATCGGCTACAACCTCGATTTTCGAGAGCGTGTTGGCGTCAACCCTGCGCACCAGCCGGGCAAATTCCAAAACTTCCTTGGCTGGAATCGCGTAGCCGTGCGTCACGTGCAGCGGGTATCCGGTCTGCCACATGTGCAGACGCGCAAGCGCCCGCCAGGTGCCGCCGACCGCGAAAAAAGTGCGCTGCGCGCCGACCTTGAGCGACGGCAGGCGGCCCAGTTCCCGATTGACGACCTTCTCCGCGTATTTCAGCGACTTCTTGGAGATGTCCTGCAGTGCGAGCCCGCCCAGCGGCAGCGTCGCCCCAGCCTTGATGCGGCGGCCGTGGACATCGACGAGCTCGAGCGACCCGCCGCCGAGGTCGCCCACGATGCCGTCGGCGCGATGAAAGCCCGACACCACGCCGAGCGCCGAGAGCATGGCTTCGCGCTTCCCGGACAATACATCGATCGAGGTCCCGCAGATCTGCTCTGCCTCGGCAATGAATGCCGGACCGTTGTCGGCATCGCGACAGGCCGCGGTCGCGATAGCGAGCACGCGTTTGACGCGGATGGTCTCGCACAGCCGGCGGAAGCGCCGCAGTGCCCCGAGCGCCTTGTCGACCGCGTCCGACGCCAGCAGTCCGGTCGATTGCACTTCGCGACCTAACCCCGCGAGCACCTTTTCGTTGAATATCGGCGTCAGGCTGCGCGTCAGCCCCTCATAGGCAACGAGCCGCACCGAGTTGGAGCCGATATCGATGACCGCGATCGGCGGGGCTCGATCGATCCGGCCTTGCGCGGCGTTGTTGGGTTTAGCCAGCCGATTTAGCACGATCAGAACGGCGCGTGAGGCTGCGGGGCGAGGAGTCCTTGAGCGATTTGCCGCGTCCAGACAAGCTCGGGTTCGTCATGAAGTACTTATGGGCATTGAATGGCTCCTCGCCGTCCACCAGCTTGATCCGGGTCGTGGTGCCATCCGGAAGGTAGGCCCAGCTTTGTTCGTTGTCCTTCAGGTTGGCCAGCATGATCTGGTCCAGAACTTGCTCGTGCACGGTCGGATTGAGAATCGGGCACAGCGCCTCGACGCGGCGATCGAGATTGCGCGGCATCATATCGGCGGACGAGATGTAGACCGCCGCCGAAGGATGCGGCAGGCCATGCCCGTTGCCAAAACAATAGATGCGCCCGTGTTCCAGGAATCGCCCGATGATTGATTTAGCGCGGATGTTCTCCGAGAGTCCCGGCACGCCCGGGCGCAGGCAACAAATTCCACGCACCACCAGGTCGACCGCTACCCCGGCGTGTGAGGCTTCGTAGAGCGCATCGATGATGTCCGGGTCGACCAGGGCGTTCATCTTCATCCAGATCGCCGCCGGCCGGCCGGCGCGCGCGTGGGCGATTTCGCCGGCGATGTGCCGGAGGATGCTGGCGCGCAGGCTGGGCGGCGAGACAGCGAGCCGCTCGAGCTCGGCCGGTTCAGCGTAACCGGTGATGAAATTGAAGATCCGCGTCACATCGCGCGCGATCACCGGATCGGCGGTGAAGAACGAAAGATCGGTGTAGATGCGCGCGGTGACCGGATGATAGTTGCCGGTGCCGACGTGGACGTAGGACGTAAGCGAGCCGGCTTCGCGGCGCACAACCAGCGACAGCTTCGCGTGCGTCTTAAGCTCAATGAATCCGTAGACCACCTGCACGCCCGCGCGCTCGAGATCGCGCGCCCAGCGGATGTTGGCTTCCTCGTCGAAGCGAGCCTTGAGCTCGACCAGCGCGGTGACGGACTTGCCGGCTTCCGCGGCCTCCGCCAGCGCGTGGACGATCGGGCTATCCTTCGAGGTGCGATAGAGCGTCTGCTTGATCGCGATTACGTCCGGATCGCGTGCAGCCTGCGCCAGAAACTGTACGACGACGTCGAACGACTCGTAGGGATGGTGGACGATCAGGTCTTTCTGGCGGATGGCGGCAAAGCAGTCGCCGGCATGGTCGCGAATGCGCTCCGGAAAGCGCGGATTGTAAGGCACGAATTCGAGATCGGGGCGATCGACCTGCATCAACTGGGACAGCTCGGCGAGCGCCAACATGCCGTCGACGTGGAACACTTCGTCGTCGGCAACCGCCAGCGCGTGCTGAACGAACCGGCGCAACTCGCCCGGCATCGAGGCTTCGAGCTCCAGCCTGATCACCGATCCGCGCCGGCGCTGCTTGAGCACGGTCTCGAACAGACGAACGAGATCCTCTGCCTCTTCTTCGATTTCGATGTCAGAATCGCGAATGACGCGGAATGCGCCCTGGCCCTTGACGGTGTAGCCGGGGAACAGGTCGGGAATGAATAGCCCCGCCACCTGCTCGAACGTGATCATGCGGACCGCGCCGCCTTCCGGCGAAGCCGGTAGACGAATAAAGCGATCGACTTTCTGCGGCACGCGGATCAGCGCGTTCATCGGCTTGCCGTCGCGCGTGCGCATCAGCTGCAGCGCAATCGAGAATCCCAGATTTGGGATGAACGGAAACGGATGTGCCGGGTCGATCGCGAGTGGGGTCAGCACCGGAAAGATGTGCTGCAGAAAATAATCCTCAAGCCAGGCGCGCTCTTGTTTGCGAAGCGCACCGCCGTCCACCAGGACAATGCCCCTCTTGGAAAGCTCCTCCCGCAGTTCCTGCCATCGCGTCTGTTGGTCGCTCGCCAGCACCGACACCGCATCGGTGATGCGGCTCAATTGCTCCGCGGGGGTCAGCCCGTCCGGGCTCTCGGTCGTAATCCCTTCGCGCACCTGCCCCTTGAGGCCGGCGACGCGCACCATGAAAAATTCGTCGAGGTTGTTGGCCGAAATCGACAGAAAGCGCACTCGCTCCAGCAGCGGGTGGCTGGCGTTCAGCGCCTCCTCGAGTACCCGTCGATTGAACTGCAACCACGACAGCTCGCGGTTGATGAACCGCTTCGGGCTCGTGGTGAGATCGGTCACGCTCGCCGGAACCGGAGCCGCGATTTGCTCGCGCGAAATTTCTTGAGGAAGAACAGCGGTTTGCGGCATGTGACAATCGATGTGAGCGACTGATGAGAGGCTAGCAGGATTCGTGAGCGGCCGACGAGTGGTCAAATACCAGAAATCGAATAGTGATGACTAGTGCCGCCAGTTCCACGCGTGACCCGGACGATCACGTCGCAGGATAACCGGCGCCCGCAAAAAGCTCCGCTGCCAACGCGCGCGTCACCGGCCGTCGTTGGCGCAATGCCTCGCGATCGAGCGCTGCGACCGCGGCTCGCGCCGCGGCGAACGATCGCTCGATGCGCGCCACCAGATAGCTGATCAGGCTTTCGTCAACCGCGAGCTGTCGGTCAACAAACAGTTTGACCAGCACAGCGCGCAGCAGCGTGTCGTCGGGCGCAGCCAGTTCGACCACCGGCAGCGCGCGCAGGCGCGAGACGAGATCCGGCAACCGGACCGCCCATTGAGCCGGTGGCGCTCGCGCGGTCAGAAGCACGGTGGCGTCGTCTTCCTTGGCGAGATTGAGCAGATGGAACAAGGCGACTTCATCGAGCGGCTCGGCCACGTTTTCCAACGCGAGCGCTCCGGTTGCGAGCGCGCCCGGCACCGCCGTTTGATCAAGTGCGCGCGCCGAGAGACGGCGCGCGCCGGTCTTGTTGGCCCAGATGTCGGCGAGATGACTCTTGCCGCTGCCTTCCGGGCCGACGATCGCCACGACCCGGGCCGGCCAATCCGGCCAGCGCTCCACCAACCTCAACGCAGTCGCATTCGAGGGCCCCTCCAGAAAGTCGTCGCGCGAAAAGTTCGCGCCGGGCTCGAATGCCAGCACGAGTTGCCGCGGTGCGTTCACTGCGGCGGACCCTCGCGAGTACGCAAGGCTGCGGCTGGGGTCATGCCCGGCCTTCGCTAAAGCCGCCCATGTGACGAACCCAGTCCCGCAGGTAAACGGCGATCGACAGTAATGTCAGAACGGCGACCAGCCCCATCAGCCCAGCTTCCGGCAACTCGACGTCCCAACGGAACGCTCGGGCCGCGATCACGAGGCCGCCGAGCACGATCTGGGCAACAGTATTGAGGCGCGAGACCGTCGCCGGCTTGATCGTCACCGGGTTGCCGAGCACCCACGACAGCATGATACCGCCCACAATCAGCAGGTCGCGCGACACAACCAGGATCACGAGCCATCGGGGAATCGCCTCCACAACGCCAAGCGACACGTAAATCGAAACGATCAACACCTTGTCCGCGAGGGGATCAAGGTAGGCGCCGACCTCGGTCGCCATTCCGAAGCGCTTGGCCAGGAATCCGTCCACGCCGTCGCTGATCCCGGCGACCAGAAACAGGATGAAAGCAACCGTCATCTGGTCGGAGGCGATGGCCCAAACCATCACCGGCACCAGCAGGATGCGGGCAAGCGTGATAAGGTTTGGAAGACTCAAAGGTAGATCCCGGCAGGTAGGGTACGGCGCGCGCAACATTATCGCGGGCGTACCGGTTGCCAAGTCGGGATTGTGCCGTACCCGCGCAATCCACCCGCATGCCTCAACCCGGCTCTCCCCCCAATCCACAGCGCTCGGCTTGTCCGCGCCGTCCGCGTCTTCTATCGGTCTCAGACTTAAGCCCGCGCGGATCGAACGGCTCTCTTCCGGGCCGCCGCGGGAGATCACCCGGAAGACGCGGAATCGCATGCCATGGCGGATGAGCCCCTGACCTATGCCAAAGCCGGCGTCGACATCGATGCCGGCAACCGCATGGTCGAATTGATCAAACCGCTGGTTCGCGCGACCGCGCGCGCGGGCGCGGATGCCGAGATTGGCGGCTTCGGCGGATTGTTCGACCTCAAGCGCGCCGGTTTTCGCGATCCGGTGCTGGTCGCGTCGACCGATGGGGTCGGCACCAAGGTGAAAATCGCGATCGAAGCGGGCCGCCACGACACGATCGGGATCGACCTCGTCGCCATGTCGGTCAACGACCTCGTCGTCCAGGGCGCCGAACCTCTGTTCTTTCTGGATTATTTCGCCTGCGGCAAGCTCGACCCCGCGGTCGGCGCGGCCATCGTGGCCGGCGTGGCGGATGGCTGTCGCCAGGCCGGCTGCGCCCTGATCGGCGGCGAAACCGCGGAAATGCCGGGAGTTTATCAAGCCGGCGACTACGATCTTGCCGGGTTCGCGGTCGGCGCGGCCGAACGCGGCAGCCTGTTGCCGCGCGGCGATATCGCGGCCGGCGATGCCTTGCTCGGGGTGGCGTCGTCCGGCGTGCATTCGAACGGCTTTTCGCTGGTCCGCCGGATCGTCGAGACCAGCAAGCTTGGCTGGGAGGATCCGGCGCCCTTCGAGCGCACGCGCTCGCTCGGTGAGGCGCTGCTGACCCCGACCCGGATCTACGTTGCGTCCTGCCTGGCGGCGTTGCGACAGACCGCCGCAATCAAGGCGATAGCCCATATCACGGGAGGGGGCTTTCCCGACAACATCCCGCGCGTGTTGCCGAAGGGACTTCGCGCGCGCATCGACCTCGCCGCCATACCGGTTTTGCCGGTGTTCCGCTGGCTCGCCCAGGCCGGCCGCATCGCGGCTCCTGAAATGCTGCGCACGTTCAACTGTGGAATCGGGATGATAATCGTCGTTGCGCCGACGCAAGCTGAGGCCGTCAGCGCCACGCTCGCCGGCACGGGCGAGCACGTGGTGCAGCTCGGCTCGCTCGAAACTGGCGAGGGCGGCGTGGTTTACAGCGGACGCCTCGACCTTGATTGAACACACGCGCAAGCGCGTCGCGATCCTGATTTCCGGCCGCGGCTCCAACATGGTCGCCTTGATCGAGGCCGCCCGCGAGCCGTCGTATCCGGCCGAGATTGCACTCGTGGTGTCCAACAATCCCGATGCCGCCGGGCTCGGCCGTGCCCGCGCTGCAGGGATCGTCACCGCGGCCATCGACCACCGGCCTTTCGGCAACGATCGCGGGGGTTTCGAGCACGCTCTGCAGCGGGTGCTCGAAGCTCACCGCATCGATCTCATCTGCCTCGCCGGCTTCATGCGCATGCTCACCGCCGAATTCACCGCAGCGTGGCGGGGCCGCATGATCAACATCCACCCTGCCCTGCTCCCGGCGTTTCGCGGTCTCGATACGCACGCGCGCGCGCTCGCCGCCGGGGCGACCACGCACGGCGCCACCGTTCACTTTGTAGTCCCCGAAATGGATGCCGGGCCGATCATCGCGCAGGCGGCCGTGTCGGTGCTCGCCGGCGACACGCCGGAGACGCTTGCGGCACGCGTGCTCAGGGTCGAGCACGAGATTTATCCGGCGGCGTTACGCGCGCTCGCCGAAGGGCAGGTTGCCATCGACACACTAAAAAAGCCCCCGGGATAAGCCGGGGGCTAACGGGAACACCTGTGGCGCCTTACGCGACCTTGAGGTTTTCGGCGGACGTCTTGCCCCGATTGGTGACAAGCTCGAACTCGACGTTCTGTCCCTCGTTGAGCGTGCTCAGCCCCGCCCTTTCTACTGCGGAGATGTGGACGAAAACGTCCTTATCGCCGGTGGTGGGGCGGATGAACCCGTAGCCTTTGGTTGGGTTGAACCATTTGACGGTGCCCTTTTGCATCGTCTGTCTCCTAAGTCAGTCTCGACATTGCTGGTGGTGAAAACGCGGAACACATCGCTGCAAGCCGCGCTACAACCTGGGTTTTGCGAAGATCCGAAGCGATGCGTGCACCACGCTGAGCCGCCGGAACGGCCAAAATCCGATTGCACTGCAATAGGGACATCGAAAATACGGCTGAAGCAAGGCTTTTGCGCTGACTAAGCTGGCCGAGATGACGCTCGCGCCGGGGCACGCGTGCAACAGCCGCCAATAATTTTCACAGCAACGCCCGATCACGGCCGCCGCGGGCGACATCATGCTAGGTCTTATCGCTTGGGGGGCGTGGCAGTGCGTGGGACAATACTCACCAGCTGTGTGGTGGCGCTTGCGCTGGTCGGCGCCACCCTTGGCGCTGCGCGCGCGCAAGGTCGCCCAACCCCTCCGTCGATCACGTCCGTGC
>JBPYFJ010000030.1:0-25702 GCA_051985675.1 Xanthobacteraceae bacterium | reverse complement strand
TCAACACCGCGACGCCTCCGTCGCTCATAATTGGTGCGTCGGCCGAATAGATCACATCGCCATCCGGCGCATTGGCGCTGCCATACTCGTCGGCAATCGTTCGACCGGTGATGGTCAGGCAGCTTCCATCGATGTGTCCACTCTGCACCAGCTCTCGGATCACGACGGCCGCTCCTCCGATATCGTAAACGTCCTTTGCGGTGTACTTGCCGCCGGGGCGCAGATTTCCGATCAGAGGCGTGCGGGCAAAAACCTCACCGACATCATCGATGGTGAAGGAAATCCCGGCCTCATTGGCTATTGCCGGCAGGTGCAAGGCCGCATTCGTCGAGCCGCCGGTGGCAGCAACAATTGCAGCGCCATTTTCCAGCGCCTTCCGTGTCACGATATCGCGCGGCAGTAGCCCGCCGCGCTCGAGCATTTCCATGACGAGCCGGCCCGCACGGCGCGAGACCTGCGCGCGTTCCGGGTAGACGCCGGGGATCATCGAGCAATTGGGGATGGTGAGGCCCATCGCCTCCGAAACCATCGCCATGGTGTTTGCGGTGAATTGCCCGGCGCACGCGCCGATGGTCGGCAGGCAGCTCCGCTCGATCTTTTCGAGCGTAGCACCATCGATCTCGCCGGTCATGAAGCCGCCGACCGCCTCGTAGGAATCGAGTACGGTCAGCGTTCGTCCTTCCAGCCGACCAGGCAATGCGCTGCCGCCGTAGATGAAGATCGACGGCACGTTGCAGCGGATCATGCCCATCATCACGCCGGGAAGCGTCTTGTCGCAGCCGCCAAATCCGATCAATGCATCGTAGGCAAGCCCGTGAACGACGGCTTCGATGGAATCGGCTATCAGCTCGCGCGAAAAGAGGGAGAACTTCATCCCCTCATGATTCATGCTGATGCCGTCGGACACCGAGATCGTCGTGAACGCACGCGGCGTGCCGCCGGCCGCGCGCACGCCCTCGTAGGCGTGCGCGGCCTGCTCGGCGAGATTGCCGGTGCACGGCGTTGCCTCGCCCTGCGTCGTCACGATCCCGATGAACGGGCGCGCGATCGCCGCATCATCGAGCCCCATGCCGCGCATGAACACGCGGTGTGGAACGCGATCGATGCCGTCGGTCGTGATGCGCGAGCGAAGCTTTGGGCGGTCGTTCACCTCGACACCTCGGCGGCGCTACTCGGCGCGGTTCTGCGCGTTCCAAAAACGTTCGAGATTGTCGATCAGGGCGGGACTGAAATGGCAGTATGCCTGCTCGCGGGCGTAGACCGCGCAATAGCGGCGGAACTCATCGAGCGGCTCCTGCGCGACCCGGAACGCGCGCCGATTGCCGACCGCGCCGACTGCGCCCGAGTTGGTCAGCCCGGTGACGACGCGCTCGATCGCCGCGTCCATGGCGTTGGCGGGCGCGACCTCGTCGCAGATGAGCCGGCCCTCCGGGCTGTCGCAGATGAGCTTGCGCTCATACTGGATCGCCTGACGGGCAATGCGGTCGCCGGTGAAGCGCGGCAGCCGCAGGTTGGCGGCACCCGGGACAATGCCTTCCTTGCGGGCCGGCAGGGTCAGGAACGCGTCGTTCGCCGCCAGCACATAGTCCATGGTCAGCAGGATCTGACAGTGACCGCCGATCGCAAACGTCTCGACCGCCGCAACCCAAGGCTTTTCAATTCCCACGCCGTGAACGTCGTCGGGCAGCGCGTCGGGCCTGGCGACGCCGCGCAGGAACTTGTGTACGAAGCCGAGCTCTCGCGTCAGAAACCACACGAACGGAATCTTGCCGCGATAAAGGTGGGTCAGGTTGATGCCGCTGCCGAAGATGCGCCGGTCGCGATATTTAGGATGGTCGACCACGCCCCCGCGCAGCACCGCGATATCGCTCGCCGTATCGAGGGTCGCGACGTCGACGCCGATCTCCATGGCCTCGATCGTGGTCTGATCCTCGGCGTTGAGAAAACGCGGGTTCGACATGGTCAAGTGCACGGCGCGGCCCTGGCGCTCCAGGCGAACGGCGCCAAGATCAAGCACGCCCTTTGCCGCGAAGGTCGCGAGTGCATCCGGCGACCGCGGATGCGGCAGCAACATGGCATGGCACAGGTGAAGCCCGGCGCGGTCCTGGCCGAGGATGTGCGAGATCAGGATGCCTTGGTCGGTCTCGAGACCATCCTTGTCTCGTTGCGGCGTGTCGGCTTCCGCGGCGAGCTGCGCGCGCGTCGGCGTCAGACAGGGAAATGCCTCGGCGGCAGCGAACAGAAGATCCTCGACGCGCACGAAACGGGTCATCCGGTGGGTGACGGCGCTATAGACCGCGGCTGCGTGCGCGCGCAGAAAAAGCTCGCGTGCCTCGCGCGTACGCCGGTGGACGGCCTGCGCCGCCTGGGCCTGGGCTGGATCGCGCTTCGGCTTCGCCGGCAGCTTTTCGATCAGATCTCGGGCATCGTGCCAAAATGCGCTGAACCGCTCGCGGTCGCCGATGAGGTCGGAGGTGCGCCGCGGCTCGCCGGCCAGCCACTCGTCAATCGATGCGCGCGGCAGCGCCCCGGTCTGCAGGTCCGCGTTCGCCGCGGCGGATGACGTTCGTGGCATCATCACCTCTCGATGGCTTGTCAGCCCTAGGTTTTCGGACGCAGGTCGAGTACGCGCTTGGCCTTGCCCTGCGAGCGCTCAATCGTGCCGGGCGCAACAACCCGAACGCTGGTCGTCACGCCGACATAAGCCTTGATCAGATGCTCGGCCTTGCGCTCGAGCTCGGCCACCTCTTCCGCCGGCAGCTTGCCGCCCGCGGCCGGCCGTGTTTCGACCACGACGTCAAGCTCGTCGAGCCGGTCGGGTCGACGCAGCTCGAGCATGTAGTGCGGCGCCAACCGTTTCTCCTGCGCCAGCACGGCTTCGATCTGGGAGGGAAAGACGTTGACGCCGCGGATAATCAGCATGTCGTCGCTGCGCCCGCGTACGCGTTCCATGCGCCGCATGGTACGCGCCGTCGCCGGCAGCAATCGGGTCAGATCGCGCGTGCGATACCGGATCACCGGCATCGCCTCCTTGGTCAGCGTGGTCAGCACCAGTTCGCCGATCTCGCCGTCACCGACCGGCTGTCTGGTCACCGGATCGATGATTTCTGGATAGAAATGATCCTCCCACAGCGTGAGGCCGTCCCTGGTCTCGGCGCATTCCTGGGCGACGCCCGGCCCCATCACCTCCGACAATCCATAGATGTCGAGCGCAGCGAGCCCCATACGGCCTTCGATCTCAGCCCGCATCGCCTCGGTCCACGGCTCGGCGCCAAAGATGCCGATCCGCAGGCTGCTCGCGCGGGCATCAAGCCCCTGCCGTTCGAACTCGTCGGCGATTGCCAGCATATAGGACGGCGTCACCATGATGATGTCGGGCTTGAAGTCGTTGATCAGCTGCACTTGCCGCTCGGTGAACCCGCCGCTCACCGGAATGACGGCTGCGCCGAGATACTCGCCGCCGTAGTGGGCCCCGAGCCCGCCGGTGAACAGGCCGTACCCGTAGGCAACGTGAATCTTGTCGCTCGAGCGGCCACCCGCGGCCCGGATCGAGCGCGCCATCAGCCGCGACCAAGTCTCGATGTCGCCACGCGTGTAGCCAACGACGGTGGGCTTGCCGGTGGTGCCGCTCGACGCGTGAAGGCGAACGATGTCGTCCATCGGCACCGCGAACATCCCGAATGGATAGTTCTGGCGCAGATCGTCCTTGGTGGTGAACGGAAATCGCGCGAGGTCGCCGAGTTGCCTCAAATCTCCCGGGTGAACGCCCGCCGCGTCGAACTTGCGGCGATAGTGCGCCACCCGCTCATAGCAGATGTGCAGCGCGTCCTTGAGGCGTGCGAGCTGCAGGCTGCGCAGCTCGTCGACGCCGGCTTTCTCGATCGGCTCGATCTGATTGACGTCGCCCATGAACAATCCGCCGGAATGGAGCGGCCCCGGCCGAGGCGACATGATGCTAGCACGCTTTGAGCGCGGGCAGCGCGTGTCCGAATGCGACCCGTGCGCGCGTGCCTTACGGCAGCTCGTAGCCGATCGCGCTCTCGATCTCGCAGGTTCGCTTTACGGCCGGCCGCGCCATCATGCGGTCATGGTGCGCCGCGAGCCCCGGATAGTCGGAAGGTTCTGTTTTCAGCGTGCGGTGAAAGCGCCAGTAGAGCCGGAACAGGTGGATATCAGCGATCGAGTAGGTTCCGACCGCCCAGTCGCGCCGGCCGAGCCGCCGCTCGGCCAGAACAAAAACCTCCTTCCAGCGCTCGACGCCCACCCGCCGCGCCGGATGGATAGTCGCTGCGATGAACGACATCCAGGAGATCACCTCGGCTTCTGCCGCAAGGTCGTCGTGCGGCAGCAAGCCGGCCTCGGGGAACCGCTTGGCCAAATACCACAAATTCGCCGCAACCTCGGTCAGCGGACGTCCGTCGATAACGAGCGTCGGGACCTTGCCTTCCGGATTGAGCGCGAGATACTCTGGCGTGCGGTTTTCCTTCTTGGTCAACGAGATGAGGCGGCGTTCGAACGGAATACCGATCTCGTGCAGCGCGACGTGCGTCGCCATAGAGCTCGCGCCGGGCGTGAAATACAGCGTCAGCATGATGGCCTCCATGGCAAAATCGACGCGACTCAATTAGCTCAGACCAAGCGTCATGCCGCCGAACAGAACCCAATCAGGTAAAGCCATGTGGCCTTTCCAGGGACTGTCTTTGTCAACCGCAAGCGCATGGTCCGATGCCGCGAGCCTGGTGTTGGTCGCGTGTTTTCTGGTCGGCGCGGTCGCAACGTTTGTGCTCATTCAAACGACCAATGTAAAGGAACAGTACTGGCGCAGTGCAACGGTTCAACCCCGCGAGATCCCAAAGGTCGCGGAGGCGGCAGCGCCGCCCGCGAAAGTCGCCCCGGCGGTTCCTGAAACGGTCGCACGCGCCCCCGATGCGGCGGCGCCCCCGACGCCGCCGACGCCACCGCCGACGCCGAATACGAACGGTCCGAGAGCACTGACCGAGCAACAGATCCAGTCGCTCGTTCAAAGGATGTCCGAGTTCAAGCACCACCACGTGACCATCGGTGCCTCACCGGTGACGGCTGAATCCGGTCCGTTCGCCGACCAGCTCGTCCTCGCGCTCAAGACTGCCGGCGTATCGGCCGCGCGAAACGACTCCTCGGCGCAGATCCAGGTGGGGTCGCCGCAAGGCGTCGTTGCGCGCTACGTCACCGGGAATGATCGCGGCGAACAGTTCGCCAAATCGCTCGCGGAAACGTTGGCCGCGAACGGAATTGCCTCTAATGCCACCGGCGGTCTGGTGGAAGAAATAATGGAAAACATCACCAAGCAGGGTCGCCCGATCAACGACCCCGCCAACGAATGGGTGGTGATCGCAATCGGCGACAAGACTCCCTAAGCGGTACCCGCCGCTACCCGATCCTTTGGCGACACGTAGGCCGGTTCATGGCCAGGAAGCGGCCGAGCCAGCCGGACGAGCCGGTGAGAAGGATGCGCATGTCGACGCTGAATTTTCAATGAGTAGGGTCTAATCGACCGAAACGCCGCTCGCACGGATCGGTTCCGACCACTTGTCGATCTCGCTTGCAACAAACCGCGCAAGATAGTCGGGCGAGGTGCGGTCGGAAGCGACGAGATCGGTCCCAAGCGCCTGCATGCGCTCTTGGACGGCGGGCGTGGCCATGGCCTCGCGCGTTGCCTGATTGAGACGACTGACGACCGCAGCCGGCGCCGCGCGCGGAAAGAACAAGCCGATCCAATTGCTGGCCTCGAAGTTCGCCAGCCCCTGCTCGTTCGCGGTCGGCACGTCGGGCAAGATCGCAAAACGCTTGCGCGCAAAGACCGCGATGCCGTTGACGGTGCGCGCCTGCACCTGCGGCAGCGCGGTGGTCACCGCGTCGCACAGATAATCGATGCGGCCGGCCGCCAGATCCTGCATCGCCGGGGCCGAGCCGCGGTATGGAATGTGCTGGACACGCACACCGATCGCCGTGTTGAGCAGGACGCAACCGAGATGTGTCGAAGAGCCGGCACCGCCCGACCCAAACGACATGTCGGACTCGTGGCTGCGCGCGTAGGCGATGAATTCGGGCAACGTCGTAGCCGCGAGATCGCTGCGGGCAATCAGCATCAGCGACTGCTCGGCGATCAGCGCGACCGGCGTGAAGTCCTGGATCGCGTTATAGAGCGGCCGCTTGTAGAGGGTCTGGCTGTAGGCCTGGGTGCCGACGGTGCCAAGCAACACCTGCGATCCATCAGGCGGTGCCTGTGCAACGCGCTGCGCGCCGGTCATTCCACCGGCGCCGGTCACATTTTCCACCACGATCTGCTGTCCGAGGATTTCGCTCAGCCGGGCCGCGACGACGCGGCCGACCACATCAGTCGGCCCGCCGGCCGCGAACGGCACCACCATGGTCACCGGTTGGGTCGGCCAACCCTGCCCGCTCGCGGCCGACGCCCACGCGACCAAAACGGCGAAAGCCCCGCAGATCCACGGTCGGCACATGGCGGCTGCGAAGGCCATCACTCGGCGGCAATCGTCCGCGCGCCCGCCTCGCGTTGCGGCTTGACCACGACCTTGATGGCGTCCTCCACACGATCCTTGGCGTACCGGATCGCCGTCGGCAGGTCCTCGAGCGGAAACGTGTGGGTGTGGATCTTGGTGGCGTCGAAGCGCTTTTGCGCCATGAAGGCTTCGGCCCGATGGGTGGCGCTTCTGCCCTCCCCGCGAATACCGAACAGATAGATGTTGTTGCGCACAATGTGGGCGACGTCGACCGGAACGGCTTCATGCGGAAACGCGGCGAGGCAGATCTTGCCGCCGCGGTTGAGCATGCGCGCCGCGTCATTGACTGCGCCGGCAGCGCCGGAGCATTCGATCACATAGTCGGCGCCAACGCCGCCGGTCAGGCGCCGCACCGCCTCGACCGCGTTCTCCTGCTGCACGTTGATGACGTGATCAGCGCCGAGCTCGCGGCCGATCTTGAGCCGATTGTCGCGTGTTCCGGTGAGGATGACCGGTTGCGCGCCAAGCGATTTTGCGACCGCGACGCCGAGGAGGCCGATCGGGCCCGGCCCCATGACCACCACGCTTTCGCCCGCGACCAGGCCGCCGAGCTCGGTAAGGCCGTACATGGCGGTGCCCGCGGTCACCACCAGGGTCGCTTCCGCGTCCGTCATCGTGTCGGAGATGGCGATCAGCGTGTTGATGTTGTTGACCTGATATTCGCAGAAGCCGCCGTCGGTAGTGAACCCGTTGGCGCGGTGACCCTTGTCCTGCTCTCCGTAATTGAGCCCATAGTTGAGACAGGCCGTGTACATGCCTTCACGGCAACGCTTGCACTGCCCGCAGCCGGCGTGGATCTCGACGGTGACGCGCTGGCCGATCGGGAATTCATCGACCCCCGGGCCTAGCGCGACGACCGTCCCCATGTATTCATGTCCGGGGGTGAAGTTTTTGTTGAACGGGAGCCCGCCCGCGATCATCGCCGGCGGGCCCTGGTAGATGATTTCGAGGTCGGTGGCGCAGATCGCCACCGCGTGGATGCGCACCAGGACCTCGGCCTTGCGCGGAACCGGCACCGGCTTGTCCTTGAGGACGAGCTCGCCCGGACTGCCGAGCACCCATGCCTTCATGGTGTCGGGGATCGGGAACGATCCGCTGGTCCGCACGCCGGCCGGTCGATACATCTCGTGCTCCTTGCCCAAAATCGCAGTGTTCTATTGATCGGGAGCCGCCGACGGTACTAGCCTCGGGTCTGCCGCTCGTTCCAATCGCGCCGCATTATCCATCAAACGGCGGCTCGTCACTAGTGTCGCCGATTTGAAGTTCCTGCGCCACCTGCCGCAATCTCGTCCAGGAACTTCAATCGAAAAGCGGCACTAGAAACAAATGCTTGCTAGTGCCCGTTTGTTTCCGAAGTTCGTGTTAGAGCATGCCGCCACGTGTCACGAACTTCGGAAACCGGGCACGAGTGTGGTGAATTTGAAGTCCCGACTAGGAGGATACGATGTCCCAGGCAGTGGCAGACCTGAAGGACCAGCCAGCGGCCACGCCCCAACGGGTCATTCAATCCGGCGATGCACAGATGCCTGCGCTTAAATACGGCGAGCGTCTGCGGCTTGGCATGGTCGTTCCGTCGGTGAACAGCAACGCGGAGGCCCACATCGCTGCGATGCTGCCGGACGGCGTCACGTTGCACACGACCCGGCTTCGGATGGACGAGCGCGATTCCAACGCCATGCTCGGCTTCATCGATCACATCGAGGACGCCGCGTCGCTGCTCAAGGACGCCGGCTGCCAGCACATTCTGGTCAATTGCACCGCGGTCACCACCGCCGATCCGACCATCGGAACGCGTATCAGCGATCGCATCAAGGCGGCGACCGGCTTGCCCTCAAGCACCACGGGCGACGGCGTTGTGGCCGCCCTCAGGGCGTTGCGCGCTCGCAAGGTCGTGATGCTCACGCCCTACCGCCGCGCGGTCAACGAGCGCGAGGCGCGCTATCTCGAGCACCACGGCTTTGGGGTCCTGGACTGGGAGGGCCTCGAGCTCAACGGCGCGCAGGAGTTCGACGCGGTGACCCCTGATCGCTGGCGCGAGCTGGTGAACGCCCACCGCAATGACGAGGCCGACGCGTATTTCGTGAGTTGCGCGCAGGTGCGGGTGGTGGAGGTCATTGCGCCATTGGAGCGCGATCTGGCGCGTCCCGTGATCACCAGCAATCAGGCCGCCACTTGGTGGGCCTTGCGCCAGCGCGGCATCGGGGACCGCGTAGGCGGGTTCGGCACCCTGATGCAGATCTAGTGCCGCCAATTTGAAGTTCCTACAGCAGTTGCGGCAATGCTGACGGGAAGCCGATCGTGAACTCGCTTGGCACCTTCGTCGAGATTTTTCTTCAGGCGCTGACGGCCGGCATTCTGATCGGAGCAATCTATGGCCTGATGTGCGTTGGGCTCGGCATCATCTTTGGCGTGATGCGCGTCATCAATTTCGCCCAGGGCGAGTTCCTGATGCTGGGCATGTACTTCACATTTTACCTTGTGGTCGGGTTCGACGTGCTGTGGTTTTTGGGCCCCGTGCTGGGACCCTATACCGGCGCCTTGCTGGCCGGACCGGCACTCTTCGCCGTCGGGTACGCGCTGCATCGGCTCCTGATTTCGCGCGTGACCGGCACCAACGTGGTTGGAACCGAGGGCGACGGGCACTATGCCCAACTCGTCCTCACCCTCGGGGTCGCTCTCGTCCTCCAGAATGGCGGTCTGATCCTGTTCGGTTCTACGCCGCAGTCGGTGCGAACCCCCTTGTCGGCGCGGGCCTGGGAAATTCCCCTGCTCTATGACGCCAATGCTTCGCTGTTTCTCAACAAAGCACGGACCGTCGCCGGCATCGTTTCGGTCGTGGCTGCGATCGCCCTCTATTTTCTGATCAACCGCTCGCGCCTCGGCAAGACACTGCGCGCCGCCGCGGACAATGCCGCGGCCGCGACCTACATGGGCATCGACGTCGATCGCGCTTACCGCATCGCGTTCGGGATCGGCATCGGCATCACCGCGATCGCCGGCGGCCTAGTGGCGACCTACAATCCGTTCCAGCCCTACATCGGTCTCGACTTCGTCATCATCATGTACGCGGGCGTGGTGCTCGGCGGCATGGGCAGTATTCTGGGCGCATTCTGGGGCGGAATGACCATCGGGCTCGTCCAGCAACTTTCCACGCTGGTGCTGCCCGCGCAGCTGCAGAACGCGGCGATCTTCGTGATCTTTCTCCTGATCGTCATGGTTCGCCCGCAGGGCCTGTTCGGCCGCGCCACCGAGCGGATTTGATCATGCGGGCCCGCCGCAGCCTGACCGCGCCCCTGCTCGTGATCGCGAGCCTGGCGGTGGCGTGGATCGGCCTCGGTTTGATCGTGACCAACTCCTACTACCAGTTGATGCTCACCCTGGTGCCGATTTGGGCGGTGATGGGTCTCTCCTGGAATATCCTCAGCGGCTATACCGGCCTTGTCTCGTTTGGACACGCGGCATTCTTCGGGCTCGGCGCCTACACGGTGACGATTGCACTGGTGCATTTCGACATCACGCCCTGGCTGGGCATTCCGCTTGGCATGATCGTCGGGGTCATCGCCGGGATCGTCATCGGCTATCCGACCTTCCGGCTGCGCGGGACCTATTTCGCGCTCTCCATGCTGGCCTATCCGATGGCGCTGCTCTACGTGTTCGAGTGGCTCGGGTACCAGGAAGTCCCGCTGCCGATGAAGCGCGCGGCGCCCGCCTTCTACATGCAGTTCTCCGACTATCGGGTGTACATCGCACTCGCGGTGGCGTTGCTCGTATCCTCGCTCCTGGTCTCGCTCGCGGTCGAGCGGTCGCGCTTCGGCATGGCGCTGGTCGCCATCAAACAAAACGAGCCGGCCGCCGAAGCCGCAGGCATCGATACGTTCGCCTGGAAGATGCGCGCGATCATGGTGAGCGGCGCGATCGCCGCGGCGGCCGGCGGCCTTTATGCGATCGTCCTGCTAGTCGTGACCCCGGGCAGCGTGTTCGGGATGCTCGCCTCAGCGCAAGCATTGATCGTCGCGCTGTTCGGCGGTGTTGGCACCCTGTGGGGGCCGTTGATCGGCGCAGCCATCCTGATCCCGTTGAGCGAAACGCTGCAGGCGCATCTTGGCGACGTGGTTCCGGGCATCCAGGGCGTCGTCTACGGGATCGCGATCATCCTCGTGGTCCTGCTCGCGCCTGAGGGAATTTTCTGGCGCGTGCGCGACTACGTCCGGCTTCAACGCGCGCCCCGCGCAGCGCCGGTCATGCCGACCGCGCCGGGCGCGGCCGTTGTCACGCCTGCAGTGACCTCGCCTCGCCAGCGCACGCCGATTCTGTCGGTGCACGGACTGTCGAAATCGTTCGGCGGATTGCGGGCCGTGGCAGAGGCGAGCTTCGACGTCGGCGACGGCGAGATCCTGGGCATCATCGGGCCGAACGGCGCCGGCAAGACGACGCTATTCAACCTCCTCAACGGATATCTGCAGCCGGACAGCGGCAAGGTCGTGTTTGACGGCCGCGAACTGACCGGCCTGAAACCGAACCGCGTCTGCCGCCTTGGGATCGGCCGCACGTTCCAGGTTGTGCGGGCGTTTCCGCGCCTTTCGGTCCTGAATAACGTCGTGGTCGGCGCCTACGCAACGACGTCCAACGATACGGATGCGTTCGCGGCGGCAAGCAAGGCGCTGGCGCGGGTTGGATTGGTCGAGCGCTCCGGCACAATTGCGGGTGGCCTCTCCAACAAGGAGCTGCGGCTCATGGAGCTCGCCAGGGCCCTGGCTGGCGAGCCGCGTCTTCTGCTGATGGACGAGCCCCTCGCCGGCCTCGCCGCCCAGGAGATCGAGGACCTGCTCGCGCTCATCCGCTCGCTCGCCGCGCAGGGCACAACCTTTGTGATCATCGAGCATACGATGCGTGCCATGATGCGGCTTGCCGAGCGCTTCGTGGTGCTTGACCACGGTCGCATCCTGGCGGTCGGACCGCCAAGCGACATCATCAACAACGGCAGCGTGATTGAGGCCTATCTCGGCCAGAAATGGGCGGCGATCCGTGCTCACGGTTGAATCACTCAGTGTCGCCTATGGCGGGTTGACCGCGCTCCGCGAGATTTCGCTCGTCGTACGGGCCGGGCAGTTTGTCTCCATTGTTGGCCCTAACGGTGCGGGCAAGACGACGCTGTTCAAGGCCATATCCGGCACCGTGCAGCCGATTGGGGGGCGCATCACGTTTGAAGGCCACGATCTGCTTGCGGTCGCGCCCTGGCAACGAGCCCATTTCGGTATCGCCCATGTGCCGGAAGGTCGACAAGTTTTTGGCTCGATGAGCGTGATGGAAAATCTCGAGATGGGGGGCCATCCGCAGTCCGGTCGGCGCGACTGGGAGGGTAATCTCGAGCGCATATTCGTGCTGTTTCCGATCCTCGCCGAGCGCCGCAGTCAGCCAGCCGGGACATTGTCGGGCGGCGAACAGCAGATGCTGGCGATCGGCCGCGGCATCGCGTCCTCGCCACGGCTTTTAATGCTGGATGAGCCCTCGATGGGGCTCGCCCCGATGGTTGCCGATCTGATCTTCGAGCGTATTACCCAACTGCATCGCGACGGCCTGGCTATTTTGCTGGTCGAGCAACGTGTCGCCGAGGCAGTGCAATCTTGCGATTTCGGGTATGTTCTGGACACCGGCCGCGTGGTGCTCGCAGGAGACAACCAAACCCTGCTCGCGGACGACGGTATCAAGAGCGTCTATCTCGGCATGTAAGAAACATAACGTGGAGGAAAGCGATGTCGCAAAGATTGAGGTGGCTTTCGCTGTCGACACTGATCATCGCGACGGCTGTCGCCGCGGTCGCCGTGCCTGCTCCCGTTGCAGCGCAACAGCCCAAGGACGTCGAGGTTGCACTGGTGGTTCCGCTGTCCGGACCTTGGGCGCGGCAGGGCCAGCTCGAGCGCATGGGCGCCGAGATGGCAATCGACGACATCAACAAGTCGGGCGGGATCAAATCGCTGGGCGGAGCGAAGATGAAGCTCATCCTCCTGGACACCGGTGATTCCGCCGAGAAGGCCAAAAACGCCGCGCAGCGGCTTGTCGCCCAGAACCCGGACGTCATTGGCGGCGTCGGTGCCTGGCTGAGCTCGTTCACGCTGGCGGTGACCGAGGTCACGGAGCGTGCGGAGCTGCCCTGGCTCACGCTCTCCTATTCCGACGTGATCACCGGCCGCGGGTTCCGCTATGTGTTTCAAACCTCGGCCACGGGCGACCGCCAGTCCGAGCTCGCCCTGCCGACGATCATGGAGCTGGCCGAGAAGACGACCGGCAAGAAGCCGACGACGACCGGTGTGATCCAGGACAACACCGCCGCGCCCGTGAGCTTCATGAAGCCGATGCGCGCGGGCGGCTTCGAGAAGGCCGGTCTCAAGATCCTGGTCGACGAGACCTATACGCCACCGCTGTCCGATGCCACGCCGCTCGTCTCCAAGGTGCGTACGTTGCGCCCCGATTTCATGTGGGTGATCTCGACCAGCATTCCCGACGATTCACTTCTCATACAGAAGTTCTCCGAGATGGGCATTGGCCCGACCAAGCTGCCCATCGTTGGCAACGGCGCACATTTTGGCGCGCCCGAGTTGCTCAAGGTCGCAGGCGCCGACGTGCTAGAGGGCACGCTCATCACCGTCGCCAACTGGAGCAACGACGGGCAGCGGCAACTGATCGAGGAGTTCAAGAAACGCACCGGCGAGCCGTGGCTCACGCAGGATAGTCTGTGCGCCTACGGGCATGTCTGGATCCTGAAAGAGGCGGTCGAAAAAGCCGCCGTCGCCGATCGCCGCAAGGTCGCCGACGCGATCCGTGCGATGGACACCAGCGAGGGCCCGGCGCGCTACTTCGCCGGCAACCACATCAAGTTCGACGATAAGGGGCGCCGGGTCGATGCGCCGCTTGTGATCTTCCAATGGCGGGACGGCGTACCGGTCACCGTCTACCCGCAAGGTCCGGGAAGCGCCAAGCCGCGATGGGCGATGAAATAACCGCGGCCGCAAATTTCGCGTTGCCGGATCACGCCAGCATCCGTTCGAGCTCCGGCAGAAGGTAGCGCCGGAGCTCGGTGTAGTTCTCGACCATGGGGAAATGGCCCATGCCTGTCATGACCGTGAAACGCGCGCCGGGGATCGCCTTGGCGACCGCCTCGGTCATCGCCGGCGTGCAGGAGTAGTCGTATTCTCCAGTGAGCAGCGCGACGCGACATCGGCGCGTGTCGATGCGAGACACGTCTGCGCGCGCGTCCCAATCCGCACTGTAGAAATGCACGTCGCCCTGATAGACGCCAGGACCTGACTGGCTGTAGTACCACCAGTTCTCGCGTCGGTTCGCTTCCGGGCTAAACGGCGAGCAGAGCCCGTAGGTGTAGCTCGCGCACAGCTCACCCCCGTGAATCGCGGGGTGGTGGAGAAACTCGTTGTAGCGGCCGGGGGCGTAAGCGGCGCTCTCAAGGCCGATCACGCCGCGCAACGCGTCCTGATGCTCGGCCGCGAGCTTGAGCACGATAGCGCCGCCCATCGAACACCCCATGACCACGGGCTTCTCGAGCTCGAGCGCCTGCCAGACCGCGCGGATGATGCCGAGATACGCTTTCGTCGTCATCCGATAGCGCGTCAGCCACCAGTTGGCCGGTGGATTCGAACGGCCGTGCCAGGGCACATCGAACGCGACGACCCGGAAACGGCGCGTGACCTCGGAATCATTGAGCAAATGGCGGAATTGTCGGCTGTCGGCTCCGGCGGTGTGCAGGCACAGGAGCGGCACGCCGCGTCCCGCCTCCTCAATGAAGACGCGATAGTCAACGTCTTCAAAGCGAATCGGCAGGTAGCGGCCGATGATAGGTTCGAATTCAGCCATCGCCTGCCTCCGTATCCCGCATGAGATTCATCATGCGATGGAGCGCACGCGCATTCTGCATTGCGACGAGCGTGTCGCCCTCGATCACGAATTCGGGTACCCGCATCAGCATCGCAAAAAAGTCGTGGTAGAGGGGCGGCGGCTTACTGCTCAGAAATTTTCGCCAGACCTCGAGCGGAGCGCGAAACCCGAATGCCGCGCGCACATCAATTCGCGGATTTGCGATCACCTCGTCGATGCGGCCCTGGTTGATGCGCAGCACATAGCGCAGATCTCCGAAACCGAGAGCCATTGGCGTGCTGAACCAATTGCCGACAATCTTCATTTCCGGATCGGCATTGACGCGATCGCGGAATGCTTCGAGCCACGCGACGTCAGGAAACGCGGACATCCTGCAGATCCTCGTGCGCGCGGCCCCGGCTTTGCTATTGTCTGTGGATGCTATCGACGCCGTTTAGGCGTTGCAACACGGCGAAGCTTGGCCTTTTCTCGGTTCGAAATCATCGAGGAGACGCTGGCGACATCGCGACGAAGCCCGCCCCCTATTCACGGCCCGATCACAACGACGAAAATGGATTCAGCTGCACAAGGAGCACCGCTCACATGGCCATCACGTCGAAATATATCTTCGCTGCAAGCATGGACGTGGCCTCGGACAAGGAGGCGCTCTTCAACGAGGTCTACGATATCGAGCATGTGCCCAATCTCCTCAGCGTCCCCGGCGTACGCGCTGCCGCGCGCTTCAGGGGGGAAGCGTTCGCGCTGAGTATCGGCGGCGAACAGAAATGGATCGCGCACGAGAACCCGCATTACACCGCCATCTACGAGATCGACGACCCGCAGGTCCTGATCAGTCGGGCATGGGCCGTGGCGGGTGAAGCCGGCCGCTGGCCCGGCCAAGTGCGTCCGCACACCCGCAATCGCCGCCTCGCCCTCTACAAAGTGCTGTCAGCCAGTTCGACAAAGCGATGAGCGATGCGCAATGCCCGCTCCGCAACGACTCGTCTGTTGCGTGTAACGCGCCCTCACCCGGCCCGTTCATCAGGCAGTTGCTTCGGCGCGCGCTCGTGAGGACTAGGACCGCTGATCGCTGGCGCCCCCTCATCGTCGGCCCGAGTGCCCTGGGCGATCGACCCGAGCTGGGCGGAGAGTTCGGCCGCGGCCTCGCGCAGCGCCTGTGCCGCGGCGCCGTCCCAGCGCGTGATCCCGGTGCCGGCGTGACCCACCGCGCAGATCACCGCGACGATGCGCTCGCGATAGTCGAACACCGGAGCCGCGATCGCGTCGACCCCTGGAATGAGCACACCGCGCACCTGCGAGAGTCGGCGGCTGCGGATATTGTTCAATAAGTCACTGAGGTCCTGTTCCGACGGCGCCGCATCTCCCAGCGGACCGGCGCGTTCCTCGGCGATGAAGCGCGCGGTCTGAGCGGGAGCCAGATAAGCCAGGAATAGCCGCCCGATCGCGGTATTGAGCACCGGCAGGACCGACCCGACCCGCAGGTTCATGGTGACGAGGTGATCGCTCTCCTCCATCGCCACGATGGTCGGGCCGCGCTCTCCCCAGATCGCCGCTGTCACGGTTGCGTTGATCCGGTCGCGCACGCGCGGCAGCAGATCCTGCAGCTGCCGCACCGGGTTGACACGGCTCAAGCCCACCAGCCCGATCGTCACCGCGGCCGGCCCGATGTGGTAGCGCCCGGTTTCAGGGTTTTGCGCGACCAGCCCGCCAGCGCGCAAACTTCCAAGGTAGCGATGCACCTTGGCGCGTGGCATGGCGGCGGCGGATGCGAGTTCCTTGAGGGTCGCGACACCGCCGTGCGCGACCAGCGCCTTGAGCACACGCGCCGCGACCACGACCGATTGCACGCCCGCGCGCTCCGATACAGCGCGCGCGCGGCTGCGCCTCGCCTTGGGATTTTTGCCCGACATGCCGCGCTCCTCGCCGGTTGACGGCCGTGTGTTTCACGATAAGATACGCGTTACGCAATACGAAACAAGCGTCTTGTCAACACCGTGCAAGGGAGAACGTCATGGCAAAGACCCGCAAGAGCGTCACGGTCGCCCCGAAGGGCATGGGCCTCAACGATTTCGTCGCGCAGCAGGAGGGCTTCTTCGCCGCGGAAGGCCTCGATGTCACACTCGATTGGAAGGTGTTCCGCGGCACCCAGTCGAGCTGGAAGGACTTCAACTATTTCAGCCGCCCGCAGGACACGCCCTACACGGAGGGGCGCGACGTCATTCAGGGCGCGTGCGCCTGGGGCAGCATCTGCAACGCCAGCGCCGGAATGGGGCGCTTCGTGCCCGACGCCTACGGGGATTCGCCGTGGGCGATTTTCGTGCGGCCGGATTCCAAGATCCGCACTCCGCAAGATTTGAAGGATGTGCCGGTCGCGGTCGGACTGCGCGCCGGCAGCCACTTCAACGTGCCCTACCGACTGGAAAAATATCTGCCGCTCGAGAACATCAAGACCGTCAACACCGGCGGCTTCGGCGCGCGCCTGCAGGCGCTGCTGGACGGCGAAGTCGACGCGGCGAGCCTATTGCCGCCGCAGATTGCGATGGCCGAGCAACTCGGGCTGCGCAAGATCATCGACGACCGCTTTCACACCCTGTGGTGGGTGCCGGAGAGCGCCGATCCGGAAACCGTGGGGGCTTACCTGCGGGCCCTCGACCGCGCCGAAAAGGCAATGGATGCCGATCTCAAGCGCTACCTGCCGCTATGGGATCTTGCCGTTCCGCAGGAGTTCAAGAACCGCACCTGGGACTACAGCAAGTTCGGCCGCGGCGAGCGCTTTGTGTACAAGGCGATCCCGCGCACCGAATTTGACGAGGTGATGGACCAGGTGAAGCGCTGGGGACTCGATCAGCACCTCAAGGAGCGCAGCTTCGACAATCTCGTCACCAGCGGCGCTTGAGGCAGACTAATCGCGCGCTCACGCGCTGGCGCGCATCGCATGCCCGACCAGCGTCTTGCCGAGCGACCATGCGGCGCCGGGAACCTGGTGGCTACCGGCGATCGTAGCTTCGAACGCGCGCTCGATCCAATCGCAATCCTCGTCGGTGATGATCAGCGGCGGCAGGATCTTGATGGTGTGGCTGGCGTGGCCCGCCACCTGAGCCAGGATCTTGTGGTCGCGGAACAGCGGGATGGTGATGAGCTGGCTGAACAGGCCCTTGTTGGCAGCCTCGAGCATGTTCCACGAGAGCTTGAGCTTGAGCGACTTCGGCGGCCCGAACTGAAGACCAATCATCAACCCCTTGCCGCGCACCTCCTGCAGGAACTCGAAGCGCTTGACCATGGCGGAGAGGCTGGTCAGCAGGCGCTCTCCGCTGCGGGCGGCATTTGCAATCAGCCCGCCTGAAGTGAGGAGATCGAGCGTCACGATGCCGGCCGCCATGGCGAGATCGTTCTTGCCGAACGTCGAGCCGTGAATCACCGCGCGATCCATGCGATCGAACACGCTGTCGAAGATCCGCTTGCGCGTCAGCAGCGCGCCCACCGGAACATGGCCGCCCGACAACGCCTTTGCGAGCAGCACGATGTCGGGCTCGACGTCGTAATGCTCAACCGCCAGGAAGGCGCCGGTGCGGCCGAGCCCGGTTTGAATCTCGTCGGCGACGAACAGCGTGCCGTGGCGTCTACAGAGTTCCGCGGCGCGCTTGAGGTAGGCCTGATCCGGCATGTTGACGCCCTTGCCCTGGATCGGCTCGACCACGAACGCGGCGATGTTGCGCGCCGCGAGCGCCTGTTCGAGTGCCGGCAGATCGTTGAACGGAACCTCAAAGCACTCGGGCACCACCGGCTCAAACCCGGTGCGGAAAATCTTGTCGCCCATCAGCGACAGCGCGCCGTAGGACAACCCATGAAACGCGTGCCCGCAGTAGACGATGCCGGACCGCCGGGTCGCCGCGCGCGCGAACTTGATGGCCGCTTCGACCGACTCGGCGCCCGAATTTGTGAAGAACACCTTGTCGAGGTGCGGGACTAGCCGCAGCAGGCGTTCCGCGAGGACGCCCGCCAGCACTGAGACGTCCATTTGCACCAGGTTGGGAAGGTCCGCATCGAGGACGTCCTTGAGGGCGTCCCTGATCGCCGGATGGTTACGCCCCATCGCGAACACGCCGAACCCGCTCAGCAGGTCGAGATATTTCGTCCCTTCGCGATCGTAGAGATATTGGCCCGCGCCGCTGCAAAACCCGACGTCATAGCCGATCGCGCGCAGCACCCGGACCATCTGCTCGTTGAGGTACTCCGCGTGCAGGTCGTAGCGATCGGCCTCCCGCTCCTTGAAGATCTCGGTGATTCGCTTGCTCATGCCCGCGCTATCCATGGCCCAGTCATCGTCGCGTCCCGCAATCTCCGGTCGGATGGCCGCCCCCGCCGTTCGCCACGATAGCACACATGTCGCAATGCTTTGACGAACACAAGTCGGGCCCAACCTTCGCTAGACTGCCCAAAACAGGGTAAATTTTGCGACAATTCACATTGCACGCTCTTTAGACGGGCTTAAACGGGGGCTGAGGGAGCATCCGCCAGATGCGGAAGGGTGCGTCGTTTGCCGTTGCGGCGACGGGTGCCGCCCTGTTGTCGGCTGCGCTCCTGGGCTGTAGCGGCAATGACGGGCAGACGCAGGCCCTGCTTGCCCGCGTCGACGTCGTCACCGCCAAAGTGGTGGATTTCGCACCGCGGGTGACGCTGACCGGCACCATCCATGGGGTGCGCGGGGTTCTGGGAACTTCCAATCCACGGCACTAGTGTGCGAGCTTGAGCCAGACCACCCCGGCAATAATGAGGGCGACCCCGCAATAGCGGCCGGCGCTGCCGGGATCGCCGAACGCCCACACCCCGAGCAGAAACGTTCCCGCCGCCCCGATCCCGGTCCAGACCGCATAGGCGGTTCCCAGCGCGATCTCGCGCTGCGCGAGGTAGAGCAGCACGCCGCTGACAATCAGGCACACTACAGCCATCACCGCGCCAACGATGAGCTTGCGCGGCTCCTGCGCCCATTTGAGGCCGATCGGCCAGCCGACTTCAAACAATCCCGCAGCGACCAGATAGAGCCAAGCCATGTGCAGCCTCGCGCCGACCTTGCGAATCGCGCCCTCGCGCCAACCCGCAGCAAGAACAAAGGCTTACGTCATTGTGATGACAGTAGGTGCCCGGCGGACCGGCTCTGTCGTTGCCGCAGCGGTTCAGCGCCCCGTCACACTTCGCGTCGTGCGCCCGCGCAGCGAGTCGTAGATCGGCTCGTCGCGCAGCAACGTTGCCACCAGCATGGCACCGAAGCATGCGGCGAGCAGCGGCAACAGCAGGACGAAGGATCCGGTCATTTCGATCACCAGCACAATGCCGGTTAGCGGCGCACGCACGATCGCGGTGAACAGCGCGCCCATTCCGACGACCGCGAAGGCTTCGGGCGTGACGCCGAGCGCCGGGAGCCCAGCCCGGCAGATCAGCCCGAAAAACAGCCCCAGCTGCGCCCCGAGCACGAGCAGCGGCGCGAACAGGCCACCGGGCGTGCCGGCCGCGTAGGAAACGGCGCCGAGCCCGAAACGCAACAGAAACAGGATGGGCAGGATCGTAAGCGCCGGTACGCCGGCGAGCGCGGCCTGGGTCAGCGGATCGCCGCCGCCGACGACCCCGGGAGCGAAGAACGCGAGCGCCCCGACCCCGCCGCCCACGACCGCGGCGCGCAGCTCCAACGGAAACCGCGCGAGCCGATCCATCGCCGCCAGCGCGCCCAGCAAAGTCCGGTTGTAGGCGACGCCCGCAAATCCGGCGAGCACGCCCAGCGCCATGTAGAGCGGGATCGTCGGCGCGCTCGAAAACGCAAATGACTGCACCTGGAAATCCGGCTGATCGCCCAGAAAGACGCGCGCGACCGAGATTGCCGCAGTCGAGGCACCGAGCGCCGCGATCGCGATGCGCAGTTCGAACTTGCGCACCAGCTCCTCGAGCACGAACACTGCGCCGGCAATCGGTGAGTTGAACGCGGTCGCAAGCCCCGCGCCCGCGCCGGCCGCGAGCAGCACCCGGCAATCGGGCCAACTGCACCGGCAGAGCTTGCCGATCAGGCTGGCGACATTCGCCCCCATCTGCACGCTTGGACCCTCGCGCCCGAGTGCCAGTCCGAATCCGATCGCGAGCCAGCCGCCGATGAACTTGACGATGAGCAGGACGGGCGGCGCCGGCGGCAGTTCGCCCTCGAGCACCAATTCCACATGTGGAATACCGCTGCCGGATGCGAGCGGTGAGACGCGGCGCACGAGCCAGGCTGCGAACGCAACCGCGGCCGCCGCGAGGCCGACCACAAACAGCAGCCCCGCAAAGCTGCCGCCGTGCGCCCAGGAGATCAACCGATCGCGCAGACCGTCGGCCCACTCGAGACTCAGTCGGAACAGCGCCCCGATCAGGCCCGAGGCTGCTCCCACCACCAGCGCCAACACGGCGAGCGCAAGCAAACTGCCCTCGCGTTGCGCGGCCGGCGCGGGTAGTGCGTCGGGTTTATTCATGGAAAGGGCTGATCGTCATTTGCGCGAGTGCCCGCGTCCGAAGTTCGTGATACACCGCAACAGTCTCCGACACGAACTTCGGACGCAAAAGGGCACTAGCCAATATATGATTCTAGTGCCGCTTTTCGATTTGAAGTTCCTCGACGAGCTCGCGGTAGCCGCTGTAGGAACTTCAAATCGGCGGCACTAGCGATCATGCCGGGAAATTTCCGCGCAGGCAAAACGGGTGGTGTCGCGCGCCACCTCACATGATCTGCGGCGGCGCGTTGCGCTCGGGCAGCGGGATGAACTCGGTCTCTCCCGGGACCGCCGAGAAACGCCCGCTCCGCCATTCATCTTTGGCGGCGTCGATGCGCTCCTTGCGCGAGGAGACGAAATTCCACCAGATGTATCGCGGCCCATCCATCGCCGCGCCGCCCACGATCACGAGGTGCGCGGAGGTGGCTGCGGTCAGCGTGATTGGATCGCCGGGACGCAACACCAGGAGTGTGTGCGGTCCGAAGCGGTCACCCATGATGTCGATTTCGCCCGATACCACGTAGAGCGCACGCTCCTCGTGACCGGCATCGATCGGCAGCACGGTACCCGGCTCGAGCGTTGCATCGGCGAACACCGTCTCCGAGGTGGTCGCTAGCGGCGATCGCTCCCCGTAGAGCGAACCGATCATGACGCGCACCGCTTTTCCGTTGTCGCGAACCATCGGAAAGTCCTCGACACCATGGTGGGCAAACGCGGGATCCATTTCCTCCTTGGCGGCCGGCAGCGCGACCCAGAGCTGCAGGCCATGCAACAGGTCGCCCTTGACCCGCCGATCGGCTGCGGTCCGTTCGGAGTGCACGATGCCGCGGCCTGCCGTCATCCAGTTGATCTCGCCGGGGCGGATCGGCGCGACCACGCCGAGGCTGTCGCGGTGCATGATCTCGCCGTCGAACAGATAGGTTACGGTCGCAAGTCCGATGTGGGGATGCGGCCGCACGTCGAGGCCCTGGCCCGACCGAAACTCCGCCGGACCGAAATGATCGAAGAAGATGAACGGTCCGACCATGCGGGACTGCGCGGACGGCAACGCGCGCCGAACCGCGAGATCGCCGAGATCGACCGTGCGCGGCACGATCACGCGTGCGATCGCGTCGCACGCGATCGCGTCGCCGGCCGCGGGGTCCTTGCCACGAAAGAAGCTCATGTTCGCTCCATCAGTGCTTGCCCCGCCGCTTCGTCAAAGCCCGTGTGCGCGGTCTTAGATAGCCTGGAACGGCTGCTCTTTCACGGCGTTGACCAGGCCGTAAAACTCGACGTTGGTCTTGTCCCAGCCAGGCAGCTTTTTCACGTTAGCGAGCCAGCGGGCAACGTTCGGGTATTTGGAGAAGTCGACCCGAATGACCTCGCCGAGTGTCACCAGGCCGGCGCCGAAGTAGTCCGCGATCGTCACCTGATTCCCGCATAGATATTGCTTGTTCGGCCCGATCCAATAGTCGTTGAGGAGCTGCAGCCACTTCTTAGCGTTTTCGCCGCCCCACTCGATCGTGGCCGAATGGGCTTCGTCGCTCCGCCGCTTGTGGTGCGGGAAGATCTGCGGATAGCAAAGCCCGTAGCCCCAATCGCGATAGAAATTGCTGTTGAGCCAATCCATCACCTCGTTGACCTTGGCCCGCTGCTTGAGGTCTTTCGGATAGGCCGGCGAATTGATCTTATCGGCGAGGTATTTGAGGATCGCCGACGACTCGGTGAGACGGAAGTCACCGTCCTCGAGCACCGGCACCAACCGGTTCGGATTGATCGCGCCGTAGGGCGGCTGCAGATGCTCGCCGGTCATCAGGTCAACAAGCTGTTGATCACAGTCGATCTTGTTGTCCGCGATGAACAGGCGAACCGGCCGGCTCGTCATCGACACCGGATGCATGTAGAGCTTCATGATCGCACCTCTGCTCGTTTCCTGCCTTTGACTATGGCTTGCCCTCGCCGGGCACGACCTTCATGACGAATTGGGTCGCCTTGTCGTTCGGTCCGAACGGTCCCGGCACCTTGTTCTTCACCGGTGGAATGGACTTCAGGAACACCGCAATCGCGGTGGCGTCATCCTTGGCCATGTTCGCGAACGCGCGCCATGGCATGATCGGCGCGAGCTCGCGTCCGTCGGGGCGTTTGCCGGTCTGAAGGGCGGTAACAATTTGTGCCACCGTCCAGTTGCCGATGCCGGTCTCGCCGTCGGGCGTCAGGTTCGGGCCGTGGAATACGCCGAGCCCAGGAATCTCGAAGCCCACTTCCGAGCCGCCAAGATAGCGCGCCATGTCGGGCTTGCCGAAGAAATAGCCCGGAGTATGGCAGTCCGTGCAGCTTCCAAGCGTCACCAGGTACTTCCCGCGCTCGACCTGCGACTGCTGGGCCGAACCCGTGGTTACGAGCCCAAGTCCAAGGCCAAGTCCAACCGCCGCGCAGACGGCGCCGACCACTCCCAGGCGAGTTACTGCCCGCATATCGTTCCTCCCGTGCTGACAAACTTGCTTCTTCGACTTTCGACGTTAACAGACTATCGCGACAGACCTTTGGCAGCGAGCTCATCCAGATAGTCGCGCCAGTAGGCTTCGTGCCGTTGCCCAAGCTCGCGCAGATAACTCCAGCTGTAAATTCCGGTCGAATGCAGATCGTCAAACACGAGGCGCACCGCGTAGTTTCCGATCGGCTGAACTTCGATGATGGCGACGTTGCGCTTGCCCGCGACGGTCTTGCGCTCATCGGGCGAATGCCCCTGCACTTCGGCGCTCGGGCTCTTCACCCGCAGATATTCGGCGGCAAGCTCGAAGCTCTCGCCGCTGTCGAACGCCACCGCCAGATGGCGACGGTCCTTGCGCAACCGCAGCTCGGTCGGCCACACCTCCGCGCCGCCTGTCACCGGTGCCATGCCGTTAATCCCGCTGGAGAAAGCCGCCGTGGCCGCGCCGGGGGCCGCCCTCCCATTGTAAGGGCCGATCGACTATATATAGAGGATCGCGGCGGCAACACCGCGGCAATCGGGTTCGGACGAAAGGCACCATGACGTTGCACAGAATGCCATTGGCGGAGAGCCCCCCGGCCCCGGCTCCCCTCATCGATCCGTTCGCCCGTGCGATCACCTATCTGCGGGTCTCGGTGACCGATCGCTGCGACTTTCGCTGTGTCTATTGCATGGCGGAGGACATGACGTTCCTGCCGAAGGCGGACATCCTGTCGCTCGAAGAACTCGATCGCCTGTGTTCGGCATTTATCGTCAAGGGCGTTCGCAAGCTTCGGCTGACCGGAGGCGAGCCGCTGGTGCGGCGCGGAATCATGAACCTCGTATCGAGCCTCTCTCGCCACCTTAAGTCCGGCGCCCTCGATGAACTGACCTTGACCACCAACGGGTCGCAGCTGCCGAAATATGCGCGCGACCTCGCCGCCGCGGGCGTCAAGCGGATCAACGTGTCGCTCGACACCCTCGATCCGGACAAGTTCCGCGCTATCACCCGCTGGGGCGATCTTCACAAGGTGCTCGACGGGATCGAGGCCGCGCGCGCGGCGGGCCTCGCGGTCAAGATCAACGCGGTCGCGCTCCGAGGTACCAACGAGGACGAGTTTGCCCAGCTGGTGCGGTGGGCGCACGGGCTCGGCATGGACCTCACCCTGATCGAGGTCATGCCGCTCGGGGATGTCGACGGCGGGCGGCTCGACCAATACCTGCCGCTGTCGGCGGTACGGGCACAGCTCGCCCGGGAATTCACACTCGACGAGATCGATTACCGCACCGGCGGGCCGGCCCGCTATGTCAGGGTCAAGGAGACCGGCGGGCGGCTCGGCTTCATCACCCCGCTCACCCACAATTTCTGCGAATCCTGCAATCGCGTGCGCGTGACCTGCACCGGTACCTTGTTCATGTGCCTGGGCCAGGACGATGCCGCGGATCTTCGCGCTCCATTGCGCGCCTCGGAGTCCAATGACCGCCTGTTCGCCGCGATCGATGAAGCCATCAGCCGCAAGCCCAAGGGCCACGATTTCATCATCGACCGCCGCCACCAGCACCCCGCGGTGGCGCGCCACATGAATGTCACCGGTGGCTGATCCGGCGGTTCCCGGGCCGGCGGTGGATCAACACCGCGCCTATTCGACCAAAGTCGCAGCGCGAAAAGCCCTGCGCCGGCCGGGTGTTTGCCCAACTTTCCATTGACGTTGCGGGTTCGCTTCGGATTAAGCTCGCCTGGATCGGCCAGCGGCGGCCGGTCCGCCGGACGGGCTTCGGGATCATAAGAAAGCCGATCTGCGCTCGAGGGGATCGTATTAGGTGAAAGTTCTGCTCAAATTCAGCAGTGCTGTCGATTGGCTGAACGAAAAGTTCGGCGTCGTCGCCAATTGGCTGGTCCTGCTCGCGTGCCTGATCAGCGCGGGTAATGCCGCCAGCCGCTACGCGTTCGCCGCCAGTTCAAACGCCTGGCTCGAAATCCAGTGGTACATGTTCGCCGGCATGGTCCTGCTCGGCGCGCCCTACACGCTCAAGATGAATGAGCACGTGCGCGTCGATTTGTTCTACGGAATGATGTCCGAACGCGTGCGCACCTGGATCGATATCATCGGCGGCCTTCTGTTTCTGCTGCCGATCTGCATCATCCTCATCTATTTCACTTGGCCGTGGTTCGTCGACTCCTGGAAGCTCAATGAGTCCTCATCGAATGCGGGCGGCCTGATCCGTTGGCCGGTGAAGCTGGTCCTGCCGGTCGGCTTCGCCCTGATGGTGGCGCAGGGCATCTCAGA
>JBPYFJ010000029.1:0-95300 GCA_051985675.1 Xanthobacteraceae bacterium | reverse complement strand
ATCGCGCTCGAGGTGCCGCCGGTGCTCGATCTCGGCGCGACACCGTTCGGCCACCGGCGGATCGCACGCATCGCGGGCGGCATGTTCGAAGGGCCGAAGCTCAAGGGCACGGTGCTGAGGGGTGGATCCGACTGGATCCTGGCACGGCCGGACGGGGCCTTGCAGCTCAACGTGCGGCTTACCCTCAAGACCGATGACGGGGAGATTATCGGGATGACCTATCGGGGCTTCCGCCACGGCCCGGCGGCGGTGATCGAGCGTCTCAATCGCGGGGAGAAGGTCGACCCCTCCGAATACTATTTCCGCACCGCGCCCTTCTTCGAGACCGCCTCGGAGAAATATGGCTGGCTCAACCGCATTGTCACCGTCGCCACGGGCCATCGCTTGCCGGACGGACCGGTCTACCACGTGTTCGAAGTGATCTGACCGCTGACAGGTTTCCAAGAAACATCTGGGCGCGTCCGTTTTGTACTGAGGCGGAACATCTCCGCCAATAGTGATTGAAATCATTGGCTAATTTGGCAGATTGCCGATTCTACCCACACTTTGACCCACACTGCCGCGCTGGTGCATGGGGCTTGCACCACGGTAGCTCGATACAGATTAATGTGCTGATCTGTAGAGTGCTCACTATCTCGCGCGGAGGACGGGGCAAATGGCGCATCGATCCGAAACGGAACGGCGCGACGAGGAAACTGGCGAGTTGCAGCTGCTTGATGAAATCATGCAGTCCATACGCCGCGGGTATCAGTCGCCCGATGAAGTCATCGAGGCCCTGATCAGTGCGATGGCCAAGATTGTCGTTCAAGCCGATTTCACAGCCTCGCAAGTCGATAACATAAAGCGAATGCTGGATGTCGCCATTGTCTATCAGCGCGCGCTAGACGAAGGCGGCTGAGGGCGCTTCGGCCGTCGATCCTTACGCGACCCGATTTCCTCGCCGGCCGCGTGCCTGCAGCCTCTCGCGCGTTTGACTCACCGCCTTCCTAACGGGCTCTTCTGCTCGCGCTCGTACTCTTCGTGGAGCTACCCTCCTAGCCACCAACGCGGCTGTTTCCAGCCGGAAGCCGTGATTCGCACGGCTAGGGCCCATGAGGGCGCTCTAGTGGCCCTTCGATACTAACCGACCGCCAGGACCCAATCACCGCAAACAGCAAGCGGGCAGCGATGCTTATGTGTCCTGCCGTATGAACATCGATAATCAGCGTGCGGCGGCGGATAACGTCAATCGTGCAATCGTCGGGCAATATCTGTTAACCCACCGCTTGATCCCGGGCGTTTAGCTTCGGTATGTCGGTCGTATCCTCAGGGGCGTGAAGCCGCCGACCTGCCGGTTCAGGCTCCCAACAAGTTCAAGCTAGTCTCGATCTCAAGACCGCAAGGGCGCTCGGCCTCAGGAGGCCGCTGCCATCGTAAAGACGTAATCCTTAAACCGTTCGCGCAACGCGGTTTTCTGGATTTTTCCCGTGGCCGTGTGCGGGATCTCGTCCACGAACACGATGTCGTCGGGCATCCACCATTTGGCTATCTTGCCGTGCAGAAATGCCAGCAGTTCATCACGGGTAGCGGTTTGCCCCTTCTTCAGCACCACGACCAGCAAGGGCCGTTCGTCCCATTTCGGATGGCTCAGCCCGATTACAGCGGCTTCGGCGACCTTGGGATGGCCGACCGCGAGGTTTTCGATGTCGATCGAGGAGATCCACTCGCCGCCCGACTTGATGACGTCTTTGGCGCGGTCGGTAATCTGCATGTAGCCGTGCTGGTCAATAGTCGAAACATCGCCGGTGTCGAAATAACCCTCTTCGTCAAGCACCTCGTGGTCTTCCTTGAAGTAAGCTCTGGTCACGGCCGGACCACGCACTTTTAGCCGGCCGAAGGTCTTGCCATCCCAAGGCTGCCTGCGCCCGGCATCATCGGTGACTTTCATTTCGACGCCGAACGGCGCATGACCTTGCTTTTGCTGGATGTCGATGCGGGCGGTGCCGGCGAGACCGCTGTATTCGGGTTTGAGCGTGCACACGGTGCCGAGCGGGCTCATCTCGGTCATACCCCAAGCATGGAGGACATCGACGCCGTAGATATCCTGGAACTTCTCGATCACCGCCCGCGGGCAGGCGGAGCCGCCGATCACCACGCGCTTAAGATAGGGAAGCTTGCCTCCGGTCTGCTCCAGATGCTGCAGTAACCCAAGCCACACGGTCGGCACCGCCGCCGTGCAGGTCACTTTGTAGGTGTTGAGGAGCTCATAAACCGAAGCGCCGTCGAGCTTCATGCCCGGCATCACCACTTGCGCGCCGGCCATCGGTGCTGCGAATGCGAGCGCCCAGCCGTTGGCGTGGAACAGCGGAACCACCGGCATGACGACATCGCGGGCCGTGTGTCCGAGCATGTCGGCGCTGTTGGCGATTAGGGCATGGATGATATTGGAGCGGTGCGAGTAAACGACGCCCTTCGGATTGCCGATCGTGCCGGACGTGTAACACATGCCGGCGGCGGTGTTTTCGTCGAATGTCTTCCAGGCAAAATCGCCGTCGTCCTCGGCCAGCCAGTCCTCGTAAGGGACGGCATTGCGCAGCGCGGTCGCCGGCATGTGGGCGTTGTCCGTAAGAATGATATAGCGTTCGATTGTGGGCAGCTTGTCCGCGAGTTTTTCAAGGAGCGGCACGAAGGTCAGGTCGGTCATCGCGACCCGATCCTCGGCATGATTCATGATCCAGACGATCTGGTCAGGAAACAACCGCGGATTGACCGTGTGATAGATAGCGCCGATGCCGGCGATCCCGTACCAGGCCTCAAGGTGTCGCCCGCTATTCCAGGCGAGTGTTGCGACCCGATCGCCAAGCTTGATGCCGTCGCGCTCCAGACGTTTTGCAACGCACAGGGCTCGCGCGCGGATGCCCGCGTAGTTGGTGGTTACGATCGGTCCTTCGACTGAACGGGTGACGACCTGCCGCTCGCCGTGATTCGTGGCGGCGTGATCGATGATGCGGTGCAACAGCAGGGGCCAATCTTGCGTCAGTCCCAACACAGCGTTGCCTCGGATGTTGTTGTCGCAGCGAATTGCAATTTTTTTGCAGTCTAGCTTTCCGGTCGGCGCTCGCAAGAGCATAGACCGGCAGCGCTCACTAGGCGTTAATTTTACGGGGGCAAAGCGGACATTCGGAAGTGTGGCCCTGGCTCTAGTGTCCGCTAATGACCCAAAGCGGACGCCGTTCCTTCCGCTGTGAAAAGCAAAAATGGTCACCCTCCACCGGAGATGCCGAGAAATGCGAAAATCAACGACAAGCCACGACCGGCCGATTGGCGGCCGGCTAGGCCCCGATGCGCGCGAACAAAAATGGTCCCCCTCCACTGGAGATCATCTTTTTGTTCATTGTTGCTTCCCGATGGGTCGTCATACCTAGGCCCGATACTCTGCAAGTTAAAAACGTGTAAGCCGGCCATGCTTTGGGGCCAACACCAGGGGCAGCGCGTATTTATACGTCTGACGAAGAATGGAAAGCAGCTTGAGCTTTACGAAGCTCGGTTTCTCTAATGCCGCCCAATATGCGTAAGGCGAGGATAGTGGTGGGGGGACGCTGTAAAATCTTCGGAACAACCCCATGCAAGGCTTTACGTTGAGTCGCGCGCGAGAGCCTTCATACTTCGCAACAGGGCTGCGATCTGTCGTCGCCGCGTAGTAGCTTGCGCACTGTAACGGCCATGCTTGAAGGCGTTCTTATTCCCCTTCTGAGCGCCCGGGGATTTTCCGCCGTGCATTCGACAACGGCCGTTCGGCATCGCTGGCGCTTGACACGAATTCCCGGTCCGCGTTCGGGCTCCGCATCGCGGGCTCAGGTGCATGGGTAATTTGCCTCGCATGGTATTGGTCCTCGGATGTCGATGAATTGACGGGAGTCGGTCTCTCAACAGTTCCCACGATCGCCTGACCGCCAGAATGCACGTGCACGTGTTCAACCGTGACCTTTTGCTGGCCTTTGCCGCGATGGCGATTGAGCGCTTCGAGCAGCGTGGCAGAGGTGCGAGAGAGTTTATTGGCTTGGGCGAGGTTCTCATTTCGGCCCTCGAATGTTTGTTCGCGGAGCATGGCCCGCCGGTAGCATTCCATGGCGGCATTGTGCGCAGCCAGGAGCTGAGCCGCGATCATTCCTTCGAGTTCGTCTTTGGGTCCGATCCCAACGAGCGCTGCCAGCGTCGCTTTGTACTGACGGTCCCCGGTTTCATCGTTGGAATGAGCAAGCCACACCGTATTGATCGTTTGATTGGCAAGAATGTTGTTCCAATCGTCGGATTGCGATCCACCGATGCGTTTCAGGGTGCCTTTCAGGTCATCCGGATCATTGGCGACGACGGTCGCGACCTTCCCGTCGCCGGCTGCAGACTTTTTAACCCTCATAACCAGGTCCTCATGTTTGAATGTTTATCGGGCACGGGGTCAGGCTGAACGATCATGCGTTCAACTCCTTGGTCGCAGTACCCATCGCGGATACCCTGTCCGCCGACAGGTATTGATTTTGTTGGACTATTTCTCGTCTTGAGCGCCCAACCCACAACGCTACCCACAGCAAGCAATGCCAGATAGCCTCGCGCAGCCGACAAAGGCGGTCGCCCTTGCGGTTTAGCCCCAAAGGTGGCGGAGACATGCTCCAGTGCTCAGGCGACGGCCGCGTTATGGCAGCACGCGGGCCACGAAATCTTTTGGCGAAATGGCGCTGAGTATATTTGGGAGAGATAAATAGGGGGGGTGTTAGTTGAGAATAGCTAGTCAATTCTGACCACCCTTGTTTTGAGACCCCAAACATATTCGGCAGGGTGGCCGCGCCAGGGACGCCTGACCTGCACTATGTCTCCGCGTTCGATCAGGTGTTTGCGCGCGTCGGATAGGCGCTTCACCGTCCAACCAAGCCTTTCTGCCAGTCCGTTAGCGATCCAGAACTTCGTCCAAGGCGCCTCGTATGCTCGCAGGAATGCGAGCAGAATGAGCGCGTCCTGGGAGGATTGCAGGAGCGCATCAACTTCCTGAGTGGGAAGCCATGCTCCATGTTGGCCGTAGCGGTTTAGTCCCCGTTCCTCGTAGCTCCAGGCTGACCGTGCAACGCTCACGACCTCTCCTTCATCTAGCGGGGGCGAATAGCCTTCGTTGAATGCGCGAGCTTCCAAAAGCAGTTCGTCAAAGCTATTCACCCGTATCGCTGCGCGCATACATTGGTCAAAGAGCCTGTCGTTGCGCTCGCCTATTGAGCTGACGACAGCATCCTGCTTGCCATAAACGCGGGCCGGCAGGTTTTTCATCACTGGCAGCCGATCAAGATCGTCTAGGCCGCCCTCGACAAACTGATAGCTGCCCCTGTCAGGTATTTCGCTTGGCGGCGCCACCACCAAGCCACCCGAGCCCATAATATCTATTGGTGAGCCATCTATTGGGCGTATCAGACGCAGCTCGCCGTTGTACCGATAGTAGGCGTGATACTTGCCGCTCCCCGTGCGTATCTTGATCGGAGTGTCGCCGTAGTGGCGCAGCGCATCAACAAACCCGCGCTCGTCGGTGTCGTCATAGTCGAGCGCAGCGATGCGGTTGCGCTCATTCGTCATAAACCCAAGGCCGGTGGCGAGCGCGTGGCGTGGCATTTGCACCAACTGACGACTGCCACGTAGACCTAAGCGCTGATAGTGGGTGATCGTCGGCTTCTTGTCCCAGTCGACGGGAAACGTCGCGATGCCGTGTTCGGCATAGACCGGCTGCATTCCACGAAATATTCCGCTCACGACCGCACCATTAATTGCCCGAGTGCGGACGCCGCTTCATCCACGCTCGGAAACAAGCCGATTGGTTTGTCGTCACGGTCGATGGCCTCGTAGCCGGTCTTGCCACGGCTGATTACGTGACCGACGCAAATCCGGCCGACGTAGACGGAGACCCAAGACGATGGCACGACCCGAACCAGAGCGGTCATCTTGCTCTCCGCAAGAATGCCGGCATCCCCGACGCGTGGCCGTCATTGACTAAGAGATCATTGTTCGACGCCGATGGTGACTCGGATTTCAAATCTATTTCTGGCACGTCGGGGAACGTGTACCCGCCGCATACATTCAGCGGCGACGTGTCCATTTGGAAAATCGCGGCCGGGTTAGCGACCGCACGCCGGATCAGTTCCTGGTTTTGGCGCTCGATTCTTTGGAAGGCTGCCCTGCCCTCCGCGTCGAACATGGTTGCCGCCCCGGACAGGGATGGTCCGGCGATCAAACGCCACCGTTTAAGCCAAGGTCGCCCCCGATTATCGGCCTCGCAACTTATTGTAATCGTTGCTGATTTAGTTTTGATTTTACCGGGCGTGATGCATTGCCCGTTCTTGGTCAAATTGCTGGGCTCGAAGGGCTTGTAGACGTGCGGCCAGCGTCTCAATTCAAGCCGACATTTTCTGGCCTTGCAGATTAGCCGGACGCCGCGTCCCTTCTTGGTTTCCCTATTGCACACAATGCACCGCGTGCGGTGAAACCACTTCCAACAAGCGCGGTCACAAAACCTCTTCCGCTCGTTATCAGTGGGCTCGGGTAGTTTTCGTCGACAGTGCCGACAGCGGTGACGGAGCACACTCACGCCGCGCCCTCGTGCACTCTGCGCCAGTCAGCGGCCGCTTCCTGCGAGATGGCTATTTGGCCGCGCGCTGCCCGGTACGCTTCGATCTGGCGAGCAAGCGCGTTGGCGACGTTCTCGGCTGGGTTGTCGCCCATGGCTTCACGCAACGCCCGCGAAGCGCTTCAGGGATTTGAAGTTTATGAACCGCTTGCCGTTCACCAGTGACGACTCGAGCCGACCGTCGTTCATCGCCTCATAGAGTGCGCGCGAGCGCCTGCTTGACGCTGACGCACAGCGGCTCGAGCGGCGTGGGTTCGGTGGAGTTGTTGTAGGACATCGCACGCCTCGTATTGAGAACGTGCGGAAGATGGCCCTAACTGAGTTATGTCGAAATTTGTTTTTTGGCTGCTAACTGTCGGATTTGGTTATTCCGACAATTTCCCACACGCTCATTCGCCGAGTACGGCGTCACGTGCTTTTCTAGCTATGTCGCGGGAAACGCCGCCGCAGAGCCTCTGCAACTCTTTCTCTGTTAGCCGCCTTGTCCGTAGGGACGGGTCTGACGCCACGGCGGCGCGCAGCAACGCAACTGCCTCCCTAGTCTTGACCGGCTGACGCCCGCGCGGGTTCTTTTTGGCGGCAGGTTTTTTCTCGATGGGTGCGGGCTGCTCGGCCGTGGCCTGTTCATCGCCCCAGAACGCCGGCCGCGGGTAGCCATGCTCTGCGACCCAGCGCAGGAACTCATCGCGCGACACCTCTATTTCCAAGACATGCTCCAACATGTCAGTGATGGGGTCGTAGTCATCCCAGTTCGGGTTCTCTGCAGAAATTTCGTAGGGGTGGTTCGGGTTCCTGCTCTTATAAAAGTAAGGCCAGTCCTGCGCCATATCCGCCACGACTTCGGCGGGAGATAACGCTGCACAGAAGCGAAGTTGTTCGTGGCCAAGGATATGGCGCATATGCTCGTCCTCGAGCCAGTTTTTCCTCTCCTCGACTGGGTTTATTTTTCCTGCCGCCAGCGCCGAAATTAACGGCCCGACAACTTCGGGAAGATGTGTTTCTCCCAGTTCTTGCGCCCAGAGCAGCGCAATCCGTTGAAGAGAAAGGGGGAGCTTTGGCGAGATTATCACAGCGGACCTCCGGGATGCGGGCACTCCGGGGATGACGACGAGGCAGGCTTGCCGGAGACAAGCTTTTCGGGAGCTACCCTAGCCTCGCCGATTCGATAGCCTATTTCCTTATTGGCACAACTTCCGCAGTCGGTAGCTGGTGTGAGCAGTAATCCGCCCACGCATTCATCAACCTCGCGCGCTTCTCAAATAGGTCGCCGCGCCGATAGGCTTTCTCGACTTGGTTGCTGATCGCGTGGGCGAGTGCCATCTCGACGACTTCGTGCTGGTAGTTCGTCGTTTCCGCGGCCCAGTCACGGAACGAGCTTCGGAAACCGTGCACCACGATGTCGGGGCGCCCCATTAGCCTCAGCACATTCAGCATTGTCGAGTCGCCCATCTTTCCGCCCACAATACCGATGAACACGTACTCGCTGTTACGGGTGTCCCAGAGCACCTGCAGTAATGCCACTGCGGGCTCAGATAACGGCACGCGATGTTCTCGCCCGGCCTTCATGCGCTCGCCGGGTATTGTCCAGACACGCCGGTCGAGATCAATCTCATCCCACCGTGCGCTAACCACCTCTCCTGTCCTTGCCGCCGTCAAGATCAAGAAATGTAAGGCGTGAGCACCAATGCCGCGACGCAGCCGCAACGCGTGCATGAAAGCGGGGACCTCTTGATAAGGGAGGGCAGCGAAGTGCTGGATTTTTTGGAGCTTGCGAGGCACCGGCAACAGCGTTTCCAGATGGCCGCGCCACGCTGCGGGGTTCTCACCGGAGCGCAAGCCAGCGGCCTTGGCGGCGTTCAATATCTGCTCGATACGGCCGCGCGTGCGCCGAGCCGTCTCCGGCGTCGTGTGCCAAACGCCTTTGAGGGCCTTCAAGATGAGCGCCGTGGTGATGTCGCACACCGGCATATCGCCAAACACAGGGTATGCGATCGCTCTGAGCGACGAATGCCACTGGCGAAGATGCTGGGGGCTTCGCCACGCGCCCTGGTGGGACCGGATGTAGTCCTCGGCGAACTCCTTGAACGTAACAAGTCCTGCTGCGTCAGCCATTGCAGCCGCACGTCGGGCTCGCTTATGCGCGAGAGGATCGGTGCCCTCTGCGATCAAACGCCGGTGTTCCAGGGCCAGTTCGCGGGCGCGCTTCAACGGCACGACGGCTGCGCTACCAAGGCCGAGACTGCGAGCCTTGCCGCCGAACGTATAGCGGAAAATCCACGACCGCCCGCGCTTGACCTGCAGCCACAAGCCGCCGCCGTCCCCGTACATGCCCTCGCTGGCACGAGCGACATCCAGCGCTGTGAGTTTTCCCATAGCTGCCCTCGGCTCCTTGTAGATTGCTGGGGACGACAGGTCCGCACAGAACTGTCCTCCGCAACCCACGGAATAACCTACGCCGGAGTCGCGGTCTAGGGCGAATGTGGGCGGTGGGCTGCGAAGAATGAAATGCCCGTGGAGCGTGGCTTTCTAGCAACTTTGCGACTGCAGGCGAAGGATGGCGAAGCGCCGCGCGCCTGACATCAGTTCCTCCGCCACTCACTCAGCCGCTTGCGCGACCTCCCGGCGCTGATCGTGCGAGCGCGGCTTCGCCGCCTTGCGCAGCGCCTGCATCTCGACCTGCTGGCGCGCATAGAGCCGGAAGGCCTGATCCTTCCCGGCGAGATACGGCAGCGGCCAAGCCTGCTCGTCATAGCCGTATTCGGCGGAGGCGACGAGGGTGAAGTGCGGATTGATCAGATGCGGGCGGGCGAGCGCACAGAGATCGGCGCGGCCGGCCGCGATGATCGTGTTCACCTGATCAGCCGTGGTGATGTTGCCGACCGCGATGGTGGGAACCTGCAGTTCGTTGCGGATCATCTCGGAAAACGGCGTCTGGAACATGCGCCCATAAACCGGGTTGGCAAACCGCGACGTCTGTCCGGCCGACACGTTGATGATGTCGGCACCGTGATCGCGGAACATGGCGGCGACCATGACGCCGTCTTCGGGGGTGATGCCGTTCGCGGCCCAATCGGTCACCGAGATGCGCACCGAGATCGGCTTGTGGCGCGGCCAGTTGGCGCGCACGGCGTCGAAGATCTCGAGCGGAAAACGCATGCGGTTTTCGAGGCTGCCGCCATATTGATCGGTGCGCACGTTGCTGAGCGGCGAGATGAAGCCCGACAGCAGATACCCATGGCCGGCATGCACCTCGATCATGTCGAAGCCGGCGCGGTCGGCGTTGCGGGCCGCCTGCAAGTAGTCGTCGCGCACGCGATCCATTTCGCTGCGCGTGATCTCGCGCGGCACATGCATGAATTCGTAGAATGCCAGCGGCGACGCCGCGACGAGATCCCAGTTGCCGTCCGGCAGCGGGTGATCCATCCCCTCCCAACCGCGCTGGGTTGAGCCCTTGCGCCCGGAATGACCAAGCTGAAGGCAGAACTTGGCGCTGCTCTGCTCGTGCACGAACTCGCTGATGCGCCGCCAGGCGGCAACCTGTTCGTCGCTGTAGATGCCGGGACAGCCCGGCGTGATCCGTCCCGGCTCGGACACGGCCGTCATCTCCGCGAACACCAGCCCGGCCCCGCCCATGGCGAACTGGCCGAGGTGCACGAGATGAAAGTCCCCCGGAATGCCACCGGGCTTTGCCGAGTACATGTTCATCGGAGAGACCACGACCCGGTTCGCTACCACCATCTGCCCAATGCGAAACGGCGTGAACATGGGCGGCGGCGGATTGTCGACTGGAATATCGAAGCCTTGTTCCCGAACTTTGCCGGCGAACCAGCGCTGCACCCCGTCGACGAAATCCGGATCGCGCAGCCGCAGGTTCTCGAAAGTCACCGCCTTGGCGCGCGACAACATGCTGAAGCAGGCCTGGATCGGTTCCATGCGCCAATAGCGCGCCGGATTCTCGGTCCATAGCGCGCTGACGTTCGCGGCGTATTGCGTCTTCTCGACGTCTTCGCGCCGCGTCCCCTGATAGCGCGCGAGCGCGTCCGGGACCGAGCCCGCCGCCTCGAACGCATTAAAGAGCTGGATCGCACCCTCCATCGCGAGCTTGGTTCCCGATCCGATGGAGAAATGCGCGCTATGCAGCGCGTCTCCCAGCAGCACGATGTTGTTGTAGTACCAGTTGGTATTGCGGATCACCGGAAACTGCCGCCAACAAGACCGGTTGGCGATCAGCCGATGTCCCTGCAGCACATGCCCCCACAGCTCCTCGAGGTAGGTCACCGTCTGGCTTTCGTCGAGCGTCTGCAGGAACGACTCGGCTTTGTTCCAGGTGTCCGGCGGCGCCTCGATCACCCAGGTGCTCAGGTTCTGCTTGTACTGGTAAGTGCACAGATCCCAGATGCCGAACTCGTTGGTGGTGAAGAAGAACGAGAACGCCGGCGTAGGCGCTGTGCTTCCAAGCCAGATGAAATGATTGCGGCGCAGTTCGACCTGCGGCTGGAAGTGCTCTTTGTAGCGCTCGCGGATCATGCTGTTGATGCCATCGGCCGCGACGATCAGGTCGGCGTCCGCGAAGCGGTCGAGGTCGTCGATTTCGGTCGAGAAATGCAGCCGCACGCCGAGCTCGGCGCACCGGTCCTGCAGGATCATCAGCAGGCTGCGCCGCTCGGTGCCGCAAAATCCGTGGCCGGTCGAACGCACGACGCTGTCATGAAAGTGAAAATCGATCTCGTCCCAGTACGAGAACTGCCTGGTGATGGCGTCGTAGGACTGCCGGTCGTAGTCCATCAAGTTGTCGAGCGTCTCGTCGGAAAAAACGACCCCGAAGCCGAAGGTGTCGTCGCGCCGGTTCCGTTCGTAGACGGTGATGTCGTAGCCGGGGTGGCGCTTCTTCATCAGCAGCGCGAAGTAGAGACCGCCCGGCCCGCCTCCGATGATAACGATTTTCACGATGCGGCCTTTCCGATCGCCCCCACGGCGCCGGCGCTTGCGGCCCGGCGCCCATCCGGGTTAACGTAAAGTAAGCTGTATTTTGCAACGTACTTTACGCTAGTCAAGATGCCAGGCGAGATTGAATGTCGGCAGGCCAAAGGCTATCCACGGGGTTCGCCGGTAACCCGAGAGGAATCGCATGCCTGCCCGCAGTGCCGCCGCCAAACCCCGTCAACGGGCCAAATACCCGGATCCGCCGCTGGGCCGCAGCGAGCGCGAGCGCACGTTCCTCGAGTTCGAGCAGGCGCTGATCTGCGCGTCCGAGGCGTTCTACCGGTTCGCCGGCATCATCCTCGGGGCGGAAGGCACGGCCGCCAACCTGACCGGACACGAGAACGTCATCCTGCAGCAGCTGATGTACCTGCCAAAGCCCCGCAGCGTCAGCGATCTCAGTCGCTTCACCAATCGGGACGACATCTCCAACATCCAGTACAGCCTGCGCAAGCTCGCCGCGGCCGGCTTGATCGAGAAGGTGCCGGGCACCGCCAATCGCGACACCCGCTACCGCCCGACCGCGGCGGGGCGCGCGCTCACCGAGGCAATGGTCGGCCGCCGGCGCGAACTCCTGATCAACCCGAGCACCAACCTCAAGGATGTCGAGGCCCAGTTGCGCGCCGCAACCGCAGCTATGTCGCTCCTGACAGGCCTCTACGACCACGTGTCGCGGGTTTTAAGCGGGCGGTTCTAGCGAACTTCTTGTCGGTGCGAGGCTGCCATGTTGCAATACATCCCGTAATTCACACCGCGGCAGGTCGGGGATGACGGAGCCGACAGCGGACAGCTACAACCCGACGTATTTTCGCGCCCAAGGCTGGTGGCGTGACGAAACGCTGGGCGGCTGGCTGGAGCGCTGCGCCGCGAGCCGCGGCGAGCATCCCGCGGTGCTGACTGCCGGCCAGTCGATCAGCTACGCGGATCTCACGGCGCGCGTTGCCGCGTTCGCCTCCGGCCTGTCCCGGGTCGGGATTGCGCCCGGCGACGTCGTCGCGGTGCACCTGCCCAACATTCCCGAATTCCTGATCGCATGGTTCGCCATCAATGCGCGCGGCGCGATCATGCAGACCATTCACATGCCGTATGGCATGCGCGAGGTCGAGCACATGCTCCGCCACAGCGGCGCCAAGGCTGTGATCGCGCTCGGCGAGCTGCGAGGACGCTCGCCGGCCGCGGAGATTGCCGCGCTCAAGCTCCCCGGCGTCGCCGTGATCGCGCTCGGCCGGCAGGTTCCAGATACGCAAAACTACGGCGACCTCACCGCGGCCGGAGCCGCGAACCCGGTACCGCCGCACCCTGCCCGTGCCACCGATCCGTTCCTGCAGCTCTACACGTCCGGCACAACCTCGGCTCCCAAGGCAGTGTCGGTCACCTACAACCATTTCCTGAGCAATGCGCGCATGTGCGCGCAGGAATTCGGTTTCCGTCCCGATGACCATGTGCTCTGCCTCGCGCCCTTTACCCACCTCTATGGGCTTTACGCGCTCGAGCTCGGCTACTCGGTCGGGGCCACCGCATGTCTCGTTCCAATGTTCACGCCGCCGGACTTCATTGCGGCACTGGTCGCCATGAAGCCGACCGTGTTGATCGCCGGCCCCGCCCACATCGCGGCCTGCATGCAGCAGTGCCTGTTCGACGGCGTCGACCTTTCGAGCATCCGCTTCGCCGTCCTGTCGGGAACGAACGTTCCGATCCCGCTCTCGCAGGCGTTCGAAGCCATGCTGCCGAACGGCAGGGTGCAGCAGGCCTGGGGCATGACCGAGCTGCAGTTCGGCGCCTGCAGCCGGATCACCGACAGCTCCGACGTTCGCTTTGGCACCATCGGCCGTGCCACGCCGGGAACGCAGTTGCGGGTCGCCGACCCCGACAGCGGCCAGATCCTCGCGCCCAGCGAGACCGGCGAGTTGCAGGTGCGCGGGTGCTCCCTGTTCTCCGGGTACGTCAAGAATGCCGACGCAACCGCGGCGAGTTTCACCCGCGATGACTGGTTTCGCACCGGCGATCTCGCCTCCATGGATGCGGCCGGTAACGTCAAGCTCAACGGTCGCATCAAGGAGCTGATCAACCGCGGCGGCATCAAATTCAATCCGAGCGAGCTCGAGGCCGCGATCGCCACACATCCGGCGGTGGCGCAAGTGGCGATCGCGCCGGTGCCGGATGACATTCTGGGCGAGCGCGCGGCCTGCTTTGTGATCCTGCACCCAAACGCCCGCTTCGACTTCGACGCGCTCAAGAATTTTCTGGCGGAGAAGAAATTCGCCAAGTTCACCTGGCCCGAGCAGCTCGAGATTGTCTCCGAGATGCCGATGACCCCGACCCGCAAAATCGTGAAGCCCGAGCTGGTGCAGCGCTTTCTTGCACGATCCGCGGCGGTAACGCGTTAGAGCCGCGCCCCGTCGGGCTCAAACCGCGCCGGCGTCCACGCGCCTGCCGGATCGTCCGGCGGCACCGCCGAGAGGAGCGCGCGGGTGTAAGGGTGGGCGGGCGCGGCGAACAGCCGCTCGGTCGGTCCGGCCTCGACGACTTCGCCGCGAAACATCACCAGTACCCGGTCGCACAGATAACGCACGACCGAGAGATCGTGCGAGATGAACACCATTGAAAACGCGCGCTGCTTGCGCAGCCCGATCAGCAAATTCAACAGCTGCGCCTGCACCGAGACGTCGAGCCCCGACACAATCTCATCGGCGATCAGGATCTTGGGCGTGGCGCAGAGTGCGCGCGCGATGTTGACCCGCTGACGCTGGCCGCCGGACAGCTGCGAGGGAAACCGCGTCACCGTCTCAGGCGGCAGGCCGATCTCGGCCAGCAGGCTGCGAGCGCGCGCGAGGCGCTCCTCGCGGCTCGCGATGCCCGTCGCTTCCAGCGACTGGGTGACGATCCCGCCGACGCGCCGGCGTGGGTTGAGCGCCGACTGCGGGTCCTGAAAGATCAGCTGCGCATCGTGCGCGCTCTGGCCGGCCACGAGATTGTGCACGACCTCCTGGCCGGTGAGCTTGATGGTACCGCCGGAAGGCTGCTCGAGCCCGACCAGCAGACGCGCGAGCGTGGTCTTGCCGCTGCCGCTTTCGCCAACGACGCCAAGAAACTCATTGGCGCCGAGCACAAAGCTAACGTCGCGCACCGCCGCAAAGGTTGACCGGCTGAACATCCCGCCGACCAGAAAATTCTTGCACAGTGCGGAGACCTCGAGCACCGGCGCGCCCGCGGCGGTTTCGGCCGCGGCGGCGAGCGCCGGCGCCGCAATCGTTTGCGTTGCGGCGGTGCGGATGCAGGCGGCGGTGTGGCCCGGCGCGACGTCGACAAACGGCGGCGCGCCGCGCGTGCAGTCGGGCACGGCGTTCGGACAGCGCGGCGCGAATGCGCAACCAGTGATGTCCTTGTAGGCGGCAAGCCCGGGCATCCGCTCAGGCAGTGACGCAAGCGCGCGCCGCGCTCCGCTCATCGGCGGATTGGCGAGCTGCAGGCAGCGGCTGTAGGGATGCGCGGGCGCCGCCAGCACCGCACGCGCGGGACCGTACTCGGCTGGGCGGCCAGCATAGAGCACCAGAATCTGGTCGCAAATCTGTCCAGCGAGCCGCAGATCGTGGGTGATGAACAGCACCGCGGTGCCGTCGCGCTCCTGCATTTCGGCGATCAACCGCACGATGCGTGCCTGGATGGTGACGTCGAGCGCGGTCGTCGGTTCGTCGGCGATGACGAGCCGTGGGCGGCTGGCGAACGCTATCGCAATGAGAACGCGCTGGCACATGCCGCCCGAAATCTGGTGCGGGTATTGGCGCAGCAAGCTGGCGCCGCGCGGCAGATGCACGGTCTCCAACAGGTCGAGCGCGCGCGCCCGTCGCTCTCTGGGAGCGGCGAGCCCGAGCCGGCGCAGGTGCTCGTCGAGCTGCTGGCCGATGGTGAGCACCGGATTGAGGGCGGAAAGCGGCTCCTGCGGAATGAAGGCAATCTCGCGACCGAGCAACGCGCGCCGCTTGTCCGGCGGCATGCGGACGAGATCGCGGCCGCCGAACAGCAGACGCCCGCCGGTGACGGCGAACCCCGGCGGAAGCATCTGCGCTATGGTGCGGCCGACCATGGACTTGCCCGCCCCCGACTCGCCGACAAGCCCGACCACACGCCCCGGCTCGAGCGTCAGGCTGAAATCGCGCAGCACCGGCACGAGGTCGCCGCCGAGCTTCGCCGACACCATGAGCTCGTTGGCGACGAGGACGCTCATGTGCGCACCGCTGTCAGCCGCACGTCGAGGGTGCGGCGCAGGCCGTCACCCAGAAGATTGAAGCCGAATACCGTGATGAAAATCGCCAGGATCGGAAAGATCAGGTTCCAGGACGACTGATAAACATACTGCCGCGCGTCCGCGATCATCTGGCCCCAGGCGGGCGTATCGGCGCTCACGCTCATGCCGACGAACGACAAGATCGCCTCGACGATCACGGCGATGCCCATTTCGAGGCTTACGAGCGTAATCAGCAGCGGAACGGTCGCCGGCAGAACCTCGCGGGTGATGGTGCGCCAGTGCGAGAACCCCACGAGGCGGGCGGCGGTCACATAATCGCGGCGACGGACCACCAGCACCTCGCTGCGCAGCACGCGGCAGAAGCGCGTCCAGTCTACGAGCACGATCGCGAGGATGACGTTGCGCAGCCCGGTCCCGAGCCCGACCATGAGAATGAGCGAGAGGATCACCGGGGGAAACGACATCCACACGTCGACGACGCGGCCGATCAGCCAGTCGACCTTGCCCCCGAAATAACCGGCGACGTGCGCGAGCACGCCGCCGAGCAGCATGGCGCCGAACGACGCCACCACTGCGACCGTCATGGCGACGCGCGCGCCGTAGATCAGCCGCGACAGTACGCAGCGGCCGAGGCTGTCGGTGCCGAACGGAAACTCCGCCTCGCCGCCCGGCAGCCATGCCGGCGGCAACAGGGTCGCGATCAGGTTCTGTTCGTTGGGATCATGCGGGGCGAGCAGCGGCGCGAACACCGCCGCGAGCCCGATCAGAAGCACGATCGCCAACCCGATCAGCACACGCGCGGAGCGCATCCAGGTCGGCAGCCACATCGCTCAGGCAATCCGCAGTTTGGGGTTGAGCACGAGATAGAGCGCGTCAACCACCGTGTTGATCACCAGCACGACCACGCAATAGGTGAGCCCGACGGCCTGGATGATCGGCAGGTCGGCGTTGCGGACCGCGTCGACCATCAGGTTGCCCAATCCCGGATAGGAGTAGATCACCTCGACCAGCAGCGTGCCGCCGAACAGGATGCCGAACTGCACGCCCATCAGGCTGAGCGTCGGCAGGATGGCGTTTTTGAGCCCATGCCGCACCAGCACACGGCGCTCCGACACGCCGCGCAGGCGCGCCTGGGTGATGTAGTCCTCGTGGTAGACATCGATCAGGCTCGAGCGCAACACGCGCATGATGGTCGGCGAAAACGCGATGCCGAGCGCGAATGCCGGCAGGATCATGTGCTTGAGCGCATCCCAGAACATGTCCGGCCGTCCGGTCAGGAGCGTGTCGAGCAGCAGGAAGCCGGTGACCAGCGGACGCTGGAATTCCGCCGACAGCCGGCCGGTGAACGGCAGCACGCCGAGCGCCACGCCAAACAGCAGAATGAAAAATAGTCCCCACAGGAATTCGGGAATCGATAGCAGCACGATCGAGCCGAAGTCGACCGCCGGCTCCGCGGGCCGGCCGCGCACATGGAACAGCAGCAGTCCGCCGCCGAGCCCAAGCACGGTCGCAATCGCCATCGCGATCACCGCGAGCTCGACGGTGGCGGGAAGCGTCGAGGCGACGAGACTTGCGACGCTGCGCCGGAAATGGATCGAGATTCCGAAGTCGCCGTGCAGCACCTGCCCGAGCCAGATCAGGAACTGCTGCGGCAGCGGCAGGTCGAGCCCCATCTCGCGCCGCTTGGCCTCGACCTCGGCTATCGTCGCCATCGGCGGCAGCGACATCGCGGCCGGGTCGACCGGCAACAGCCGCAACACGCAGAACAGGAGCGCCGCCACGAAGAACAGGATCACGACGGAGATCAGGGCGCGGCGCACGAGCAGCAGCAGGATCGCGTTCATGCCCCCGCCCCTCTTGATTTACGCGTTGGCTCGGTGCCCTGTGAGACTATCGTCCTGCGCCATGGATGCCCCATGGATGCCCAATCAGGCCGCTTCCGGGCATCCATGACAGGCCATTGATTTATGGCAAGTTTTTCCGTCAATTCCATCATGGATGCCCGAATCCGAGGGAGAGGCATCCATGGTCCGTCGCAACGAGGTTGGAACCGGGGCCGGCGCGATAACGGAACAAAGTCCGTCCGCGCCTCAGGTCCAATCCATGCTGCTCGCAAGCACCCAGCCGTTTCCATATTTCACGTACGAGAGCGCCTTCTTGCGCGCCAGGCTCTGCACCGATTGCAGCAGCGGGATGGTCGCGCCTTTCTCGACCGCTGCGCGCACGACCTCCTGGTAAGCCGCAATGCGCTTCGCGTAGTCCGGGATGTTGAACAGCTCGGCCACCTTTTCGCCGACCTCGGCGCCCTTCCAGGCCGAGAACGGCATCTTGGGATTAAGCAGGTAGCCGCCGAACATTTCCGGGTCGCCGGTCGCGTTGTCCCAGCTGTAGAGCGTTGCTTCCGGCAGCTTGGAGCCGCGGTTGAGCTCGAAATATTTTGCGTATTCGATGGTTTCGATCTCGGCGTCGATACCGACTTTCTTCCACATCTGCTGAATGGCGCGCGCGATGTCGAAGTCGCTCGGGAACGTACCGTTGGTGGTGGCGAACTTGATCTGCGCCGGCTTGTCGGTCGAGAACCCGGACTTTGCCAGCAGTTCCACCGCCAGCTTCGGATCGTAGCTGAACTTGAAATCGGGAACGTAGCCCGGTGTGCCGGGCGTCGCCGGCATGGCGAGCGGCACGGCCGCCCCGCCATAGAAAGCCTTCGAGAGTGCCTGCTTGTCGATGGCGTGATGCGCGGCGAGCCGCACATTGTCGTCGGCAAAGCCGAGGTCATTGCGACACTGCAACAGGACCACGCGGGTGATCGGATTGAGCTCGGCGCTAAGCCCGGCCTCGTGGCTGAGGCGATCGACCTCGCGCACCGGGACGTTGATGGTGAGATCGACCTGGCCCGACTGGATCGCCGCGACGCGTGCCGACGGGTCCTTGATGATCTCGTAGATGACCCGGCGGATCTTTGGCTTCGGCCCCCAATAGGCGTCGTTGCGCTCGAGCACGATCCGGGAATTGAGCTGGTATTCGACAAGTTTATAGGGGCCGGTGCCGATCGGCTTCTGGACGAAGCCTTCGACGCCCGCGGCCTCCATGTATTTCTTCGGCACCACGAAGCTGCCGAGAAAAGCAAGCCACACCGGCGCGGTCGGTGCCGGCTCCTTAAATCTCATGACGGCGCGGGTCGGCGACGGCACCTCGATATCGATGACCCTGCGCCAGGAATTCGCGGTGTCGACCTTGTGGCCGGCCTTGATGCGCTCGAAGAACGTGTAGCGGAAATCATCCGCGGTCAGCTTGTCGCCATTCTGGAACGTCACGTCGTCGCGCAGATCGACCGTCATCGACAGCGCGTCGGGCGCGAGCTCCCACTTGGTGGCGAGGTTGGGCACGAACGCGAGCTTCGGGTCCTGATTGACGGGTTGGTCGAACACGAGCTTGAAGATCGGTTGCGCGTCGGGTTGGAACCGCTGGTTCGGATCCCAGGACGGCACATCGCTCGGCCAGCCGATCGTGACCGTGTCGCCGGCCGCCAGGGCGGATGAGACCGGCCCGATCAACGGCACGCTCCCGGCGCCGAGGCCCAACAGTTGCAGCATTCGCCGGCGGTCGAGTTTGGATGTCATAGCGCTCTCCCGTTCGCTTCGCCTTGCAAGGGCGATGCCATTATTTGAAGCTTAAAATATGCGGATGGGAGGTGCAACTATACGGGAATGCGGCGCGGTGCCCTCAGCTGTCGCCGGTCTCGGTAAAGCGTCGCTCTGCTTCGCGCGCCGGCGCGCGCGCCACCGCCTGCACGGTCCAGGCGTAGGTAAAGAGTACGGCTGATGTCGCCGCGAACACAACAACTGCAACGCACGCGAGCAGAAGCATCGTACGGATCGTCCTGAGAGGCCGTCGGGCGGCGGAAGAAATTGGCGGGCGGCCGCGGCAATAGACTTTTGCTCGGTCGCCCGCGTGCGGCAATCACAGCGGATTTGCAGCTAGACGATTTGCTGAACCGCACTACTCAACGCAGACAGCAGCTCTGAACCCCAGCCCCATCATGCCGTCCAGCCACCCGAGCCGGCGCGTCTTTGGCAACGGCGCGCGCGCATAGACGAGCCCGCAATACGGACACAGCCTGGCGTGATCGGAATATTCGGATGCCGCTCCCGTGAGCCGTTGCCGTTCACTCGGCGTCAGGTCCCGTTGCCGTTCCGCGCCGGCCTTGCAGCCGTACAGATAATCCGGACAGTTTGACATTCTCACCCCTCCCACATGTGTTCAAAGGATAGCGGATCGATGGCCAGCATCCGGGAACGCTGCGCCCTCCCCTGCGAGCCTTCTCATCGGCCCGGAGTCGCTGACCACCTGATCCAAGTATTCGGAATTGCCCCACCCCGAATACGGGATGGCAACCATCAACCACGCCTGTTGTTCCCGCCGCGCGAATAAGTTCCGTCGGATTGAAAAATTTTTCGGTGGCGTGTTACGCAAAAGCCACGGGCGTTCGATCCTTGCGCAATCGCGCGCTTACGCCGGCCCGCAACCTACCCGGCCACCCGCGATTACCCCACCAACCGCTCGCGCAGCATCGCGAAGTGGGTCACCGCGCCGCTGAATTTCGGAAAGCTGTGAAAGTGTGCGCGCATTTCGTGCCGCACCGGCGACTGCATGGCGGCGTTGAAATCCTCCACGCAGTCGAACACGACCTCGTTGCCGAGCATATAGTCGGCGCACGGGACGCGCTGCGATACCGGTGCAGCGAGCGGGAAGTAGCACATGATCGAGCGGATGCCGGGAAACCGGGCTTCGAGGCGCGGGTGGTCGGCCACATAGTGGGCGACAAACGCCGCCTCGTCCTCGGCGGGCCGGTGGTAGCGCACCACATAGGAGAACGGCGCTCGCAACGGTCCCGCCGCCGCTTCGCCGTCGACCGGATAAAAGCACCGTCCCATGGCGGTGATCGTGACACCGATGCCCGCCGGCATATGCGCGAGCATCCGTTCCAGCGCGGCGGTTGCACCGTCCAAGGCGTTGCGCGTTTGAAATTCGGGCACCGCGATCAACAACGGCGGACCCTCGTCCTTATTATAGGGATCGTGCGTGCCGCCGACCGGACGATAGACATCAAGCGCGGCCAGGTTCGCGAGATTGCACAGGGCCCCCACCAGCTCGGCGTTGAACCAATGCGAGGCCGGCTCGGCTGCGCCGGGCGCAGTCCTGAATGCGATTTCGTAAACGAACGACATCGACGCAACCACAAGCGACCGCCAATCGCGCGACGTGGCGGCTATTTCTTGACCCGCTCCATCGCATAACAGGTCGCGACCATCGATTTGCTCGGGCTCATGCCGCTATGGACGTAGCACTTCTCCATCCGATCGGGCGCCAGCAGCGTGATGCGGAAGTCGCCGTCCGTGTCAGCGCCCACGATCGACTTGTTGTCCGAGGACATCGCCCAGGCAAAGGGCTCCTTGGTATCGGCGGCGCGCGAGGATGAACGGCCCCACGCCAGCCGGCCGTCTTGACCTTCGACCACGTCGGTCATCTCGATGTCGCGCATGTGCGGCGCCTCTGCCATGGTTTGCGTGCCCGGATTGTGCACGTTGTTGCCGAAGACCAGCACCTTGCCTTTGCCCGACCAGGTTCCCTTGATGTCGGGGATGGCGTCCTGCGCGCGCGCGAGCGTCGCGGCACCGACAACGGCCAGCACCAGGGCAAGAGCAAGATATCGCATGGGGTTCCTCGAGTTGTCAGGGATGGGGAGCTGTGGATGTGGGCAGTCTCGCACAGGATCTCCGGGCCCACAACGAACCCGGCTTGACGTGAGGGGTTGTAGTAAGATCGCTCGCGTTGGTTCCGGAACGGCAAGGCATGGCGCAACAAACAACAGCTGGACACTCCCGCACCCCTCCCGAACCGATGCTTGCGGCGCTCGCCGCGCGCTTCGGCGATCGGTTCACGCGCGCGGAGAGCGTGCGGCGCCAGCACGGCAACAACTTCACCTGGTACGAGAACCAACCGCCGGACGCGGTCGTCTACGCCACCTCGACACAGGACGTGCAGGACGTGGTGCGGCACTGCGCGTCCCATCGGGTGCCGCTGATCGCGTTCGGGACCGGCACCTCGCTTGAGGGCCATCTCAATGCGCCGTTCGGTGGCATTTCGATCGACCTCTCCCGCATGGACGCAATCCGCGCCGTCCACGCCGAGGATCTCGATTGCAGCGTCGAGCCCGGGGTGACGCGCACCAAGCTCAACAGCTTCATTCGCGATCAAGGCTTGTTCTTCCCGATCGATCCGGGCGCCGATGCGAGCCTCGGCGGCATGGCGGCAACCCGTGCGTCGGGCACCAATGCGGTGCGCTACGGGACCATGAAGGACGCGGTGCTGGCGCTCACCGCGGTGATGCCGAACGGCGAGGTGGTGCGCACCGCGCGGCGCGCCAAGAAAAGCTCCTCGGGCTATGACCTCACGCGGCTGCTGGTCGGCTCGGAAGGAACGCTTGGCATCATCACCGAGCTCACGCTGCGCCTGCATCCGATCCCGGAGGCGATCGCGGCGGCGGTGTGCGGCTTTGTAGAACTCGCCGGCGCGGTCGAAACCGCGATGGAATCGATCCAGTCCGGCATTCCGCTGGCGCGGATCGAGCTGCTCGATCCGCTGCAGATCCGCGCTTGCAACATCTATTCGAAGCTCACGCTGGCGGAAGTGCCGACCTTGTTCGTCGAGTTTCACGGCAGCCAGCGCGACGTCGACGAGCAGATCGCGCGCTTCGAGGCCATCGCGGGCGAGCACGGCGGCAAGGACTTCAACTTTGCCACCAAGACCGAGGAGCGCAGCAAGCTCTGGCAGGCGCGGCACGATGCGGCGTTCGCCATCATGGTGCTGCGGCCCGGCGCGAAGATCGTGGCGACCGATGCCTGCGTCCCGATCTCGCGGCTCGCCGACTGCGTGATGGAGACCAAGGCCGATCTCGAGCGGAGCCGGCTCGTTGGAACCCTGCTGGGACACGTCGGCGATGGCAATTTCCATGTCGCGCTGCTCGCCGATGGCAACGATGCCGGCGAACTCGAACGGGCCCAGGGCTTCATCGAACGGCTGGCGCTGCGTGCGATCGACATGGACGGCACCTGCACCGGCGAACACGGCGTCGGTCACGGCAAGATCAAATATCTCGAAGCCGAACACGGCGGCGCGCTCGCCACCATGCGGGCGATCAAGCGGGCAATCGACCCTGACAACATCATGAATCCGGGAAAGATCTTTGCGCTGACCTAGGACGGGGCGAGCGCGGTCACACGCCTGTTGTGTCTTACTGAAACGCCACCTCGGCAAAGTTGCGCAGCTTGCGCGAGTGCAGCCGTTCGCGCTCGTGCGACTTCAGCTTCTCCAGCGCATTGAGGCCGATTTCGAGGTGCTGGCCGACGCGCTGGCGATAGAATTCGCCCGCCATGCCGGCGAGCTTGATCTCGCCGTGCAGCGGCTTGTCGGAGACGCAGAGCAGCGTGCCGTAGGGTACCCGGAAGCGAAAGCCGTTGGCCGCAATCGTCGCCGATTCCATGTCGAGCGCGATGGCGCGCGATTGCGTCAGCCGGCGCGCGATTTCAACATGGTCGCCAAGCTCCCAATTGCGGTTGTCGACGCTCACCACCGTTCCGGTGCGCATGACGCGCTTGGCGTCGAACCCGGTGAGCCCGGTGACCTCGCCGACGGCCTGCTCGAGCGCGACCTGGACCTCGGCAAGCGCGGGTATAGGTACCCATAGCGGCAGTTCCTGGTCGAGCACGTGGTCCTCACGCAGATAGCCGTGGGCCAGCACGTAGTCGCCGAGCTGCTGTGAATTGCCAAGTCCCGCGCAATGGCCGAGCATCAACCACGCATGCGGCCGCAGCACCGCGACGTGGTCCGTGATGTTGCGCGCATTCGACGGGCCGGTGCCGATGTTGACCATGGTGATGCCGGCGCAGCCGGGTTCGACCATGTGGTAGGCCGGCATTTGCGGGGCACGCGGCAACGGAGGATCAGTCACATCGGGCCCGCCAAGGCGGACATTGCGCATGACGACGTTGCCGGGCGCGACGAACGCGTCGTAAGCCGGATGGCCGTTCGCCATGTGTTTGCGGCAAATCTCCGCGAAGGCGTCGATGTAGAACTGATAGTTCGTGAAGATCACGAAATTCTGGAAATGTTCGGGATCGGTGCCGGTGTAATGATAAAGCCGGTGCAGCGAATAATCGATCCGCGCGCCGCGGAACAGCGCAAGTGGCGCCGGCGTTCCCGGCGGGGTTTGCAGCGTTCCATCAGCGATTGCGTCGTTCATCGCAACGAGATCGGGCACGTCGAAAAAATCGCGTAGCGGGCGATCGGATGCTGATCCGCCAAGCATCGCGGTCCCTGCGGCGACGTTGATGTCACGCCGGTAGGCGAAGTGAATCGGAATGGGTTCATCGGATTCGCCGATTTCGACCGGCACGTCGTGGTTCTCGATCAAGAGCCCGATCTGGTCGATCAAATACGCCCGGAACAGATCGGGCCGGGTTATCGTCGTGTCGTAGATCCCGGGAACAGCCACGAACCCGTACGAGAGCCGCGAGTCGAGACGCGCATACGTGCTCGTTGTGATGCGCACGAACGGATAGGTCGCGCGGACGTGCTGTTCGAGCGGCTTACCGGTTGCGTAGGCTTCGAAGTGATCCCGCAGAAAAGCGGTATTGCGCTCATAGATCTGCGCTACTCGCGCAACCGCAGCATCCGCATCCCGGAAGCTTTGCGTGACGATACGCGCCGGCGTCAGCATCTTTTGCGAGGTCAACATGCGGTTCCCGATTGCCGAGCCTTAACCCTAGATTCAAGCAGGATTTTCGCCTCAACGCGTGCTTTGTATAGTACCGCCGCCGCGTGCGTTGCGTGATGGAGTCCTTAATGTTCGATCCAACCCGGGCGAGTCTGCGCAGCCGGCTCGCCCAGAAAGCGCCGCTCGGCGCCTTCTGGATGAGCCTCGGCGCGGCGAGCGTGGTGGAAATCGCGGCCGGCGCCAAGCCCGATGCGATCGTGATCGACGTCCAGCACGGCCTGTTCGACCGGCAGGCGCTCGAGCACGCGGTCGGGGCCGCGAGCCGCCACGCGGGGGTGCTCGTCCGCACCGCGGACAACACGCCCGTCGCGATCAGCCAGGCGCTCGACAGCGGCGCCGAAGGGGTCATCGTCCCGCTGATCGAGATCGACCAGCAGGCGGCCGACGTCGTCGATGCCGCACGCTTTCCGCCGCAGGGTCATCGCTCGGCCGGGCGGGGTGCGCCCGCTCGGCGGCGACTTTGCGCAGTATTGCGCGCAGGCCAACGCCCATACCGCGGTCGGGGTCATGATCGAGACCGCGCGCGGCGTGCGCAATGCGGCGGCCATCGCCCACACCCCGGGCATCGATTTCGTCCTGATCGGCACCGGCGATCTTGCGATGTCGCTCGGGGTCGCGCCGGGCGATTCGCGGCACGAACAGGCCTGCCGCACCGTCTTGGAGGCGTGCCGAACCGCGCATGTCCCCTGCGCAATTTTTACCGGCAATGCCGAGGCCGCGATTGCGCGCCGCCGCGAAGGTTATAACCTTGTGGTCGTCGCCAACGATATCGAGGTCGTCGCGCGCGGATTTTCGACCGCGCTCAAGCGTTTCACGCAGGAAACCGCGTCGGGTGTTGCCGGCGCACAAGGGGGAGCCATGTCCGCCGATTTGTTGATGAATGTCGCCGCTGCGATCGCCAAGGGCAGCATCAAGGTCATCGACCTCACCCAAACCCTCCGCGCGTCGACCCCGGTGATCGCGCTGCCGCCGCCGCTCGCCAATTCCAATCCGTTCCGGATCGCGGAAATCTCGCACTACGACGACCGCGGTCCGGCCTGGTACTGGAACAACCTGTCGATGGGCGAGCACACGGGCACCCATTTCGACGCGCCGGTGCACTGGGTGACGGGCCAGCACAACCCCGACGGCTTCACCGACACGATTCCGGTGCGCCGCTTTGTTGCGCCCGCGGTCGTGATCGACTGCAGCAAGGAGGCGGCGGCGGACGAAAAGTTCCTGCTCGAGCCGAGCCACATCCAGGCCTGGGAGGGCAAGCACGGGCGCATTCCCGACGGTGCCTGGGTGTTGATGCGTACCGACTGGTCGAAGCGCCAAGACCCGGCCAAATTCCTCAACATGAAAGAGGACGGCCCGCACGTCCCCGGCCCAAGCGTGGCCGCAATGCGCTGGCTGGTCGATAACCGCAACGTCAACGGCTGGGGCGTCGAGGCGGTCGGCACCGACGCCGGGCAGGCATTCGCCTTCGAGCCGATGTATCCGGCGCACAATCTGATGCACGGGGCCAACAAGTTCGGCCTCGCGAGCCTGACCAATCTTGATCAGTTGCCGCCTACCGGGGCCGTGCTCATCACGACGCCGCTCAAGATCGAAAAAGGGTCGGGCAGCCCGTTGCGGGTCCTGGCTCTGGTGGCAGCCTAGAGCATGATCCCGAAAAGTGGGCACCGGTTTTCGGGAAAAAGATCATGCTCCAATAAAGGGCCAGAGCGGGATGATGATCATCCCGCTCCGGCCGCGTACGAATCGCGACGATCCAACCGTTACCCGGATGCCCGCGCTGGTCGCGGGCATCGGCGTCTTTACGATTCGCTAACCAAAAAAGCCGCGCACGGCGGGGGGCGCGTTCATTAACCTTAAGTATAGGTTGATGTAGCGATCTGTTGACCACGACGCGATGCGGCGGCGATCGCAATTACGCTTCCTTAAAGCGCTTGAGTTCCATCACATTCCTGTGCTGTGGCGGCGTTGCATCAGCGCGCGTTTTGAGCCCGAAAAGCCTCGATTTGACGGGCCTAATCGCCCGCTTTCATACAACAAAAATCGCGTGTGTCTTTTAAGCACTAGTCCGGCGCGGGCCCTCACCTGTATTCCTAGACCATCGAGTCACCGTCAAAGGAGTCGGTCATGAAAACGCTCGTGCTTGCAACTATCGCGTCGTTCGCTGTGCTGGGCGTTGCCAGCGCTGCCGACATGTACGTGAAGGCCCCGCCTCCGGCGCCCGTCGTCGGCAAGGCACCGATCGGCAAGGCGCCGATTGGCAAGGCACCGCTCGGCAAGGGCCCCGTCGTCACGCGGGGTTAATTGTCAGCGTCCTGGGGGCGGGCCGGTCAATCGGTCCGTGAGGAATACGGAGCGCGCGGAGAAGACTCCGCGCGCTCGGGGGGCAGTCTACTTTCGGGGTCGACAACATTGGGCTCACGCCGGGGGGCGCGAGAACGGGGGTTTACGGTCATGCAAAAGTCACGCAACACGGTGGCTGGGGTCAGCCTCTTGGCTGGCATCGCCATTTGCTCGCTCGCCTCGTTCGCGGACGTGACCGCGGCGCGCGCCCAGGACAACAACGCGGCCGTGCTGCCGCAAGTCAACGTCGTAGCACCCCGCACGCATGCGGCTGCGCACGCACAAGGTGCGGCTGAGCAGGCAGGCGGCGGCGCCGTCGTCTATTCATCGCAGCTTCCGCCGCATCAGCTGGTCAACGTCGGCGTGTTCCGGAACGTGCCGGCCGAGGCCGCAAAGCCGATCGGCCAGCCGGTGACGTCCACGGATTGCCGCATGAGCGCGCGTCCCGGACATCCCTACTTCGTCGAATTCCGCTCACGCACCGCGGCGAGCTACGGCCATGCCTTCGTGTTCTACGGCAAGCTCACGCCGGAGGGACAGTTTGCGTGGGTCGAGGTCGCGGGCCTGCATCCGGCCGGCGACAGCACCGTCTACATGATCGGGCATGTGCTGCCGGTCGCCTCGGAGACCAATGCGAGCTGGGGCGATCTCGACGAGCAGTTCATGACCGCGCGCTTCTGCGTGACGCTGACCGAGCAGGAATTCGCCCGCGTGGTCGGCTACATCAAGCAGCGCCAGGCGACCACGCCGCTGTGGAACGCGATGACGCTGAACTGCACGGGTTTCACCGGCGACGTCGCGCGCTTCCTCGGATTGAAGGCTCCTCTCAATCACATCCAGATGCCGGAGGAGTACATCAACGAGATGCATCGGATCAACTCATCGCCGGCGCAATATTCGGCCTACCAGGCCGAGATGCGCCGCGTGAACAGCATCCCGGTTCCGCCCTTGCCGGCGCAGCAGCGGGTGACGATCGCCGGACCGGCGTCCTCGGCCCGGGTCGCGACACCGCCGGCGAGCCGTCCGCAGGCCAGCCGCGTGCCGGCCGGCGCCCAGACGGTGGCCACGGCTCCGCTGCCGCCGCAGTCTCCCTGGTGAGGACGCGGTCGACGGACCGAACTTAAGTTCGCAACTGTCAGCTTCGAACATGGCCGGGATCAGTCCCGGCCATGTACTTTTGTGCGTCGCCTCTCCGGCATGAACTGTCACAGCCATTGTGCTAAAGGTCCCCGCAAGCGATTTGCAGCCGACGGGGATGGGATGACACGGGATCATTTGCGGCGCCGCACGTTCATGGCCCTGGCGGGCGCTGCCGGCGCCTCGGCGGTGCTGTCACGGGCAGGCCACGCCCAGCAGACCGGGCGGCCGCTGGTCGGGGTTCTCAGCAGCGGCCGCACCGACCAGGCCGTCATCGCGGCGTTCAAGCAGGGGCTGTCCGAGACCGGGCTCGCCGACGGCATCGGGGTCGACATCGAGTACCGATGGGCGGACGACCAGTACGACCGGCTTGCCGCGCTCTCCAACGATCTCGTCGCCCGCAAAGTCTGGGTCATCGCGGCGATCGACCTCATTGCGGCACTCGCCGCCAAGCCGGCGGTCACCAAGGTCCCGCTGGTGTTCGTGATGGCCGGCGATCCGATCAAGTTCGGCCTGGTCAACAACCTGGCGCAGCCAAGCGACAAGGCGACCGGGATCATATTCGCGCCCGCCGAGGTCACCGCCACGCAGTTCAACCTGCTTGGCCAGCTCGTCCCCAACGCGCCGGCCACGGGCCTGCTGATCAACCCCAGCAATCCGGGCAGTCCGCAGGACCTGGAGGGCGCTCAGAACGCGCATCCGAACAAGCTCGTCGTCGTGAAGGCGAGCCAGGAATCGGAGCTCGAGCCCGCGTTTGCGGCGCTGGCCGCGCAGGGGGCCGGCGCGCTGGTCGTTCCACGCGATCCGTTCTTCATCGACCAGCGCCAAAAGCTGGTGTCCCTGGCTGCCCAGCGCAAGCTGCCGGCGATCTATCCAACCCGTGAGTTCGCCGCCGCCGGCGGGCTGATGAGCTATGGGGTCAGCATCGCCGAGGCGACCCGCCAGGCCGCAATCTACTCGGGCTTCATCCTCAAAGGCACTCCGCCGTCCCAGCTGCCGGTCCAGCAGAACACCCAGGCCGAGTTCGTGATCAATCTCGACACCGCGCAGGGACTCGGCTTCACGGTGCCGGTCGCGCTCCTCGGACGCGCGGACGGCGTGATCCAGGCCCGGTAAGATGCCGCAGCCGGCTGTCCGCCGGCCCGCGCGCTCAGCCGTGTGACCAGAGCTGCCCCGCAAAAGCTTTAAGCTTAAAGCACTGGCAAAGCGCGGCCGGGAACCTATACTTGGCGGGAATTTTACCCATTCACGCGGCGCTGGCGCGCGCGAGCGGGCATGTCCGAACAGCGGAGCAAGCCATGGCGGAACGATCGTTCACCGAAGAAGTCCAGAAGCTGAAAGTCGGGGCGGGCGAGGAATTCCGCGGCGAGGGCATCCTGGCCGTCACCAAGGCGCTGCTGCAATCAGGCGTCTCCTATGTGGCGGGCTACCAAGGCGCGCCGATCTCGCACCTGATGGACGTGCTCAGCGACGCCAACGACATTCTGGAAGAGTTGGGCGTGCACTTCGAATCGAGCGCCAGCGAAGCCGCCGCCGCGGCGACGCTCGCGGCCTCGGTCAACTACCCGCTGCGCGGCGCCGTGACCTTCAAGGCGCCGGTCGGCACCAACGTGGCCTCCGATGCGCTTGCCAATCTCTCGTCCGGCGGCGTGACGGGCGGCGCGCTGATCATCGTCGGTGAGGATTACGGCGAGGGCTCCTCGATCATGCAGGAGCGAAGCCACGCCTACGCCATGAAGTCGCAGATCTGGCTCTTGGACCCGCGCCCCAACCTGCCCTCGATCGTGACCGCGGTCGAGAAAGGCTTCGAACTCTCGGAGGCCTCGAACACCCCGGTGATGCTCGAGGTGCGCATTCGCGCCTGCCATGTGCACGGCCGCTTTCCCGCCAAGGACAACGTACGCCCGCGCTTCACGCTGCGCGACGCGCTCGAGAATCCGCGCCGGCAAGTCGATCGTATCGTGCTGCCTCCGGCGAGCTACCTGCACGAGAAGGAAAAGATCGAAAAACGCTGGCCGGCGGCGGTGAAGTTCATCGCCGACAACAAGCTCAACGAGTTCTTCGAGGGCGATCTCACCGACATCGGCATCATCATGCAGGGTGGCATGTACAACACCACGCTGCGGGCGCTCGAGGTCATGGGCCTCGCGGATGCGTTCGGCGCGAGCCGCGTTCCGCTCTACGTGCTCAACGTCACCTACCCGCTGATCGACGAGGAGGTCGTGCGGTTTGCGCAGGGCAAGCGCGCAGTCGTGGTGGTCGAAGAGGGTCAGCCGGAGTTCATCGAGCAGGCGATCAACACGATCCTGCGGCGCGCCGACATCCAGACCGTGGTCGAAGGCAAGAGCATGCTGCCGATGGCGGGCGAGTACACCGGCGGCGTGGTGCGCGACGGCCTTGCCAAATTCGTCCGCGCCTACCGTGCCGACGTGCTCGCGGCGATGCCGCATCCGGCGCCATCGAACGAGGCGGCGGCGCGGCTTGCGAGCGCCGTCAAGACAATCGAGCCGCACGTGCAGGGACGTCCGCCCTCGTTCTGCACCGGTTGTCCGGAACGGCCGATCTTCACCGCCATGAAGCTGGTCGAGCGCGAGCTCGGCCCCCGTCACGTGAGCTGCGATATCGGCTGCCACCTGTTCTCGATCCTGCCCCCGTTCAACATCGGGGCCACAACCATGGGCTACGGCCTCGGCGGCGCCGGCGCGTCGGCGTTCAATATCAAAACCGACAAGCCCGCGATCGCGATCATCGGCGACGGCGGGTTCTGGCATAACGGGCTCGTCTCGAGTATCGGCAACGCCGTCTTCAACAAATCGAACAACGTGCACATCATCGTCGATAACGGCTATACGGCCGCAACCGGTGGGCAGGACATCCTGTCGTCGGCGGCGAACAACAAGATTCGCGCGACCAAGAACCCGATCGAAAAGGCGGTGCGCGGGGTCGGCGTCAACTGGGTCCGCACGCTGACCCGCACCTACGATGTCGCCACCATGCGCGATACGCTGCGCGAAGCGCTCACCACCCCGCAGAAGGGGCCCAAGGTGATCGTCGCCCAGTCGGAGTGCATGCTCAACAAGCAGCGGCGCGTGCGCCCGCTGATGCAGAAGGCCATCAAGGACGGGCAGCGCGTGGTGCGCGAGCGCTTCGGTGTCGATCCCGATACCTGCACTGGAGATCATTCCTGCATCCGGCTGTCCGGCTGTCCGTCGCTCACGATTGCGCCCAATCCCGACCCGCTGCGCAGCGATCCGGTGACCCGCGTGATCAACTCGTGCGTGGGCTGCGGCCTGTGTGGCGAGGTCGCGCATGCCGCGGTGCTGTGCCCGTCGTTCTACCGGGCGTCCATCATCAACAATCCGACCGGCTGGGACCGCTTCAAGGCGCGCGTGCGCGACAAGGTGATCTCCTTGCTGCAACAGCGGCTCGCACGGCGGCAATTGCTGCCGGCGTGAGCGCCGCGACGGACAGGCCAAATGAACGCTCCGTTCGAAACCAAGACCCGGCCGATCACGATCGCGATCTTCGCCATGGGCGGCGAAGGCGGCGGCGTGCTCGCCGACTGGATCATCGATCTCGCCGAGCACAACGGCTACATCGTGCAGCTGACCTCGGTCCCGGGCGTGGCCCAACGCACCGGCGCAACCAACTACTACCTCGAGATTTTCCGCCGCCCGGTCAACGGCGGGCGCGAGCCGGTGATGGCGCTGATTCCAATGCCGGGCGATATCGACGTCGTCATCGCATCCGAGCTGATGGAGGCGGGCCGCGCCATCCAACGCGGGCTGGTGACACCGGATCGCACGACACTCATTGCCTCAACCAACCGGGTGTTCTCGATGACCGAGCGCACCGCCATGGCGGACGGCCGGGTCGACGAGATGGTGCTGTTCGAAGGCTGCCGCAGCGCCGCGAAATCGTTCTACGCGTTCGACATGGCGGCGCTCGCCGAAGCCTCCGGCAGCGTGATCAGCGCGGTGCTGTTCGGCGCGCTCGCCGGGGCGCGCGCATTGCCGTTCGAGCGCGGCGCCTTCGAGGCGGCGATCCGGCGCGGCGGCGTCGGTATTCAGGCGAGTCTGGCGGCATTCACGGCCGGCTTCGAAGCCGCGCTTGCCGGCACGACGGCACCGGTGCGCACACAAGCGCCGACAGCGGGCGCGCAGGCCTCGGCCGAAAACGCCGCGCTAGCCGAGATCATGCGCGAGGTAGAGCGCGACTTTCCGCCAGCGGCGCGCAAGGTGATCGGCGCCGGGGTTGAACGGACCGCGGACTACCAGGACCTCGGCTACGCGCGGCTTTATCTGCGGCGCCTCGCCCCAATCGCAGCGCTCGACGGCGGGCGCGATGAGCGCGCGCGCCTGCTGCAGGAGACGGCGCGCCAGCTCGCGCTCGGCATGACCTACGAGGACACGATCCGCGTCGCCGAACTCAAGATCCGACCGTCGCGATTCGCGCGCGTGCGCGCCGAGGTGCGTGCCGCCGAGGGCCAGATCATCGAGATTGCCGAATTCATGCATCCGCGCACCCAGGAGATCGCCGATACGCTGCCCGCCCCGCTAGGCCGCTTCATCCTGGGCAACGACCTCGTGCGCGGGGTCCTCGATCGGCTGACGCGCAAGGGCAAGACGGTCAAAACCACGTCGCTGCGCGGCTTCCTGCTGCTCTATACGGTCGCGGCGCTCAAGCCGCTGCGGCCGAACTCGTTGCGTTATGGCGAAGAGCAAAAATCGCTCGAGGGATGGCTCGACACGATTACCGCGACGGCGAGCAAAAACTACGACCTCGCAGTCGAAGTCGCGGCCGCGCGCAACCTGGTCAAGGGCTACGGCGACACCCACGAGCGCGGGCGGGCGCGTTTTGAGACTTTGATCAAGACGCTACCGCAGCTGATCGGCCGTCAGGACGGCGCTGCCAAGCTGGCGGCGCTGCGCAAGGCCGCCAACGCCGACGACACCGGCGCCGCGTTGGCGACGGCCGTTGCAGGATTGCAGGGCTGAGACGGATAAGCTCGACTGACACGTCCATCCTATTGCGGAATGCCGGAGGTTCACCGTGCTCACACTCTATTACACGCCCGGCGCGTGCTCGCTCGCCGCACACATCGTGCTGGAGGAGAGCGGCGAAACCTACGCGCCGCGCGAGGTCGACTTTGCCAACAACGAGCAGCGCTCGGAGGCCTACCTCAAGATCAATCCGCAGGGCCGCGTGCCCGTCCTTGGCCTCGACAACGGCCAGCCGCTGGCGGAGAACACCGCCATCCTGCCCTACCTCGGCAAGCGGTTCGGGCTGTGGCCAAGCGACCCGCTGGCCGAAGCCAGAGCGCTGTCGCTAATCGGGTTCTTCGCAGCCAGCGTGCATCCGGCGCACGCGCACGTCAGCCGGCCCGAGCGCTACGCGGCGGATTCCGCGGTCTTCCCGGCGCTCAAGACGCGCGGCCTTGAGACGTTTCACGGCTACCTCAAGCAGATCGACAGCATGCTGGCCGACAAGGATTGGTTCCTCGACCGCTATTCCGTCATCGATCCGTACGGGCTCGTCTTCTACACGTGGGGCATCAGGCGCGAGCTCCCGATGCGCGACCTCAAGTACTACACCGCGTTCAAGGAGCGAATGCGCGAACGTCCGGCCGTCCGCCGCGTGCTCGAGCAGGAAAGAGTCCCCGTGTGACCAGCGCCTCCGCGACGGCGCCGGCAGCCCGCCTGCAGGGCATCAGCAAACAGTTCGGCGCCACGCTCGCGCTCGACGACGTCGATTTCGACGTCGGATTTGGCGAAATTCACGCGGTTGTCGGCGAGAACGGCGCCGGGAAATCGACCCTCATTCGGATCCTGTCCGGGGTTCACCGGCCGGATCGCGGGCAGGTCGTGGTGGATGGCGTTGCGCGCCACTTTGCAAGCCCTCAGGACGCGATCGCGGCCGGCATCGTCACGATCCCGCAGGAGCTGCGACTGGTTCCCGCGCTGTCGATTGCCGAGAACATCGCGCTCGGCGATCTGCCGGTGCACCGCATCGGGCCGCTGGCGCTGCTGGACCGCAGGCGCATGGACGACGATGCGCACGCCATCCTGGCGCAGCTCGATTTTGTGCCGGATGTCGGCCGCCCCGTTGGCGATCTGTCATTTGCCGAGCGCCAGCTGGTCGCGATCGGCCGCGCGCTGCATCGGCAGTGCCGCATCTTCATTCTGGACGAACCGACCGCGGCGCTCGAGCAGCACGAGATCGAACGGCTGTTTGCGGTGCTGGCGCGCGTCAATGCGCGGGGCACGGCGATCGTCTACATCTCGCACGAACTCGACGAGGTCGTGGCTATCGCCGATCGCTGCACGGTGCTGCGCGACGGCCGCGTGGTGACGATGAGCCGGCGCGGCGCTTTTTCGGCCGATGATCTGGTCAGCGCCATGACCGGCCGCGCGCACGAGGCGGTTGACTCGGCGCCGCCGGTGGCCGGCGCGGCGCTGCTCGCGACGGACGCGGCCGGCACGCATCCGATCAGCCTGCGCGCGCGCGAAACGATCGGCCTCGCCGGCTTGCTCGGCAGCGGCACCGATGTCCTCCTGCGGGCGCTGTTCGGCGAGCTCCGCGCCACCGCCCCCATTCTGGTCAGGTCGCAACCGCGCCGGCTGCGCGGCCCGGCCGATGCGATCGCGGCCGGGATCGGTTTTGTGCCGGGCGAGCGCGCCCTCGGCCTGGTGCTCAATCAATCCGTGCGCGACAATATTCTGCTGGCAAGCCTCGATCGCCTGCGCCGCGGCGTTCTCGTCGACCGCGCCGCCGGCGAGCGCCTCGCCTCCGAACTCATGGATCTCCTCGACATCCGGCCGCGCCGGCCGGAGCTTCCGGTCAGCGCGCTGTCGGGCGGCAACCAGCAGAAGGTCATTCTCGCCAAGTGGCTCGCCCGCCGCGTTGAGGTGCTGCTGCTCGAGGAACCGACCCAAGGCATCGACGTCGGCGCCAAGGCTCAGATCCACGGGCTGATCCGCGATTTCATCCATCGCGGCGGTGGCGCATTGATTGCGTCAAGCGACCTCGCCGAGCTCGCACGACTTTGCGACGCGGTTCTGGCGGTCCGATACGGCAGCATCGTCGCGCGGCTCGAGCGGGCCGACGGCCTCGACGAGCCGAAGCTGCGCGCGGCGATCGGCGCGTGAAACGGGCATCGACGATATCCGTATGGCGCGGGCGCCTGGCCGGCCAGATCCCGCTGATCACACTGATTGTTCTTTGTCTCGTGACAGCGCTGCTGACGCCGCGCTTTCTGTCTCCGCTCAACCTCACCAACATTCTGGTCCAATCCTCGATCATGGCGGTCATCGCCATGGGGATGACCTTCGTCATTGTCGGCGGCGGGTTCGATCTCTCGGTCGGCTCGACCGCCGCGCTCGCGGGCTCTATAGCCGCCATGGTGATGCTCGAGGCCGGCATTGCCGCGGGCGTCGTGGCCGGCATCGCCGCCGGCGCTGCGGTTGGGCTCGCCAACGGCCTGGTGATCGCGTTCCTCAACGTCAACCCGTTCATCACCACCCTCGGCACGATGGTGCTGGTGCGCGGCCTAGTCTTCCTGATCACCGGCGGCGCGCCGGTGAGCGGCGAGACCGGATTGCCCGGCGCATTCGTGGCCTTCGGATCGGCACGGCTGTTCGGCGTTCATCTGCTGGTGTGGGTGCCGGCCGTGCTTTTGGCAGTGCTGTCGTTCGTCATGCATCTCACCCCGTACGGGCGGCGCATCTATGCGACCGGCGGCGGTCGCGAAGCCGCCTACCTCTCCGGCATTCCGGTGCGGCGCGTGATCGCCTCGACCTACATCTGGTGCGGCGCGCTCGCGGGCATCGCCGGTGTCATGCTGGCGGCTCGCCTGCAGTCCGGCCAGCCGACCGCCGGCGAGTTCTACGAACTGACCGCGATCGCCGCCGTCGTGCTCGGTGGCGCCTCCCTGCATGGCGGCGAAGGGACGCTGGTCAAATCGGTGATCGGCGTCTTCATCATGATTGTGCTCGGGAACGCGCTCAACCTGCTCAACGTCGATTCCTACTGGCAGCGGGTCGCGGTCGGCGCCGTGATCATTGCGGCCGCCGCTGCCGAAAGGCTACGCTCACGAAACTGAGGAGGACCAGGCCATGCTGACTGCACGGTTTGCCATGCTCGCAACGCTGCTGCTCGCGACCGCAGCGCCCGCCGCCGCCCAGGCGCCTGCGCCGGCCGACAAGATCACCATCGGGGTGTCGCTCGCCCAGGACGACAATCCGTTCTACATCGCGATGCTCAAGGGAATTCGGGCGCGCGCGCAGGAGCTCGGCTGGGACGTGGCAACGGTTTCGGCCAACGAGGACAAGCTCAAGCAGATCAACGGCGTGCAGGACCTGGTGGCACGCGGCGTCAAGGGCATCCTGATTTCGCCGATCGACGCCGTCGGCGTCAACGCCGCCTACGATGCGGCGGCCGCGGCGAAGATTCCGATCATCTCCGTCGCGCGCGGCTCGGTGTCGCCCAACCAGACGATCCACGTGGCCATGGACGAGAAACAGATCGGCCGCGATATCGCGGAATGGACCGCCAAGAAACTCGGCGGCAAGGGTCAGGTGGCGATGCTGCTCGGTCCGAGCGGCGCGCCCACCTTCAAGAACCTGGCCGACGGGTACACCGAGGTCATGGCCAAGTATCCGGACATCAAGATCGTGTTCAAGTCCGACGGTCCGCTGACACGCGAACGCGGCGTCAAGCAGACCGAGGACGCGCTCGTTGCGAACCCCGACCTCGCCGCGATCTATACGGCAAACGACGACGTCGCACTCGGCGCCATGCAGGCGGTGCTCGCCGCCAACCGCGCCGGTAAGACCATCGTAACCGGAATGAACGGCGTGCCGCCGGCGCTGCGCGCCGTGAAGGAAGGAAACCTGGCGATGACCGTCGAGCTCAATCCGGTCGAATGGGGACGGCTCGGCGTCGACGTCCTCGCGACCTATCTCAAGGGCGGCAAGATCGAGCCGCGCGTGTTCATCAAGCACAACCTGATCGACAGCGCCAACGTCGACGCCAAGCTGCCCAAGACATGAGGGTAGACACCGGGAGCTGAACGCCATGGCCGAGGCCGCAACCGGAGCGCAGGCCGCGCAAACGCCGTTCGTCGCCGAGCTTGAAGCCCACAACCTGCATCCACTGTGGGATCGGTACCAGCGCATCACACCGATCAAGCCGCAGCCCAAGGATGCACCGTTCCATTGGCGCTGGCGCGACATCGAGCCATTCCTGCACCGCTCGGTCGGAGAAGTGTCGATCAACGACATCGAACGGCGCGCGCTGATCATGGCGCATCCGGCGTTCGGCAACGAGACCACGACGACCAGCACGCTGCTGGCGGCGTTCACCGTGCTCGAGCCGGGCGATCGCGCCCGCCCGCATCGGCACACCGGCGCTGCCATCCGCTTCGCCACCCGCGCGGATGGCGCCACCACCATCGTCAACGGGCGGCGTTGCGACATGCTGGCGGGCGACCTGATCCTGACGCCGCCGATGTGCTGGCACGGACACATCAACGAGAGCGACCACCGCATCATCTGGTTCGACGCCGCCAACATGCCGTTGATCCGCGCCGTCGACGCGCATTTCTTCGAGCCGGGCGATCCGCGCAACAACGAGTTCTGGCAAGTGGACGCCGGCGAAGAAGCATTTTGGACGCAGGCCGGGCTCCACGTTGCGGGTGCGACCAACGACACGATGAGCTCGCCGAAATATCGCTATCCGGGCGCGGCGACACGCGCCATGCTGGCGCACGCACCGGTTGGACCGGACGGTGCCCGCACCATCCGCTACGTCAATCCGGCAACCGGCGGCGCCGTCATGCCGACGCTCGACTGCTACGCGGTGCGGATCAGCAAGACCCCGACCCGCAGCAAGCGCGCGACCTACAACGTGATCTGCCTCGTGGTTTCCGGCGCCGGCCGTTCGACCATCGGAGAGAAGACCTTCGAGTGGTCGCAGAACGACGTCTTCACCATTCCGCATTGGACGTTCGCCCAGCACCAGGCGCTCGAGGGCGAAGCCGACCTGTTCCTAGTTTCCGACAAGTCGGCGTTCGAGCGCCTCGATCTGGTGCGCGAGGAGTTTCACTGAAACCCATGGGCGTCACCGGCATCGGCGCGCCGCTGCGACGCATCGAAGACCCCCCGCTCCTGCGCGGCCAAGGCCGCTACGTCGCGGACGTCAACGTCGACGGGGCGCTGCAGTGCGTGCTGGTGCGCTCGCCGCATGCCCACGCGCGCGTCGCCGGCATCGATACCGCGCCGGCGCTGCGGTTGCCCGGCGTCGTCGCCGTGCTGACCGGGGCCGACATGGCGGCGGAAGACGTCGGTCCGATGCGTCCATTGTGGGCGATCCGTTCGGCCGATGGATCGCCGATGGCGGAGCCGCCGCGCTTTGCGTTGGCCCGCGGCGTCGTGCGTCACATCGGTGAGCCGGTGTGCGCAGTCCTTGCGGAGAGCAATGCGCTCGCGCTCGACGCGGCCGATCGCGTCAAGGTCGAGTACGCTCCCCTGCCTGCGGTCATCGATCCGCATGCCGCGATGGCGGCCGGCGCACCGCAACTGCACGAGGCTGCGCTCGGGAACACCTGCTTTCGCTGGGCGCGCGGCGACGAGGGCGCGGTGCAACGCGCGTTCGCGGCGGCTGCGCGGGTTGTGCGCGTCGACCTCGTCAACAATCGCCTGATCGGCGGCGCGATTGAGCCGCGCGCGGCGATGGCGCTGCCGGCGAGCGGCAACGCCAAGCTGACGCTCTTCAGCTCGACCCAGACCCCGCATCACATCCGGCGCATGGTTGCCGAGCAGCTCGGCGTGCCGGAGAGCGCAATGCGCGTAATTGCCCCCGACGTCGGCGGCGGCTTCGGCTACAAGGGCAAGCTCTATCCCGAAGAATCAATTGTCGCTTTCGCGGCGCGCCAGCTGCGGCGCCCGGTGCGCTGGGTTGCGACCCGTGCCGAGAGCTTCATTGCCGACAACCAGGGCCGCGATCACATGACCACGGCGGAGCTTGCGCTCGACACCGACGGTCATTTCCTGGCGCTGCGCGTCAAGACACTGGCCAATCTCGGCGCCTATGTCTCGACCTTCGGCGCCGCCATCCCGAGCGCGATCTACAGCGCGCTCCTCGCCGGTGTCTATCGCACGCCGGCGATCAGCGTCGAAAGCGTCGGCGTGTTCACCAACACGATCCCGACCGACGCCTACCGCGGCGCCGGGCGACCGGAGGCCTGCTACGTGCTGGAACGGCTCGCGGACCGCGCCGCCGACACACTCGGCTTCGATCGGGCCGAGATCCGCCGCCGCAATCTCGTTCCTGCGAGCGCGATGCCCTACAAGACGCCGATCGGCCCGACCTACGATTCCGGCAATTTTCCCAAGTTGTTCGCGCGCGCGCTCGCGCTCGGGGACTATGCCCGGTTCGAAACGCGCCGCGCGGCCGCCCGCAAGCGCGGCCGGCTGCGCGGGTTCGGCATGGCGTGCTACGTCGAGTCGTCGGGTGTTGCCCCGACGCGCTTTGCCGGCGCGCTGGGCGCGCGCGCAGGATTTTATGAAAGCGCGTCGGTGCGGGTCGAGCCCGACGGCGCGGTGCGCGCGGCTCTCGGCACGCATAATCACGGTCAAGGTCATGCCACCTCGTTTGCGCAGATCCTGGCGTCGCGGCTTGGCGTGCCGATCGAGAAGATCACCATCACCGAGGGCGACACCGATGTGGTTCCGTACGGCACCGGCACGTTCGGCTCGCGCTCGATCGCGGTCGGCGGCTGCGCGCTCGATCGCGTCGCGGGCAAGATCATCGCCAAGGGCAAGCTGATCGCCGGCCATCTGCTGGAAGCCGCGCCGGACGATATCGCGTTCGCCGACGGCGTGTTCGCGATCGCCGGAACCGATCGCAAGCTGTCGTTCCCGCAAGTCGCGCGCGCGGCGTACATTCCGCACAATCTGCCGCTCGACAAGGTCGAGGCTGGCCTGCAGGACACGGCCGTCTACGATCCGCCGAGCTTCGCGTTCAGCAACGGGGCGCACGCCTGCGAGGTCGAGATCGATCCCGACACCGGACAGACCACGCTGATCGCCTATTGGGCGGTCGACGACGTCGGCACCGTCATCAATCCGATGATCGTAGATGGCCAGGTGCACGGCGGCGTGGCGCAGGGCGCAGGCCAGGCGCTGCTCGAGCGCTGTGCCTACGATGACGCCGGCCAGCTGCTCTCCGGATCGTTCATGGATTACACGCTGCCGCGCGCCGACGACCTGCCGTTCCTGGTCACGGAGTGCGACGAAACCCAGCCCTGCACGCATAATCCGCTCGGCGCCAAGGGCTGCGGCGAGGCCGGCGCGATCGCGGCGCCGGCCGCGATCGTCAGCGCTGCGCTCGATGCGCTGCATGAGATCGGCATCCGCGATCTCGACATGCCGCTCACGCCGGAACAACTGTGGCGGAGGATCAGAGAAGCCCATTCGCACCCCTCAATCAGATAGAGCCTGACATGCGCACACTGAATCTTGGCCTCACTCTCGTGCTGGTTGCCGGTGTCCTCGAAGCCGCGACGGCTCGTGCGGAACCAGTGACGATCCGAGCCGCCTGGATTGCGCCGGCGACCAACTGGGCTTCGATCCTGCTGGAGAAAAAGGACCTCGCGACCCATCTGGGCCAGTCCTATGTACTGGCGCCGGAGCGCTACGCCGGCACCCCGCAGATGGTCACGGCGCTCGCGAACAACGAGCTCGAGGTCGCGAACCTCGCCTACTCCACCCTCCCGATCGCGATCCAGAATGCGGGCCTGAGCGACCTGCGCATCATCGCAGACGAGCTGCAGGACGGCGTCGAAGGCTACTATTCGCAGGAATACATGGTGCTGACGGACGGCCCGATCAAAAAGGTCGAGGACCTCAAGGGCAAGGTGGTGGCGACCGTCGCGGCGGGAGCCGCCGTCGACATCGCGATCCGCGCCATGCTGCGCCGGCACGGCCTCGAGGATAAACGTGACTACGTGATGGTCGAGGCCCCGCTGTCGGCCATGCGGGCCATGCTGGCAGAAAAGAAAGTGGACCTCGCGCCGACGGTACTGCCGTTTGCACTCGACCCCGAGCTGCGCAGGATCGCGCGGCCGCTGTTCGTGCAGCGCGACGTGACCGGCGTCACCCAGTTGCTGATGTGGACCGCGCGCGCGTCGTTCATCGACAAGAATCGCCCCGCCATGCTCGATTTCATGGAAGACACCCTGCGGATCGTGCGCTGGTTCCTCGATCCGGCGAACCACGCCGAGGCGGTCGCCGTCACGGCGCGCGCCGCCAAGCAGCCGCCCGAACGCATGGACTGGGTCTTTACCAAGCAGGACTACTACCAGAGCCCGCTGATGATGCCGGACCTCGCAGCGCTCAAGAAGAACGTCGAGCTTGCGCGCGAGCTCGGGTTCGTGAAAGGCCCGCTTGAGGTCGGAAACTACGTCGACCTCAGCCTCGTACAAGAGGCGGCGAAACGGTTGAAGATCGCCACCCCGTAACCAATCAAGTCGGCGCTGCAATAGCCTCCGACCTCATCCTGAGGAGCGCCTGCTCGTAAGCCACATTCTCAGCCCTCGTCCTGAGGAGCGCCCGCAGGGCGCGTCTCGAAGGACGGCCACGGGCGAGCGCATTCCACTTGGCCACCCTTCGAGACGCCCTCGCTTCGCTCGGGCTCCTCAGGATTTGTGTGTTGCAGCCGCTTTCTGGGCCCGCTACCGCCACAGCTCCTTCGATGCGAGCCGCGCGCCCTGCGCGAGCGCCTCGAGCTTCGCCCATTGGATCGACGGATGCACGCGCACCGTGTTCCAGTTCTGGGAGAAGCCGCAATCGGTGCCGGCGATCACGTTCTCGCGGCCGACCAGGCGCGCGAAGTTCTTGATGCGCCAGGCGATCAGCTCCGGATGCTCGACCACGTTGGTCGAGTGCGCCACGAGGCCGGGGATGAGAATCTTGCCGTCCAGCAACTTCACGTCCTGCCAGACCTGCCACTCGTGCTCGTGGCGCGGGTTGGCCGCCTCGAGACTGTAGGCCTGCGCGCGCACCCGCAGGATCAGGTCAACGATGTCACGCAGCGGCACATCGGAGGTGTGCGGGCCGTTCCAGCTGCCCCAGCACACGTGGTAGCGGACTTTCTCTTCCGGGATGTCGCGCAACGCATAATTGAGCATGTCGATATAGGCTGCGAACTCCTTGTGAATGTCCTCGCCGCTGCGCGTGATCAGCAGCCGGTCGTACTCGTGCGCGAGGAATGCGTCGTCGAGCTGGATCAAGAACCCGGCGTCGACGATGGCGCGATATTCGGTTCGCAGCGCGTCGGCGATGGCGGCGAGATACGCATCGTCGTTCTTGTAGTAGCGGTTCAGCCGCACGCCGCGCGCACTTTCGGGCGCGGCCACCGGAAGAAACGCTTCGACGACGCGCACGTCCTTCAGCGCGGCGCGGAAGTTGGCGACGTCGCGCTTGATCTCATGGTCCTTGTAGCCGATCGGGCTCGTGCACTCCCACGCCCACGAGGCGGTCGCGGGTGGGATCGCGAGCGCTGTGTCGGACTTAGGCACGCGCCATTGGTACGTCTCGACCGGCCGGTAGGCTTCGTAGAACGCCTCGAACCGCTTGGCGTCGCGCCCGGCGGTGCGCGGATTGATCGGCTCCGGATCACCTGGGCGCGACGTACGCGGCGCAAGCCCGGTCAGCCGCGCCGCGACATAATTGGTCCAGCCGAGCTTGCCGTACTCGCCGTCGCTCGGGATATCGACGCCGACCTCGGCTTGCTTGCGCACGACCTCGGCAACGCTTGCCCGCAGCGTCGCCTCGAAAGCAGCCTCATCGACCGGGCGCCCCAGTTCCTTGGCGGCGAGCATCTGCGCCAAGTCGTCCGGGCGCACCAGGCTGCCAACGTGGGTGACGAGAATTCGATCGGTGCTGCGTTTCACGTATCCTCCGCGGCGCTTTCGTTGTGGTCATCGACTTGAAACGAGCGTGTGTATCGGGTCAACCGCGCCTTATCGAAGTACGGCATTCCTGGGCAGCATGGCGGCAAATCGGTCGCGCCCGATGCAATTTGCGCTATATGGTGGCGAATGGATGCCAGAACCGCCGAAACCCTCACCTACCCGTTCCCGACGCCGCCCGCTCCGGGCGAGGTCACCGAGGTCGCGCCCGGCATCCTGTGGATCAGAATGCCGCTGCCGTTCCGGCTCAACCACGTCAATCTCTATCTGATCGACGACGGCGACGGCTGGGCCGTGTTCGACGCGGGCATCGGCAACGACCGAACGCGCGAAATCTGGGAGGCGCTGGCACGCGGGCCGCTGGCCGGCCGCAGGCTGACGCGCGCGATCATCTCGCACTATCACCCGGACCACATCGGGCTCGCGGGCTGGCTCGCCGAGCGCTTCGACCTGCCGTTGTCGATGAGCCAGACCACCTTTCTCGGATGCCTGACGATCTCGCTCAGCCCGGGAGCGCTCGACGCGCAGCCCTATCGCGATTTCTATTTGCGCAACGGCCTCGACGCGACCACGACCAATATCGTCGCCACCCAGGGCCATGGCTATTTGAAAATGGTGAAACGGTTGCCGCCGACGTTCAATCGCATGGTTGCGGGCGACAGCCTGCGCATCGGCGGCCGGACTTTCGACGTGTTGTCGGGAGACGGTCACGCGCCGGAGCAGATTATGCTCTATTGCGCGGCGGAAAAGCTGTTCCTTGCCGCCGACCAGGTTCTGGCGAAGATCTCACCCAACGTCAGCGTCTGGGCTTATGACCCGGCGGGCGATCCGCTTGGCCTCTATCTGCGCTCGCTGCGGACGATGCGCACGACCCTGCCGGCCGACGCGCTGGTGCTGCCCGGCCATCAGTTGCCGTTTTATGGACTGCATGTGCGCAGCGAGGAGCTCATCGCGCATCACGAACAGCGCTGTCAGGCGATCGAAGACGCCAGCCGGACGACGCCGCGGTCGCCGGCGGAGCTGGTGCCGGTGATCTTTCACCGCCCGCTCGATCCCCACCAGATGAGCTTTGCCTTCAGCGAAGTGCTCTCGCACGTCAACTACATGGTGCGCGAGGGCCGGCTGATCTGGACCAAACCCTTGAACGGAATTGCGCGCGTCGTCACGCCGGCCTAAGCGACGAGCCGATCGCGGTTGGTGCGAGACGGGACCTACCTGGGCGCGCGGCGCACCGCATAACCGTATTGCTCGGGCCAGGGCGCGTCGCCGGCGAGTTCCTCCTGCGCGTTTAGCCCCCAATACGGATTGCGCAGGAACGCGCGCCCGACGAACACAAGGTCGGCATCCCCGCGCGCGACGATATCGTTGGCTTGACGCGGCTCGGTGATGAGGCCGACCGCGCCGGTCATGATCTGCGCATCGGCGCGGATGTGTCGGGCGAACGGCACCTGATAGCCCGGGCCGAGGACGACCTTCTGACGCGGCGACGATCCCGAGGACGAGACATCGATAAGATCGACGCCGGCCGCTTTGAGCCGACGCGCGAGCGCGACCGACTGATCGAGATCCCAGGCCGCCTCGCCGTCAAGCCAGTCGGTCGCGGAAATGCGCACAAACAGCGGCAGCCGCTCCGGCATGACGGCGCGAATGCGCTCGACCACGCGCAGCAGCAACCGCATGCGGTTGTCGAGACTGCCGCCATAGTCGTCGCGGCGCCGATTGCTGACTGGGGACAGGAACTGATGCAGCAGATAGCCGTGCGCGGCGTGCACCTCGATCACCTTGTATCCGATCGCAACCGCGCGTCGCGCCGCGGCCTGGAAGGCGGCGACCACGCCGTCGATGTCGGTCGCGCTGAGCTCGATGGGCGTCTGCGCCTTGTCGTCGAACGGCAGCGGGCTTGCGCCGACGACCGGCCAAGCCCCCTCGCCGGCAGTGAGCGGCAGCGAGCCGCGCCACGGCGGTTGCTTGGATGCCTTGCGTCCCGCATGCGCAAGCTGGATGCCGGGCACGGCGCCGCGCTGCTCGATGACGCGCGCGATCCGTTGCAGCGGCTCCATGTGCCCGTCGCGCCACAGGCCGAGGTCGCCCGGCGTGATGCGCCCTTCCCGCGCAACCGACGTCGCCTCGGTAAAGACCAGCGCGGCGCCGCCGACGGCCCGCGACGCCAAATGGACCAGGTGCCAGTCGTCGGCGAGCCCCTCGAAGCTCGAATACTGGCACATAGGCGACAGCACGATGCGGCTGCACAGCTTGACGCTGCGAATATTGATCGGCGTCAGCAGGCCGGCCGCGACCGGCGCAACCGGTGCCATTGCCGCGGCGGAAACGTCGTTCATTCGGTCCTCACGGGAATTGCGGCAGGGCTTGGATCGGCGCGCGGGTTAGACCAGCATCCCGCCGCCTTCGAGATGGAGCACCGATCCGGAGGCGAACGGATTGGTCATCAGAAAGATAATGGCCTGGCCGACGTCCTCGGCGTGACCGATGCGCCGTGCCGGAAGAGTCTCCGCCGTCTTTTTGAACAGGGCGTGACGATCGGCTGCCGGCATCCGGTCCCACAGCGGCGTGTCGATGATGCCGGGCGAGACCGTATTGACGCGCGTGGGCGCGAGGTCGACCGCGAGCCCGCGGGTGAGGCCTTCGATCGCGGCGTTGATCGCGCCGACGAGCGCGGTACCGGGCGCTGGTTTTGAGCCATAGAGGCCCGACACCAGCGTGAGCGAGCCGCCGGAGGCGATCCTCGCCGCGCGCGCGACCCGCACATAGGTCCAGAACTTTCCGTTCATCGCCGCCAGCGCGTCCGTCATCGCCATATCTGCGATGCGGCCGCGGCCACCCGCGCCGGTCGTTGCGACCACGTGATCCCAGGCTTTGCCGTCGGCAAAGAACTCCGCGACCGACTTGTCGTCGGCGGCATCGACCGGCCGTCCCACGACACCATGCCCGAGTTGCTGCACGGCCAACTCGAGCTTCGCCTCCGAGCGGCTGCCAATCGTCACATGCGCGCCCGCCGCAACCGCGAGCTTCGCGGTCGCAAGCCCGATGCCCGAGCTGCCGCCCACCACCAGCACCTGTTGTCCATGCAGGGATATCATTGCGGCCCCTATCGTTGACCCGCGTATCCCCTACCATAGCGGCATGTCGGGGCGCACGCATACAAACACAAACCGGCTGCGCAGGTGCAGATTGGAATCCGCATATCCGGCGTGCGGACGTTTAGCCGAGAAGTTCACCCGGCCGCGACGTAGGGATTGACCATCTTCTTCGGGTCGACGATGCGGTCGAACTCCTCGGCGGTGACCATCTTGAGCTCCAAGGCCGCTTCCTTGAGCGTGAGGTCGTGCTCGAGCGCATAGTGCGCGGTCTGCGAGGCCTTGTCGTAACCGATCACCGGGCTCAGTGCGGTCACCAGCATCAGGGAGCGGTCGACGAAGCGCTTGATCTGCGCCAGGTTCGGCTCGGTCCCTTCCACCAGGAACTTGCGGAAGTTCACGCATCCGTCGGTCAGGATCCTGATCGAGTTCATAATGTTGTCGATCATCAACGGCTTGTAGACGTTCATTTCGAGATAGCCGCCGGCACCGCCGAACGCGACCGCCAGATCGTTCGCCATCACCTGCACGCCGATCATCGCCAGCGCCTCCGCCTGGGTCGGGTTGACCTTGCCGGGCATGATCGATGAGCCTGGCTCGTTGGCTGGAATATTGAGTTCCGCGAAGCCGGCACGCGGGCCACACGACAACAACCGGATGTCGTTGGCGATCTTGTAGATCGACACGGCAAGCGTCTTGCACGCGGCACTCAGGAATACCAGGTCATCGTGCGCGCCCTGCACGGTGAACTTGTTGGGCGCCGTGACGAACGGCAACCCAGAAAGCTTGGCGATCTCGGCCGCGACCTCGCGATCGAACCCGGGCTCCGCGTTGATGCCGGTGCCGACCGCGGTGCCGCCGAGCGCTAGCCGGTAGACGCCCTTGAGCGCCGCCTCGAGCCGCTCGATGTCGTCGCTGAGCATGCCGACGTAACCGGAAAACTCCTGGCCCAGCGTGAGCGGCGTTGCATCCTGCAGATGGGTACGGCCGATCTTGACGATCTCGACCCAGGCTTTCGCCTTTTTGTCGAGCGCATCGCGCAGCGCGGCAACCGCCGGTATCAGCCTTTGCTTCGCCCCGATGGCAGCCGCAATGTTCATCGCCGTGGGGAACGAGTCGTTTGAGGACTGCGACATGTTCACAGCATCGTTGGGATGGACGGGTTTCTTGCTTCCGAGCGGTTCACCGGCGATCTGCGACGCGCGGTTTGCGATCACCTCATTCACGTTCATGTTGAACTGGGTGCCGCTGCCGGTCATCCACACGTGCAGCGGAAAATGGTCGTAAAGCTGGCCAGCCAGGATCTCGTCGCAGACGCGCACGATTAGCTCCTTCTGGTCATCCGGAAGCCGGCCGGCATTGTTGTTCACAATCGCGGCGGCCTTCTTGATGATCGCGTAAGCCGGAATCAGTTCGCGTGGGATCAGGTCTTTGCCGATGCTGAAATGCTCGAGCGAGCGCTGCGTCTGCGCGCCCCACAGCTTGTCGCTCTCGACGTTGACCGCCCCCAGGCTGTCGTGCTCGACGCGCGTCGTGGCCATCGTCTCGTACCCCTGCAATTGTGTCGATCAGGAAGGACAACGCCGCGGCGCCGTCGCGCGCCACGACGGTGGTCGTACGCGATGCCACCATATCGCGCTCACCCTGTCCAGCCGCTGGAGTGTCGCGAAAAAACAGAGACCGCCTATTGTCCCATGTGCGGTGGCGGAGGCGGAGGATCGGGTCGCGCCGCGGCGGCGGGCAGCCAGCCCTCCTGCAAGACCGCCCTCGCCAGCTCCTGATCGACGTGCGGCTCGACCAACTGTCGAAACGCGAAGTTGAGCTCCCCGAACTCGACCCTGCAGCCGCGCGAACGCGCTTCCGGCAGATAGCCGATCTTGATGAGATCACCGAACGTCTCCCGATCCGCCCCGAAAGCGAGGCACATCAAATTGAAGAAGCGTTGCGCCGGCGCACCGTGCTGGCTAGAGAATGCCACCAGCCTGGACGTTATTTTCGGATTTTGAATGGCGTTTCTGTACGTATAGGCGGCCCCCACAATCAGACGGCGCGCCTCCTGCTTACCGAACAGCAGCATGGTGTAGGCGGCGAAGTAATCAGCCGCATCCTCGGGGCGACCGAACAGCGGGACGTTGAGAAAGTCGAACATGGCGTGTCCCATTTCGTGCGCCACCACATAGAAGAATTGCCCCAGCATGGCATCGGTCGGGGTGATGCCGGACGGTGTATTCTTGGGCATGCGGGTGAGAATATCGGCGAGATATTCGTAACAGATCGTCACGGTCGGCCGCTGGTACCAGGCGTTCACGATGCCGCATTCGAACGTGCGCATGTTCAAATCATTCGACAACCGGAACGGAGCGAAGACCTCCTGCATTTTCTCGAGCGCGCGATGCTCCTTGAGCGCTTCATAGAGCTTCTGGTTCTCCGGATTTTTTGGCGGCACGTACTCGATGTGGATGCGGTTCGGCCGCGCCTCGTCGGCGCTTGCCGGAACTAACGCCGTTACGATCAGGGCGATCCCAAGCGCAAAAGTCAGCACGCCGATGCAGTTCGTGCGGGTTCGTCGCGGGTTCCCGGCCGTGGGCCAGCGAGATAAGATCATCGCGCGCTCTCCTTCGTTTGACGGATCGGTCACCACATAAGGCCAGTCACAGGGCCTGCTCTCGTGTTCAATTGTCCGAAAGCCAGCAGCTGTCTACCATGCAGATGGCCTGGTTCGGCGGCAAGCAACAGCCCGCAACGCAAACCTGAGCTGACATGACAATGCCAAGCGCAGATGACGCCGCCTTCACCCGCTCACCGGTCCTGGTCGACTTCGCCCTGCAGGGCGGCGGCGCGCACGGCGCATTCACCTGGGGCGTGCTCGACCGCATGCTCGAGGAGCCGTGGCTTCGGATTGACGGGATCTCCGGCACATCCGCCGGCGCCATGAATGCCGCAGCCCTCGCCTACGGCTATACGCTCGACGGCGCCACCGGCGCGCGCGCCGCGCTGGAAGGCTTCTGGCGCCGCGTTTCGCAGGCCGGCCGATTCAGCCCGATCCGGCGCGGTCCGCTCGATGTCCTCTTGGGCCGCTGGTCGCTCGACAGCTCGCCGACCTACATCGCGATCGACATGATGTCGCGCTTGTTTTCGCCCTACGATCTCAACCTTACCGGCTGGAACCCGCTGCGAAAGATTCTCACCGACTGCGTCGACTTCGAGCGGCTGCCAGAGTCGCCAATCAAGCTGTTCATCACCGCGACCAATGTCGCCACCGGGCGCGCCCGCGTGTTTCGAAATCCGGAAATCACCCCGGACGTACTGATCGCGTCAGCCTGCCTGCCGACGATGTTTCAAGCGATCGAGATCGACGGCGACGCGTACTGGGACGGCGGCTATTCCGGCAATCCGACCATCACCCCGCTGGTACGCGAAAGCTCGTCCCAGGACACGATCATCGTCCCGATCAACCCGTTCGAGCGCAAAGGCGCGCCGCGGGCGGCGAGCGACATTCTGAATCGTCTCAACGAGGTAGCATTCAACGCCGTCCTGTTGAAGGAATTACGCATGATCGCCCTGCTGCGCCGCGTCGCCGACCCGAACGACGAGGAAGGCGAGAAATGGGCCAAGATGCGGGTCCACTATGTGACGAACGACATCATGACCGAGCTCAACGCGTCGTCAAAGCTGATCGCCGAGTGGGATTTCCTGTCCATGTTGCGCGAGCAGGGCCGGCTTGCGGCCGAAAAGTTCCTGCGCGCGCATTGCGATGATCTCGGCCGACGCTCGACCCTCGATCTGGACGACTTGCTGAAGGGCGTGTGACACATGGGCCTCGCCGGCATCCTGGTTGGCCTAGCCCTGCTGATATGGCTCGCGTTCCGCGGCTGGAGCGTCCTGCTGCTTGCTCCCGCGGCCGCGCTTCTGGCGGCGGCCTTCGCCGGCGAACCGTTGCTCGCCAACTGGACCCAAACATTCATGGGCGCCGCGGCGGTTTTCCTGGCGCAATTCTTTCCGATCTTCCTGCTCGGTGCTTTGTTCGGCAAGCTCATGGAGGATTCGGGCTCGGTCGCGGCCATTGCGGAGTTCATGACACAACGCCTGGGCCAGCATCGCGCCGTGCTGGCGGTCGTGCTGGCCGGCGCGATGGTCACCTACGGCGGCGTCAGCCTGTTCGTCGCGCTGTTCGTCCTGGCGCCGATGGCACAGGCGCTGTTTCGCGCCGCGGCCATCCCGCGCCGGCTAATGCCGGCCGCGATTGCGCTCGGCACGTCCACGTTCACCATGTCGGCGCTGCCAGGCACGCCCGCGATCCAAAACGCGATCCCGATGCCGTTTTTCGGCACGACGCCGTTCGCGGCACCAGGTCTCGGCATCGTGGCATCCTTAATCATGCTTGGCTTCGGCCTGTGGTGGCTCGCCCGTTCGGAAGCCTCGGCGCGCCGTGCCGGCGAGGGCTTCGGCGCGGACGCGCCTGCCAGCGCGGCAACGGCGGCGGACGATCTCACGGTGCGCGAGCGCGCCACCACGGCGCGCGAGTTCGACCCCGCCGAAATCCGACACGGCGCAGCGAGCGCGACGTTGCCATCCGCGGTGCGCGCCGCTTCGCCGCTGGTCGTAGTCGTCGTCGTCAATCTGCTGATGTCGCTCGTGATCCTGCCGCGTCTCGACGTCTCATTTCTGGCCGAAGAGCGATGGGGAGCAACCTCGCTGTCTGCGGTCGGCGGCGTCTGGGCGGTTGTGACGGCATTGCTGGCGGCATCGGCGACGCTCGTCATCCTCAACCGCAGGTACCTTCCGGCCTTACGTGCCAGCATGGATGCCGGCGCCAACGCCTCCGTGCTTCCAGCTCTCAGCGTCGCGAGCCTTGTCGGCTTCGGGGCGGTAGTGGCGGAATTGCCCGCCTTCGCGGTCGTTCGCGACTGGGTGCTCGCGATCGAGGGCGGACCGCTCGTCTCGCTCGCGGTCGCGGCCAATGTGCTCGCTGCGCTAACCGGCTCGGCCTCGGGAGGCCTCACGATCGCGCTTGACGCGCTCGGCCATACCTACATGCAGCTCGCGGGCGCAGCCGGCATAGATCCTGGGCTCATGCACCGGGTCGCCGTGATGAGCGCCGGCACACTCGACAGCCTGCCGCACAACGGCGCCGTCGTGACGTTGCTCGCCGTGTGCGGGTCGACGCATCGCGAAAGCTATTTTGACATCGTCATGGTCGCAATCGTGGGCGCGTTGATCGCACTGGTCGCGGTGATCGCGCTCGGCAGCACGTTTGGCTCGTTCTAGCCATAGGTCCAGGCGCTAGCGGGACGTGACCCGTTCCAATCGCACGCGCCCAACGGTATCTTACGGTGTCTCATTCTGAGACTGAGAGGCTACCGCCATGCGCTTGGTCCATCTCATCATCATCGTGTTGTTTTTCGCCGCCCTCCTCATTTTCGTCGCGCAGAACTTCGAGACCGCAACAATGACGTTCCTTGGTTTCAGTGCGAGCGCGCCGCTCGCCCTCATCGCCGTCATCTTCTACATTCTCGGCATGGTGACCGGCGGCAGCCTGTGGTCATTGCTGCGCCGTTCGCTGCACAGGGCGCGACGCGCGGCCTGATGGAGGAGACCGATCCGCGCAAGCGAGGGGCTAGTCATGGCTACGGCTTCGGAGATCACATCCGCGGGCGATGCTGTCCCGTGGTTCGCCATGCCGGCTGAGGATGCGGTCAAGCGCCTCGAGAGTGACGGCACGAACGGGTTGAACGTCGCCGAGGCATCGCTGCGGCTCAAGCAATACGGTCCCAACCGATTGCCCGAAGGCAAGAAGGCCGGGCCGCTGCAACGCTTCGCGTCGCAGTTCAACAATATCCTGGTCTATGTCTTGCTCAGCGCCGGCTTTGCCAAGCTGATGCTGAATTTATGGATCGACGCCGCGATCATCCTGGGCGTCGTCGTCATCAACGCTTTGCTCGGTTTCATTCAGGAAGGAAAGGCCGAGAAGGCGCTCGATTCGATCCGCAACATGTTGTCGGCCGAAGCGCGCACGACCCGCGGCGGCGACACGCGCATGCTCCCGGCGGACAAATTGGTGCCGGGCGATATCGTCCTGCTCGAGTCGGGCGACAAGGTTCCGGCGGACTTGCGGCTTACCAAGGTCAAGAATCTGCGCACCGAGGAAGCCGCTCTCACCGGGGAATCGGTCCCGGCGGACAAGATCGTCGACCCCGTCGCCGCCAACGCAACGGTCGGAGACCGGGAGAATATGGCGTTCTCGGGAACCATGGTTGTTTCCGGCCGCGGCACCGGCGTCGTCGTGGCGACCGGGAGCGAAACCGAGCTCGGGCGCATCAATCAGCTGCTCGCCGGCGTGAGCGCCCTCGAAACGCCGCTGCTGCGGCAGATCAAAAAATTCGGCTACGCGATCACCGCCGTCATCGGCGTGGTCAGCGTCCTGATCTTCGCCTACGGCCGGTGGGTGAAGGGGATGGATTTCGTCGAATTGTTTCAGGCCGTCGTCGGCATCGCGGTCTCGGTCATACCGGAAGGTTTGCCGGCGATCATCACCATCACGCTCGCGATCGGCGTCCAGCGTATGGCTCAGCGCAATGCCATCATCCGACGCCTCCCGGCGGTGGAGACCCTCGGTTCGGTATCGCGCATCTGCTCCGACAAGACCGGAACGCTGACGCTGATGGAGATGATGGTGGTGTCGGCCGTGACGGCGGAGCAGGCCTACCAGATCGCAGGCGAAGGCTATGCGCCAGAGGGCGCCGTCAGCAAAGACGGAAAGCCGGCCAACCCGGACCGCGTGCTCGAGCTGATGGGGCGGGTGTCGACGCTGTGCAACGACGCCGAGCTCTTTCAGGCGGACGGCGTCTGGAATGTCGAGGGCGATCCGACCGAAGGGGCGCTCTATCCATTCGCCGCCAAACTGGGGATGAACCGGCAGGTCGAACGGAACGCGTATCCCCGCGTCGATGCGATCCCGTTCGAATCGGAACACCGATTCATGGCGACGTTGCACAAGACGCCTGACGGCACGCAGATTCTGCTTACCAAGGGAGCCCCGGAAGTCATCCTCGGTCATTGCAATCGTCAGCAGACGACGGGCGGCGCGCAAGTGCCGATTGATCGCGCGCATTTCATGGAGACGTCGGACAAGCTCGCCGGCCAGGGCGAGCGCGTCCTGGCGCTGGCCTGGATTGAGAATCCGAGCCTCGGGTCGGGCACGCTCACTCCCGCCGACCTGCCGAAGAACCTCGTTCTCCTCGGGCTCGTGGGCCTGCTCGACCCTCCGCGCAAGGAAGCGGTCGAAGCCGTCAAGGAGTGTCATGGCGGCGGCATCCGCGTCACAATGATCACCGGCGACCACAAGATCACGGCCGCCGCGATTGCGAAGTTGCTCGGCATCGGGGATGGGAAAACCGCGATCACCGGCGCAGAGATCGAGGAAATGGACACAGCCACGCTGCAGGAGCGGGTGCGTGACGTCGACGTGTTCGCGCGCGCAAGCCCCGAACACAAGCTTCGCCTGGTGAAAGCTATTCAAGCCAACAAGCAGATCGTCGCGATGACGGGCGACGGCGTAAACGATGCGCCGGCGCTCAAGAAAGCCGACATTGGCGTCGCAATGGGCATCAAGGGTACCGAGGTCACGAAAGAAGCCGCCGAGATGATCCTCGCCGACGACAACTTCGCCTCGATCACCGCGGCCGTGAAGGAGGGCCGCACGGTCTACAACAACATCGAAAAGGCCATTCTGTTCATGCTGCCGACAAACGTCGCGCAGGCGATGGTGATCGCGATCGCCATCCTGATGGGCTTCACCATGCCGATTACGGCGCCGCAAGTGCTATGGGTCAACATGGTGACGTCCGTGGCTCTGGGACTGGTGATCGCGTTTGAGCCGCACGAACTCGACGTGATGAGCCGTTCGCCGCGGGCCGTCACCCGCCCCATTCTGACCGGATTTGGTCTCTGGCGAATCGCCTTCGTCGGGGTGGCACTCGTCGTCTATACGCTGTGCGCGTTCTTTTGGATGAAGTCGCAAGGCGCCTCCGATCAGCTGGCCCGCACGGCCGCGGTTAACGCGATCACCATCGGCCAGGTGTTCTATTTGCTCAACAGCCGCTATCTTCTCGACTCCTCGCTCTCGCTTAGGGCACACCTGGGGAACCAATACCTGCCGCACGGAATCGGCGCCGTCATCGTGCTGCAACTCCTGTTCACCTATGCGCCGCCGCTGCAGCGGCTGTTCGATACCCAGCCCCTCCCCGCGTCGGCCTGGCCATGGCTCATCGGCGGAGGATTTCTGTTCTTTCTCGTGGTCGAGGCGGAAAAAGCCGTGATCCGATCAAATAATTCCTTGCGGCGCAGCGTCTGCGCGCTCGAGGCCGGCACCTGAACATCGATTGCGACGGCCCACGATACCTGACGCCAAGGAGATCCAGCATGGCTGCAAGGCAAGCCAACGGAGACGGCCGGACTGCGAAGCTCGGGCGCAAGGCCTACGAAAAGCAGCTGCGCAAGCTGCAGATTGAGCTCTGCCGGCTCCAGGATTGGGTCAAGCACAAAGGGCTACGTGTCATCATCGTATTCGAGGGCCGGGACGCGGCCGGAAAGGGCGGTGCGATCAAAGCAATCACCAGCCGCGTCAGCCCACGCGTATTCCGCGTGGTTGCGTTGCCGGCGCCGTCGGATCGCGAAAAGTCGCAGATGTTTTTCCAACGCTACATCACGCATTTTCCGGCCTCCGGCGAAGTCGTCATCTTTGACCGCAGTTGGTACAACCGCGCCGGCGTCGAGTACGTCATGGGCTTTTGTACCGAAAAACAGCACCAGCAATTTCTGATCTTGTGTCCGGAGGTCGAGCAATACATCGTCGACAGCGGAATGGTGTTGATCAAATTATGGCTCGAAGTTGGAAAGGACGAACAGGAACGCCGCTTTCTGGCGCGCATTCACGATCCGCTGCGGCAGTGGAAACTCAGCCCGATGGACCTCGAATCCTACAAGCGCTGGTACGAATACTCGAAAGCTCGCGACATCATGCTGAAGGTCACCAGCACCAAATTCGCGCCCTGGTACGTCGTACGCTCCGACGACAAGCGTCGGGCGCGGCTGAATTGCATTTCGCATATTCTAAAGACAATCCGGCCCGGGAAGGTGCCTTCATCAAAAGTCAAGCTCCCCAAACGCTCAAAGCAGGGCGCATATGACGATCAAAAGATCCTCAAGCGCTATAGCTTCGTGGCCGAGAAACATTGAGGCGGTGCCGTAAACCGCAGACCCTTCGCCATTATGACCGACTTGTCCGACGCCGCGACGTCCCGCGCCACCGCTCACCCGTCGCCTGCGCTGACGCAGCACGAGATACGCATCATCGTGCTGTGCGTATTGCTCGCGACCCTGATCGCGGCGCTCGATCAGACCATCGTCTCGACGGCGTTGCCGACGATCGGCCGTGCGCTCGGCGATGCCCAGCAACTCACCTGGGTGGTCACCGCCTATCTGTTGGCCGCAACCGTGGTCACGCCGATCTACGGCAAGCTGAGCGACCTCTACGGCCGGCGCAGCACCTTGCTGGTTGCGGTCGGCGTATTCGTCGCCGGTTCGATCGCGTGCGCATTGTCGCAAACCATGCTGGTGCTGATCATCGCGCGAACGTTCCAGGGGCTGGGCGGCGGCGGCCTGATCTCGCTGTCGCAGACGGTGATCGGCGATGTCATTTCGCCCAAGGAGCGGCCGCGCTACCAGGCCTACATTTCAGGGGTGTTCGTGATCGCGAGCCTGGCCGGGCCGCTGCTCGGCGGGTCCGTCGCCCAGCACCTGCATTGGTCGCTCATCTTCTGGATCAATCCGCCGATCGGGCTTCTGGCTCTGCTGCCGATGTACTCGCTGTTGCGCAAGCTGCCGGTCGACCGCCAGCATCACCGGATCGACATTTTCGGCGCGGCTCTGCTGGTTGTGGCGACGCTCGCGCTGATGCTGATGTTGAACTGGGGCGGCATAGCCTACGCGTGGACCTCGCTTCCGATCGCCGGCCTTGCCGCGGTCTTCGTGCTCTTTGCAGTGCTATTCTTCGCGCGGCAGCACCGCGCGCCCGAGCCGCTGCTGCCGGTGTCGGTGCTCGCCAATCAGGTCATCCTGACCGCCACCCTCGCCGCTGCGCTCGGCACCGGCACGTCGGTCGGATTGATGATCTTCACGCCGATCTATTTCGAGACCGTGCGCGCGCTCACCCCGAGCATGTCGGGCGTCATGCTGATCCCGCTCATGGTCGGGACCGCCATCGGCGCCTCCATCGCCGGTCGCCTGATGGCGAGCGTGACGCACTACAAGCGCCTGCCGGTCGCCGGGCTCGTGGTAGCGAGCGCCGCCGTCGCGGCGATGAGCATCGATCCGCAGGGGTTGCCGCTGGCAGCGGTCGAGCTATTGCTGATGCTGACAAGCGCCGGGTTCGGCACGGTCCTGCCGATCGCGACCAACTGCGTGCAGAACGCCGCGCCCGGCGGGCAGCTCGGCACCGCGACCGGCGTGATGGTGTTCATGCGATCGCTCGCCGGCACGGTCGCGGTCGCGATCTTCGGCGCCATTTTGTTTGGACAGATGCATGCGAGCGGCGACCTGCAGGGCATCGGCGGCGACCTCACCAGGAGCGGCGCGAATTTCCCGGCGATCTTCCGCTGGATCTTTGCTGCTGCCGGCCTCGGATTTGTCGGCGCACTGTTGGCGATTCTGGTCATGCGGGAGCTCCCGTTGAAGGAGCACAGTGCGATCGAGGCCGCCATTTTGCGCTGAATAAACGCCCGATTCGCCGGCCGATTCCGGCCCGAAACCTGTTCTTAACCACGTTCGCTGTGGCAAATTAATCACATCCAAATACATTCAAACGATCATCCCCCGCGCGGCAGCCGTCGGGTCACGGTTCTGCCCTCATTGACTGTCGGATTGCGTCGCGTGGGGGTACAAGCATGTTCAGCGTCAACGATTTGAACTACTCGCGCGTCGGGTTGAGCGCGACAGGTCACCGTTTTGGGGAACGGATTTGGCGCGGCCGAGGCACGGCTGGGGCCCGGCTGGTCGCCGTTTTGCTGATCGGAGCGGGGCTTGCGGCCTGCGCGCAGGCGCCGGTGGCAAACTATCAGCCGCAGAGCCGGCAGGCGGCCTTGCACAAGCGGCATTCACCGCTCGCCACCAGAGAGGCGTCGCTCGATGCGTCGGCGTCGTCGGGAATGGCGAGCTACTATTCTAGCGGCGCAAGGACCGCGAGCGGCGAAGCGTTCAATCCGAGCGAGTTCACCGCCGCGCATCGCACGCTGCCGTTCGGAACCAAATTACGCGTCACCAATGTTGCCACCGGGCAGTCGGTGACGGTGCGTGTCAACGACCGCGGCCCGTTCGTTCCCGGGCGCGTGGTCGACGTCTCGCACTCGGCGGCTGAATCGCTGGGGATGACCGGCAAGGGTGTCGCCAAGGTCAAGCTCGACGTCGTTGAGTAGTTTTTTGGGGGGGTGGCCAGAGCGCTTTCCGAGGGGGGTGGTTCGGAGAGCGCTCTGGCTCTTTTTTCTTAAAGCGCGCTAACCCTGCGGCTCAATCTTAGCCAGCCGAACGTAATCGCCCCAGTCCTTGATCTGCTCACGGAAAAACGCCTGGCCCTGCTCGGGCGTGCTGATCCAGGGATCGCTCGCAATTCCGGCCAGGAACGTCTTCGTTTCCTCGGTCGCGACCACCTGGCTGAACCATGCGTTAAGCTGATCGATAGTCGGCCGCGGCGTCGCGGACGGCACCAGCGCCGCCCACCAGGTGCGCACGTCCATCGGATAGCCGAGCTCCGTCATGGTCGGAAGATCCGGCGCGCTCTGCATGCGGGTCGCCGCGCCGACCGCAAGGATGCGCATGCGGCCGGCGCGCGACTGCGCCATCGCCTGGATGTTGTCTGGAATGGCGTAGTCGATGTTGCCGCCATAAAGATCGTTGAGGAAGTCGGCACCGGTGCGATAGCCGACCTCGACCGATTGCAGGCCCGCTCGTTCCTTGAACAACGCGCCGAGCACTTTCGAGGTCGGATTGGCGATCGCGTAGCTCGCCTTGTCACCCTTGAGTTTCATCGCGGCCGCAAGCTCGGGCGCGCTCTTCCAAGGTGCGTCGGCGCGCACGCCGAGCATCATGGTCGCCTTGTTGATGGTTGCCGCTACCTGCAGCGCGTTGCCGACATCGACCGACGGGTTCTTGAAGATGTGCATGTTGGCGGCGACCCCGCTCGCGCCGGTGACGTAGATCACGTGCCCGTCGGGCTTGGAGCGCGCCACATATTCGGTCGCGAGATTGCCGATCGCCCCGACCCTGTTTTCGACGATGATCGAACGGCCCACGAGCGGGCGCAGCTTTTCGGAGAAGTAGCGCACAATAATGTCGGCGCCGCTGCCGGCCGCAAAGGCGCAGATGAAATGCAGGTCCTGCGTCGGGTAGGTTTGGGCTGACGCTTGTTGTGGAACCGCCACGGCAGCAAGCGCGGCAGCGGCCGCAATCAACTTTGTCCCAGGCTGCATGCGCGTTCTCCCCGTTCGGCCGTGTTTGTTCCGGCGATCTTCCGTCCGCCGCGCCGCGAAAGCAACCGCGTGGACCCTGCAGAATAGGTTGGGGCGCGGCGACGCGTCATTGTGTGGCCGCGCTTTGTTTGTTCACAACCTCAAACAGCCCGGCTGATCAGCCAACGCTCCGCATCCCGGTGAAACTGGGCGCCGGGCCGCCCTTCGTTCTCTTTTTCCGTCCCCACAATAAGGGGAGTGGAGCGCCGAGACGGCGCTAAGCAATATTTCTGTCCGCGCTCAAGGCGCGGAACGCACCCTTGCGATCGGGTGCGTTGGCGCCGTTCGGCGCTCCACGGCGGCGATTTTTGGCCGGAGGTCGCTTCCGTAACCGGTCATGGTGCCGGCCTTGGCGGTTCTCCCCGGGCCCCCTGGGATCCTGGCTGCGAACCAGGCGTTCTCGGACGCCGCTGGTCTGCTCCGCTCCAGGATCGCCTCATGAAAGCGCCCCTCATTGAGCAGACTGCAGTCCCCGATACGTTTTGCTTATTTTATGTCAACAACTTTTTGCGAGCGGCGAAATCGTTCGCCCGCCACCGCCCAATGACATTCAACCTGGAAGCGACATAGCAAGGAGGCTGGAGGGCCGCGAACAAACGAGTTCGGGAGCGCGGGATTCAAATCGAAAAAGGCCCTCGATAATTCAACGCGCAAATTTGCATTTTGCCTACGTTCGAAGCCTCATAATCATTGTGTGGGCGGCTCCAAACGTTCGCGCGATATCTGCCAATGGCTCCCCCCCGCTCCCCGCGCAATGGCCTTGGCCCGCCATTGCCGGATGTCGGTCGGAAACTACCAAATGACGTCCTAAGTTTTTGACCTAAACGGCACGTTTCCCTGAAAATTGCAAATTGCCAACCGGCGGAAGTTGCGATTTCTATCGAGCATGACGCAGGATCTGGCCGATGCCACCGGTGGCGATTTGGTGTGGATGTACCGCGGCGGAAAAGCTTCGCCGGTCGAAGCCACGCAAGCGGTGTTACGCCGGATCGAACGGCTGAACTCTCGGTATAACGCTTTCTGCCTGATCGATCAGGAACGTGCGCTCGCATCCGCACGGCAGTCAGCAATCCGCTGGTCTCGAACAGAGCCGCTAAGCGACATCGACGGTGTGCCGACGACGGTCAAGGATCTGATCCTCACCAAGGATTGGCCAACCTTGCGCGGCTCGTGCATCGTCGATCGGGCACAGCAATGGGATTAGGACGCGCCAGCGACTGCACGACTGCGCGAAGCCGGCGCGGTGATCATAGGCAAAACCACAACGCCGGAGTTCGGTTGGAAGGGTGTCTGTGATTCCCCGCTCACCGGTATCACACGCAATCCTTGGAATTCGGAGATGACCTCTGGCGGCTCGAGTGGGGGAGCGGCCGTGGCTGCAGCATTCCGAATGGGCTGCCTGCATCTCGGCACGGACGGGGGCGGCTCGATCCGTATTCCAGCAGGCTTCTCCGGGGCGTTCGGCTTTAAACCGACATTCGGTCAGGTACCGGCCTATCCGCTGAGCCCATTCGGCACGATCGCTCATCTCTGCCCGTTAACCGCCGACGTGGCTGACGCCGCGCGAATGTTGACCGTCATGTCAGGCCCCGATCAACGAGACTGGTACGCACTGCCCGACATGCAGCAAGATTTCTCCACCGGGCTCGACGCCGGTGTCGCAGGTCTGCGTATCGCGCTCAGCGTCACGCTTGGTTATGTGCAAGTCGATGCCGACATCGCCAAACTAGTTGAGCGTGCAGCGCAGGCTTTGGCGGAAGTTGGTGCGATCGTTGAACTACGCGATCCCGGGTTCTCCAGCCCGTTCGATACGTTCAAGGCACATTGGTATACCGGCGCGGCCAATCTGCTTCGGAGTATTTCGGCGGAGAAGCGCCATTATCTCGATCCCGGCTTGTCGGCTATCGCGAACGAGGGTGAGAGAATCCCACATATGGATTACATCGCCGCGACCAACGAACGCGCGGCGCTCGGCCATCACATGAACGTATTTCACACGACCTACGACGTGCTGCTTACGCCGACACTTCCGATCCCAGCATTCGAGGTTAACCGCATAGCCCCGAAGGGCACCGACCAGTCCAATTGGATGCATTGGACGCCGTTCAGCTATCCGTTCAACTTGACGCAACAGCCAGCAGCCTCAATCCCCTGTGGCTTCACGGCAGCCGGATTGCCAGTTGGCTTGCAGATCGTAGCTGCAAAATATCGCGACGACCTTGTGCTTCGCGTCGCTCGCGCTTACGAAACGCTCAATCCCATCAAGACGCCTCCCAACCCAGCCTAATGCGGCCTGCGGCGTTCACATAGTCCGGTCTTTTGTGGCGATCTGCTCCATCGGTTGCTTGTACAGCGCGGCCAGACCATCGGAGCTTGTGACGATGTTGTCTTCTAAATCAGCCAAGACACACCTCCATCTCCTTGACGCGGCAGGAGCCAGAATTGTTTGCTGTGTGCGGCCTATTTAATCCCAACAACCATTGAATCCGGGCCGATCAAGTGTTCCACATAGGCTTTGCGAAATCCGCATTCTTTCATCCAGCCTATGCAGTCGGCGCCAGTATAGTCAAATCCACCCTGGGTTTCGATCAGCATATTGAGGCTCATAAGGAGGCCGAACGTATTATTGCATCGGTCGTCATCTATGACCGATTCGACGACGATCAACGCACCATCGGCGGGAAGCGCATCATACACCTTGCCGATGAGCGTCTTCTTTTGCGCAAGATCCCAATCGTGCAAAATCCGGCTCGTTATCGCCACGTCGGCCTTCGGAATTGGCGTGCTGAAAAAATCGCCGGGCGCAAATCGGACCCGACCGCTTAGACCGTTCTCCGCCACATAGTCACTGAAGATCGGCCCGAGTTCGGGTAGGTCGAAACCGAGGCCGGCCAGATGCGGATGTGCACGCGCCACCTGGACCACCAGATCGCCCTGTGCGGCCCCGACGTCGACGAAGCTCTTGTAATCGGCCCAGGGAAATTGCTGGGCGATCGCAAGATTGGTTGGGTGGCTCATGCCAGTCATTGCCTTGGCGAATTCCCTGAGCCGCGCCGGCTCGGCATAGATTGCCTCGAAGAGGGACTTGCCGCCGCCTTTGGCTTCGTTTTGTGGCTTGCCGGTGCGGAGTGCTTCCGTGAGGCCGTTCCAGAACGCGAACAAGCGCCCATTCGCCATTTCAAGCATGCCGCCGATATATGAGGACTTCGCCTTGTCGAGGAATAGCTCGGTTGCCGCCGTGTTGCGATACACGCCTTCTTTGCGGTCAAGAAACCCGAGTGCTACCAATGCGTCGAGAAAATCCTGCGCGGACCGTTGATGCAGCGCGAGCCGATTCTGTACCTCTCCGAGCGTGGCTGGCTGCTTGGCCAGCTGAGTGAATAGCTCCAACTCGATGGCGCTGAGCAGGGTCTTGGATGCCCAAAACCCGAGCCCGACCTGCATGATGTGCTCCGGCGTAACCGATTGGACCGTTTTGGCGTCCATGTGAGCCTCCAGGCGCTAGGCTGGGTGGTGCGGGCAGCGTGAATTGGAGTGGATCAGCGTATTATCTAGTGCCCGGCATCGCAGCCTTCGGAATGACATTCAAAAGCTTGATCCTCCAAGTGCCGGCGTCACGCACATACACATACGTTGCACTCCAATCGCCATCAATTTTGATTGGACCACTTTGCCCCTTACCTGTGATTTGGTACTCACCCAACGCAATCGCGATATCGTTCCCGAGCTGCGTGAGTTGGCTTCGCGTTATATTTATGCTGTTGGCGCCGAGTTTGAAGAGACCGTCATAGCGCTGGGCGATTGCTTGAGTGCCAGAGTTGACAGCACCGCTAGGCGACTGTGAGAGCAGCACTCCATCTACTGTGAACGCCTCCGCGACGGCAGAGGCGTCTTGCTTTTTAAAACCGTCCGTGAACGCCGCAGCTATGCGGTCGACCCCTGATATCAGACCTGGGTCAACCAATTGGGCGGATGCCGGTACCACGAACGCAATTGCGACGATCGCCAAAGTCCATTGCAGCGATTTCATGGAGTTGCTCCGCACTTAGGCCCGCCCGGCAACTCAGGGGCCTCGCTGATGCGTTTTGGTGGCTGGCTGCGATAGCGCTAGCTCACGCTGTGAACTTTGGGAGGGCCGACCACGCCTGCTTCTTGCATCGCGCTTTTAATCTCTTGGCTTGCTATTCCTGCGCGCGCCTTTGCTATGTCTTCAACATCAAACCAAATAATGATTTCTTTCGGATTTTCTGCGCTGCGATATACATGCTCGGATTTCATGCCAGCTTTGGTTCGCAACGATTTATGTTTGTCGAAGACTGGTCGCCATTTCGCGTAATCACCAATCGTAAGTTGAACTGCCAGCGTTGCCATTGCATCCTCCCGTTCAATGATCGCGCCAAGGGCGGTGCCGAAATGCTCCCATGCTTCGTACATCGAGATGTGTGACCTAGATCACAGGCGCCTCTGGGCCTCGCAGACGCGAAACGAGTGTGTTGTAGGTTCTGCTGTCGCGGGCGGGACGCTCCGACGCATGTGCTGAGCAGCTAGAGGTGTGCTAGATTCGCATTCCGACCAACACTGTCTCGGGCGACGACAGATGAGGCGGGGGGAGTCTAAGGCAAAGGGCCTCAAACGGGGCCGGACGCGCTCGGAACGCGCGAAGAATAAAGCGCGCTCTGTACGCAAGGATGTGTCGGCGGCGGGATCGGCAACGAAGCCAGACCCAAAGCCGCGGGCGCGGCGCGAAGCATCGGCCACCCCAGACGACACCATCACGCTAAAGCGTGCTTTGGCCGAAGCGCACGAGCGCGAAGCCGCCACGGCTAATGTGCTGAAGGCGATTAGTCGCTCGACCTTCGATCTGCAGGCAGTGCTCGACACGCTTACCGAATCAGCGGCGCGGCTGTGCGAGGCGGACGCGGCGGCGATCTATCGTCCGTCAGCCACGGGCTACGGCCGGGTCGCAAGCTATGGGTACTCGCCTGAGGTCACCGAGTTTATGAAGGACAACGTGGTTGAGTCAGGGCGAGGCTCGACCATTAGACGAACCATCCTCGAACGCAAGATTGTCCATACTCCGGACGTATTGGCGGATCCGGAGTTCACGAAGATTGAATTTCAAAAGATAGCTGGTATTCGCACCACTCTAGCCGTCCCACTCCTGCGAGAAAACGCGCTGATCGGTGTTATCGCTCTGGGGCGCCGCACGGTGCGACCATTTACGGACCGGCAGATAGAACTGGTCACAACGTTCGCCGACCAAGCTGTCATCGCAATCGAAAACGCACGGCTGTTTGACGAGGTGCAGGCGCGAACAAAGGAATTGACTGAGTCGCTTGAGCAGCAGACGGCGACATCCGAAGTGCTTCAAGTCATCAGCAGCTCGCCCGGTGAGCTTCAGCCGGTGTTTGAGAAGATGCTCGAGAATGCGGTAAGGGTCTGTAGTGCCAAGTTCGGGGCGATGTTACTTCATGAGGAGGGCACATCTCGGCACGTCGCGCTGTATAATATGCCCCCCGCCTTCGTCGAATTGGTTGGCCGCGATCCGATCGTTCATTCGCCGCATGACGGCGTCCTAGGGGGTGTCGCGCGAACGAAGCAGCCCGTTAACGTTGCCGACATGAGGGAGGAGCCACCTTATCTTCGCGGCTTTGGACCCTCAAGGGAGTTAGCCGACGTCGGTGGCGTACGATCCGCCCTCGGTGTGCCCATGCTTAAAGGGGGTGAATTGGTTGGCACTATTGGCATCTTCGGTCAGGAAGTTCGCCCGTTCACAGACAAGCAGGTCGAGTTAGTCAGCAACTTTGCCAAACAAGCCGTCATCGCGATAGAGAACGCGCGGTTGCTTAGCGAGTTGCGAGAATCCCTGCAGCAGCAGACCGCAACATCGGAAGTACTGCAGGTAATCTCGTCATCGCCGGGCGAGCTGGAGCCGGTGTTCGCGGCAACGCTGGAAAACGCAACGCGCATTTGCGGCGCAAAATTTGGCATACTAGTTCTCCGTAAGGGCGACGCATTTGAGAGCGCCGCCTTTCACAACTTTCCATCCGGATTTGCCGAGAGGCCCCAAGATGTGAAGGTACCCTCACATCCGGCTAGTGCGTTTCAGCGGATGGCGAGGACCAAGCAGGTAGTACATTTCGCGGACCTTCGCGCTGAACCCCAATACATCGATGGGGATCCAGCTGCGGTAGCGTTAGCGGACCGTTTGGGGGCGCGGGCGTTCCTTGCAGTTCCGATGCTGAAGGAAGGCGAACTAATTGGTAGCATCGGCCTCTTCGCACAAGAAGTGCGGACTTTTACTGACAAGCAAATTGAACTCCTCAATAACTTTGCCAACCAAGCCGTCATCGCAATCGAGAACACGCGCCTCCTCACCGAGCTGCGCGAATCTCTACAGCAGCAGACGGCCACCGCTGACGTCCTAAAGGTTATCAGCCGTTCGACATTCAATTTGCAGACCGTGTTCGACACGCTTGTCGAATCGGCAGCCAAGCTATGTGAGGCTGATCATGCGTCTCTCACACGGGCAACAAGCGGTGCTAGTCGGTCGGTAGCGCTTTGGGGCTTCCCGGCCGGCTACGTAACGCCCCCTATTCCCATGGGGCGGGGCTCCACTACTGGCCGAGCAATCGCCGAACGCCGAACCATTCATATTGATGATGTGCTCGACGATCCAGAATATGAATTGAAGGAGGAAGCCACAGCCAGAGCCGGTGGAGTGCGAACGATATTGACGGTTCCCCTAATGCGCGAGGGAGCTCCCATTGGAGTCATCACGCTGCAGCGGCGCGCTGTGCGGCCATTCACCGAGAAGCAAATTGAGCTGCTCGAGACTTTTGCCGACCAGGCGGTGATCGCTATTGAGAACGCGCGTCTGTTCGATGAGGTGCAGGCGCGCACGAAGGAACTGACAGAATCCCTCCACCAGCAGACCGCAACCTCCGAAGTGTTGCAGGTCATCAGCAGCTCGCCGGGCGAACTCACTCCCGTTTTTCATTCGATGCTCGAAAATGCCACCCGCATCTGCGATGCCAAGTTCGGCATGCTGTGGCTCGCGGGAGACGGCGGCGATGGATATCGCGCGGTCGCTTGCCACGGCCTGCCGGCGGCATTCGACGAATATTGGCGACAACGCGATTATTTCATGCGCCCCCCGCCGGGCACGCCGCTTGCAGAAGTTGCCCAGACCAAGCAGATCGAGCACGTCCCCGACATCCGGCAACATCCAAAATACGACGAGCGCTTCCCTCCCATGGTGGCGATGGTCGAACTCGGGGGTGCCCGCAGTTTCATCATGGTGCCGATGGTGAAGGAGGAGCAGCTGATCGGTGCCGTCGCGATTTACCGTCAGGAAGTGCGCCCGTTCACCGACAAGCAAGTGGAGGTCGTCAGCAACTTCGCCAAGCAGGCGGTTATCGCCATTGAGAACACGCGATTGCTAAAGGAACTGCGCGAATCGCTACAACAACAGACCGCCACTGCCGATGTGCTCAAAGTCATCAGTCGATCAACCTTCGATCTGCAGGTCGTGCTCGATACGCTCGTTCAATCTGCGGCGCGGCTGTGCGAGACGGACATTGTGTCGATCGTCCGTTTGAAAGGTTCGATCTACCAGCACGCGGCAAACTGCGGTTTTCCAGCTGACATCCACGCGGAAATGTTAGCCCTGCGACTCGAGCCCGGCCTTGGAAGCACGGCCGGTCGCGTGGCGCTTGAGGGCAAACCCGTCCAAATTCTCGATGCCCAGACCGAACCGAATTACAACGTCGATTCCATACGAAGGGCTGGAATCCACACCATTCTTGGGGTTCCAATTTTGCGAGAGGGTGTTCCAATCGGCGTACTTGTGACGATGCGTCGAGAGGTGCGTCCGTTCACAGAGAAACAGATTGAGCTTGCAACAACATTTGCTGACCAAGCTGGCATAGCCATTGAGAACGTCCGCCTGTTCGATGAAATCCAGGACAAGAGCCGCCAACTCGAGATCGCGAGCCAACACAAGTCGCAGTTCCTCGCCAACATGAGCCATGAGCTGCGCACGCCGCTCAATGCCATCCTCGGCTATACCGAACTTATTCTCGATAACATCTATGGCGAGACGCCGGACAAGATGCGCGAGGTCCTCGAGCGCCTGCAGGCCAACGGCAAGCATCTCCTTGGCTTGATCAATGACGTGCTCGATCTGTCGAAGATCGAAGCCGGTCAATTGACGCTCGATCTTGCGGACTACTCGCTCCAGGACGTGGTCCACACCGTAGTTGTGGCCGTCGAGTCGCTTGCGAACGGCAAGAAGCTCGCCCTGACGGCGGACGTTGACCCCAACCTTCCAGTAGGTCATGGCGACGGGCGTCGGCTTGCGCAGGTCCTGCTCAACCTCGTCGGCAATGCCATCAAGTTCACCGACAAGGGCGAGGTCGCGATCAAGGCGACCGCGGAAAACGGATCCTTCACGGTCGCTGTACGCGACACCGGACCGGGCATTGCGCATTCGGATCAAGGGAAGATTTTCGAGGAGTTTCAGCAAGCGGACAATTCTGCGACCAAGCGAAAAGGCGGAACCGGCCTTGGACTCTCGATCGCCAAGCGCATCATTGGGATGCACGGCGGACGCATTGGGGTCGAGTCCGATGTCGGCAAGGGTTCGACGTTTGCGTTTACGATTCCGGTGAAGGTTGAGCGACAGGTTAGCGAACCATGAGCAAGCGCATCCTGGTGGTTGAGGATCAGGAGGACAACCGGCAGATCCTGCGCGACCTGCTAGGCAACGCCGGATACGAGCTGGTCGAGGCGGTAGACGGGGAGCAGGCGCTCGCCGCGTATGCAAAGCAGCGCCCCGATCTGATCCTGATGGACATTCAATTGCCGGTCATGGACGGCTACGAGACAACGCGGCGGATCAGAGCTGATCCGGAATCAAAGGCAATTCCGATTATCGCAGTAACTTCGTATGCATTGACGGGCGATGAAGCGAAGGCACTGGCGGCGGGTTGCAATGCCTATATCACCAAGCCGTATCGTCCGCGGGCGTTACTAGCAAAGTTGCGTGAACACCTAGCTCTTGTCGAGTGAGTAAAGCCGCCTCCGGTAATCGGAGGTAGCTACAGTCTTATAGACGTATCGCGGGGCGTGAATGGGCGACGAGAGGATTGAGCGAAGACTAGCGGCCATCCTCGCGGCCGACGTGGTGGGCTACAGCCGATTAGTGGGCATCGACGAAGAAGGAACCCTCGCGGCGCTGAAAGCCCTGCGCAAGTCCCTCATTGACCCCAAGATCACCAAGCACCGGGGCCGCATTTTCAAAAACACGGGCGATGGGGCGCTAGTTGAGTTTGCAAGCGCCGTGGACGCGGTACGGTGCGCCCTGGAAACCCAGAGCGAAATGGCCGACCGTGCGATTAACATTCCTCAAGACCGTCGGATTGAATTTCGTATCGGTATCAATATTGGTGACATCGTCATCGAAGAAGGCGACATTTTCGGAGATGGCGTCAACATAGCGGTGCGGCTTGAAGGCATTGCTGCGCCAGGGGGCGTTTGCATCTCCGAGGATGTCTACAGACAGGTGCGCGGTAAGCTCGACGCGTCATTCGAGGACATTGGCGAACAGAAACTAAAGAACATTGCGCAGCCGGTGCGTGTTTATCGGATGCGGAGTGGCGGCAACGCCGCTGGTGTCTCGACGGGCGAACACTTAACAAACCTGCCGTTGCCCGACAAACCGTCGATTGCTGTACTGGCTTTCCAAAACATGAGTGGTGATGTGGAGCAGGAATACTTTACTGACGGCATTGCTGAGGACATTATCACCGCTTTGTCAAAATCGCGTTGGCTCTTCGTCATCGCTCGTAACTCAAGCTTCACCTATAAGGGCCGGAATGTCGACGTAAAGCAGATCGGCCGGGCACTCGGTGTTCGGTATGTGCTTGAAGGCAGCGTTCGAAAATCGGGCAAACGCGTTCGCATTACCGGCCAGCTTGTCGAAGCGGCTACCGGGGTTCATCTTTGGGCCGAGCGGTACGACCGAGATCTCACCGACATCTTCGCCGTGCAAGACGAAATCACGGAGTGCGTGGCCATCGCTATCGAGCCCGCTATGGCGCAAGCAAAGCGGCTGCGTGTCAGCCGCAAGCCTCCCGACAGTTTGGTCGCTTGGGAAGCTTATCATCGCGGTCTTTGGCATTTTCTGAAGCAGGAACCCAGCGAGAACGACCAAGCCAAGGCATTCTTCCAACGTACCATCGACCTCGATCCCGGCTTCGCTGGCGGATTTTACGGGCTAGCGCTAACCCATGTTTGGGACTGCTGGGTTTATGTCTCGCGGCCGGCGGAGGACTGCGTGAGCGTGGCGTTGCCTTTGGCGCAGCGCGCCTTGAAACTGGACGATGCCGACCCGATGGCACACCTTGTTGTCAGCTTTGCCTTGATGCTGAAAGGTGACGCTGATGAGGCGGTGCCTTTTGCGCAGCAGGCCGTGAATCTGAATCCGAATAATGCCTGGGCGGTCGGATTTTTAGGTGGCCTCAGTAATCTTGTTGATTATTTGGGCGACGGACAGGCCGGCCTTCGTAAAGCAATGCGCATTAGCCCGCATGATCCGATGCTGTGGACGTGGACCCAATGGTCCTCGATTGGGCATTATTTCGCGCACGATTACTCTGCCGGGCTCGAGGCTTCGGATCGCGTCATCCGGCTGCGACCAGACCACCCCTTAGGCTATCTCTGGAAGGCGGCAGCGCTTGCTCAATTGGATCGGGTAGAGGAAGCCAAAAAGGCGCTTCAGCGGGCGATTGAGATTTCGCCCGCGAATGTTGAAGCCTACAGGCGCACTCCCATGCGGTTTAGGCAGCGGTCTGCTGATTACGAACACTTTCTGAAAGGCCTACGAAAAGCGGGCCTCCCTGATGAGCCCTCGCTAGCGCTTCCAGACAAGCCGTCAATAGCTGTTCTGCCGTTCCAAAACATGAGCGGTGACCCGGAACAGGAATACTTCGCGGATGGTATCGTGGAGGACATCACCACCGCGCTGTCCCGTTTCAAGGACTTGTTCGTGATCGCCCGTAATTCGAGTTTCACATACAAGGGCAAGGCCGTGGACGTGCGCCAAATAGGTCGCGAACTCGGCGTGCGCTATGTGCTTGAAGGTAGCGTGCGCAAAGGAGGCAACCGGCTGCGTATCACCGTGCAACTCGTCGACGCCGTGACCGGCAACCATTTGTGGGCTGACAAATACGAGGGTGCAATCGACGATGTGTTTGACCTACAGGACCGACTCGCCGGGAGCACCGTTGGAGCGATTGAGCCGAACGTGCGCCGTGCGGAGATCGAGCGGGCCGCCCGTAAGCGCCCCGAGAATCTCGACGCTTACGACTTATACCTGCGAGCCTTGCCGCGCAGGGGATCACATTCTCTAACCGATAGCGCCAAGGCGCTCGAATATATCGAAGCCGCGCTCAAGATTGATCCCGATTACGCGGCAGCACATGCCCTTGCTGCCTATTGCCATCATGTTCAATACACTCGCGGCGGAGGTGATCCAGAAAGCTTGGCGTCAGCTGTCCGACATGCTCGCGCCACCTTGACGATCGGAACGGACGATGCGATGGCCTTGGCCAACGCCGCGTTCGTGCTGGCGTTTGAGGAGCGTGATTTCGATACTGGGCTCAGAGCGCTCGATAAGGCGCTTGCGATCAATCCGAACTCCGCACTCGCGCTCGGTCGCGCCGCCCAGGTAAACATGTTTGTCGGCAACTACGATAAAGCTATCGAGCAGGCCACCCAGTCGATTCGACTCAGCCCGTTGGATCCACTGCGCTACATACCGGAAACCGCATTGGCTTTTGCTTATTTCCTGACGGAGCGCTTTGCGCAAGCGGCCGAGGCTGCCCTTCAAGCGATCCAGTCCAGCCCAGCATTCCATGTCCCCCATGTGTTGCTCGCGGCAAGCTACGTTCGCCTTGGACGGCTAGAGGATGCGCGCTTGGAGGCGCAGCGCGTTTGCACATTACAGCCGGGGTTCACTATCCCGGCGTTTACGCGTGCCGGTCTTAGCCGCCCCATTCAGCGCGAGCAATTCGAGGCCGCGTTGCGCGAGGCTGGATTACCCGATTGACCGATAATCCCGGAAATTGAATTCCGATCGACTGCGCGGACCCGATCATCGACTAAGATGACCCTTTTATCACTCAATAAGTCTTTCCAACTCATGGCGGGACCCCTTCTAGTCAGACCGCGCTGTTATTCCCCATTTTGACTTATACTTTTTCGCGAATGCAACGCGCTCATTCTTGGGTATGTTCATTGCCGCTTCCATGAAGCCTGGCACCTACGAGTCCATCTAGGCTAGTAAGATCTACCGCGTCAAATACCGGCGCACCGAGAACAAGTGCAAATTGAACCTCTGCGCCGCCAAACCCCAGATCCCCTCGCGCGCGCGCAGCATGATTGCGACCGCGACCACGCCCAGCAGGATCAGGTACCAGGTGCCGTAATCCGCCAGCACTTCGCGTAGCGCGAAATAGATCAACATGCCGACGATCGGACCCTCGAGCGTGCCGATGCCGCCGATCACCACCATGAAGATCACCACCACGGTCCAGTCGTTGATGCTGAAGCCGGCTTCGGGCGAGACGCGTAGTTTCTGTAGGAAGATGAATGCCCCCACCACGCCGGTTGCGGCCGCAGTCACCACGTAGATCATCATTTTGGTGCTGTAGGTGTCGACGCCAAGGCTCTCCGAAGCGCGCTCCGAGTCCCGGATCGCGGTTAGCGCCAGCCCGTGCTTGGAGCGCAACAGCAGATAAACGGTGGCGCAAACCGCAACGGCAATTGCGAGCGAGATCCAATAGACGATGAGTTCGCGGCCCGCCCGGTCGGGTGCGATCTCGCGCACGATCGCAGGCGTGAGACTCATGCCGGATCCGGCGCCCAGCGGCGTCATCAGGCCGACGCCGAGCTGCAGCGCCTCCGCCAACACCCAGGTGCCGACCGCGAAATACGCGCCGCGCAACCGAAACACCAGCAGCGCCATCGGTACCGACATGAGTGCGCAGACCGGCGCCGCAAGCGCCAGCGCAAGCAGCGGGTGCACGCCGAACTGGCTCGAGAGGTAGAACAGCGTGTAACCGCCGACCCCGACAAATGCCTGCTGCCCGACCGAGACCAGGCCGGCGTAGCCGGCGAGCAGGTTCCACAGCTGCGCCAGCGCAAGGTAATAGGCCATTTCCGAGACCAGTCGCATGGTGCCGGAATCGCCCCAGTAGGGCAGGCTCGCGAGCAACACGACGATCGCGATCGCAATAACCGCGAAGGCCCGGCTTTCGCGCGTCGCGCGCTCGACTTTGAACGGCGTCATCAGTCCCTCGTGCGCGGGAAAAACCCGCTTGGGCGGATGATCAGAATGATGAGAAACGCGATGTGGCCGGCGAGGATCTGCCAGGTCGGCGACAGCGCCGCGCCAATCGCCTGGGCGATCCCGAGCACCATGCCGCCGAGCAGCGTGCCCCACAGGCTGCCGAGACCGCCGATGATCACCGCTTCAAACGCGAAGATCAGCCGGATCGGGCCGGCGGCCGGATCAAAGTTGGTACGGATCGCCATCAGCACGCCGGCGAGCGCAGTGAAGATCATGGCGATCGCCAGCCCGAGCGCATAGAGATGGCGATTGTCGATCCCCATCAGCTCGGCAGTTTCGGCATCATCCGAGGTGGCGCGAAACGCGCGGCCCAGCGCAGTGCGGTAGAACAGGATCTGCAGGCCGGCGATCGCCACGATCGCGGTCGCGAACACGATCAGCGGATAGACCCCGATCGCGATGCCGCCGACCGCGATGCTCTGGGTCTCGAGCGCGCCGGCCTGCAGGCGGCGATTGTCCGCGCCGAACGCCTCCAGCAGCAGGTTTTCGATGATCACGGAGAGGCCGAACGTGACCAGCAGCGGCGGCAGCAGGCCACCGCTCAACGTCTGGTTCAATAGCCCACGCTGCAGCAGGTAGCCGAGGCAGAACATCACCGGCATCACGATCACGAGCGTGGCGATCGGATACATCCCGGTCACGTTGATCACCATCAGGCCGACATAGGCCGACAGCACGATCAAATCGCCGTGCGCGATGTTGACCAGCCGCATGATGCCGAACGACAGCGAGAGACCGATCGCGAACAGCGCGTAAAGGCCGCCCAGCAGCGCGCCCTGGATGACAATCTGCACGGCGTTCATCGCCTACACACCGAAATATGCGCTGGTGATCGCCGCGCGGTCGAAACCATGGCTCGGCGCGGTGAGGGCGACCCTGCCTTCGAGGAAACAGTAGAACCGGGCTGACGCGTCGAGCGCCCGGTTGATGTCCTGCTCGACGATGATGAGCGTCATGCCCTCGCCGGTAATGGTCGACAGCCGCGCGTAGATGTCGCGGATCACAACCGGCGCCAGTCCGAGCGAAAGTTCATCGCACAGCAGCAGACGCGGGTTCGACATCAGCGCGCGCCCGATCGCAGTCATCTGCTGCTGGCCGCCGGAGAGCAGGGTCGCTGGCCGGTCGCGATGCTGGGCAAGCATCGGGAACAGCTCATAGACGCGCGCCAGCGTCCACGCGCCGGTGCGGCCGCTGTGGGCGCCGAGCAGGAGATTTTCCTCAACCGACAGGCTTGGAAACAGTCGGCGGCCTTCCGGCACCATGGCGATGCCGAGCCGCACGATCTCGTGCGCCGTGAGTCCGCCGACCGGGCGCCCGTCGAACATCACCATGTCGTTGCCGCACGGCAGTACGCCGGCAACCGCGCGCAGGAACGTGGTCTTGCCCGCACCGTTGGCGCCGATCACCGCGATCGTATCGCCCTCGTCCACGCTGACGTCGATATCGAACAGCGCCTGGAAATCGCCGTAGAATGCGCGCAGCGCGCGTGTTTGCAACAGGCTCATGCGGCGGGAATCCCCATGTAGACCTCCTTCACCCGCGCGTCCGCCATCACTGCCTTGGGAGCGCCCTCCGCCAGCTTCTGTCCGAAATTCATGACGATCAGCCGGCTCGCAACCGAGACCAGCGCGTGCACAATGTGCTCGATCCACACGATGGTGGTGCCGCGGGCGTGGATCGCCCGGATGGTTCCGACCAGTGCGTGGGTCTCGTGCTCGGAAAGCCCGCCGGCGATCTCGTCCAGCAGGAGCAGTTTGGGATCGAGCGCGAGCGCGCGCGCGAGCTCGAGCCGCTTGCGCTGCAACAACGTCAGTGTGCGGGCCGGCACGTTCGCGCGCCCGATCAGCTCGGTCAATTCCAGCACGTCGGCGCAGTGCGCGTAGCTTTCGCGCTCGCTGCGGCGGCCACCGAAGATCGCGCCGACCAGCAGGTTCTCGAACACCGTCATATGGGTGAACGGCTGGGGAATCTGATAGGAGCGCCCAATCCCAAGCCGCGAGCGGGCGTGCGGCGCCTGCGCGGTGATGTCGGTGCCGGCGAACATGACCCGCCCGGCATCGGGTGCGACGTCGCCGGTGATCAGATTGAACATGGTCGACTTGCCGGCGCCATTCGGTCCGATGACGCCGAGCGCCTCACCCTCCTCGACCGCGAGGGTGAGGTTATCGGTCGCTCGGAGCGCGCCGTAGAATTTCGAGACTCCGGCGAGCTCGAGCAGAACGGGCATGTTGAACTACGAGTACGAAATCGCTTCGAACGGGCTGTCGAGAGGGATTTCGGGCGCGCTCTTGTTGTAGACGATGTTGAGATCGTATTTGAACTTTTTGCCCGGCTTCCATTGGCCGCCGACCAGCGGCGTGGTGCACACGTTCGGCACCGGGTTCTTGGGCCCGCCTCCCTTCCAGGTCAGTGGGCCGACCAGCGAGCTGTACTCGGTGGTCTTGATGGCGTCGCGGATATCCTCGGGCGTGAGCTTCTTGGCGCGTTTGAGGACGTCGATCGCGACTTCGATGTTCGCGTGCTTGAACCCGATCGGCTGGGTCCACTGCTTGCCGGTCGCCGCCGTGTAGGCGTCGCAGAATTGCTGGGCGGTCTGACCGGTCAGACCGGACTTGAACGGATGGTGCTGCGACCACCACACCTCGGTGGACGTGCCGGTCCCGCGGTTGCCGAGCGCCTCCACCGCCGAGGGGAACAGCAGCGCCTTGGGCGGGGTCATGATCTTGGGGCGATAGCCCTGCTGGGCGCACTGGGTCCAGAACGTCACGAATTGCGGCGGGTTGAAAATCCCGCAGGCGATCTCGCAGTTGTTGGCCTTGAGCTGCCCGATCTGCGCGGTGAAGTCTTCGCTCAGTGGCGGGTAAAGCCCGAGATTGACGACCTCGAGACCCTTCTTCCGGAACGTCGGCGGCATGCCGTGGTCTTCATTGTTGGCGGCGATCCCGTCCGGGTCGTTGGTGAGCATCAGGCCCACCTTTTTGTTGGTCGGCAGCGACAGCCACATGTCGGCAAACAGATTGCCGACCATGCCGAAGCCCCAGAAGAAGTGGTAGGTCCACTCGAAGCCTTTGGCCGGATTGCCTTTGCGCCCGAAGAAGAAATCCTCCCACGGATCGTCGGCGGTGATGCAGGGAACGCCGGCGAGTTCGCACTGATCCGCGACCGGAATCACGGTGTCACCGGTGGACGAGCCGATCATCATGTCGACCTTGTCGCGGTTGATGAGTTGCGCCGTCACTTCCGACGCCCGGTTGGGGTTCGACTGGCTGTCGCGATAGACGATCTCGATCGGGTGCTGCTCGCCCGCGATGGTGATCCCCGGTGCCAGAACCTTGCGGGCTTCGGCGAGCACCCACTGGTCGGCCTCGCCGAAGGCGGCGATCGGCCCGGTGGCCGGGCTCACCATTCCGATTTTCACCGGACGGCCGGCGGCGCGGGCCGTGGCAAACAGCCTGGGCGTGGTCAACGCGCCGGCAGCGCCGGCCCCCATCGCCTTGATGACCTTGCGACGCGATGGAAAATTGCGATTTTCGATCATGTTCGGCTTCCTCCCCAGATTATGTTGCGGCAATTCTATCGCTGGCTTGCCGGCAATGGCAATCAGGCGCGCGCGGTTGCGACGAGGTGCTCCGGCTCGTCACACAGCATTGGTACGCGGCTTGCTTTGCGAGCTGCGGGTCACCGCCAGGTCAGCGCAGCGCGCGGACTGCGGCCGTCGTCACATCGCCTTTCTGTCCGCCGAAACTGATACGCAGATAATTGGCAAGATCAGCGGCTTGCTGATCGCTTAATTTGTCGGCAAACCCCGGCATTGCCTGCATGCTTTGCAGATAAGGGAAATTTTGTGCCGCAATCCCGTCCAGCATGGAAACAATCAGATTGCGCGGATCGGGAAGACGCAGCGTGGTGTTGCCGCGCATCGGCACGACCGTATTGGGGATGCCGTCTCCGTTAAGTCCGTGGCACCCGGCGCACAGCGCCAAATAGGTGACGCGCCCCTGAGTTGTCGCCGCCGCCGCCGGAGCAGGCGGCAGTGCGGCCGGGGGCGGCGGTGTATCGCCCATGAGATATTTGACGGACTTGACCAGGTCGTTGGGTGTCAGATGCCGGCTGCTGAGCATGATCACCGGATGCATATCGCTGAAGGCCGAGCCGTCTTCGGTTAGCCCACTGCCGAGGAAATCGCGCAACGCAGCCGCGGTCCAACCGCGCGCGGCCAGGCCGGCCGGGGTAATGTCGGGCGCCTCGAAGCGGCCGAGCGCAAAGCCGGTCATTGGCCGCGCGAGGTCCATCTGTCCCAGCAGCCCGCGCGGGGTGTGGCATTCGCCGCAATGGCCGAGGACGTCGACCAGGTAGCGGCCGCGGTGCCAGGCTGGGGAGCTGCCATCGGAGACCGCGGGAAGAGTATCGGTCAGGAACAACAGGTTCCATCCGCGCATTCCCAACCGAATGTTGAATGGGAACCGCAGATCGGTGACGGCGTTCGGCACGTGGGCCGGTCGCAGCTGCATCACATAGGCATAGATCGCATCGGAGTCTTCACGCGTCATGCCGCGATACGAGGTGTAGGGCATCGCCGGGTAGAGTTGTTGGCCGTCCCGCCGCACCCCAGCATGCAGCGCCCGCCAAAAATCGTCGGCGTTCCAGCGGCCGATTCCATAATCGGGATCGGGCGTTATGTTGGTCGCGTAGATCGTGCCGAACCCGCTTTGCAGGGCGAGCCCGCCGGCAAATGGCGCACCGCCGGGAGCCGTATGACAGGCCGCGCAATCCGCGGCTTCGGCCAGGTACCTGCCGCGCGCCACCACGTCAGCGGGCGCGTTGACAACCTGCACGGGACCACCGGTCTTGCCGCCCAGCAGGTTGATCGAAAAGAACAACCCGATGGCAACGCCGGCGAGCGCGCCGAACCCGATCACCCAACGCAGCAGGTGGCGGGGCCTGCTCATACCGTCGTCCGCGTCAGGCCGGGGGTTTTCAGGATCAGGTTGCGAACGGCTTCGTAATAGCGCACGTACCCGGTGCACCGGCAAATATGGCTCTCGAGCGCAGCTGAAACCGTCGCCTCCACATCGCTGCGTGCAATCGGTGCACGCCGCAGCCGTTCGATCAGCACGGTCGCAGCGTTGACAAAACCGGGCGTGCAGTAGCCGCATTGAAAACTGTAGTCATCGAGAAATGCCTGCTGCACCGGCGACAACGTCGCATCACCCTTGTCGTTGCGGACTGCGATCCCTTCGATGGTGCGAATACGCTTGCCGTTGAAGAAATCGGCGCCGGTAATGCAGGTCGGCACCGTCGCGCTGGTCTGATCGTCGCGGTCCCAGATCACCACGCAGGCATGGCAGGTGCCCTGGCCACAGCCGAGCCGCGAGCCAGTCAGGTCGAGCATCTCATGCAGCACATCGATCATCATCGTGCCTTCCGGCACGTCGATCGGTCCGTGCTGCTTGCCGTTGATTGTCACGGTGAGCGGGCGGGTCGGAAGGCTCATCGCAGCACCGCGAGGATCTGATCGGGGGTCACCGGGAGCGTGCGAAAGCGATGGCCGATCGCATGCGCAATGCCGTTGACGATCGCCGCCACAATCGGGATACCCGCCGCCTCGGCCATGCCTTTGGGCGGCTCCGTGTCGGAGAGCGGCGGCAGCACGTCGGCGGTCTGCGTCCATACCGCGACGTCACTGCCGCGCGGCAAATGATAGCGGTTGAAGTTCCAGGTGCCGTCGCCCGGCCCTTCTTCGTAGAGCGGGAGGTACTCGGACAGCGCGAGCCCAATGCCGCTGGCGGCGCCGCCTTGAATCTGGCCTGACACCAGTTCCGGCACCAGCAGATTGCCGCATTCGACGATGTTGTGGTGGTTGAGCAGCGCGACTTTTCCGCTGCTGGCGTCGACCACGAGTTCGGCCAGCGCTGCCGTCACCGTGTAGCTCGACACCATCGCGTTGATGCTGCGCGGCGGCGGATAGGACACGTTCTGTCGATCGAGCAGGGAATACGCGCCGTTGCCATAGCGCACCGCGAGGCCATCAAGCGCAAGGCGCTGCGAGACGCCCTCGATCTTGAAATCGGCCTCTCCCCAGCGCCACCGGTTGAAGGCGTGAACGGTCGCGCCCGTGACCAGGCTACCGGCGTGCGCTTGCGACGCGAGCTCCGCGAGCCCCAGCGTCGGCAAGCCGGGAACGGTGAGCGCGCCATTGCTCCAGCGCGCGCTCTCGGCCGCCGGCCGCATCGAGAGGCCGCGCGCGGCCCAGATCGCCAGCGCGGCAGGCCACAGCCCGTGCATGAACACGATGCGCGCGGCTTCGCGCGTCGTGTGGGTGAAATAACAAGACGAATTGCTGGCGCTCGAGGCGGACGCGGCGACCGGAGTCCAGCGCGGATTTTGTTGGAGGCGGTTCTCCTCCGCTTCGGTGAGCGCTGCGGGGTCGGCCGGAGCCTCGACCGGCACTTCGGGCCAATGCGTGACCGCAAGCTCGACGCGATCGGCCGGCCGGCCAAGCCAGCGCACACACGCGACGGCCTGACTGGAGGATGTGCCGGTTCCGATCTCGTTTGCGGTGTGCGACAACGCGATCTGCCCGTTGGGCGCGACCTCGACTTTCGCAAAGCTTGCCTCGAACCCGGTGCCGTAGCGCCGGTGGCACGCGGCAAATCCAACCCCGTAGTATTGGCCCGGATGCGTCGCGTCATAACTGGCCTTGCGCGTGGCACGGCCGCTCCACAGCGGATGCGCTTTTGCCTTCTCCAGCACCGCCTCGCCGCGTTGCACTCCCTGAGGGATGGCCCCTTGTATCGTCCGCATGCCGGTCTTGCGCACGTTGCGCAGGCGGAAATCGAGCGGGTCGAGTCCGAGCTCGGCGGCGATCTCGTCAACCATGAGTTCGGTTGCGGTGATCGTCTCGATGGCGCCAAAGCCGCGCGCCGCGCCGCAGTCGACGGCACGTGACGCGATTGCGGTCGCGGCGATATCGCTCTTGGGAAAGTAGTAGATCGAGTCCGACTGCGTCGCTCCGGCCATGGTCAACTGCACGGAGCAATTCGCGCGGCCTCCGCCGTTGGCGGCGATCGCGGCCTGGAACGATTGCAGCAGGCCGCTTGGGCGATCGACCGCCATCGTGTAGCGCATGTCGAACTGATGCCGCTTGAGGCTGCTCTGGAATTGTTCGAAGCGGTCATTGGCGAGCCGCACCGGCACGCCACCGCCATAGACCGCGGCGACCAGCCCGTAATACGGCATGTTGTAGTGATCCTTGGATCCGTAGCCGACCGTGAAACAGGGGTGCAGGAACAATCGCTTCACGCCGATGCGGCTCCTGGCCACCATGTTGGCGGCGTTTTCCGCAACCTCCTGTGGCGATTGCGTCGGCACGACCAGGTGCAGTTCCTGATGATCCGCGTCGTACCAACCGTTGGCGTTGTCGGGCTCGAGCGCGGCGGTGTCGGCCGATTGCGACGCGTAATCGCGGGTCATGACCAGCCAGTCGGACGGCGGGTGTGCGATCTCGTCGGCAATCACCTTGGCGTAGTACATGCCTTGCGCGCCGATGTCGCCATCACGTGCAGGGGCGGGCCATACCGGTTCGTGGTTGTCGTAGGTCGGGTCGAACGGCGCCTGCTTGACCGGCGAGAAAATGTCCTCGCCGTCAGGCGTTGGCCCCGCAATGCGCACAAAGCGCGACGAACCCCACGGATCGCGTGCCATTGGCCCGGTGACGTCGCCGTAGCGCACGACCGTGTCGTTGAATTGCAGCCTGTATTTTGCAAAGCGGAAGCGCGCGAAATCCCGGAAAATGAGGATCGCGACGGCCTGCCCCAGGTAGGCCGGAGTTCGGCCCTCGGGCAACAGCATGTCGTCGCCGTAATAGTCCGGAAATGCGAGGCCGTCGCGCGCGAGATCCGCCGCAGTCACGATACGATCGGGCTTGAGATCGGGATCGAGGGCCGAAAGATCAAAGCCTGCGTACTGACGGTCGGCTTTGGTGACCCGCAACACCAGCGCGTGACCCTGCTGCTGCGGCCAGTGCGGCATGTCGCGGGCTCGGATGTCGCGGGCGAAAACCTTTTCCCCGGTGACCTTGCCGACGCCGTCGATCCGGTATTTCAGCGTTCCGTCCCGACCGTTCCAGTCCGGCACGGTCAGCAATTGATCCTCGAACAGAGCCGCATACGCGCGGCTTCCAAGCGGCGCCAAATAGACCGCGACGCCGCCGATCAAGGTGGCGCGGAGCATCCGCCGTCGAGACGGGAGCCAGGCGGTCATGGGCGCAGCCACCAGACTAAGCGAGCTGCCATTTTCATAAGCTGGGACTAAAGGTTAAGGCAAATCGGTCATTTTGAGATGGCTCGCGCATCGATTTCCCTTTAGGTTGAGCGGTGCGGCAAGAGCGCGGTTCGGTGGGCAACCACCGCGCCTGTGGGGCAGTGGGAGACAAGGTCTAGTTTAAGGGCCTTCGGGCGCATAGACGAGGCACCGCATTGGTTTTGCGTCCTGACCGGCGCAAATGCGGTGTAGGGGCTGTTCCGGTTTTGCCGGGTCGTGGTGCACGTATCGCAGTTGGAGCGATGGAGCGTGACGCGGTCATCCGCGATTTCATGATGGGGCCATGGATCTCAAGCTGATCGCGCAACACCTGGTGCCGGCGCTGCGGGTGTCGCTGCATGCGCCAGGTCTCTGTCTGACCGGGCTCGACGGCGGGCGGCCGTTGGGCGAGGAGCAGCGCGAGCCCTGGATCAAGATCAAATACGGGGTAACGCGGCCCGACGACTGGGTCGGCGTCGTGCCGGCAACGGCGCGTTTCGTGCGCGCGCGCGGTGCGCCGCAGGAAACCCTCGATCTTATCGTCAAGGTCAACCCGCGCCAGGGATTAGCGCGCAACCTCATTCCATGGATCGCCGCCCGCAACCACGTGGTGCTCGATCGTCCGTTTTTGCATTATCGGACCGCGGCCGAGCTCGATCGAACCGCCGAGCGCGAACTTCGCGCCTATCAGATCGCCGGAAAGATCGCCGCGCTACGCGATGTCCTGCCGCGCTGCTACGGTTGGGCGCACGATCCGGAAACCGGTGAGCACGCGCTGTTCCTGGAATCGCTGACCAGTATCGAGCGTCTTGATGCCACCGGCGCTACCTCGGACTGGCCGCCCGGCGCCATCGACGCCGCCTTGCGGGCGGCCGCGCGCTGGCAAGCGGCGTTCTGGGGCGCCAACGACAAGACCCTCGCCTGGGCCGGCCCGCGGCCGACAACGGCTGCCATGGTGGCCGACACGTCGTTGTGGCGCGGGCTCTTGAACGACGCACGTTCGCGCTTTCCGCATATTGTCACGCAGGACGTCTGGCGACGGCGCTATGCGCTGATCGAAACGATGTCCGACTGGCATAAGGTCAAGGATGCGCTGCCAGCCACGCTCGCTCACAACGACTTCAATCAGCGCAACGTCGGCTTTCGGAAGGCGGCACCTCGCGAGCCGGCGCACGGCGACGCCCAGGCGGCGGACCGCGGCGCCCATGAGGGGCAGCAAGCCAAAACCAACGGGCGCCTCACACGCCGTCTGCTGCCGCGGCTCAAGTCGGATGAGCCGTCAGCCAAGAAACCTGTTTCGCCTGATTCCAAAACAAGGCCGACGCACGCCGACGTCGGCGCCATCCAGCACATGATGCGATCGAACACCGATTCGAATATCGTGGTTCTCGATTGGGAAGTCGCACAATGCAACACCGCGGCGCGCGATCTTGTCGAGCTGCTGACGTTCGTGCTGCCCCCGACCGCCGAGCGCGAGGCAATCGATCGTCACGTCGAAACCCTGCGCGACGCGCTGATCAAGGCCGGCGTTTCGACCGGGATCGAACGCGACGCGTTCTTCGAAGGGTTCCGTTCCGAGATCAAGGTGCAGGCGATCAACCGGATCGGTCTGCAATTGTTGTTCGGTGCGCAGTTCCAGCTCGCCTATCTGGCGCGCATCAATGCCACGATCGAGCGGCTGCTCGATTTATATCATTAGCAGGATGCTGAAGGCCCTGTTTAGTCGTTCCGGGAAGGGCGGAGTTCAGTCTCTCGAACCCCGGGTGGACTGGCGTATCCCGGACGAGCACCGGCGAGCGCAGCGAGACGGCGCGCAGATCCGGGATCCAGCGGAAAACGTCGCGAAGCGACAATGCGGTGCGGCGATTCTTGTGCTGGACCCCGGATCACGCGACGGCGCTGCGCGCCGCGCGGTCCGGGGTACGCGAGACTGTTCCGGGCTCCGATCACCTCGCGAGCGGATCGGGACGCAGCTGAAAATGTATGGCCAGCGGCTTGCTGCCTTGGCCGCCTTCCTTGAGCCAAGGCGTACGGTCGCCGCTGGTCGTCCATAGCCCGCGGCCCTTCCAGCCGGCATTGGGATCGTCAATGCGCCCGTCGAGTCCCTTGGCGTAGAAACTCAAGGGATAGGGCAGGCGCAGCATGACCATCTTGCCGTCTTTGAGCGCGATCAGTCCGTCGTTGAGGTTGCCGGTCGAGATCGGCACGTCTTCGCCGAGCCCCAGGGTGTTGTGCTGGTCGACCCAGGTGTAGTAGCTCGCCTCGGCGCTGTTCTCGCCGATGCCGTCGAAGCCTGGCCCGGGATATTGGTAGACCGACCAGCCTTCCGGGCAGTGGTCGCCGGTTGCGGTCGGACCGTTGAGTGGGCCCTTGCATTTCGATCGGTCGAAGCTGCCGAGGTGTCCGCTGCCGAGCGACACCCAGACCACGCCCTTGGAATCGATGTCCCCGCCGCGGATGCCGAAGTAGGGTTTCGGCACGTTGTAGATTTCGGCGAGCGCGGTCGCTGGTGGATTTGCGCCCGGGTCGATCCGCACCACCGCGGCAGTGCCGCCGAACACGCCGACCGTGCCCCAGATCGAGCCGTCGATCGGGCTCGGCATCACCGCGTAGAAACCTGACCCGCCGGTGATACGTTTGTCCTTGGCGGGATCGACCGGCTGGTCGGGCTCCACATAGTCGTCGCGCTTGCCGTTGCCGTTGGTGTCGAGGATAAGCGCGGTCCAGCCTTGCGCCTTGGCGGCGTCGCCGGTTTCATCCAGCAGCTTGGTGTTGACCCAACCTACCACCGGCCCGCCGCCGCTCGTCCACAACGTATCGTTCTTGTCGTAGCCGAATTGCAGGTGATGGGTGCCGAAGCAGGTGTCGGCAAAGGTGTACTTCATGGTTTTGGGGTCGAGCATCGCGATCTGTCGCATGCTGCGCGCGAGCGGAAACAGCTTGGCCGAGGGATGCTCGGAACCTTTGCCGCAAAAGTCCGGATCCTTTGGGGCGCGCACCGTGGCGGCGAGCCACACCCGGCCCTTCCCATCAAACATGGAATTGTGGTTGTTGACCCGCGTATCCCAGATCTTCTCGTCTCCCCAATAGGCCGACGGCGCCATGGGTTTTTCCATCGCGCCGTGACCGGGGCCGAGCGATTCCGGCATCTCCGGATCGCGCACCGGTGCGGTGAAGCTCGTCACCTTGTTGCTGTTGGGGTCGAGGATCGGCAGCGCATCGGTTGCATATTCGGGCGAGCCGAACAGCAGCCCGTAGCCGTTGATGGTCGGGTTGCGCCGGTCCGACGAGATCAGGTCGTGCAGGTACTTCTTCGCATCACCCCATTCCCAGGTGGTGATGACGAGGTTGCGCTCGACGCCTTGCGGCCGCGGCGGCTTGCTCGCCGGCAGCTCGCCCTTGGCGACCCGGTCGGTCCAATCGCCGAAATATTTGAACGGCACGCCGCCGAGCAGGCCGGCGAGCGGGTTCACCATCAGCTCCGCCGCCTGGCCTGATTGCACGCGCCGCATCCAGGCGTCTTCTCCGGATTTGAACGTGCCGAACGCTGCCGGAACGGTGCGGGTTGCGAGCTGTCCGAGCTGGTGGCAGCCGATGCAGGCCTGGTTCTTGATCGCGGTCAGCCACGCCGCCTGGGTGACCTTCTCCGGAATCTCGCTCTTGCCGCCGAATTGGCTTTGATCCGGAATTTTCAGCATCGCGTACCAGTAGATCGCCGGATAATACTGGGCGGCGGCCGCGTCGTTGGGCGCCGGGATCGCCGTAAGATTGAGGTTTGTGCCGGGCTCACCGTCGACCTTGGGCGAGTCCACGAGGCCGTAGCCGCGCACCCAGACTTTGTACTTGGCCTTGGGCAGATCGGGCACGACGTAACGCCCGGCGTCGTCGGTGACGACGATCTTGGCAAACTTGGTAGGCAGGTCGGTGGTTTCGGCGATCACCCAGACGCCCGCCTCCGGACCACTCGGTCCGCTGACGACGCCGCCGATATCATCGGCGTCAATTGCAACCTGGCCGGCGGCCGCCGCTTGCTGGGCGCGCACCGGCGTGGCCGCGCCGGTGAACCACAACCCGACCGCTGCGATTGCGACAGCGTTGATCGCGGCGCCTGTTAGAAGGCGGCTGTTGAGCGTCATGGTGTCCTCCCGCGCGCTCGTCGCTCCGGCACCCGCGACGGGAGCAGGTCGACCGGAGGCGAACGCTTTCAACAACAGCTTGACCCCGACACCGACGGCTCGTCCACGTTCATTCCAGCATCGCTGGGTGGTCGACCGCGCATTGAGGTAACCGGTGGCGTGCGGGCGCTGATCGGTCTTAAATGGGTCAACTGGCTGGCCTATTGAACGCAAGCGCCGGTCTCGGTGAGCCGTTGGCCGGCAAGGAGCAACACCATGACTCCGTGCTACATGGTCGGCATCAAGACGCCTGGCAAATCAACGGGCGTTAAGGTCGAGGCCGAGGATGCGTTGATCGCAGCCCTGAAGGTCAAGCAGGAAAATCCGTCCGCCACGATCACCTATGTGCGCAAGCTCAACGCGCGCGGCGATCGTCGCCATCCGCACAACGCCACCGCGGCACAAACGCGCTGACGGCGGCGGGACGTTTTCGATGAACTGCCGTTCGGTCCGTCGGTCCGTTCGCGGCCCGCTCGCTTGGGGATTACTGGCGCTTGCCGCTCTGGCATGCGGCGCCCGCGCCGATTCGTCCGGTGCCTGGTCGGTCAAATCGCATCTGCCGGAACCGCGCGGCGAGACCGCGATGGCCGCCGCCAACGGCAAGCTCTACGTTCTTGGCGGCGCCGAGGTCGGCCGGGAGGCATCGTCGCTGGCCGAAGAGTATGACCCGGCGACCGGCCAGTGGCGTGGTCTGGCGCCGGTTCCGCGCGCAACGAGCCATCCGGGGGTCGTTGCGCTCAACGGCAAGCTCTATGTGGTCGGCGGATTTGCCGCCAACGTTCACGCCGGCGCGCTCGCCACGGTCTTCGAATATGACCCGCCGACAGGTGCGTGGCGCACGCTCGCGCCGCTGGCGAAGCCGCGCGGCTCGGTGGCGGTGGCGGCCCTCGATGGCAAGCTGCATGCGATCGGTGGGCGCGGCCTCGACAAGGTGACGGTTGCCACCCACGAGGTGTTCGATCCGGGCAATGGCACGTGGCGTCCGGCAGCCCCGCTGCCGGTTGCCCGCGATCACCTAGCAGCCGTTGCCGCCGGCGGCAAGCTGCACGCGATCGGCGGCCGGACCAACAACAACACGACCGACAATACCGCGCTGCACGACGTTTATGACCCGGCAACCGACAGCTGGAGCAAGGCGGCGGCGATGCCAACGGCGCGCAGTGCGCTGGCGGCGGCGCTTGTCAACGGCCGGATCATTGCCGTTGGCGGTGAGTGCGATCACGGCCGCACGTTCAATCAGAACGAGGCTTACGACATTGCGGCCGACCGCTGGGTCGCGCTGGCATCGCCGGTTGGTCGTCACGGCTTTGGCGGAGCAGCTGTCGGGGACGACGCCTTTTTCGCGGGCGGCAACAAAGGCTGCGGCGCCGGTGACATGACCGATGAGTTGCTGATGTTCAGGTTGCCTTGAGGGCGTCTCGAAACTGTCTCGGGTAGTTACCCAAAATAGGCCTCGCGCACCTCGCGGCGATGCGCGAGTTCGCTTGGGCCCCCGCTGGCCACGACGCGGCCCTTGGCGAGCACATAGCCGTAATGGGAAATGGCAAGTGTTTGGTGTACGTTCTGCTCGACCAGGAAGACCGTGATGCCGCGCTCGTTGATGTCTCGGATGATCTTGAAGTTTTCTTTGACATAGATCGGCGAGAGCCCGAGCGAGGGCTCGTCGATCAACAGCAGCTTCGGCGCCGCCATCAAACCACGCCCGATCGAGATCATGGCCTGCTCGCCCCCGGACATCGTACCGGCAAGCTGCAAGCGCCGTTCCTTAAGCCGCGGGAAGATGCCGAAGATCCCGCTCATGCGCTCCTGCAACGCGGCCTGCGAGCGCTCTTGATAGCCGCCGAGCCGCAGGTTCTCTTCGACCGTGAGCTTGGGGAACACTTTGCGTCCCTCCGGGATGCAGGCAATGCCTGCGGCGATGATCCGGTGTGTAGGCAGGCCGGTAATGTCATGGCCCTCGAAGATGATGCGGCCCGCGCGCGGGGGGGTGAGCCCGAGGATAGAGCGGATCAGCGTCGTCTTGCCCGAGCCGTTTGAGCCGAGCAGACATGTTATGCGTCGAGGTTCGGCTGTGAGCGAAACCGCATCGAGCACGTCCGCCTTGTCGTAGGCGGTGGTGACGCCGTCGATTTCGAGCCGTCCCGTCATCGCGCCACCCCGAGATAAGCTTCCTGCACCGGCGCCTCGGCGGCGACCTGCCGGTAAGGCCCTTCGGCGATCTTGCGCCCGAAATTGAGCACGACACAGCGATCGGTAATCCGCTCGATCACCCCCATCTCGTGCTCGACGATGACAATGGTCAGCGTTTTGTCGCGGTCGCGAACCTGCAGTATGTCGTCCATCAATTCTGCGGTTTCATCATGCGTCATTCCGGCGGACGGTTCATCGAGGAGCAGCAGCTTGGGCTCGCTGATAAGGGCTCGGCAGATCTCGATGCGGCGACGGTCGATCATCGGCAATCCCGCGACCGGCTCGAATATCCGGCCCACGAGCTCTGGTTCGAAGGCTTCCACCAGCTCGCGGGCAGCCAGATAATTGGCTTCGAACTGGCGCTTCAAATCGGCGCGGCGAACGAGATTGAACCAGAGCCCGTGGTTAAGGTGCTTATGGTTTCCGATGACGATGTTGTCGAAAATCGACAGCGGTAAAGACAGCCGCGAACGCTGGAACGTGCGGGAGATGCCGGCGCGATAGACCGCCTGGGGACTTGCCCCCGTGATATCCATGCCGTCGAACACGACCTCACCGGAATCGGGACGGTAGATCCCGGTCACCACGTTGAAGAACGTGGTCTTGCCCGACCCGTTGGGACCGATCAGCCCGAGGATTTCGTTACGTGTGACCGCAAGATCGAGGTGATCGAGCGCAACGACGCCGCCGAAGGTCCGGGTAAGCGCACTTGCCTGGAGCAGCGCATTCACGGCCGCCACCCCGGAAAGTACTGTCTGACCGGGCGCGGCAGCAGGCCCTCGGGCCGAAACAGAAGCACGGCGATGACGATCAGCGCGTAGAGCAGGAAGCGATATTCCTGAATGGTCTGCAGCTTCTCGGGAATGATCACAACGATGGCCGTCGCCGCGACCGATCCCCATGGGTTGCCGACTCCGCCGAGCAACAGGATCGAGACAAGAATGAGTGAGTCGGCGAAAGTGTAGTTGTTGGGGGCGACGAAGCCGCCGACCATGCCGAAGAGCGCGCCGGCGATCCCGATGAGAAAGTTTCCCAGCAAAAAGGCGGTGATTTTCCAGCGTGCGATATCGAGCCCGAAGCAGCTCGCGGCGGTTTCATCGAGCCGCAGCGCGTCCAGATTGAGGCCCACCCACGATCGCTCAAGCCGCCGTACCAGGACGAACGCTCCCACGAGCAGCAGCAGACTGACAATGAAGTAGTTCATATAGAACGACAGCTCGAAGTGCTTGCCGATCTCGATGTTGTCGTTGAATGACCAGCCAAGTATCTGCATGCCCTTGACCTGCATGCCCTGAGGACCTCCCAGAACGTCGTTCACCTCGAGGAAGGTCCGCAGCAGTAGCGCGAACGCAATTGTGACGAGAGCGGCATAGTGTCCGCGCGTGCGCAACACGGGAAACAGCAGTGACGAACCGATCAGGGCAGCGAGCAGCCCGCCGATCAGCGGCACCAGCAGAAGAGGGATCGCGGTGTGTGAGTTCAGGACCGCCGCCGTATAGGCGCCGATGCCGAAGAACGAAGCGCCGGCGAAATTGAGCACGCCGGCATAGCCGAACTGGACGTTCAGGCCCAACGTTGCGACGCTATAGAGCAGGACGGTAACGACCAGCAGAAGCACGAAATGATTGTCGTAAAAGGCCGCCGCCAGCACGCAAGCTGCAAGCACCGCATATCCGCCGAGCGCATCCTCGCATTCGGCAAATGAGCGCCCGACCGGGCGCAGCATTCCGAGCCACGCGGCCGCGAACGTGCCGGCAATCCCGGCCCCGAGCAGGCCGATAATGATCGGCTGCTTTTCCACCGCCAGCAATGCGATCAGATACGCCGTCATCGTCGCGATCGCGCCGAGACCGGGCATCAGCGAGGCACGCGTTGCGCGCTGCGGCTGCATCACACCCGCTCGCTGATTTTTTCGCGGATCAGGCCGGTCGGGCGCCAAGCCATGATGACAATGACCACGGCAAACGCGAATACGTCCTTGTAGGCACTCGCCCAGGGCAATGCCACCGCGCCGACGGTCTGCAGCGCGGCGAACAGGAATCCGCCGAGGATCGCACCGTATATGCTTCCCAAACCGCCGATGATCGCGGCCGCAAAACCGACCACACCCAGATAGAGACCGATGCCGAAATTGATTTCGTTGTAGTAGAGTCCGTTCATAATCCCGGCAAAGGCCGCGAGTGCCGATCCGAGCGCGAAGGTGATGAGCACAATCGCGGTGAAATTTATCCCCATAGTGCGCGCGGTTTCCTCGTCTTGCGCCACGGCGCGAATGGCGAGGCCGAGCTTCGTGCGGTTGAGCAGAAATTGCACGCCGACGATGATCAGAACGCCGGCCGCCAGCATGAGCACGTTGTCGAGCCGCAGGTTGAACGCTCCGAGATTGACGGACAGGCTTGGCAGCAAAGCCGGAAATGGCTTCGGATTGGCGCCCTGGGGATAGAACAGCCGCACCGACTCGCGCAGAACCGTGCCGAGCATCAGCGTGATCAGCAGCGTATTGATGGCGGGCGCACCGCGCAGCGGCAGCACCAGGTACCGCGCAATCAGCATACCGAGCGCAGCCATGGCGAGCGTCGCGACGATCAACATCGCGACCAGCGCCAACGCCGGCGATACGACCCCGGCGGCTGCCACAGCGACATAGGTCGCCAGCGCCGTGAACGCGCCGACGGTGAGAACGTCGCCGTGCGAAAACTTGATGACGTCGAGGACGCCGAAGAACAGGGTGAAACCGACCGCGACCAACGCGTACATCATGCCGAGCATCAGCCCGTTCATGACGTACTGGGCAAACAGCCCGGCGTTCATTGCGCAGAATCGTGTCTCGGACGAGCGACGCTGAGCGCAGCGAAGCAGGGCGACGATCCGGGTTCCAGTCGAAAGCTTCGCGGAGCGACTAGTTTGGGCCGCGGGGCTGGCTTTTCTCTGGACTGCGGAGCACGCGATGGCACTTGGCGGCGACCACTATTGCGGTCCTGGCAGCTTGCGCTTGCCGGTCGCGTATTCGCTCTCGTCCCATTCCACGAACTTGCCGTCTTGGATCACGTACCGAGTGATGACCGGCACAGTGTTCTGCCCGTGATCGTCGAAAGTGATCTTGCCGACGATCGAATCGCGGTCCTTCACGTTGGCGAGTTCTTCGATGACTTTCTTTCGATCGGGGCCGACTTTCTCGATCGCGTCAAGGATCATATCCATCGCCGCAAAGGCGAACGCCCCATAGGCCTCGGGCGGATTGTCGTATTTCTGGGCATCGTACTTCTCCATGAAGAACTTGCCCCCCGGCAGCTTCTCGGTCGGGGCGCCTTCACGGAACGCCAACGTGCCCTCGGCCAACGGGCCTAGCCCCTGAATGTACGCGTCGGAGACGATGCCCGAAGTGCCGTCGAATACCGCCTTGATGCCGAGCTTGTCCATTTGAGCTCGAATACGTACGCCGATTGGCGTCAGGCCGCCGAAATAGATCACATCGGGATTGAGCGCCTTGATCTGGGTGAGCTCGGCGGTGAAGTCCTGTTGGTCCGCGGTCACTCCGAACGTACCGACGATCTTGCCGCCCAGCTTGGCCAGCGCCTCGCTGAAGTATTGATTATGGCCCTTGCCGTAGTCGGTCGTGTCATGGATCACCGCGAAGGTCTTGTAGCCCAGCTTTGAAACGAGCTCCGCATTGGTCTGGTTCTGGTTGATCATGGTGCCGTTGACCCGATGCACCTCCGCATACTTGTTGCGATAAGTGATGTCGGGCAGAACAGCACCCCACACGATGACTGGGAATCCGAACTTGTGATAGACGTCGACAGTCGCGATCGCCGTCGCTGAGCAATAATGCGTGGCGGCAGCAATGATCTCCTTGTCGGCCGCCATCTTGGTCGCGGCCTGCACGGCGATGTTCGGCTTGCATTCGTCGTCGAGCACGACAAGTTCGTATTCGTACTTGGCGTTCGGGTTGGCGTTGCGCAGCCGGACGGCGAGGTCGGCCGAGTTGCGGCCACCTAGCCCGTTGACCGAAACGCCACCGGTCAGGGGTCCGATAAATCCGACCTTGACCTTGTCTTTGGCGTCGGCGCTCGCAACGCACGCGGCCAGCAGCAATGCCGCGGCAATCAGCGTGCTGGCCTTGGCTCGTCCGCTCATCCAACGTCTCCCGAAAGTCCGTGGTCTGGCCCGATGGAGGGAGCAGGGCAAGCGCCTAGCGAAGCGACCAAAGGCGAGAGCGCTGCTCTTTGGCCATCCTCTGCGCCGCGCCGCCTACATCCGCGCTTCCCAAGATGATGTCCGAAAGGGTTCACAAGGCCAACTATAGATGAGACGATCGTCGGGTGGGTAGCGGAATCCGCGTTATGGCGGCGCCCCCAGCGCGAACATAGTTCAATTGCCTGATTGCTTAGTAGGCAATGCGCCGCCACCAGAAGGCCAACGCCTGATGAGCCCCCGCCCCGAAAGTGCACCATGATTGATCCATCCGCGGAACAGCAATCTTGGCCTGAATTGCCCCTCGGGGCGTGGCGCGACACTTGCGTGACGTTACAGTTGTGGACCCAGATCGTCGGCAAGATCCGGCTGTCATTGACGCCGTGGCTCAATCACTCCTGGCAGGTCCCGCTCTATCTCACGGCACGCGGCATGACGACGACGCCGATCTACGACGGTGAACGTGCGCTGGAGATAGCATTCGATTTCATCGACCACGTTTTGCGCGTCGACGTCAGCGAGGCACGGCGGTTGACGGTTCCGTTGCGGGCGCAGCCGGTTGCCGACTTTTTCGCCGGCGTCATGGACGCTCTAGGGCAAGCCGGCGTGCGCGTTGCGATCGACGAGATGCCAAATGAAATGCCGGAACCGATCCGCTTCAGCGAAGACCGCCTTCACGCGGCCTACGATGCGGACTACGCGCAACGGTTTTGGCGCGTGTTGCTCCAGTGCGATCGTGTGTTCAAGCTGTTTCGCACCGGCTTTATCGGCAAGGCGAGCCCGGTGCATTTCTTTTGGGGAAGCTTCGATCTTGCGGTGACCCGTTTCTCCGGCAGGCGCGCGCCGCTCCACCCGGGCGGCGTCCCGCACCTCGCGGACGTCGTCACCCGCGAGGCCTATTCGCACGAGGTGAGCAGCGCCGGCTTCTGGCCGGGCGGCGGGGCGATCGACTATCCGGCGTTCTATTCGTACGCCTATCCGACGCCCGAAGGCTTCGGCACGTCGCGGGTGCGGCCGGCCGCGGCCTTTTTCAGTCGGGACCTCGGCGAATTTCTGCTGCCCTATGATGCGGTGAGGACCGCTGCCGATCCCGACGCCGTGTTGCTCGAGTTTCTCCAGAGCACCTACGAGGCGGCGGCAAATCTCGCGCGCTGGGATCGTTCTTCGCTCGAGTGTCCGCTCGGAAAACCTGGCGTGCCGCGGTTGATCCAGTAGGACTTGGAATCAGAATCACCTGTGTGATCGGCAGGAAAACCAAGCCTTGTCTCCGATGCACCAGCACTCGCAGCCTTTCATCCCGCCGCGCCCCTATATCCCCGAGGACGAGCTCTCCTGGTTCGGATTCCTGAAGGCGGTGCGGACCAATGCGCTGCAAATCTGGCCGCAACGCGCCTACCGGGAAGACGTCCTGGTCCAATCGTTCCTCGGCCGCGTCCGCTTCCTGCTCAACACGCCGGCTGGGATCCACCGCGTGCTGGTGGACAACACCGCAAACTACCGGCGCACGCCGGCATCGATCCGCATCCTGCGTCCGGTGGTCGGGGAAGGGCTGATCTTGAGCGAAGGCGAGGCGTGGCGGCACCAGCGTCGCACGATTGCGCCCGCGCTCGCGCCGCGTATCCTGCCGGTGCTCGCACGCCATGTCGTCAGCACCGCCGAGGAGGCGATGACGCGCCTGTCGGCCGAGCGCGCGCCTGTCGATCTGCTCACGGCCTTGCAGCTGCTGACGCTCGAGATCGCGGCACGCTCCATGTTCTCGCTCGAGATGCAGCGTTACGGCGCCGCTTTGCGACGGTTGATGGCTCGCTTCGCCGTAAGCCTGGCGCGGCCCTATTTGTTCGACATGCTGCTGCCGGCCCAGATCCCGACCTTGCGCGATTTTGCCCGCATGCGATTTCGCGCCGCTTGGGTCGCGCTCATGGATGAGATCGTCGCGGCGCGGCTTGCCGCCGGGGCGAGCGAGAGCCCGCGCGATCTCTTCGACGTGCTTTATGCCGCCCGCGATCCACAGACAGGCGCGGGATTTTCGCGCGCGCAGCTGCGCGATCAGATGGCGACGATGATCGTCGCGGGTCACGAGACGACCGCGCTTGCGCTGTTCTGGTCGATGTATCTCCTGGCAAGCGCGCCCGCGGAGCAAGAGCGCGTACTTGAGGAGGCGCGCATCGTGGCGTTGACGCCGGAAAGTGCCGCCGACGCGCTCGCCAAGCTGCCATACACGCGCGCCGTCGTGAGCGAAGCGTTGCGGCTCTATCCGCCCGCCTACCTGATTGCCCGCGTCGCGATAAAAGCCGATGCGGTGGACGAGACCGAGATCCCGCGCGGGTCACTGGTCATGATGGCGCCGTGGGTGCTGCACCGGCATGCGGCGCTTTGGAGCAATCCCGACGCCTTCGATCCGTCACGCTTTCTGGGCGAGGGACAGCCGGTGCCGCGGTTGGGGTATCTCCCGTTCGGCGCCGGCCCGCGCGTGTGTGTAGGCGCCCAGTTCGCGTTGTCCGAAGCGACGCTCGTCCTCGCCATGCTGATCCGGCGCTTTCAGATTTCGCTCGCCGACACCCGGCCGGTCTTGCCCGTCGCTGTGATTACGACCCAGCCCGACCATCCGGCGCCGTTCCGATTGCAGGAGCGGGATCAGGTCGCATCGGTCCTATAGGCTTGCGAAGCAGCCTCGAAGCTTGCGCAATTCGCCGGCCTGGGCGTCGACGCGCACAAAATCAAACAAGCTGCGAGCTGCATCCGTAGCCCCACGCCGCAATCGACGTAACGAACTCTCGCAGGCCGATCACGACGTGGCAGGCGGCCGCGTCTCTCACGTCAACGCCGTCAGGAGGCGCATTATTCCGTGGGGCGTTTCGCTGCGGGCGGCGATCAGCGCGTCCGCGCCGAGACTGCGGCCGTAACGCTCGACTGCGAACAGCACCATCAGCAGAACCAGAAACGCGTAGGTCCAGGGCCATTCGCTTTCCAGGCGATAGAGGCCGAAGTAGAGGTTGAGAATCAGCAGAGCGCCGACGACCCCGCTCGCGCGGACGAACAGGCCGAGCATGAGTGAGACGCCGATCGCGACTTCGGTGAAATAGATGAAATATCCGAACGGCACAAAGTGGGTGAGGATGAGATCGTTCACCAGCCTGGCGTGGATCGGAAACGCGGCGTTCTTGACGATCTCCTCGGTCCAGTGCCGCAGTCCCTCGAAATCCGGCGGAACCTTCCACAGCGACTGCTGCCACCACATCAGGCCGATCACGAAGCGCACAATATATCGGGTCAGATGGTCGCCCGTTCGCTGCTCGGGCAACGTTTTGAACGCCAGCGCGGCGATCGCGAGGCTAACGATCAAGATTACCCAGAACGTCGGGGTCGCCCAATAGCCTTCGGTTAGAAACGTCAAAGTGTCGGAAAATGGATCTGTGCGCATCGGGCTTGTGCTCCCCGCGAGTGCGCTACGGATTTTACACGAGCACCGACCGAGGGGACCGGCGCAATTGCGCCAATGCACGAGAAATTGAGCGCCTATGAGCGGCGCTCGCCGCAACCGATCGCAGCTTTGCTATTGCGAGCCGGAAGTCCGCACCCCGTCAAAAATGGTGGGGCGCCTGTACACCGGGACGCGGCGACCGTCCGGAAGCTCTTCTTGGTCAACCTGCACCATCCCGGCCGCCTGGTCGGCCTGCGTACCCGCCTTGGCGGAATTGCGCGTATTCGCCGGGGCCGCCGCGCCAGGGGTTGCTGTCTCGGCGTCGGTTGCATTCGCGCCGTTGCTCTTGGACGCTTTCGTGTTCGACAGCTTGCCATTCGTCGCTTTGGTTTTGCCGGGCTTTGTGTCGGACGGCTTTGCGTTGGCGGATTTCTCGTCCGAGGCCGGCACGTCCACCGCCGCGGGCCTTGCGCGCGGCATCGGTTGTTCAGCAGCCTTGGACGCGCCGGCAGGCGCGTTGTCGAGGTCGAGCGGCGCGACCGGAACGGACGGAGGTGCGGTTGCGGCCTGCGTTGCCGACGGCGCCGCATCGACGGACATCACCTGCACGTCAGGGGACGCCGACCGTGGCGCGGGCTTGAGCTTGGCCACGAGGTCGGTCGCGTGCGTTAAGGGTCCCACGGCGACCAACACGCAGCCCATCCCGGCGCCGAACGCGGCTGCCATCGGCCACCAGCGGCGTTTGCGCGGCGCCAGGACATACGGCGACACGCGGACCGGACCGTCGAAGGAAGGAAACA
>JBPYFJ010000028.1:0-19373 GCA_051985675.1 Xanthobacteraceae bacterium | reverse complement strand
CGCACCCGATCGCAAGGGTGCGTTCCGCGCCTTGAGCGCGGACAGAAATCTGCTTAGCGCCGTCTCGGCGCTCCACTCCCCTTATCGTGGGGACGGAAAAAGAGATCGAAGGGCGGCCCGGCGCCCGTTTTCACCGGGACGCGGAGCGTTGGCTTGCTCCCGGCTATTTGACAACGTGAATGAGACCAGCGCGTCGAATGCGTTGCGGCGCATCGCGCCAGTCACGTTATCCCGGCCGTCGCGTCGCGGCGCCCCGGAATGACGCAGTCACATGTATCGCGGTCGCTCACCGGCGCGTTTGATAGATTAGGTCGCTCCCCGCCGCCACCGTGCGTCGCTGCATCGTCGCGATGACGGTTGCCCGACCATCCCGAGCGCGGCCTGCTGCACGTCCTGCACGCGGCGTTGTCCACACGCTCCCGAACGCCGCGAAGGTCTCCAGGCCCTGGTAGTAGGCGAGACGGGCCTGCGAGAATTTCGCGATCAGCTGTTTCGAATCGGTCGCCCCGACAGTTGCAACCGTGATCGGTCCCGAGGATCCGTCGTCGGTCACGCCGACAACCCGTTGCAGGACCTCGTCGCCGAGCCGGGGCGCGTTGCACTTGCAGGCGCAACCTCTATAGTCGGTTTGTCGTCGGTTCCCGCCCTGGGTGGGATGCAAAAGGGAACGCGGTGCAAAACCGCGGCTGCCCCCGCAACTGTAGGCGGCGAGCCTGCCTCGATGAACCACTGGAGGGCACTCCGGGAAGGTCGAGGCGGGCGCTGAGCCGCGAGCCAGGAGACCTGCCGGCGATAAACCTCGTCCCCGGCCCTCGGGTGGAGGGCACAAGGAGAATGTCATGACCGTTCGCTTGTCCCGCGCCGCAATTCTCTCGATCCCGTTCTCCCTGGCCACGGTTCCCGCGTTCGCCCATCACATGATGGGCGGCCGGACGCCGTCGACCTTCATGGAAGGGCTTCTGTCTGGTCTCGGTCACCCGGTGATCGGCCTCGACCATCTGGCGTTTCTCCTCGCAGTGGGCGTAGCGGTCGGGGTCTTTGGCCTGAACCTGTTCCTGCCGGTCGCTTTTATCGTCGCGATGGCGCTCGGCGTTCTGTTGCACGCCGGCGGCGCCGCGCTTCCGGGGGCGGACATCGTGGTCGCTGCCTCAGTGCTGCTGGCCGGCGGGCTGCTCGCCTGGGGGCGTCCGCTGCCGGTCGTGGCGTGGGGAGCGCTGTTTGCGATCGCCGGATTGTTCCACGGCTATTCGCTCGGCGAGTCGATCTATGGAGCGGACCGCTCGGCGCTTGGCGCTTACCTCCTTGGCCTCGTCATCATTCAGAGCGTGCTCACCGTCGGCGTTGCAGTTCTGACGCGTCGGCTCGATGCCAAGCTCTTCACGCTCGCGCCGCGCGTGGCCGGGGCCGCAATCCTCATCGCCGGCGTCGTGGTTCTGGTCGGCACGCTATGAGTGGCCACTAGCGCCGGCGGGCTTACGCTCGTCACCGGGGGCGCGCGGTCGGGCAAAAGCCGATACGCGGAAAGCCTGATCGTGGCGTTGCCGCCGCCCTGGGTCTATGTCGCAACCGCGGAAGCCGGCGATGCCGAGATGGCGGCGCGGATCGCCGCGCATCGGGCGCGGCGTTTGACCGAGTGGAAAATTATCGAGGCGCCGCATGCCCTTGCCCGCGTTTTCTCGCAAATCCCTGCAGGTGCGCCGGTCTTGGTCGATTGCCTCACACTTTGGTTGAGCAATCGCTGCTTGGCCGATGCGGACCTTGATGCGGAGGTCAAAGAGCTCGCGGACACCCTCGCTCAACATGCCGCGCCGGTGGTGTTGGTCACCAACGAGGTCGGATCCGGCATCGTGCCCGACAACGCGCTGGCCCGGCGATTTCGCGACGAGCAAGGCCGCCTCAACCAGCGTATCGCCGCGTTGGCCGACCGTGTTGTCCTGGTGGTGGCAGGGCTGCCGCTGATCCTGAAAGGAAGCGCATGAGCAAGACCGTCGATGAGGCCGAAGCCCAGCGCCATCGCGCCAAGATGGAAAAGCGCAAGGCCGTGCAGGACGCCGAGGTCGCCGAAAAGACAATCGAGAAGGGCCTGCTCATCGTGCATACGGGCCCTGGCAAGGGCAAGTCGACGGCGGCGTTCGGGCTCGCGCTGCGCATGCTTGGCCGCGGCAAACGGGTCGGGGTCGTGCAGTTCGTCAAAGGGGCCTGGCACACCGCCGAGCGCGATGCGCTTGCAACGTTCGGCGATCAGGTCGTGTGGCACACCATGGGCGAGGGCTTCACCTGGGAAACCCAGGACCTCAAACGCGACGTCGCGGCGGCGGAGCGCGCCTGGGCCAAATCGCAGGAGCTCATGGCCGACCCGAGCTTTGGGCTCGTGATCCTGGACGAGCTCAACATCGCGCTGCGCTACGACTACCTCAACCTGGCCGCGGTGATCGCCGCACTGACCAGCCGGCGGCCGGGACTGCACGTCATCGTCACCGGCCGCAACGCCAAGCCTGACCTGATCGCCGCCGCCGATCTCGTGACCGAGATGACGCTGGTGAAGCATCACTTTGCCGCCGGCGTGAAGGCGCAGCCGGGGATCGAGTTCTAGTCGGAGCATTTTCAGGAAAAGTGGATGCCGGTTTTTCGTAGAAAATGCGACCAAACAAAATGAGCGCCCGCGCCATCATGTTCCAGGGCACAGGGTCCGACGTCGGCAAGTCGCTGATCGTCGCCGGATTGGCGCGGGCGTTCGCCAATCGCGGTTTGACGGTGCGACCGTTCAAGCCGCAGAACATGTCGAACAATGCGGCGGTCACCGTCGATGGCGGCGAGATCGGTCGCGCGCAGGCGCTGCAGGCACGCGCGGCCCGCGCGCAAGCCAACGTGCACATGAACCCGGTTCTGCTCAAGCCGCAGAGCGAGACCGGATCGCAGGTCGTGGTACACGGGCGCGTCGTCGCGACCGCCAAGGCGGCGGCCTATCAGAATATGAAGCCCGACCTGTTGCGGTTTGTGCTGGAGAGCTTCGCGCGGCTTAAGGCCGAAGCCGATCTGGTGCTGGTCGAGGGCGCCGGCAGCGCGTCGGAAATAAACCTGCGCCGCAACGACATCGCCAACATGGGGTTCGCGCGCGCGGCCGCGGTCCCGGTCGTGCTCATCGGCGACATCGATCGCGGCGGGGTGATCGCAAGCCTCGTCGGCACCAAGGCGGTGATCGATCCCGAGGATGCGGCGCTGATCCGCGGCTTTCTGGTCAACAAGTTCCGCGGCGATGCGGCGCTCTTTGCCGACGGCATGGGCGAGATCGCGCGCGCCACCGGTTGGGACGCACTTGGCCTGGTGCCGTTCTTTCCCGAGGCGCGGCTGCTGCCGGCCGAGGATGCGCTGGCGCTCGATGCGCCGCCCAGCGCCAAGCCGGGAGCGCGCGTGCGCATCGCGGTCCCGGTGCTGCCGCACATCGCCAATTTCGACGATCTCGATCCGCTCGATGCCGAGCCGGTGCTCGATGTCGTGCGCGTGCGGCCGGGCCAGGCGCTGCCGGGCGACGCGGATCTTGTCATTCTGCCGGGCTCGAAGGCGACGATCGCCGACCTCGCGGCGCTGCGTGCCGCCGGGTTCGACGTCGACATTGCGGCGCACGTGCGCCGTGGCGGCAAGGTGCTCGGCCTGTGCGGCGGCTATCAGATGCTCGGCCGCACGCTGAGCGATCCCGACGGGATCGAAGGGCCGCGAACGAGCGTCGCCGGCCTTGGCCTGCTCGATGTTGCGACGACCCTCACGGCGTCCAAGACGCTCGAGCCGGCGTATGGCGAGACCCACGACGGCGCGCCGTTTAGGGGCTACGAGATGCACATGGGGTCAACCACGGGCGCGGATTGCGCGCGTCCGTTCGCAAAGCTTGCCGACGGGTCGCCGGAGGGCGCGATGTCGGCCGACGGCCGCATTGTCGGCACCTATATCCACGGGCTGTTTGCCGACGATCGCCAGCGCGCCGCGTGGCTGGCGCGGCTTGCCGCCGGCCCCGCGATGATCGTCTACGAGCACCTCGTCGACGAGGTGCTGGACCGGCTCGCCGCGCACCTCGCCGCCCATATCGATCTCGATCGTCTGCTCAGGCTAGCGCCCGGTTTCCGAAGTTCGTGATACATGGCGGCATGCGCTGACACGAACTTCGGAAACAAACGGGCACTAGCAACCATTTGATTCTAGTGCCGCTTCTCGATTTGAAGTTCCTGGACGAGATGGCGGGAGGTGGTGCAGGAACTTCAAATCGGCGGCACTAGCGCAATGAGGAGGATGGCAACGACGCCCGCAAGGGCGATCAGCATCGCATCGGCGCGCCGATAGAGCGCGAGCGCCGCACGAATGTCGGCCGCGGTTGCCTCGCGCCGGCCGTCGCCCATCACGGCGTCGTTGACCAGGACGCCGCCGTACCGGCGCGGACCGGCGAGCGCGAGGCCGAGCGCTCCGGCGATCGCGGCTTCAGGGTAACCGGCGTTGGGCGAGCGATGGCGGGGCGCGTCGCGCCGCAGGGCGCGCCAGGCGTTGGCGCCGGCCGCGCGATCCGAAAACCCGCCGGCGGCGACGATCAGGAGCGCTGCGAGGCGCGAGGCCGGCAGATTGACAAGATCATCGAGCCGGGCGGCCGCAAAGCCGAAATCCGCGTGGCGGGGTGTGCGATGTCCGATCATGCTGTCGGCCGTGTTGATGGCCTTGTAGATCGCGGCGCCGGGCAGGCCGGCCACCGACATCCAGAACGCCGGCGCGACCACGCCGTCGGAAAAGTTCTCGGCCAAGCTTTCGATCGCGGCGCGCGCGACGCCGGCCTCGTCGAGCGCCTCGGGATCGCGGCCGACGATCTGTGCTACAGCTTTACGCCCGGCCTCGAGCCCGTCGTGCTCGAGCGCAACAGCGACGCGCGCGACATGCGCGCGGAGGCTGCGCTGCGCCAGCAAGGTGCTGGCCAGCACGGCCAGCACCGGGAAACCGAACGGCAGGCGAATGAGATTGTGCTCGAGCGCATGCGCAACCACACCGGCCACCGCAATCAGAGCCACAACGGCGATTGCGCCGGCCGCGCGCCGTCGCGCGGGTGCGTCTTGCTCACGATTGAGCTTATGATCCAGCGCCTCGATCAGGCGTCCCATCCATGTCACCGGGTGACCGATTGAACGCACCAGCCAATCCGGATAGCCGAGCATGAGCTCGATCAGCAGGGCCAAAAAGGCGAGGGTGGGGAACATCGCTCTCCAGGACGATCTTGCGCCGCTCCTTCACGGCGGCGATCTCGCGTCCGCACGGCGCTTGTTTCCGGACGCACCCGAACCTTTCCTCGACCTGTCGACCGGGATCAATCCCCATGCGTATCCGATCCCGCGCCTCGCGCCCGAAGCGTTTACGCGTCTGCCCGAACCCGGCGCGCTCGAGCGGCTCGCCGCGATCGCGGCGCGTGCCTATGGGGCACCGTCCGCGGACCATGTTGTGGTGGCATCGGGCACGCAGATCATGTTGACGCAGATCGCATCCCTGGTGCCGCCGGGGCGCGCGGCGCTGCTCGGTCCGACCTATGCCGAACACGCGCGCGCGGCGGCGCTGGTCGGACACGGCGTCGAGGAGGTCCGCGAGGTTACCGGTCTCAAGGACGCGAGCCTTGCGATCGTCGTGAACCCCAACAATCCGGACGGACGCGTCGTCGAACGAAACGCGCTGCTCGCGCTTGCGGCAGCGCTCGCGCAGCGCGGCGGCCTGTTGCTGGTCGATGAGGCGTTTATGGATGCCGGCCCAGCCGAGGAGAGCCTTGGCCCCGATGTCGAGGTCGGCAACATCGTGGTGCTGCGGTCGTTCAGCAAGTTTTTCGGGTTGGCGGGGCTGCGGCTTGGATTTGCGGTGGCTGCCCGCACGATCGCGGCGCGGCTCAAGGCGCGGCTTGGACCGTGGGCGGCGTCCGGGCCGGCGATCGCGGTCGGTGAGGTCGCGCTGGCCGACACGGCGTGGCAGCAGCAAACGCGCGCGCGCCTTGCTGCCGACGTTCACCGCCTCGAGCAATTTCTGACCGCTTCGGGTTGCGCGATCGTCGGCGGAACATCGTTGTTCCGGCTCGCCCGTGTGGCGAATGCCGAGCAACGTTTTGCGCAACTCGGGCGTGCCGGCATCCTGGTGCGCCGGTTCAACGATGAGCCGCAGTGGCTGCGGTTTGGCTTGCCGGGCGACGAGCCCGCGTGGCAGCGCCTGCGTGCCGTGCTCGCCCCCTAATAACAGACCCTGTTGCAAGCAGGCGCGGCGTACGCATGGTAGTAGCGTATCGCTGGAAAGGCGGGATATCGACCTTATCTAAAAGTTGCGATGTGATGCGTGCCGACCGTGCGAAAGGAGGGTGCCATGCCTGACGCCGTCCCACACAACAGTCCCCGGCGGGTCGCCATCATCGGCGCCGGGTTCGGTGGATTATCGGCAGCTGTCGGCCTGAAGGCGCCGGACTTCCAGGTCACCCTGATCGATCAGCACAACTATCACCTGTTCCAGCCGCTGCTCTATCAGGTCGCCACCGCCGCGCTGTCGCCGGCCGACATTGCCGGCCCGGTGCGCAGCATCGTGCGCGATCATCGCAACGTGAGCGTGATTCTGGCGCAGGTGTCCGGCATCGATCTCGCGCGCAGGGAAGTGCTGGCCGAAGGCCGGCGCATCCCGTTCGACGATCTCGTCATCGCGACTGGTGCGCGGCACGCGTATTTCGGCCGCGACGACTGGGCCGCGCACGCACCCGGCATCAAGACCATCGACGATGCGACCTATCTGCGTCGCCGCATCCTGCTGGCGTTCGAGAAGGCGGAGACGGAGCCGGATCCGGCGGAGCGCCGCCGCCTGCTCAACTTCGTCATCGTCGGCGGCGGCGCGACCGGCGTCGAGATGGCGGGCGCGATCGCAGAACTGGCCAAGCGTGCGCTCGCTGCCGACTTTCGCGTGATCGATCCGCGCAGTGCGCGCGTTATACTGGTGGAAGCGGGCCCGCGTCTGCTGCCGTCCTTCGAGCCATCGCTATCCGTAGCCGCACAGCGATCGCTGGAGAAGCTCGGCGTCGAGGTGAGACTCAACAGCAGCGTAACCGAGGTGGACGCAACCGGCGTCTCGATCGGACCAGAGCGTATCGAGACCCGCACCGCGATCTGGGCGGCTGGCGTCATGGCGTCGCCGGCCGGCCGATGGCTCGACGCCGAAACCGATCGCGCCGGCCGCGTCATGGTGAATCCCGATCTGACGCTGCCGGGCCATCAGAATGTTTTCATCATCGGGGACACGGCACACCTCGCCGGGCGCGACGGCAACCTGCTTCCCGGTGTTGCCCCGGTCGCCAAGCAGGAAGGCAAATACGTTGCGAAATTGCTGCGCGCGCGGATTGCCGGCAAGACGTTGCCGCCGTTCCGCTACCGCGACTACGGCTCGCTCGCGACGATCGGGCGCAAGAGCGCCGTGGTCCAGCTTGGCCGGTTCAAGCTCCAAGGCTTTTTCGCGTGGGTCCTCTGGAGCGTGGCCCACATCTACTTCCTGATCGGCTTTCGCAACCGGCTTGCGGTCGCGCTGCATTGGTTGTGGAACTATGTGACGTTCCAGCGCGGGACGCGCCTGATCACCGGCGTGACCGGATCGCGCGTGGGGGACGTGGCCGATCCGCGACGAGAGCCAGCGCGACCGCCGATGCGCGGCGCGGCCTGATCGCGCCGCGATGGCTCATCCTTCGATAACGGGAACTTTGCTCGCGAGGGCGTGATCAACGACCGTGTTCTCCGTTAGCGACCGAACCAGCGGCTTGCTAGAGTAATGCAAAGAGCCCGTTCGGGTGCGACGGACAGGCGCTCTAAGCACGGGCGTTCTTGCGAACATCGGCGAATGGGAGTGTTCCATGGCGAAGGGGCTTCGGGGATCAGCGGCGGTTACGGCCTTTCGCGATCAAGCAGATGCCCAGGTCGTTCTCGTCCTGCAGGGCGGCGGTGCGCTCGGCGCCTATCAGGTCGGCGTCTATCAGGCACTGCACGAGGCCGGTATCGAGCCCGATTGGATCGTCGGTACTTCGATCGGCGCAATCAATGCGAGCCTGATCGCCGGAAACGAGCCGTCGCGGCGTCTCGAAGCGTTGCGTGACTTTTGGCGCCGGGTGGAATGCCATCGGGCCTGGAGCGGTCTGTCGGCTTGGACCGGAATCCAGGACGCGCTCTCGTATTGGTCAATCTTGCTCGGCGGGGTGTCCGGATTTTTCCGTCCCAATCCGGCCGCGTTTTTGGGTTCGCACGTGCCGCTCGGCGTCGACCAGGCCGGTTTCTATTCGACCGCGCCGTTGCGCGAGACGCTTGGCGAACTGGTCGATTTTTCTTTGATCAATCGCCGCCAGCCGCGGTTGACCGTCGGCGCCGCGCATGTGCGCACCAGCATGATGCGCTATTTCGACAGCCGAGATCAGCCGATCACCATCGACCACATCCTGGCGTCGGGCGCGCTTCCGCCGGCATTCCCGGCGGTGCGGATCGACGGCGAGCTTTATTGGGACGGCGGGATCATGTCGAACACGCCGACGGAAGTGATCTTCGAAGACAATCCGCGGCGCTCATCGCTGATCTTCGCGGTGCACGTATGGAATCCCGACGGGCCGGAGCCAGGTTCGATCTGGGAAGTCCTTCACCGCCAAAAGGACATCCAATATTCCAGCCGCATCGCCGGGCAGGTCACCAAGCTCAAGCAGGCCCACAAGCTGCGCCACGTCATCAACCAGCTGGCGCGTAAGCTGCCGCCGGATGTGCGCGACAGCGAGGCTGTACGGGAACTCGCGAGCTACGGTTGCGTGTCGCGCATGCATATCGTGCAGCTGCTGGCGCCCCGGCTCGACAACGAGAACCATACGAAGGATATCGATTTCAGCGCGTCCGGAATTCGCATGCGTTGCGAAGCCGGTTACAAGGCGACTGCGCGCGCCATCGACGAGGCGGCCTGGCTGGGTGAATTCGATCCGCTTGAGGGTGTGATCCTGCACCGGCCGAAGCCCGACCATGCGATGGCCGCGGAGTGATTGCGAAGCGCGCAAAGCCGCAATAGGGTGGGGATCTTCACCCGCCCGCGCATTGCAAGACATTTCGAATGGAAACGCCCGTTGCACGAGAGCTCGACACCCTCGTCAAACACCTCCCGAAATGCGAACTGCACATCCACATCGAAGGCAGCCTTGAGCCCGAACTGATGTTCACGCTCGCGGCGCGCAACGGCGTGAGGCTGCCCTATCCATCGGTCGAAGCGCTGCGGCGCGCATACCAATTCACCAAGCTGCAGGATTTTCTCGACATCTACTATCAGGGCATGTCGGTCCTCATGGTCGAGCAGGACTTCTATGACCTTGCCTTCGCCTACCTGCGGCGGGCGCACGCCGACAAGGTCCGCTACGTCGAAATGTTTTTTGATCCGCAGGGACATACCTCGCGCGGGGTTGCCTTCGCGACCGTGGTCGACGGGCTCACGCGGGCGATCGCCGACGCCCGGCGCGAATTCGGGATCCGCGCCCACCTGATCATGTGTTTCCTGCGTCATCTCGATGAAGCCAGCGCCCAGCAAACCCTCGACTGGGCGCTGCCGCATCGCGACAAGATCATGGGCGTCGGACTCGATTCGTCGGAGGTCGGCAATCCGCCGAGCAAGTTCAAGCACGTGTTCCGCCGTGCCCGCGACGCCGGCTTTTTTCCGGTCGCGCACGCCGGCGAAGAGGGGCCACCGCAATACGTGTGGGAGGCGCTCGACGACCTCGGCGTCGGCCGGGTCGATCACGGCAATCGCGCGCTGGAGGATAACGCCTTGGTCGCGCGCTTGGCGCGCGAGCGCACCGCGCTCACCGTGTGCCCGTTGTCCAACCTGCGGCTGCGGGTCGTGAACGACCTCGTGCATCATCCGCTGCGACGGATGCTGGACAGCGGCCTGATCGCGACCGTCAATTCCGACGATCCGGCCTATTTCGGCGGCTACGTCAATCAGAACTTCGCGACCGTCGGCGACGCGCTCAAGCTCAAGCGTGATGAGGTTGTCGCAATCGTGCGCAACGGATTCGACGCATCGCGCATGGCGCAGTCCGACAAGGATGCCGCCCATGCGGAGATCGACGCGGCGTTGGCGAAGATCAGCTCATAGGGGCCCATATGTTACGCAGCACAGACCGCATCATGACGACGCATGCCGGCGCATTGCCGCGCGAGAAGGCGTTGCGCACGCTGGTGTTCGCGCGCTCCAATCGCGAGCCCTATGACCAGGCGACCCTTGCAACGACCTTGCGCGACGCGGTCGCCGAGAGCGTTCGCAAACAGGCCGCGATCGGCATCGACAGCGTCAACGACGGCGAACTCGGGAAGTCGAACTTCACCAACTACATTCACGAGCGCCTGGCCGGGATCGAGGCGCGCGCGCCCAAGCCCGGAGAGGACACGGGCTTCACCAGCCTGATCCGTCGCGAGATCGGCCGCTACGGTGGGTACTATCGCAAAATGGTCGAGCTGTTTCCGGCGACCAAGCGGCCGAGCATCGTTTGTAACGGCCCGTTGACATATGCCGGCCAGCACCTTGTGAAAGAGGACATCGACAATTTCCATGCGGCACTTGCTGGCGTGAGCGTCGCCAACGCGTATCTGCCTGCGGTCACGCCCGGCACGATCGAGCATTGGCTGCAGAACGAGTTCTATCCCAACGACGAAGCGTTCCTGTTCGCAATTGCCGATGCGTTGCGACCCGAATATGAGGCGATCGTCGCCGCCGGTTTCACCTTGCAGATCGACGATCCGGATCTGCCCGACGGCTGGCAGATCCACCCCGACATGAGCGTCGCGGACTATCGCAAATACGCCGATCTGCGTGTTGCGGCGCTCAACCACGCGCTCGAAGGCATTCCGGCCGACAAGGTTCGCCTACACGTCTGCTGGGGCAGCTTCCACGGCCCGCATCAAGGCGACATCGGGCTCGAGCACATCGTCGATCTCATCTTCAAGGTGCGGGCGCGCGAATTCTCGATCGAGGCGTCGAACCCACGCCACGAGCATGAATGGCAGGTGTTCGAAAGCGTGAAACTGCCCGACGGCGCGGTGCTGATCCCCGGCGTGGTCGGCCACTGTACCAACTTCATCGAGCATCCCGAGCTCGTGGCGCAGCGCCTCATACGCTACGCGAACCTCCTCGGCCGCGAGAACGTCGCGGCGGGCACCGATTGCGGTCTCGCGCCGCGCCTGCCCGATTGCGAGCTCACGTGGGGCAAGCTGGAAGCGCTGGTCGAAGGCGCGCGCCTGGCGTCGAAGAAGCTGTGGTCGCGCCGGTAAAGCCTGGGTCTTATGCTCGGGCCGAGAATTTCGACGTTTGACCCGACGTCAGCGACGGCACAGCGCGGCCGTGCGACCGTAAGCGCAGTACAGGCTCGGTTTTCGATGTCATTAAGCGCTGATTAACCAACCACAACCGCGGGCAAGGTCGCGCAATTGCGGTCCGTGTCGCGCCCGACCGATTTCCGCCGTAATCCCCATGCCTTATCCGGCCCACGTCGGGGGACGTGCGTTGCTGCTGCCGACCTGGCAAGGGCGACGCGGGGTAACGGTGGGGGACGTATTGGTCCGAATGGGGGTTCGGGCGATCCCGTTTGTGGTCGCCTTTGTGGTCGCTGGGTTCGTCCTGAGATCGTTGGGAACGCTGGCCGGTCCGCTTGATGACGGGCTGAGCGATCCGGGCATTTCGGTGTTCGGGACAATCCATCCTGAGATTTACCGGCTGCGTACGCCGCTGGGAGCAGGACTCCCGGCCGGAAGCGTGCGCGTCGCCAGCCTCGATCCGCAGATCGGCACCGATGCGGTCACCGACGCGCGCACGGCGGGCTGTGGGAACGTCTCCTACGAATATGACGGGCCCGCGTCGTTCGACAAACGGTTCGCCCCGGACGCTGCGGACTGTCAGGCCTCGTTCGAGGAGCGCTTCCAGTCGGGCGTGGCGAAGCTTGCGAGCGGCATGCGATCGTTGTCGCGCCACGACGCCAAGAACGCGGCGAGCCTGACCGATCAGCCGGCCGGCGCGCACGCGGCGCACACCGCGTCCAACGCACACGTTCGCCCTGGGCAGACCAGCAAGCAGCCCGTCGCGCTGCCGGAGGACGACGGCCACACCGCGATCTACGACATCACGGCGCGCATGGTGTACCTGCCGGGCGGCCGCAAGCTGGAGGCGCATTCCGGCCTCGGCGAGATGATGGACGACCCCCGTCATGCGCAAGTGCGTATGCACGGCGTAACGCCGCCGAACGTCTACAATCTCACGCTGCGCGAGGCGCCGTTCCACGGCCTGCGCGCGCTCCGCCTCAATCCGGTCGACCACGACCGCATGCACGGCCGCGCCGGCATTCTCGCGCACCCGTTCATGATGGGCTCCAACGGCCAGTCCAACGGCTGCGTGTCACTGCGCGATTACCAGACGTTCCTCGACTACTTCGACGACGGCAAGATCAGCCGCCTCATCGTGGTCGAGCGGCTCGACGGCCCGCCCGGCAAGCTCGCCGCCGGAACGCTGCCGCGCGCGGCCCGGAACATGCTCCTGGCGATGGCTCCGGATCGCAGCCGTCAGGTTGCCTCCGCCGCGCACTGACGCTGCGCCGCCGAGCGCAGCTTTAGGCGTCGGGCTCAGTAGCCGGTGACGCGCGCCGGCAGCGCGTCCGTATCATCCGGGACCGCGTCGCCGCGCCAGGCGATGTAGCCGTCCGGCCTGATCAAGACGAGGTCGCGCCCGTAGAGCGGGCGTGCCTCCGGCAGGTTGATGTCCAACAGCTTGAGCGGAATTTTGCGCGTCTGCGCGGCGCGCTCGAGCGCGCTCCCGTTTGCTGCCGGATTGAGGCGCAGCAAAGTAAAGCCGCGTCCAAACTGATCGAACAAGGAACTCCCCATGCCGCGGCGTTCGTCGAGCCAGAGATGCGGGGCGCGTCCGCCCGGCAGTCCGCTCGGCGTGTATTCGTCAAAGGTCTCCGGAAACACGTCCGCCGGCGGCTCGCCGTCTGCAACGATGATCGGTGATCCGTCATAGCGGGCGCCGAGCTGCACGCCGACGCCGTCCTGATGTTCGGGACGCACGAAGTGGTTCTTGCGCACATAGGTGATCTCGGACGCCGCTCGTCGGGCCGCGTCACCGGCGGGGCCATCGAGTTCGACCCCGTCCGGCACGATCGCGTCGTGCATCAGCGATGCATACTTGCGCGAAGCTCCGGTGTTGCGATAGCCGATCGGCTTGCGCTCGGTCTCGTACGTGCCGAGGAGCTTCGGGCCGCCCCAACCTTGCAGAACGGCGGCCAGTTTCCAGGCCAGGTTGGAACTGTCGTCGATGCCGGTGTTCATCCCAAAACCGCCGGTCGGCGTGAACAGGTGCGCGGCATCTCCCGCGATCATGATCCGGCCGGCCTTGTAGCGCTCGGCGACCAGCGCCTGGCCGGCATTCCACGGATAGTGACCCAGCACGCGGACCGGAATGTCGGCGCCGATCGCCCGCTTGACCCAGCCGGCGACTTCGTCGGTGTCAACGTCGCGCTTTCCGCCGCTCGGCTTGATCAGCATCATGAACTCGTCGACGCCGTTGAGCGCGATGATGACGCCACGCGTATGCGGGTCGGGATTGACCGCCCAATACATCCAGGCGCGCCGGTGGCTGACGAATTTTGGATAGAGATCCGGGATGCGCATGTGAATGGAGAAGAACTGCCCGGCCCAGTAGGCATCCTTTGTCTGCACGTCGCCTTCGTAGCCGACACCGAGCGTTTTGCGGATCAGGCTGCGTGCGCCATCGCAGGCGACGGCGTAAGGGGCGGTCCAGACCGCTTCATCCGAGCCGTCGGTCTTGCGCGCATGCAGCCGCACCGCGGTCTCGTCCTGGGTGAACCAGTCGACCTGCCATCCGAACCGGACGTCGATTCCGGGGAGCGTGCGAACGCGCTCGAGCAGATAGCGTTCGACATACATCTGATTGACGTGAAACATCGGCTCCGGCAGCTGATCGGTAACCGGCATTTGCCGGCGCATGGCAATGCGTTCGTCGCCGGTCGGCATCGGGAAGCGGTAGATCTCGTGCGTGCTCAGGCGCGTGAAATAAGCCTGATCGAACGGGTGATCCCCGGGCAGCCCGAGCCGGCGGATTTCGTCGGAGAACCCAAGCCGCCGATAGTGCTCCATGGTGCGGGCGTTCTGGCCGTTGCCCTTGGGATGCCAGCGCGACTCGGTCTCGGTATTGAGCAGCGTCGATTTGATTCCGTAGAAATCGAGGTAGAGCGCGAGCACGAGACCGACCGGCCCGCCGCCGACGATCGCGACTTGCGTGCTTGGCTCCATGCTTCCCCGGCCCCGTAATGCTCGCGCCGGCAGCATGGCCGAGTTTCAGGATATACGAAAGGGCGGGCTGAAAGCGTGATATCCGCTAATTATATCCGCGCACGGTCCGGAACGCCTCGGTCAGGTCGGTCGTCCCATCGAACATCCGCCCGCGCGTCGCCTCGGTCAGGCGCGCCAGCTGGGTCGCGTCGCCGTCGCCGAACGTGATGCCGAAGATCGGAATATCGCGATGGCTCGCACGCCAGCGGATCAGAAACTCCTGCAGGCGGTCGTCGCTCTTGCCGTTGGTCATCACAACGATGGCGGGCAAGTAACTGAGTGAATTTGGCGTCGACAAAACCTCCTCCAGCCCGCGTTCCGCGCAGGCATAGAAGTCGCTCCCGCCGTTGGGCTGCTGGGCCTTGACCGCTTTGAGCAGGCGGGTCTGATCGGCCGGGCTGCCGGAGCCACGCACGACCTCGCGCGTGGCGCTGTCGAACGGAATGACGACAATCCGGTCGGCCGACGCATGCTGCACCAGCAGCGGCGCCGCCTGGTCGCGCGACAGGATGAAGTTCATCGCTTGCTGCATCGCCTTCTCGCCTTGCCCGCGCATGTCGCTGGAGAAATCCAGGCAATAGACCGTAAGCGATGGCCGCCGCAGGGCGTCCTGATAGAGATCGAGCGCCATGCGCATGACCGCCGGCTCGGGCATCCGGATCAGCTTCAGGGGCCGGCTCGGGTCGTAGTTCCAGGCCGGATCCGGCGACACGCCCGTCACTTCGCCCACGGCTGGGCGGCGGAACGATGCGACCAGGCGCTTCTGGATCTCGGGCGAGAGCAGGTGAGCCTGCAGCGCCTTGAAGAAGCTCAACGCACTCGGACCGCGGCCGCGATCGATGTAACCGAGCGGGCTGTTCGCAAGTGCCATGCCGTCGCTCGGATAGATCGCGTACAGGAGCTCCTCGTTGCGGTCCTTGAGGATTTGGTTGGTTTCCGCCAGCACCGCCTCGTAGTTCCACATCGCGTCGTACGAAACGCCCTGGCTCAATCCCTTGAGATAGAGATCGGCCAGCCAGGCGCTCGAGCCCGCGGTCCGGCTGATGCCGGACAGCAGCGTGCGCACCTTGTCGCGCACGTCCGGGCGCTCCAGGTCCGCGAGCGTGATGGTGCTTGGACCGCCGAGCGCGGCCGACAGCATCGTGATGTAGGCGCTGGCGCCGGAGTTCGACTGCGTCGCCGAGCTCGCGAGGTAGGTCAATCGCTTGCCACGCACCGCCTCGTCGATGTCGCGCGACGACACGGCGCGGCCGATCCAGCCGAGCTCGCGTGCCTTGCCGACGCGCACGCCCAGCACCACCGGCGACCGCATGATCGAGGTCAGATCGATCACGCGCTTGTTGCGATCGAACAGGTCGATCCAGACGCTGTTGGCGGGCCAGACCGCGTCGAAGGCGCCGCGGTTGTCCGCAACCGCCATCCCGATGTCGAGCGATCCCATATATTCGAAGGTGCAAGCGACCTTCTGCTCCCTGCAGAATGCCTGCACGATCGGCTCCAGCGTGCGGTTCTCCGAGCCGGACACAATGGTGAACGTGTTGATCGGGCTCTCTCCGCAGCCGCCCAGAAGACCGGCCAGACCGGCGCAAACTACCAATGCGCGCATGATGCTCATGCGGGCTCTCGGGCCAGGCTATGTGGCGGTGGGCACACTCCAGGGTTCCCGCTAACTGTCTTGCGACAGCCGCAGGTTCCACTCTCGCCAGAGTAGGGATTTCCCCAACCCGGCCAGCCAACCACGGGCATTCGACGATCCACCCGTTCCGCGATTCAACCCCCCAACTCATGCATGATAAGTCATCTATATGACAGTTTTCCATACCTAGTTGCCGCCGGCGGGGGGATCGCCTTTTGACGCACGTCAAGGCGCCTGCGGCCGAGCCCATGCCTGACTAAATGAGGAAGACTGGGTTAACGGGCGGGCCGACAGGAGACGACCGATGCAAAAGCTTGACGTCCTGGCGCATGAATGGGTCGTGGTCTGCGACGGCCGCAAGGCCCTTATCCTCGAAAACCTTGGCGATGCGCGCTTTCCCAACTTGCGCTGCCGGGAAGAGCGCGAACAGGAGGATCCGCCCACCCGTGAGCAAGGCACCTCCGCTCCCGGTCGCGTGCAGCCGTCGGTGGGAACGGCGCGAAGTGCCGTCGAGCAGACCGATTGGCACAGTCTTGCCGAACAGCGCTTTCTTGGCGCGCTCGCTCACGACCTGGACGCGGCCGTTGCCGAGGGGAATGCCAAGGGAGTGATCATCGTAGCCCCGCCGCGGGCGCTGGGCGTCCTGCGGCTCGCCTACACGTCCAGATTACGGTCGGCACTGAAAGCCGAGGTCGACAAGGACTACGTGAAGGCACCGATCTACGAGATCGAAGCGCAGCTGTTCGGATCGGGCGCCGGATAGCCTGACCCACCGCCAGGTCATTGATTCTTGGCCTGTTCACACACACATTTGATCGGGTCGTGTGGGATCAGCCATGAATAGAGACTTTGACTGGATGTGGTCGGAAGCGTGCGACCAGCTCGCCCGCGCCGAACGGTTGCACCGGCAGTTCTTTCAGCCGCGGCATTCCGGGACCTGGGAGCCGCCGGTCGACATCCTTGAGACCGAGCGCGAGGTGCTGATTTTTGTGGCGCTCCCGGGGGTGAGCCTCGACAAGGCGGAGGCCGTGATCGACGGCGCCGACCTCATCATCGCCGGGACGCGCGTGCTGCCGCCGGAGCTGCGCACGGCCATCATCCACCGGATCGAGCTGCCGCAGGGACGCTTCGAGCGCCGGGTGCGCTTGCCGACCGGCCGCTACCGGGACGTCCGGCGGTCGGCCGCGGACGGCTGTCTGGTGATCACGCTGCGCAAGGCGGATGCCAGCCATGGCTGACGAACAAGACCGCAACTCGCCGCCGTTGCCCCCCGACGCTCTGGTCATCGTGCCGGTGCGCAAGATGGTGCTGTTTCCGGGGCTGGTCGCCCCGATCACGGTCGGCCGGCCGCGCTCGATTGCGGCCGCTCAACAGGCCGTGCGTGAGCAACGCCAGATCGGCATCCTGATGCAGCGCGACGCCGAGGTCGCCGATCCGGCCGCGATCGATTTGCATCGCTTCGGGACGCTCGCCAACGTGGTGCGCTACATGACGGCGCCCGACGGCTCGCATCACCTGATCTGCCAAGGTCAGGAGCGCTTCCAGATCGTCGAGTTTCTCAACGGCTGGCCGTTCTTCGTGGCGCGGGTACTGCGCATTCCGGACCAGGAGGTGCGCTCCAAGGAGATCGAGGCGCGCTTCGTGAACCTGCGCGGACAGGCGCTGGAGGCCGCGCAGCTTCTGCCGCAGGCGCCGGAGGAACTGGTCGCCGCCATCTCCAACATCGCGACGCCCGGTGCGCTCGCCGACTTCACGGCGGGAACCATGGATATCTCGCCCGAGGAGAAGCAGGAGATCCTGGAGACGATCGATATCGGGGCGCGCATCGACAAGGTTTCGCGGTTGCTCGCGCACCGCATCGAGGTGCTGCGCCTGTCGCAGGAGATCGGCCGCCAGACCAAGCAGGCGCTCGACGAGCGCCAGCGCGAGGTGCTGCTGCGCGAGCAAATGGCCGCGATCCAGAAGCAGCTGGGCGAGGGCGACGCCGGCAAGAGCGCGGAGATGACCGAGCTCAGCGAGGCGATCACCAAGGCCAAGATGCCGAAGGACATCGAGGAACCGGCGCGGCGCGAGCTGCGCCGGCTCGAGCGCATGCCGGAAGCGGCCGCCGAGTACGGCATGGTGCGCACCTATCTCGACTGGCTGGTCGAACTGCCGTGGGCTCTGCCCGAGGAGCAGCCGATCGACATCGGCGAGGCGCGCCGCATCCTCGATGAGGATCACTACGGCCTCGACAAGATCAAGCGCCGCATCATCGAGTATTTGGCGGTGCGCAAGCTCGCGCCGCAAGGCAAGGCGCCGATCCTGTGCTTCGTCGGTCCTCCCGGCGTCGGCAAGACGTCGCTTGGCCAATCGATCGCGCGCGCGATGAAGCGCAAGTTCGTGCGCGTGAGCCTCGGCGGCGTGCATGACGAGGCCGAGATCCGCGGGCACCGGCGCACCTATATCGGCGCCATGCCGGGCAACGTCATCCAGGCTATCCGCAAGGCCGGCGCTCGCGACTGCGTCATGATGCTCGACGAGATCGACAAGCTCGGTGCCGGCATCCAGGGCGATCCGTCCGCCGCGCTGCTGGAAGTGCTCGATCCCGAGCAGAACAACACGTTCCGCGACAACTATCTCGGCGTGCCGTTTGATTTGAGCCGCGTGGTGTTCATCACCACGGCCAACATGCTGGACACGATCCCGGGACCGCTGCGCGATCGCATGGAGATCATCTCGCTCGCCGGCTACACCGCCGACGAAAAGCTGCAGATCGCGCGCCGCTACCTGGTTCGTCGCCAGCTCGAAGCCAACGGCCTCAAGGCCGGCCAGGTCGAGCTCGGCGACGACGTGCTGCGCGAGATCATCCAGAGCTACACGCGCGAGGCCGGCGTGCGCAATCTCGAGCGCGAGATCGGCAAGGTGCTGCGCCATGCGGCGGTCCGCATCGCGGAAGGGCAGAGCGGTCCGATCCGGATCACGGCGGCCGACCTCGGTGCCATCCTGGGACCGCCGCAATTCGAGAACGAAGCCGCGATGCGCACCAGCGTGCCCGGCGTTGCGACCGGGCTCGCCTGGACGCCGGTCGGCGGCGACATTCTGTTCATCGAGGCGACCCGCGTGCCCGGGTCCGGACGGCTGATCCTCACCGGCCAGCTGGGCGAGGTGATGAAGGAGAGCGCGCAGGCAGCGCTGAGCATCGTCAAGAACCGCGCCGCCGCGCTCGAGATCGACCCGGCCCGATTTGAGAAGGCCGACATCCATATCCACGTGCCGGCGGGCGCGATCCCGAAGGACGGACCGAGCGCCGGGGTTGCAATGTTCATGGCGCTGGTGTCGCTGATGACCGAGCGCACGATCCGCAGCGACAC
>JBPYFJ010000027.1:0-65360 GCA_051985675.1 Xanthobacteraceae bacterium | reverse complement strand
CGATAAAGATTGGGTTCAGCATGGCGCTCACCGGAGCCATTGCCGGCAACGGCAAGGCCGCGCTGCTGGCCACGCAGATGTGGGCGGATGACCAGAATGCCACGGGCGGACTGCTGGGCCGTCCGATCGAATTGATCTACTACGACGATCAGAGCAACCCGTCGTTGGTGCCGGGGATCTACACAAAGTTGTTCGACGTCGATAAAGTCGACCTCGTCATCTCAGGATACGGCACCAATATCATCGGGCCGGCCATGCCGCTGGTCATGAAGCACAACAAGGTATTCATGTCGCTGGCCGGATTGAGGGTCAACGAGCAATTTCACTATGACAAGTATTTCCAGATTCAGCCTTTGGGACCCGATGCGCATTTGACCTTCGCACAGGGCTTCTTTGAAGTCGCGATGACCATGGATCCCCAGCCGAAGACCGTGGCGATTTCGGTCGCCGATTCGGAGTTTCCACAGACCTCTGCAATCGGCGCGCGTGAATGGGCCAAGAAATACGGGATCGACATCGCCTACGATCGCAGCTTTCCGCCCAACGCGGTCGACTTCGCTCCGATCGTGCGCGCGATCCAGGCGGTCAACCCGGACATCGTGTACATCACGTGCTTTCCGCCCAACACTGTCGGTATCGTGCGCGGCGTTCGCGAGGCATCCTTCAAGCCGAGGCTGATCGGCGGCGGAATGGTCGGCCCGCAATATGCCGCCGTAAAGCAGCAGCTCGGCCCGCTGCTCAACGGCTTCGTGTCGTTTGAAGACTACGTCCCCGAGCCCACCACGAATTTCCCCGGCATCAGTGAGTTCCTCGGCCGCTACAAGCCAAAGGCGCTCGCCGCCGGCGTAGATCCGCTCGGATACTACCTGCCGCCGTTTTCCTATGCCGGGATGCAGATCGTCGCCGCGGCGGTGGAAGCGACCAACGGGCTCGACCAGACCAAAATCGCCGACTACATCCACAAGGCGACGCACCGCACGATCGTCGGCGACGTCCGTTTCGGCGCGGACGGGGAGTGGGCGCAGACGCGCATCTTCCAGGTCCAATACCAGGGGATCACCGGTAATGGCTTGGAGCAGTTCGAGCGGCCGGGAACACAGGTCATTCTCCACCCGTCCGCCTACAAATCGGGGAAGCTTCAGTATCCGTTGCTCGACCCCTAAGCTGCCGCGCAGTCAGTGCGTCATTACACCGGAAGGAACCGATCATGTTTCGTGGCACCAAAGGCATTATGTTGCCGACGACCATCACGGGCTCGCTGCCGCGGCCAAGCTGGTACACGGAAAATCTCGGCACGCGACATTTTCTCGAAGCCATGGTCAGCCGCGGCTTCCGCGAGCAATACGAGGATGCGTTGACGTGCTATTTGCGCGATCAGGAACTCGCCGGTCTCGACATCGTCACCGACGGCGATTGCCGCTTCGACGACGACGTGGGCGGCCAGAGCTGGACCGCCTACCCGCCGAACCACATGAGCGGGTTGGACGTGGCGCATCCGGTGCCGACGCCAGCCGGGCGCGGCGGCGTGTGGTTCCCGCGCGGACATATTCTGCACGACTATCTCGAATCGCGCGTCATGCCGGTCGTCACCGGCCCGATCGGGCGCGGCAATCTGCAATACACCGCGATGTGGAAAGCAGCGCAACGCTTCACCGAGCGGCCGGTCAAGTTTGGCGCCGTATCAGCGGAGATCGTGGCTTTTGCCCTGCAGGACCGGCATTACAAGAGCGTTCCCGAGCGCATGTTCGCCATCGCCGACGCCTTCAATGAAGAGTATCACGAGCTTGCCGACGCCGGCTGCCCGGTGATCCAGATCGAAGAGCCGCAGATTCACTTGATCGCGGTGCGCAAGATCCAGGACAAGGTGATCACACCGCAATTGATGGTCGAGGTCTTCAACCGCACTGTTAAGGGATTGCGCGCCAAAACCGAGGTATGGGCGCATTCGTGCTGGGGCAACCCCTCGCAGCAGCGCATGTTTGCCCAAGTGCAGAGCTACAAACCGGCGTTGGAGACCTATAACACCGTCGATGCCGACGTGATCACGTTCGAGTCGTCGAGTTCCGGCGGCATCGACCTGGAGGCGATCGGCAAGACCATCACTGACAAGAAGATCGCAATCGGCGTCATCGATCACCACGTCCTTCAGGTCGAGACCCCGGACCAGGTGGCGGCGCAAATCCGCGCGGCGCTGAAATACATTTCGCCCGAGCGGCTCGTGATCTCGACCGATTGCGGCATGGGCCGCGAAGGGATGAGCCGCCGCCACGCCTTCTACAAAATGGTCTCTTTGGTGCTGGGCACCAATATGGTGCGCAAGGAGCTGGGTTTTCCGGAAGCGCAATGCCTTGCCGCCGACGAGCGCTATTCGCTGGTGACGCCGGCGCGCTGACGGCGCGCAACCGGCGCAACCTCGTGCTCGGTCCTCCGCTCACATCGGCATCATGTTGCTGTTGAGATTGGCGATGATCCAGACCGAGCCCGTAATAACCAGAAAGACGATCAGCACGCCGAAGGCGAGGGCGAGAATATTGTTGGTGCTGTCGGACCCGCTGCCCAGATGCAGGAAGAAGACGAGATGCACGCCGATCTGCGCGAAGGCGAGTACGATCAACCCCACCGGGATGCCCGGGGGCCACAGCAAATCGGTCTGCGACACAACGAAAGAGGCGATGGTCGCCAAGATCGCAAGCGCCAGCCCCGCCGTGTACGAGAGGTAACTGGCTGTCGGCTCACGCTCCTCGACGCCCGGCGTACGGTCGTCGAACACGCGATCATGACCGTTCGTCAATGCCAGTCTCCCATCAGATAGACCAAGGTGAATACGCCGACCCAGACGATATCGAGCGCGTGCCAGAACAGGCTCCAGCACAACAGGCGCCGCAGCACTGCGGTGCGCAGACCGATAGCGATCACCTGGGCCGAAAAATAGATCAACGCGATCAACCCGCCGGTAACGTGGACGCCGTGCATGCCGACCAACGTGAAGAACGCGGAGAGAAAGGCGCTGCGCGAAGGCCCGGCGCCCATCTCGACCATGCGGGCAAACTCCGTGGCCTCGATGACCAGAAAGGCCGAACCGAGCACGAATGTGGCGACACCGAAGATCAAGAAACGCGCCGGTTGCCGGCGTTCGGCGGACAACGCTCCGAGCCCGCAGGTATAGCTCGACACTAGCAGGCACATCGTCTCGATAAAGACGCTACGAAGATCGAACAGCTCGGCCCCGGTTGGCCCGCCGGCGGTATTGCTTCGCAAGACTGCAAAGGCGGCGAACAACGCCGAGAACATCACCATGTCGCCGAGAATGAAGATCCAGAACCCATAAGCGACGACGGTGCGTTTCGTCGCCGGCCCGCCGCCGCCGCGCCCGCGCGCGAGCTCGGTTGGAACCGCGGTTGGAGCTCTGTCGATTGTCGCGACCGTCATGCGGGCTGCCTCACCTCACCGAGCCCGTTCCATTTGCGCAACTTCGGCGGCGGAGATTTCGTGCTCACGATCGATGTTCCAGCCGGCAATCAGGACCACAATCGCGGCAGCGAGGAAGCCGAGGATCGCCAACCACCAGATGTGCCAGATCAGCGAAAAGCCCATGACCACCGCAAAGAAAGCGGTAATAAAACCGGCCGGGCTGTTGCGCGGCATTTCGATCGGTTCGTAGAGCGGCTCGACCGGGGCCCGCCCGGTGCGCTTCATGTGCCAGAACGCGTCGATCGTTTCGACTCTGGGCAGCGTCGCGAAGTTGTAGGCCGGCGGCGGCGAAGCGGTTGACCACTCCAGGGTTCGACCGTTCCAGGGGTCGCCGGTCAGGTCGCGGCGCTGCTCGCGCGTGCGGATGCTGACGTAGAGCTGCGCGACCTGGCACAGGATGCCGGCCAAAATGACGATGGCCCCGACTTCCGCGACGATCAGCAGCGGCTGCCAGCTCGGGTCGGAGATGTGCTGCAGGCGCCGGGTCATGCCCATCAGGCCCAGCATGTAGAGCGGCGTAAACGCGAGCCAGAAGCCGATGACCCAACACCAGATGCTGGCCTTGCCGAACCGCTCATCGAGCGTAAAGCCGAAGGCCTTGGGAAACCAATACGTGTATCCGGCGAACGCGCCGAACACGACGCCACCGATGATGACGTTATGGAAATGCGCGACCAGGAACGCGCTGTTGTGCACCACGAAATCAACCGGCGGCACCGCCAGGAGAACGCCGGTCACGCCGCCAATGATGAACGTGATCATGAAGGCGACCAGCCATATCATTGGCGTCTTGAACTCGATCCTGCCCCGGAACATCGTGAACAGCCAGTTGAAGATCTTGACGCCGGTCGGCACGGCGATGATCGACGACATGATTCCGAAGACCGCGTTGACGTCGGCACCCGCGCCCATGGTGAAAAAGTGATGCAGCCAGACCATGAAGGAAAGGATGCAAATCCCCAGCGTCGCCCAGACCATCGAGCGGTAGCTGAACAGCCCTTTGCCTGAAAAGGTCGCGGCCACTTCGGAGAAAACGCCGAATGCCGGCAGCACCAGAATGTAGACTTCGGGATGACCCCACGCCCAGAACAGATTGGCGTACATCATCTGGTTGCCGCCCAGATCATTCGTGAAGAAATGCATGTCCAGGTAGCGGTCAAGCAGCAGCATGACGAAGGTCGCGGTCAGGACCGGAAATGCGGCGACGATCAACAGATTGGCGGCGAGCGCCGTCCAGCAGAACACCGGCATGCGCATGTAAGTCATGCCCGGGGCGCGCAACTTCAGAATCGTGGTCACGAAATTGATCCCGGTCAGTAACGTGCCGACCCCCGATATTTGCAATGACCAGAGGTAGTAGTCGACGCCGACATCGGGCGAAAAGGTGAGCCCGGAGAGCGGAGGATAGCCCCACCAGCTCGCACGCGAGAAAACGCCGATGACGAGCGACATGTTGACCAGCAGCGCGCCCGTTGCAGTGAGCCAGAAGCTGACCGAGTTGAGCGTCGGGAAAGCGACATCGCGCACGCCGAGCTGCAACGGCACGGCGAAGTTCATCAGCCCGATGACCAGCGGCATCGCCACAAAAAAGATCATGATCGTGCCGTGCGCAGAGAAGATCTGATCGTAATGCTGCGGAACCAAGTATCCCTGCGCAGCGCCGACGGCGATCGCCTGCTGGGTGCGCATCATGATCGCATCGGCAAAGCCGCGCAGCAGCATGACCAGGCCGAGAACCATGTACATGACGCCGATGCGCTTGTGGTCGACGCTGGTCAGCCACTCGCTCCACAGATAGGGCCACCAGCCCTTGATGGTGATGAACGCGAGGATGGCCAGAATGACGATGACGACGACCGCTCCGCTGGCCAGCGGCAGCGGCTCGTTGAACGGAATGGCCGCCCAGGTCAGCTTTCCCAGCATGTCAACCTCCGGCCTTATGCGGTGGCGCACCCGAGGCCCTGTCGACGCTCCCCGGTCCAGGACCGGCAACGGTCTGATCGATGATGCGTTCGAACAGCTTCGGGTCGACCGAGCGATAGGTCGTTGGCTGCACGTCTTGGCTCGGCTTTGCGAGCTCGGCGTAGGCGGTATCGTCGAGGGCGGATCCGGCGCCGCGCACCTGATCAAGCCAAGTCTTGAAATCGCCGGCGGGCACCGACTTCACGACGAACTGCATCCCGGAAAAGCCGTCGCCGCTGTAGTTTGCCGAAATGCCGGGAAACTCGCCCGGGTTGTCCGCGAGAAGGTTGAGGTGAGTGGTCATGCCGCCCATCGTGTAGATCTGGCTCCCGAGCTGCGGCACGAAGAACGAATTCATCACGGTCGCCGAGGTAAGCCGGAATGCGATGGGAGTTCCGGCCGGGATGACCAGCTGATTGACGGTGGCGATGCCTTGATCGGGGTAGATGAACAGCCATTTCCAATCGAGCGCCACGACGTCAACGCGAAGCGGTTCGGATTTCCCGGGGATCGGCGCCCGCGGATCGAGTTGATGGGAGCTGATCCAAATGACCCCACCCAGCAGGATCACCGTCAGCGCCGGGATCGACCAGACAACGAACTCCAAGCGCCCTTCATAGGACTCGTCCAGGCTGCGAGTGGCCCGGGCATTCGATGACCGGTACCACCACGCGAACGCCAAGGTGGCAACGATTACGGGGATCACGACGACGAGCATGATCGCCGTCGAATTGATCAGGAGCAGCCGCTCCGCCGACGCGATCGGCCCCTGCGGATCCAATATGCCGGCTCGCTGACAGGAGGCGACTATGGTCGCGGCGCATACGACGACCGGCCAACGGCGCAGGCCCGGGCGCCCAGGACCGCGATGCGGGTTCGCTGTTCTGCTCATGGACGAGACCGCCCCTATCGCGTCGGGAAATCGTCCAACAATCGCTGCCGTAAGATTGAAAGGGTTGGCGAGGGGTGGCAAGTAAATTTTGAGGTTGGAAAAGCCGGTATTAAGCGCCCATCTATCGCTAACCGGTTGAACGTCGGCGCGGCCCACAGACGCCGCGGTGCGCCTCGACGATCGAGCGGCACAAGCGTCACCTCTCACATTGAGTTGATTGAAGCGCGCGCGTTCGTCCTCCGATCGATGGACGCATGCCCACTATGCCGCTGACAGATTTGCAGAACATGGAATCGCAAAAAGCCTCTTTGCGAGGAGGTGTTTGGAGGAAGCATGAATCGTCTTCGCAAGCGCGGTCCCACTTTGTTACGGCGCCTATTGCCGCAGAGGCGGCGATGGTTCCGCAACGAGTCAGGTTGCCCGCTTGCCGCGGAGCACGCACCCGCAAATCAATGTCATTTTCGCAAGAGCGCCAAGAGTGAGAGAGGAAACGTCAATCGATTATTTAACGCGATATTGTTCCTGTTCGTCATCTCCATCGCAATTTGGGCGCAGGGTGCCGACGCGGATGAGCATATATCGCTGAGCGGGGCAGGCTCCACGTTTTCCGCTCCCCTCTACAGGAAGTGGATCGATGAATACAGTGTATCGCACCACGACACCAACATTACGTATGACGCGGTGGGCAGCGGTGAGGGGGTAAAGCGGTTTCTGGGCGAAACCGTGGATTTCGCCGGCAGCGACGAGGTTTTGTCTAAGGATGAAACAACCAAACTACCGGACGCGATCATGTTGCCTGTGACGGCGGGAATGATTGTGCTCGCCTACAACATTCCAGGCGTCAACAATGAGATTAAGCTGCCGCGCGATGTTTACGTGGACATCTTCACCAAGAAGATCCGCAAGTGGGATGATCCTCGGATTCAGGCAGCGAATCCTGGCGTCGCCTTTCCTCGCCGTGACATCGCTCTCATCGTGCGTTTGGAAGGCAGCGGGACGACCGCCGCACTCACCAATCACCTCGCCGCAATCGGTCCATCGTGGCGCGCCGCCGGAATGGGAGTAGGAAAGCAGTTGGAATGGCCAAGCGGCGTATTGCTCGCTCCCAGCAATGAGGGCGTGGCCGCGCGCATTCGGCTCAGCGAAGGGTCTATCGGCTATGTTGAATTCTGGTTTGCACAGCGCCTCGGGTTGCGGATGGCCGCATTGCAAAACAAGTCAGGCGAGTTCATAACGCCGACCGTCAATTCGGGCGAACTTGCTCTCGCTGGGCGGGTTCCCGAAGTCAACGAACTCGCTGCTTCGGTCTCTGATCCGGTCGATCCAGGGGCTTATCCGATCACGACTTACAGCTGGATACTTCTCTACGCACAGTATCGCGATAAGATAAAAGGCGACGCATTGCACGAATTCGTTCGCTGGTGTCTTTCGCAATCGGGACAAAACTTTGCAGCCCAACTTGGCTATCTTCCATTGTCGGCTGACGTAGCCTCGATCGGCAAACAAGCCCTCAGATCAATCCCGTGATGACGGTCGTCTCCATTCGCTCGTTTGCCTTCAGGGCGAGCGGAGCGCCTCGTGATGGCCGACGCGGCGCGTTACAGCGCGCTGCCCCGTTGCGCGCCGCCATTTGCGATCAGCTCATCGGATCCTTTTGCCGCCGGCCCATGCATCGGCAATGTCATGTAGAAGATCGTGCCTTGCGTCGATCCCGGTTCGGCCCATAGCCGACCGCCGTGCGCCTCGACGATCGAGCGGCAGATGGCCAGTCCCATTCCCATGCCGTGGCTCTTGGTCGTGAAAAATGCCTCGAAGATGCGATCCGCGTTGTCGGGATCGATTCCGCAGCCATTGTCCTCGACCAGGATCAGGACCTCACCCGGTTCGAGCACTTGCGACTTCACAGTCAGCCGTCCCGGGCGCCCGGCAACCAGGCTCATCGCCTCGATCGCATTGTTGAATAGATTGAGCAGCACCTGCTGGAGCTGAACCCGGTCGGCGGCGACCTCGAGGACGCTCGCGGATAGCGCCAGCTGCAGGGCGACACGCTGGTTTTCCAGGTCGGCGTGCAACAGCGCCAGCACATCGCAGATCAGATCGTTGATCTTGAGCGGGAGCTTGTCACGCCGATCCTGCCCGAACATCGCGCGGATGCTGGAGATCACCTCACCGGCGCGCTGTCCGTCGGCGACGATGCGATCCAGTACCTTGCGCACTTCGGCGAGGTCAGGCTCCTCCCGGCCGAGCCAGCGCAAACCGGCTTGCCCGTTGGTGACGATCGACGACAGCGGTTGATTGAGCTCGTGCGCGATCGACGCCGTCATCTCCGACATCGTCGTCTGCCGGTCGGCCTCTCCGATCGCGTTGAGCGAAACGCGTACTTCGTCCTGGGCGCGCCGCATCGCCGATATGTCGCGCGCACTGGTGTAGATCCGCTCTCCGTCGCGGACCGCCACCCAGGAAAACGGGCTGTAGGTTCCGTTCTTGTGCCGAAGCCGGTTCTCGAACAACAGCGGCGCCGGCCCGACGTTGCGCAGGCTGATCTGCGACTTGTCGCGATCCTCGGGATGAACGAGCCGGGCGGCGCTTTGTCCAATGAGCTCGGTGTCCGGCCATTGCAGAACCGCTGTCCAGGCCGGATTGACGCTCAGGCAGATGCCATCGGCGTCGGTGATCGCCAGCAGGTCGGACGAGAGCTCCCACATCCGGTCTATGTCCGGCGCACCGGCGGTTGTGCCGTCGGGCAGGGACTCGCTCATGATCGGTCTCACGGCAGCTTGCCTGTCCACAATGCCCACCTGTGTGCGCCTCAGTGTTCGGCAAAAACCCGACCGCTCCGGCCCCTGTTGGAGCCGACTTTGTACGCGTCCTGACGTCCGCCACGCTGGGCACGGCGGTTACCTGTGCAATCGGAAGGACTTGGTCTTTCGCTTCACCCGACACCAACAACGGCTTACCGGCAGGAACGTTCCATTCCACGGCGAACTTGTCATATCGGCCATCTGTGCGGGAACCCGGCAGGGTCGCACGCCGCTCCCGAACGGAGATTTTTGGCGGCTATGCCCCGAGCGACAACGTTGCGACCATGACGGATGGATCGTCGCGGTCATGCGCGAGATGAAACCCGAGCTCGCCGCACATCCGCAGCATGGTGGTGTTCTCGCTCAAAACCTGTCCCTCGATGCGCGCGAGGCCCTCACGCCTGGCGTAGTCGATCATCAACTCCATCAGCTTCCAGCCCAGCCCCTGGCCCTTCAGATCGGAACGCAACAGGATCGCGTATTCGCCCGATTGATAGTTGGCGTCCGAATGCAGGCGTACGACCCCGAGCAGCTCGTCCTGCTGCTCGTCGATCGCCACAAACGCCATCGCCCGCGCGTAGTCGATCTGCGTCAAGCGCGCGATGAAGCTATGGCTGAGCGTGCGCAACGGCGCGAAGAACCGCAACCGCAAATCCTCAGCAGACACGCGCGCCAAGAACCCGGCATAAAACCGCTCATCCTCCGGTCGGATTGGCCGCACGAAGACGCGCCGTCCGTCGGCGATGGTGAGATGGCGTTCCCATTCGCTCGGGTAGGGCCGCACCGCAAAGCGCGGGTGACCTGATCCCTTGAACGTCGGCTCGACGGCGGCCACCGCCACCCGCGCATCAAGCGCAATCATTCCGTGTTCATCGACCAGCAACGGGTTGATGTCGAGCTCGCGAACGTCCGGCAGGTCGGCCGCGAGCTGTGCAACCTTGACCAGGGTGAGCGCGAGATCGTCCTGGTCCACCGCCGGCACGTCGCGATAGGCGCCCAGCAGGCGCGCCACGCGGGTCTGCGCGATGAGGTCGCGGGCCAGTCTGAGATCGAGCGGCGGCAGCGCGAGCGCCTTGTCGTTGATGACTTCGACACCGGTTCCGCCCCGGCCGAACACGATGACCGGGCCGAAGGTGGCGTCATCCGCAATGCCGACAATCAGCTCGCGCGCCTTCGGCCGCACGATCATCGGCTGCAGCGTCACCCCGATGATGTGCGCACCCGGCCGCGCGCGCTTGGCATTGGCGAGGATATCGGCGACGGCCGCGCGCACCGCCGCCGTCGTTGTGAGATTGAGCCGGACACCGCCGACATCCGACTTGTGCACGATGTCGTGCGACAAGATCTTGGCGACGACGGATTGACCTGCATCCAGAAACTGCGCGGCGACGGTTTCGGCTTCGTCGACCGTCCGTGCGAGGATCGTCTCAACCGTCGTTATTCCGTAAGCGCGCAACAGTTCGCCCGCCTCGAGCGGATCAAGCCAACGACGCCCGTCGGCAAGCGCCTTTGCAACGATTGTGCGCGCCGCCGCCGCGTTCGGTTCGAACCCTACGGGCAAACTCGGGGGTGTCTGCATTAATGCGTCAATTGCCTCGCGGTGCCACACGATCTGCATGAATCCGCGCACGGCGTCGGTCTCGGTCTCGTAATGCGGAATGCTGGCTTCGCTGAAGATCGCGGAAATCTTCGGATCGGCCCCGATCCACAGGGCGAATACCGGCTTGGGCTGCGGCTTGCGCGCGCGCAGCTTGCTTGCGACATCGGCGACCCGCGCCGCGATTGCGGCTGCCGGTGCGATCGCAGTCTGGACATTGATCACGAGGACCGCGTCGACCTCGGGCGCCGCCAACAGCACCTCGAGCGCCGCCTCGTAGCGGGCGGCGTCTGCGTCGCCGATGATGTCGACGGGGTTTGCTTTCGACCAGGTCGGCGGCAGCATCCGGTCGAGCGTGTCGCGCGTCGCCTCCGTGAGTTCGGCGGCTATTCCGTTGAAATCGGCAAGACGGTCGGCGGCCAGCACGCCGATGCCCCCGCCGTTGGTCAGGATCGCGAGCCGGTTGCCGCCAAGATGACGCACGCGCCCCAGCGTTTCGGCGGCATCGAACAATTCACCGAGATCGAGCACGCGCAGCACGCCGGCGCGGCGAAAGGCGGCCCCGTAGACCGCATCCGCGCCAGCCAACGCTCCGGTGTGCGTCGCGGCGGCCTTGGCGCCCGCGGCCTGTTGTCCGGCTTTCACCACGATGACCGGTTTGACGCGCGCCGCGGCGCGCGCGGCCGACATGAACTTGCGCGCGTTTTTGATTGCTTCGACATAGAGCAGGATTGCGCGCGTGCCGCGATCGAGCGCGAAATAGTCAAGCAGATCGCCGAAATCGACGTCGAGTTGGTCGCCGATCGAAGCGATCGCGGAAAAGCCGACGCCACGGTTGGCTGCCCAATCGACCATTCCGGCGACGATCGCGCCGGACTGAGACACCAGCGCCAGTTCGCCCTCAACCGGCATGCGCGCCGCGAAGCTCGCGTTGAGTTTCCGTCCCGGCACGAGCAGCCCCAGACAATTCGGACCGATCAGCCGCAATCCCTTGGCACGTGCCGACTGCTCGCACGCCTGCGCCAGCGAGCCCGGGCCATGCCCGAGGCCGGCCGTGATGATGATAGCCGCGGCTGCTCCCATCTCGGCCGCTTGCGCCACCACGCCGGGCACCGCTTCGGGGGGAGTCGTGATGACGACGAGATCCGGGGCCGCGGGCAGCTCCGATAAATCCTTGATGGCTTCAACGCCGTCGATCTCGCGGTGCTTGGGGTTGACGAGATGAAGGTCCCCCGACCAGCCGCCGGTGTGCAGGTTTTGCAGAATGGCGCGCCCGACGGATTTCTCGCGCGGGCTCGCGCCGATGAGGGCGACCGAGCGCGGTGCGAACAGGCGATCAAGTCGATAGGTCGACATACCGGGGGCCGTGCCTAACTGCCGTGGACCTATAAGGCCACGAGAATGAGAGCGCGGCCAAGTGTCGAGGTCGCGACGGCGGGCGCTCAGCCAGACACCAAGCGCACCGCACCAAAAGAAAGCCCCGCCTAACCTTTCAGCTGGCGGGGCTGGATCAGTGGACGCTGCTCGCTCAGTACGTATTCCTGAACTGGTCCTGGAAGTGTGCGGCTGCGGCGGTATTTCCTCCGCCGTAGTAGCCGTAGTGGCGGTAGCGCGGGGCCGCGTTCGCGGTTGTCGCGAGCGTTATTGCGAGAACAAGCACAGTTGCTGCCACTTTACCGAGCTTCATGATGTTGCCTTTCCTGCTTTACTAATGAGGAACGCACGCCGGCTGACCCCGGTTCGGCCGCCGTAAGGCGTGCATATTTTTGTGACCGGATGGAACCGCCGGCAGCGTCCGCGCCGTGCCCGTTAATGCAGCCTCGCCGTTTTCTCATCGTCGCGTTCTGACCGATCCCAGGTGTGGATAACGGGAATAAGATCCGACCACGGTTTGACCGTTTCGATTGGTCGGACGATGATTGCGCTCGGTGCCAGCAAACGTTGCGCGGCCTGTGCCTTCGGCCAGCGCTCGCGAATGTGCCGGCACCGCCGGAGCCCGTATGGCGCAAACCATGCGGGCTTTGGTTTTTTGGGCCCGCCAACTGATGGGTTTCGCCGGGCCCTCGTTGGCAGCGCCGCGTGCACATGGATGCCCTCATGGATGCCCATGTTCGGCGATTCTGGGCACCCATGACAACATACTGACGAAGCTTCCTTTTTTCCGTGCGTCCACCATGCATGCCCACTTCCGCGAGGGAGGCATCGCGGTGACCGCAGATACACGCGCTTGCGCGGAAATAAACAAAATGTATGTCAGTTTGCGAGGCTCGGGTTGGCGCGTGCCGCAACGACCTGCCGCCGTTCGGACCGCCGCGCGCTTTAGCAAGGAGCTAGAGCGGGATGACGATTCGAAGAAAAGCCATCGCGCCCTAATCGCGCCGCAGCAGCGATCCCAATCGGCGGACGTCCGGAAGCGTTTCAATCGCGAAAACGGTCTCAACAAGCTGCGCGGCCCTTTCGCGTCCGAGGACCGGCGCGGTGAGGTCGACGGCTTTGTCGGCAACTTCGCCGCGCGTCATCGGGTTGCGCGGCGTGCCGCGCACCGCCGAGACGCGCTCCGACAGAAGAGTTCCGTCCGCGAGTTCAACGTCGACGACCGCGACGCGCACCGGCAGCAACTTGGCGAGCTCTTCATCGCGAACAAGATTCACTTTTGCGCGTTGGCGCAGGACCGTCGGATCCTGCATGCGCGCCTTGTCGTGCGCCGCGTGAAACGACGCGGTCTTGTCGATCAGCATCACGGCGAGCATGTGCTGGAGGCAGATGTCGGGAATGTCGCGGTTGTCCACCACCTCGGCGACCGAGGGCGCGAGACGTACGCTGACGCGCTTGACGGCATCGGCCTCGAACGGCTGTTTGCGGCGGATGGCGTCGAGCGCGTCCAGCGGCCCTTGGATCGGGGAGCCGACGGTCCATTTTTTGATGTCGGTGACAGCGATCTCGTAGCGCTCGCCAAGCTTCTCGATCAGCCGCTCGGGATGCGCATTGGGAGCATAGGCGCGGAAAAAGTTGTCCGCACCGGAGAAGATGTCATCGACGCCGTTCCACCCCGTCTGCACCACGAGCGCCGCGGTCACGCCGTTGCGCGCCGTCATTCCGGCGAACACGAACGCCTTTTCGATATGGTCGGTGTCGCGTCGCCAGGCGACGATGCCGGACGACTGTTGCGCGGCATAATCCAAGGCCCAGTGCATCTGGCGTGCGTCGAGCCCGGCGGCGCATGCCGCCGCGGCCGCGGCCCCGAATGTCCCCGCGATGCTATGGGTCGCAAGGCTCGTCTCGTAGCTCCAATCGGCGCCGCCCATGGCCATCACCACCCGCGGACCGACGTCGTAGCCGAGCGTCACGGCGCGCAGGAAGCGCGCGCCGTCGACGCCGCGTTGTTCGCCGACCGCCAGCGCCGCGGGCACGACCGCACAGCCGGGGTGCGAACGCGAGGCGTTGTGCGAGTCGTCGGTCTCGTCGGCGTGCGCCATGACCCCGTTCGCGAGCGCGGCGTCGGCGGGCGCCGCCCTGAGCGACGTGCCGGCGATCGTCGCTCCGCCCTGTCCGCCGTAAGCGCGGACGTAGCGCTGCGCCGACTGGCCCGGCAGCAGCTCCGAACCCGACACCATCGACGCCAAGGTATCGAGCAGGTGATGCTTGGCCGCCTCCGCAACGTCGGGGGGAAGCGCACGCGCGCCGGCGGCGCCCATGTAGTCGCCCAGCGTGTTGATGACGTTCCCGGTACCGGACGCCTCGCCAAAGACGCGCGTCGACGGCAAGGCGAGACCCGCGGCCGTCACCGCCGTCATGCCGAGAACGGCACGGCGATTGGTTGCACGCGCTGGCGACATGAAGCTACTTGACCGTGTCATTGCGCACCACGGTGCCGCCTTTCATCACGAACTTCACGCGTTCCATCTCGGTGACGTCGGCCGTCGGATTTCCGCTGACCGCGATGATATCCGCGAACTTGCCCTTTTCGATCGTTCCGATGTCGCTCTCCCAACCGTAGTTGAGCATCTGCGCGGCCGGAAGATAGGCGGTTTGCAACGCCCGCACCGGTCCCATGCCCCATTGCGCATAGTAGCTGAATTGGTTGGCCTGCTTGCCGTGCGGTATCTCGCGCGAGGTCGCGCCGCTGCCGAACACGATCGGAACCCCGGCGGCAACCGCGATCCGCACGGCGTGCTCGAGCAGTTTCAGGCGCGAGTTCCGGCCGCCGGTATCGCGCAGGTCGGCTTTCTCGAGCGCGACCAGATCGTCGACGGTCGGAACGAATGGAAGTTTCTTCTGGAGCAGGATCTTCACCCCGGCATCGTCGAGCTCGAGCAGGTGGTTGGGGGCATCGACCCCGGCGGTCAGGCAGCTCGCCATTCCTTCGCCCCCATAGGTGTGGCAAGCGACCTTCAAGCCAAGCCGGTGCGCCTCGTCGACGATCGCCATAACCTCGTCCAGGGTCAGAGACGGGCTGTTGACCAGCGTGCCGTCGCGCTTCCACATGTGAACCGGCCCGACGAAATCCTGCGTTGTATAGATCTTGATGTAGTCGACGCCGTGCAGCTTGTTCTCGCGCACCGCTGCGCGCGCGAGCCAGGGAGAGTTGACGTTCTTGGTCTCGGTGAAGCCATCATAGTAGCGCCCAAACTGCGCGTCGGGATGCGAGTCGGGGTAATAGTTGGTGGCGCGCTGATTGATCGACTGGCCGACGACCTGCATCCGCGGCCCCTGCACCAGGCCGGAGTTGATCGCGTCGCGCAGATCGACCGTGTTGAATCCGCCGCGCGAATCCATGTCGAGAACGGTTGTGAAGCCCGCTTCGAGATCGGCCTGCGCGTTGGCGAGCGCGATTAGGGCGCGCTGCGCCGGCGTAGTGCCGCCGGTGTTCACGTGGACGTGCGCATCGATCATGCCGGGGAGAACCGTCATCGCGCCGAGGTCGAGTACGCGCGTGCCGGGCGGGAGCTGCAAGTTTGCGCCAACGTCGGCGACGCGGTCGCCTTTGATCAGCACCACCTGGTTGTCCAGCAGGTTGCCGGTGCGCGCGTCGAACAAATGCGCCGCGCGAATTGCGACGGATTGATCTTGCGGCGCCAGATATTGTCGGCCCTCCTGAGACCATGCAGAAGGACTTGCGGCCTGCAAGATGAAGCCGAGAGCGACGGCGATTGTTCCGTTCCTGGTCAAATCGTCCTCCCTGATGGTTGCTATGAACTACTCAAGACGATCCTTTCCGAATTTGACCCGCGGATTTTTCCGCGCTTCGCATTTGCGATCGAAGAATCGCCGACAATTCCGGATTGAAGGAAAAATGATGCACGGTTCCGGTCCTCGATTGGATGCTCAGAATGACCTTGCCGCTGCCCGACGGCGAGGTTGCCGCGACCCCATCGACCCCGAGCGCGGCGATCGCGAGCTCGCCAAATCGGGCCACGATCTCGTTCCTCACGTGCTGGGCCAGATCGGACAGATTGATCAGCAGTTCCGCCAGAACGTCTGGGTTGATCTTGCACACGCGGCGGAGCCCGTCCTCGGTTTCCAAGACGATGTCAATTTCGCACAAGTCAGCGCTGATGGCGGACGAAACTACGCTCCTGACGCTGAACTCATCGTTAGCCACGCCGTTCTCCTTGGGGCAGAAGGGATCGAGGCTGGGACGGACCGCGCGCAACCGCGTTTGCGATGGTTGTGTACGAAGCCGTTCAGGATGCGGTATTTTTCACTGGTCGCGGGTCGGCACGCAAGCCGGAAGATCGGTCGAAGGACGGGCCGCCAAAATCATACCCCGGGTCGATTTGGCATGCTAGGTTGGGGTGCGCGCCAAACGACGCCGTCCAACGATGCCGGCCACGGCGTGGGAAAGCGCGTATTCAGTTGATGAGAGGGAGTGAGTGATCACCATGGCCTACCGGAATTTGGAGGAGGCGCTGAAGGCCTCCGGCAACGCCGTCAAGATGATGCGTAACTCGCAGATCGGCGCCTACGTCTATCCCGTCGTCGCGCCCGAGTTCTCCAATTGGCGAGACGAACAGCGCGCATGGGCCGAGACCTGCGTCCTGTATGACCAGTCCCACCATATGGTCAATCTCTACGTGCGCGGACGGGATGCCCTCAAGCTGCTCTCGCATCTCGCGACCAACTCATTCAAGAATTTTGCGGTCAACAAGGCCAAGCAATTTGCCCCGTGCAGCTATGACGGCCATGTGATCGGCGATGGAATCTTGTTTTATCTCGCCGACAACGAGCTCGCTTACGTTGGCCGCAATCCTGCCGCCAATTGGATTGAGTTCCATGCCAAAACAGGCGGATACGACGTCTCCACGGAATACGATGACAGATCGCCGTCGCGTCCGATGGGTAAGCCGGTGGTTCGTACGCTGTACCGGTATCAGATCCAGGGGCCGAACGCCGAGCAGGTGATCCGCAAGCTGAACGGCGGGAAGTCCCCGGAAATCAAGTTCTTCAACATGGACTACATGACGATCGCGGGACGCAAGGTGCGCGCCCTGCGCCATGGCATGGCCGGCGCACCGGGCCTGGAAGTGTGGGGCCCCTATGCCGAAGGCGAAGAGATCCGCAGCGCGATCATCGAAGCCGGCAAGGACGCCGGCATCGTGCAGGTGGGAGCCCGCGCGTACGCGACCAACACGCTCGAGTCGGGATGGATCCCGTCGCCTGTGCCGTCTGTTTACACCGGCGAGAAGATGAAAGCGTACCGGGAATGGTTGCCGGGCACCAGCTACGAAGCCAACGCGTCCCTCGGCGGCAGCTTCGTGTCCGATAATATCGAGGACTACTACACGTCACCGCACGAGCTGGGCTACGCGCCGTTCACCAAGTTCGACCACGACTTCATCGGCAAGGAAGCCCTGCAGAAGATGGAAGGAAAGGTGCACCGCCAGAAGGTGACCTTCGCGTGGAACGATCAGGACGTCGGCAAGGTGCTGCAGTCCATGTTCGGGCCGCCGGGTGAAAACTACAAGTTCATCGATATCCCGCTGTCGAACTACGCCTCAAGCTCGTTCGACGCGGTGATGAGCGGTGGCAAGGTCGTCGGCGCGTCGATGTTCAGCGGCTACAGCTTCAACGAACGCAAGATGCTGTCGCTCGGCTTTGTCGAGGAGCAATATGCCAAACCCGGCACCAATCTGACGCTGGTCTGGGGTGAAGAAGGAGGCGGCACCAAGAAGACGACGGTCGAGCGCCACAAGCAGCTGGAGATGCGCGTGACCGTCGGCCCGACGCCCTACGGACAGCAGGCCCGGGAGACCTATCACCAGGGATGGCGCACAGCCGCCGGCGCCCGCTAGGCGTCGGTTCTTGGTTTGCCGCTGCGGCACGTCATGCCGCGGCGGTCGAGCCTTTGATGAACGGCGATGTCTGCCTCCCGCAGGTCGCCAACGCGCGAGGACGGGTTCATGAAAATCGAGATCGAATACTGCGGTCAGTGAGGCTATGAACCGCGCGCCCGTGAGGCGCGAGACCAGATCCTCAAGCTGCGACCCTCGGCACAAGTAAACCTTCGCCGGTCGAGCGGCGGCGTCTTCGAAATTCGCGTTGACGGCCGGCTCGCGTTCTCAAAGAAGGCGACCGGTCGCTTCCCATCCAACGAGGAGCTCGCTGGCTGTCTCAGCTAACGGGCGTGCCGGGCGTGCTCAAATTCCGTCCGTGCGGTTGGATCTACTTCAGATGAAATGCGTCGGAGTGTTGCTGAAGGAGCGTTGCCGAGACGTGATCCACCGTAACGGTCTCATTGGCATTGGCGGTGATGGTGGCGTTGCCGTGGACGTCGGTGCCCAGGGCCGCCAGGACGGCAGACACGGTCGCAAACACGGTGTGATCGAACTGGATCGTGTCGCCGAGGTGGAAATCGGTAATGGAATCCTTTCCGAAGTTGGCGCCAAAGACGAAAGTATCGTTGCCCCCGCCGCCGGTGAGGACGTTGTTGCCCGAGTTGGCGGTGATGATGTTGTCGAGGCCGTTGCCGGTGCCGTTGATATTGCCGGTTCCGATCAGGGTCAGGTTCTCAACCCCGCTCGGCAATGCGTAGCTCACCGAGGAGAGGACTGTGTCGGTGTCCTGGTCGCCCCCCGGCAGCGGGTGCAGGGCGTCAGGCGTGACGCCGCTGACGCCTGAGTAACGTCCGGTCCAACTCGTTCCGTTGAGGTAGTCCACCTCTTGTTGCGATGAGCCGATCCGCTGAAACAAAAGGTCGGGATTGCCGTCGTAGTCAAAATCGATCGTGCCCTGCAGCTGCCACCCGTCCCAGGATAACGCTGGGACCGTCGACACGACTGCCCCGCTGCTCGTCAGCAGTTGAAACTCGTCCGCCGTGCCGTTGCTGAGCACCACATCGAGCGTGCCGTCCTTGTTGAAGTCCGCCGTCCCCATCACGCTCCACCCGGCCGGCGGCGCGTAGGCGCTCCCGGCAGTCTCCACCAAGACGTCTCCGGGATTGCTCACCACATAGGTGTCGTTGCCCAGTCCTCCAACCATTGTGACCGCAAAACCCCCATCGTTGAGGGTGTCGTCGAGCGGTCCGCCGGTCAGCGTCACGTTGTTCGCCGTGGCGGTGAGGTTGACCGGGTGCAACAGGCTCGCCGCCGTGAAGTCGGCCGTCGTCAGGGCCAGGTTGCCGGTCAGCTCGATCCCAAAGCTTGCGGTCTTGCCGCCCGTGGTGTCGCCTTCCACAATCGTGACATTGTGGGCTGCGTCATAGGAATAGTGCAGCTCGCCCGCATGCCCGTCGAACGCCGCGTTCCCGATGAACTCGAACGCGTGGTCGCCCGAGCCAAAGTGCGAATCGATTCCGCTCAGGTCGATCTTGTCGGTCCCGGGCGTGAAGTCGGTAATGGTGTCGCGTTGACCCGCAACGGCGTTGCTGTAGGTGTGCGGGAACACAAACGTGTCGGCTCCACCGCCTCCGGTGAACGTGTCGATCCCCCATCCCGCCGTAAGGATGTTGTTGCCCGCATCGCCCTTTATCAGCGTTGCGAAACCCGCCATCGCTTGATCCTGTGCGGGGCTGTTCTGCGGACTGAAGCTATCGATTCCCGGGCCCACGTTGGAGCTGCTGCCATTGGGGTCCCAGTCCCAGAAATAGGTGCCTTTCAGAGCGGAGCTGCCGGACTGAGCCCAGGCCTGGAAGAAGGCCTGATAGAGCTCGGCTTGCAGCCCCGGGGCAGGGTGGTTGCCCGATATCCACGGTTCCGCGGCGGCTGCGCTGTCGTTCGCGTAGCCGAGCTCGGTGAACAATAGCGGTTTTCCCGACTGTGCCGCGAGGCTCTCGAAATAGTGGATCGGCGACAGGTTGCCCATCGCGTTGTAAGCGACGGGATTCGCGGACGCGCTCGCGGGCTTGAGCCAGCCGTCGATCAGATCCTGGAGGGTCGGGTTCTGCGCATTCGACAGCGGAACGTAGCAGTCGATGCCCTCGTAATCGAGCTTGCTCCAGAAGCTGACTTCAGTCGCCGTGCCCCAGTTCGCCGAATAGGTCAGGGCGCCATCGAAGACCGTGCGCACCGAACTGATAATGTCGGTCCAATAGGACAGATATTGCGGACCCGCGAGCTGATCGAGCTCGGCGCCGACGGAAAGCATCTGCGCGCCGTTCTGCTGGGCGACTTCCGCCTCCGCAATCAGCATTTGTTTGTAGCTGGCAAAGAACGTCGCGACGTCGGTTGGTTGATAGCTCTGGCGCCAGTCGCCGACGCTGTATGGTGCGACCACGGCCGGGTCGAGGAAGCCGATCAGCGGCCTGACCATGACCGAAAGACCAAAACTCTCCGCCTCGGCGATCGTCTTACCCAGCGCGTTCAGGCTGTCGGTGTAGTTGTGATCCACTACGACCTGTGATGTTGCGACATCAATACCGTAGCCGATCGTCGCCTCGATCGAATTGGCGCCGGTCCGCACGAGGCTTGGCAGCGAATCCGAATTCTCGTAGGCGCCGTTGTAGGAGGAGACGTAGGCAAAGCCCTTGTACTGCAATGAAAACGTGCCGGGCGTGTAAACACCGACCACGCCGTCGCCATTCAGGTCCTGGTGAAACGTCGTTTCAAGTGCTTTAAGAGAATGATCGGTCCCCGAAACGGCGTACCCGGTGATGCTCGCGGTGTAGTTGCCGTTGCTGTCCGTGCTCCAGACCACATACTGATCGGTGCCCGCGACCTTCCAGGCAACATCGTATCCGTTCGCAGTCTGCACAGCACCGATCGGCGTCCAGCCGCCGAACTGCCCCGCGACAAAATCCTGGCCGGCATATTTGAGCGTGGGGCCGGTCCCGCTGCCGTCATAGAGATAGAATTTGTTCGCGACCTCGGTCAGGCTGGTTGCTCCGTCCACTTGGATCAGGATCTTTCCGTCGCCGTTGAGGTCTTGGTGGAACGTGGCCTCAAGCGCCTGCAGCGAAGGATCGGTTCCCGGAACCGCGTACCCGATGATGCTCGCGATGTAGTTGCCGTTGCTGTCCGTGCTCCAGGCGGTATACTCATCGGCGCCGGTGACCTTCCAGGCAACGTCATATCCGTTCGCGGTCTGCACTGCGCCGATCGGCGTCCAGCCGCCGAACTGTCCCGCGACGAAATCTACACCGGCATATTTGAGCGTGGGGCCGGTCCAGGTGCTGTCATAAAGGTAGAATGTGTTGCCGACCCTGGTCAGGCTGGTCGATCCGCTCACTGATGTCTTCCTTCCCCGTCACAGACGGCGCAGCGATCGAACCGACCGGCAGGAGCCCACAAGATTGCCCTGCGGAACCGGCCGGTGTTCGTTCGATTGCGTGCGGTCAGCGGCGTGAGCAGCGCCGCGACATGGATTTCGCTCAGCCTTCGGCGGCGCCGAGGCAAGGAGCGATCAGGGTGGAAGAAACTCCGAGCACCTACACTCGGCGACGCGACGCGCTGCTGGCCGCTGGACCGCGTTACGCTTTCGCGCTCGCAGGTACTCGCAGGATCGGCCCGATCAGGTTCGAGCGACCGCGGTTGCCGGTGATCGCCGTGCCAAGGAGCTCGCGCTTGAGATGCTCGTCAGTACACAGATGGAGTGCGGTACGTACTTGCGTCATTGATGCCCTTCCCGTCCTTTTTCGCATATCCCCATCGGGCTCAGCTTAGGGGTAATGCGCTATGCCGCGTCAACGGTCTTACTGCTCATTTTGGACAGTTTGGCGCGCTCCAGGTCGCGGCCGGCCTTGATGATGAGCTGCACGAGCGCGTCGAGTGCGGATTCCGAGGGCGGCTCCGCGGCCGCGCGGGCGCTCATCAGGTAGCGCGAGCCCCGGCGCTCGAGGTGGCCCAATCGCTCAAGCAACGCCAACCGGCGCGTGATCGTCGCTCGCGGGATGGCGGTCTCCTCGGCGATCTTGTGCGCGGTGGTTGTATGGCCGGCGATGTGCGCGAGCATCACGTAGGCCATCACCAGCCCGAGGTCCGGCACATTCTGCGGCGGCAACGTCGGGAAGTACGCGCGGCGCATGTTGACCATCGCGCCGATCAGCAACTCGCCGATGATGCGGCGCTCGACGGCTCGCGCGATGTTGCGCCGCTTGGGCATGGCAGGGCTCTTGTGCTTGATGCAGCACTAACCGCGGCTTCCGGCCAATGGTTCCAGGCCAGCGCTCTGAATGCCGGGCCGTGCCCTCCAGTGTCCCGATGCTTGGCCGGAGGTATCGCGTGTGGCTGACCAGGCGATTACTATGATAAGGAAGCACCGCGGAAGGATGCACAAGCCTTTCAGAGATTGGGATGACGATCCGCAAAAAGATTTTTCTCCTCGCCGGCATTCTTCTGGCACTGTTCGGCGTTGTGGTCGGTGTGCTCGCCGTCGTTCAGAAGCTGGACAGCGACCAGATCGGCAACATAGTCGGTTATGAGCTCCCACTGTCGCGGATAGTTGCTCAGTTCGACGTCGACACCGACCGGTACGAGCTCAACATCCTGCGCGCGCTTCGACTCAATCCTGCCAGCGCGGAACAGCTCAATGCGGCCACCACCGCCAAACAGGCACTGACCGATGAGATGCGTTCGGACGTTGCGACGGCCGGCGAATTGCTTGAGCGAGCGATCCAAGACCGGCGCTATGACCCCGCTGACCGCGTCGACTTGGCGCGGATCGAAGGCTCATTCAAGTACCTGAACCGTAGCCTCGAGGAATTTCTGTCCGTTGGCGACCGCACAATGGCGGCACTCGCCGACGGCCGACGAGAGGACGCGCGGACGGAATCTCTGAACTTCGCGAAATTCGCTCAGGCGTTCGGTCCCGATCTATCCGAAATTCGCCGCGCCGTCGCCGATCTTACGGAGCGGTCGACCCGGGAAGTCCTCGCTCGACAACGGCTCGATACTTATCTAAGTTTTGCCTTGTTTGTTGTAGCCTGCGGCATCGGACTTGGAATCAGCGCCGTGGGTGCGACCCGCGTGATCGGTGGGTTGCGCCAGCTCGTTGCCAGCACCCGGGCGATCGAGTCCGGCGCGGATTCGGTACCGGTGGTGATTCACTCACGCGATGAAGTCGGCGAGCTTGCTCTTTCGTTCAATCGCATGGTCGAGGAATTGCGCACGCGCGAACGCATCAAGGAAACGTTTGGCAAGTTCGTCGACCCGCGGATCGTCACCCAGCTGATCGGCAACAGCGCCGATCAGGCTGAGCGCCGCAATCTCACCGTGTTCTTTTCCGACATCAAGGGTTTCACCGGCATCAGCGAGCAACTCACCGCGAGCGCGGTCGTCAACCTATTGAACAGCTATTTCGCCGTGGTCGCCGCCGTGATCCACGAGCATCGTGGTGTGATCGACAAATATATCGGCGATGCCGTGATGGCATTCTGGACCCCACCGTTCTCGGCCGGCGACGACCATGCCAGCGACGCCTGTCTGGCGGCGCTGGCACAGCAGGAAGCGATCATCGCGCTGCGTGCCCGGTTGCCTGAGATCACCGGGATGCGACGTAACCCACCAAAACTTACAATCCGCATGGGCATCGCCACCGGCGAGGGTGTTGTCGGGACCATCGGCTCCGAATCGGCGCGCTCCTATACGGTGATCGGCGACACCGTAAACCTCGCCTCACGTCTCGAGAGCATCAACAAGCTCTACGGCACCTCGATTATCCTCAGCGAGGAGACGTATCGGCTGGCGCAACAGGCCATTGAGGCCCGCGAGCTTGATGTAATCACCGTCGCCGGCAAGACCGAACCGGTCCGCATCTACGAGGCGATGGGACGCACTGGCGAGCTCAAGCCTGAGCAGAGCAAGCTGCGCGATCAGTTTGCCTGCGGCTTGGCTGCTTATCGCCAACAGGATTGGGACGCGGCGCAGACCCACTTCGAAGGCTGCCTCAGCACCATCGTGGATGATGGCCCAACGCATCTCTTTCTCGAGCGCGTTGCACTACTGCGGGGTACTCCACCCCCGGCCGACTGGAACGGGATTTGGCATCTTTCCGAAAAATGAAGGGCGCTGGCTGCGTTGGCGCTAAAGAAAAGCCCCGCGACGTGGCGGATTAGATGGAGCCGGATATGGCAGCGATCTCGGGCAAGCGGGCTACGGATGAACGCGTGATATGCCTCCGAATTTTCGCGGATGCTAACGGCGAAACTCATATGGAAGACGTCGATATCATTCTACAGCCAAAACAAATCTTCAAAGATAATCCACCTCTGCGCCTCACCGACAACTTTGCAGCCTCTTGGTACAACATCTGCTACGTGCCATCCGGCATGCATGAGGTGGATTGGCACAATCCGCCGCAGCGCTTGCTTGTCCTCTGGTTAACCGGTCAGGTTGAATTCGAGACAAGCGATGGCGACATTCGCCGACTTCCGGCGGGAAGCGTTGTGCTGGCTGAAGATACGACCGGTAAGGGGCACATTTCCCGTCATCCTCCTGAGGGTCAGCTTGTGGTGCACGTGGCACTCGCCGACCGTCAAAGCTAAGCATGCGGCGATGTCCGGTTTCGGCACTTAGCTTCGGTTCTTGAACGTACGCTGTCCGGTCGCTCACGGGGGGCCCCAGTGGCTTCCGCAGAGCACATCCGTTAGGATCGCCGGCAGCTACAAGTTCTGAGCGTCGGGGACCGCGAGTCCGCTGTTGGCACAAAGGGGACGACCCGAATGGATGTTTGCCCCGAACTGGCCGCCGCCGGCGAGGTCATCGAATGAACGGCGCGCGGGCGAGGCGAGTAGCATGTTCGCGAAATTAAAAACGGCTTGGATCCGTCTGTCGAAAGGAGCCGGCAAGCTTGACGAGGCGGCCACCGCGTTCATCGAGTACAAAGGCTATCGCATCAAGCCGACACCGTACCTGGTCAACGGTCAGTATCAGACCGCTGGGATTATCGAGAAAGACCACCCGGACGGTCTAAAAGAGCATCGTTTCGTCCGGGCCGATACGCACCAAAACAGGGACGACGCGATCAACTTCACGATCTCGAAGGCCAAACAGATCATTGATATGCAGGGCGACCGCATCTTTGTTTAAAAGATGATGGGGGCTTCCTATAAAATCGACGAAATCGCCATCGCGAAGGGCAGGGGAGGACTCCATGAAAATTGCGCGCCGCAAGGCTCTGCATCTGGTTGGTGGCGCTGCCGCGCTTGTTGCCGTCCCCCGATCACTGCAAGCCCAGACCTTTCCAACCCGGCCGGTGACGCTGGTTGTTTTTGTTCCGGCAGGAGGCACGCCGGACATTATTGCGCGGCTCGTCGGTCAAGCGCTTTCGCAACAGCTCGGCCAGTCGGTGATCATCGACAACCGTCCGGGTGCCGGCGGCAACTTGGCGCTGCAGGCGGTCGCGCGCGCCCCCGCCGATGGCTACACACTCCTGCAGGTTGCCAGCCCGCACGCCGTCAACGTGACGCTTTATGAGAAAAGCGCGATCACGGTCACACGCGACATCGACCCGATCGCGAGTACCAATAACGATTCCTTCGTCCTGACGGCGAACCGGTCTTTTCCAGTCAAATCGGTTGCGGAATTCATCGCCTTTGCCAAGGCCAACCCCGGCAAGATCAACCTGGCCTCGACGGGGACCGGCAACTTGACCCATCTGTGCGGCGAACTGTTCAAGATGATGACCGACACCAACATCGTGCATGTCCCATATCGGGGCACGCCGGCGGCGCAGTCGGCGGTGATGGCCGGCGATGTCCATGCGATGTTCGACGCGATCGGCTCGTCGGTGACGCTCATCCAGGCCGGCACGGTGCGCGCACTTGGGGTGACCGCCACTGAGCGCGTGCGGGTGGTGCCGGACGTTGCTCCGATCGCCGATGTTGTCCCGGGCTACGCGGTGAAGGGATTCCTGGGCTTCGGGGCGCCCAAGGGCACGCCGCCGGCGATCATCGAGCGTCTCAATCGGGAGATTAATGCGGCGCTCGCCGATCCCGCCGTAAAGGCGCGCATGAGCGAGCTCGGCAGCGATATATTCACGGGGTCTCCCGCGGACTTCGGCAGTCTCGTCGCGGAAGAAACTGACAAGTGGGCTAAGGTCGTTAGATTCGCCGGCCTCAGGTTGGATTAGACCCAACACGTAACGGCAGCGGCGGCACCACCAAGCCCGGCATCCACGGACGCGCTAAATAATCGAAAGGCCGCCGTCGACCATCAATGTGGCCCCGGTGATGAACGAGGCTTCGTCGCTGGCAAGCCAAAGGATCGGCCATGCGATTTCCTCCGGCGTCGCCCACCGCCCGAGCAGGGACGTCGTCTGCCGTTCCGTCTGCAATTGCTCGATGCTTTTCCCGGCGGCGCGCGCCCGCGCCATATGGAAACCGGTCAGCGTAGACCCCGGACAGACTGCGTTGACGCGCACGCCATGGGCCGCTTCCTCGCAGGCCAGCGTTCGGGTCATGGCAAGCATGCCGGCCTTCGTCGCATCATATAGGCCCATGCCTTTGCGCCCGGCGACCGCGTAAGCCGACGACACATTGACGATGCTTGAGCGACCGGCTTTGCGCAGCGTTGGCAATGCGGCTCGGCAGTAGTTCGCGGCCCCGATCAGATTGACGTCAACCGTCGCCTGCCATTCGGCGGGCGTCGCGTCCGCAACCGCGGAGTAATTGCGCATGGAGGCGTTGTTCACCAAAACATCGAGGCGAGAAAATTTCTGAAGGGTTTCCTCGACCGCGCGCGCGGCCTTATCGGCGTCCTTGACGTCGGCGAGAAACGTCGCAACGGGCGCGTCCGGTACCCGATCGAGAATGTCTTGTTGCGTAGCGGCCAGTCCCTCCTCGTTGGCGTCAACGAGCATCACCTCGCCGCCCTCGGCACAGATGATCCGGGCGGCGGCCGCGCCAATTCCCGAGCCGCCACCCGTGATCAACGCGACCTTGCCGGCAACCCTGTTCATCTACGGCAGACTTTATGCTCGGTGTGGATCGAATGCGCGAACGCAGGTGCCCGCGGCTCAGATTGAGTAGACAGGCTGGTTCAAGCCATCGGCCAGATGCGCCGTCGCCCAGTCGCGCGGATTGATGGCGCGGTCGAGCAGAACGCCAGCCGCGCGGACACGCTGTTGGCTGGCGTCGAGCGCGGGCGGCTCGGCACCGTTCTCGAGCCCAAGGGCCGCCTCGTACAGGGATCGCCGCGCCATCATGATGGCACGGTCGGTTGGAAGCAGCTTTTCGTGTTCATGGTCCTGGATCGGTCCCATGCTTTCCTGCAGCGATGCATCCTGCGCGGCAAATCCGAACACGCCACTATAGGCGCGCTTCTCCTTCTGCGCGTTGCGGTCCATCAGGTAATCGTTGTCCTTGTTCGCGAGCGGACGGAATGTGCCGGGTTCGTACGGGCAGTGGATCCCCTTGCCCTCGTCCATGTCGCGCCGCTCCGCAGCCGACAGCGGCTTGCCGGGGTGGAAGTTGATGCTCCAGGCCCAGCAATTGTGATCGTCGATCGGCACCCAGACGTGACCGCCGAGCGCATGATCGCCGAACGGCGGAATCAGGGTGAACCATGGGAACAGCCATTGCGTCACCCGCCAGTAATAGGAATCCGGCTCGCCGTTGCGCCGACCGAACAACGTCAGGCCGCAGGGATTCTTCTCGATCTCGAAGATCACGTTGCCGTCAGCCTTGATGTAGTCGTTGGCCTTTGTATTCCGGTGCATCGGATCGTCGTCGACCTCGAAGCGGTGCACGTATGTCACATGGCTGGTGTCGATGCCGCCCTCCATCGCCTGCAGATAATTGCACTCCTGCAGACGCTTCGAGACGAACACATGACTCGCCGGCAGATCGCACCATTCGACCGCGGGCGGCGCCGGCTGCTTCTCCTTCGGCCCCATGTAGGCCCACACGATCCCGGCGCGCTCGATGCATGGATAACCCCTGATCCCCATCGACGCGCAGACCTGCGGCGCCGACGGCACGTCCACGCAGCGGCCGTCGCGCGCGAACTTCAGGCCATGGTAGGAGCAGCGGATGCCGTTGTCCTCGTTGCGGCCGAAATAGAGCGACGCGCCGCGATGCGAGCAGAACTCGCTGATCAGGCCGGCCTCGCCGTCGGTCGTGCGGAAGGCGAGCAGCTTCTCGCCGAGAATTTGCACCCGCACCTGCGGCCCGTCGGGTTCGGCGATCTCGCGCGACAGCAGGATCGGGACCCAATAACGCCGCAGCAGGTTGCCCATGCGGGTGCCGGGGCCGGTTCGCACCAGTGTTTCCGCCGTTTCCTTTTTCATCGTTTGCGATCCTTCTTGTCTGGCCGTCCCTCATTGTTTCGGCTTGAAATCGATGGCCTTGGCGGTGGCGGCGATTTTGGCGCGTTGCGCCGTGATCGCATCGGCGAACTCTTGCGGGCCGCCATAATTCACGACCTGGCCGGTGGCCGTCAGCCGTTCGGCGATAACGGGAGCCACGGATACGCTCTTGATGTCCGCCGCGATTTTGTCCTTGAGCTCGTTCGCCAGCGCCGTGACCGCGAAAAGGCCGATGAGACCTTCGACCTCGAGCGACGGATAGCCGGCTTCGCGCGCGGTCGGCACGTCCGGCGCAAACGGCGCTCGCGTCGCGTTGTTCACCACGATCAATCGAACCCGACCGGCTTCGACATGCGAGCGCAACATCGCATAGGACAACATCGCAATCTGGATCCGGCCTTCGCCGAGATCGACCGCCGACGTGTTGATGTCACGATAGGGAACCTGGGTGATCTTTAAGCCTTCGGCCGCCTCATAGCCCCAGAACGTGAATTCGGTGATGCCCTGCACCATGGCGCAGTTGTATTTGCCCGGGGCCTGCCTGGCCGCTGCGGTGAAGTCCTTGATCGTCGCAAACGGAGCGTCCGCCTTCACGCCAACCGCGAGGATGGTGTTGGACACGCGCGCGACCGGAACGATGTCGTTTGGCTCGTAGGCGAGCCTGCTGTACATGAACGGATGCACCGTGAAATTGCCCGCCGGTGCAAACAAGAACGTATGGTCGTCGTTCGCGGTCAGAAAGGCCGTAATCGCAACGATGCTGTCGCCGCCGGGCCGGTTCTCGACGACGACCGGCTGCCCCCACAGGGCCTGCAAGCGCTCGGCAAAGACCCGCGCCCCGATGTCCGCCCCGGCGCCCGGTCCGAACGGCACGATGAATTTCACCGGCCGCTGCGGCCACGCTCCCGCATGTCCTGCGAATGGCGCGGCCAGCGCGGCCAGCGCGGCCGCACCGAGCAGGCCTGATGACAAGAATGCCCGTCGGGTCTTGACCATGGCGCGCCCTCCGGTAATGTCCATCAGATGGACATTGATGTTGTGGCGCTAGCTAAGGACATCCATCGCGACACGTCAAGTCGCGAGTATATTATGTCCGTGTGATGGACATGGCGGCAAGGAATGCGATGCCCGGCGGTTCTCTGAAGAGCCAGAATGTGCGTGCCGTGGAGCGCGCCATCGACATTCTCCAATGCTTCGCGCCGGGAAAGCCGTGGATGAGCGTGCTCGAGATCCAGCGCAGCGTGCCGCTCAGCCGCCCGACGCTCTATCGGCTGCTGCAGACGCTCATCGCGAAGGGCCTCGTGCGCGCGGAAGGCGATCCGCAGCGATTCGCGCTGGATTTCGGCATCGGCCGGCTTGCTCACAATTGGATCGCCGGTATCGATGTCATTGCGCTGGCGCGACCGATTTTGGAGGAATTGCGAAACGCAACCGGGGAAACCACGGCGCTGTTCCTGCGACGCGGCGACCTTCGCCAGTGCGTCGCCCAAGTCGCGAGCCGGCACGTGCTCGCCATTTCGCGCGGCCTTGGCGAGACCGATCACCTGTGGCGCGGCGCAAGCGGCAAAGCGATCCTGGCGTTTCTCGATGGCAATGAAGTTGCTGAAATGACGCGCGCGCTCCCAAAGACCGTCAACAAGGCGACGCTCGCGGCCGATTTGTCGCACGCGCGAAAAGACGGATATTTTGTCAGCCGCGGCGAGGTCTTTGTCGGCGCAATCGCGATTGCGGCGCCGTATTTCGACCATACCGGCGGCGTGGCTGGATCGGTCGGCGTTTTCGGCCCCGACGCGCGCTTTGACGAGCAACGGATCCTGACGGCCGCGGCGCACGTCGTGAACTCCGCCGCCGCGCTCTCTGTTGCTTGCGGACATCTCGCGTCGCGCGGCAGGACGTCGACAAATTGAGATCCATGCCGCCGATGCGGCAAATCATATGGGCTCTACCGGGTTGGGATATGACCCATGGCGGCGGGGTTGCCTGAACTCACTACGTATGGGCCAAGTGTTTTTTGGTCAGTCGCAGAATTGTTGCGGACAGTTTCGGATCCGTCACGATCCGCGAAATTGTAACCGCCCCAACCATCGCCGATACCGCGACCAACGCCCGCCCCCTTGCGGTTTCGTGGTTCGTCTGTCGATAGTGTTGGGCGAAAATATCCACCAACTTGAGAAATCCAGCGGTTGCGGCAGCCCGCGTATCCTCGTCGCCCCGCGCGAGCTCGCTTCCAAGCCCAGCCAGCACGCAGCCCTCGGACAAATTGTCTCGGTGATCCTTGGAGAGGTACGCCGTCAAGATTGCGTCGAGTCCAGTCTTGCCCAGGCCAGGCTCCATGACCGCGTCCATTGCTACGGCGCAAGCTTCGGCGACCAGTTGGTCCTTTGACACGAAATGCCGGTAGAACCCGCCGCGGGTCAGGCCGGCGGCCGCCATCACCTCGTTGAGGCCGGTGTTGTTGATTCCCTTGCGGCGGAACTCCACCGCGGCAGTCTTGACGATGCGTCGCCGCGTTTCGGCAGCTTCGAGCTTCGACTTCTTCATGAAATCCGCCCTTCAAACCGCGCCTTGCGACATTGTTGTTGATTTTGTCGCGGCCCGTTCCTTGCCGCGAATCCTCCGAAGGAGCGTGTAAAAGACCGGAGTGAACAGGAGGCCAAACCCCGTCACGCCGAGCATCCCGGCGAATACCGCCGTGCCGAGCGATTGCCGCATCTCGGATCCGGCTCCGGTCGCGACCACGAGCGGGATAACGCCGAGGATGAACGCAAACGAGGTCATCAGGATGGGGCGAAGCCGAGTGCGCGCCGCACGCACCGCGGCGTCTTCGGCGCTTGCGCCCTGCTCCTGTGCCTGACGCGCGAATTCAACAATCAGGATCGCATTCTTGGCGGCGAGCCCCACCAGAACAACAAAGCCAATCTGCGCCAGGACGTCGATCGACATATCGCGCAGCAACAGGCCGGTGACCGACGCGAGCAGACACATCGGCACGATCAACACCACGGCAAGCGGCAGTTTCCAGCTCTCATACTGCGCGGCGAGCACCAGAAACACGAACAGCGCAGCGGCGCCGAACACCAGCATCGTCGGCGTTCCGCGCTGCTGCTGCTGAAAGGCAAGCTCGGTCCATTCGAAACCAATGCCGGGCGGCAGCATCTCCTGCGCCAACTCCTCCATCCGGGCCAGCGCGGAGCCGGTCGCAACGCCCGGCGCAGCGACGCCCATGACTTCGGCCGCCGGAAAGAGATTGTAGCGCGGCACCCGATAGGGAGCGGTTTCGTGCCGCATGCGCGCGACCGTGCCGATCGGCACCATCTCGCCCGCCACGTTGCGCGCCTTGAGCCGTCCAATGTCGCCGGCGTCGCGTCTGTAGCTGCCGTCGGCCTGGGCGATGACTTCGTAGGTTCTGCCGAGGTAGTTGAAGTCGTTGACGTATTGCGAGCCGAGATAAACCTGCAACGTCGCGAACACGTCGGTCGGGGTGAGCCCGACCTTTTCCGCCTTCTCGCGATCGATGTCGGCATAGATCGAGGGCGAGCGGGTACTGAACAGGGTAAAGACCCCGGCAAAGTCCGGGTCTTTATTCGCGGCCGCGACGAGCGTCTGCGCCGCCCGCGCAAGCGCGTCCGAACCAAGCCCAGTGCGATCCTGCAGCATCATCTTGAACCCGCCGGCGTTGCCGATGCCCTGCACCGGCGGCGGCGGGATGGTCAGCACATAGGCGTCCTGGATCACCGAAAGCCGCTTGCGCAGATCAGCGAGCACCGTCGCTGCGGTTACCCCCTTGAGCGAATGGTTATAGAGCGACGGCAGGCCGGAGAAGATCGTCCCGGCATTGGACGCCACCGTGAACGTTGTGGCATCGAGGCCCGCAAATGGTGCGACATGCTCAATGCCACGTGTGTTGAGGATTATATCGATCGCGCGTTTGACCACGGCCTCCGTCCGATCGAGGGTGGCGCCGGGCGGCAGCTGCACGACCGTGATGAGGTAGCCCTGATCTTGCTCCGGGATGAAGCCGGTTGGCGCGCGTCCGAACTGAACGGCGGCAAAACCGATGAGCAGCGCATACACAGCGAGCATAACGGCGACCCTCCGCACGAGGCGGTGCGTCAGGCGGCCGTAGGCGTTCGATAACCATTCGAAGCCGTGGTTGAAGGACTCGAAGATTCCGCGACCGAGTCGGCCGATCCTTCCTGTCCGCGTGTTCTCGGCAGCCTGATGCGGCTTGAACAGCACCGCACACAAAGCGGGGCTGAGCGTCAATGAGACGAAGCAGGAGATCACGGTCGAGGCCGCAATCGTAACGGCGAACTGGCGAAAGAACTCGCCCGAGATCCCGGACAGAAAGGCGGAGGGCACGAACACGGCGCAGAGCGTCAGTGCGATCGCGATGAGCGCGCCGCCGACCTCGTCCATCGTCGTGTAAGCCGCCTCTTTTGGCGACATCCCAAGCTCGAGGTTGCGTTCGACGTTTTCGACCACGACGATCGCGTCATCGACGACAATCCCGACGGCAAGCACCAGTCCGAACAACGACAGGTTGTTGAGCGATATGCCGAGCGCGTACAGCACCGAAAACGTGCCGATCAGCGACACCGGAATGGCAATGACCGGAATGATCGCGGCGCGCCACCGTTGCAGGAACAGGAAGACGACGCCGACCACCAGCATGACAGCCACGAAAATGGTGGTGATGACCTCCTTGACCGACTTGCCGACGAAAATCGTCGGGTCGTAGATGATCGTGTATGCAAGGCCGGGCGGAAAATCCTTCGCCAAGACTTTCATGGTCGACAGGACCTCGTGCTCCACCTCCAACGAGTTCGCTCCCGGCTGAGCGAAGATGAGCAGCGGCAGTCCCGGACCGCGATCCGTGAAGGCGGTCGATCCGTAATCGGCGGCGCCGATCTCGACACGCCCGACGTCGCGCAGACGCGTCACCCGCCCCTGGGCGTCGGATTTGAGAACGATGTCTGCAAATTGCTGCGGCGTCGACAGGCGGCCGAGCGTCTGAACGTTGATCTGATAGGCTTCGTGCGAGGGCACCGGCGGCTGATTGAGGATACCAGCGGAGACCTGAATGTTCTGAGCCCGCAGCGCAGCCAACACTTCGCCTGCGCTGAGATTATTGGCCGCGACCTTGTCCGGATCGAGCCAAATGCGCATCGCGTAATCGCGCGCGCCGAACAGCTGGACGTCGCCGACGCCGGGCAGACGTGCCAGCGTATCCTTCACATGCAGCGTCGCGTAGTTCGACATGTAGAGATCGTCGCGCGAACCGTCCGGGGACATCAGGTGGACGGCAAGCAGAATGTTGGGGGTCGCTTTTCTAACCTGCACGCCCAGGCGCTGAACGTCTTCCGGCAGGCGCGGCAGCGTGTCCTGCACGCGGTTTTGGGTGAGCATCTGCGCGACGTTCAAATCGGTTCCGATCCGAAACGTCACGGTGATGGTGAGCTTGCCGTCGCCCGTCGACTGGCTGCTCAGGTAAAGCATGTTCTCAACGCCGTTGATCTGTTGCTCCAGCGGCGTTGCTACGGTCCGCGCGACGGTGTCGGCGGACGCCCCGGGATAGGTCGTGGTGATTTGCACCGTCGGCGGAACGATCTCCGGATATTGGGCAACCGGAAGGATCGCGAGCGCGCCGAGGCCAATCAATGTCACGAAGACACTGAGAACGGTGGCGAGGATCGGCCGGTCGATGAAGATGTGCGACAGGCGCATGTGGCAGCTCCCGTCCTAACGCCGGCTATCGGCGTTGGCGTCGTACTGGATCGCGCCTTCCTTCGGATCGACCGTCGTGCCGGGAACTGCGTGCACCACGCCTTCGATGATCACGCGATCCTCCGGGCCAAGACCCGATTGGATGACGCGCAGGCCCCCGCGCAGGTCCCCCGTTTCAACAGGCGCGGGCACGACCTTGCCGTCGGCCGATACCGTCATGACCATGTGTTGCGATTGATCGAGCACGACGGCGGCATCCGGCACCAAGAGGGTCGGGGCGGGCGCTGCGATCGCCACCCGAATCCGCGCGAACTCGCCCGGCACCAGGAAAAGATCAGAATTGGGGACGGTGGCACGGGCATGGATCGTTCCGCTCGACCGATTAAGGCTGTTGTCGACGAAGTCGAGCTTTCCGGTGCGCGCAAAGCGGTTCTCGTCGCCGAGACTGATCGCTATCTCGTTTGCGAGCGGGCCCGCGAGATGCGCGCGTTCGCGCGCAAAGATCAGGTAGTCGGATTCGCTCATGTCGAAGTCGAGATAGATCGGATCGAGCGACACGAGGGTGGTCAGCAGCGTCGTCGGGCCGGTGCCGGCGCGGCTGCCGGCGATGAGACTGCCGATCGACACGAGACGCGCACCGATACGGCCGGTGAACGGTGCGGTAATGCGGGTATATTCGAGATCGAGCTCGGCGTCGCGGATCTGCGCCTTGGCGTCATCAATTGCCGCCTGCGCCGAGTTCTGCTCGGATGTGCGCTGATCGACCGTCTCGGGCGTTGCGAAACTGCTGCGCTGAAGCGACTGCGCGCGGCTCAGCTCGCTGTTGGCGAGCGCCAAGCGCGCGGAGGCGGTCTGCAGGAGAGCGTTGGCGCGGGCGAGCTTGACCTCATAGGGACGCGGGTCGATCACGAATAAAAGATCGTCCTTATGGACGATCTGTCCGTCCTGGAAATGGATCTCGGTCAGCGTGCCGCCAACCTGCGGGCGCAGTTCGACCCGGTCGATCGCGGAAAATTGGCCGAGCACGCCGATGCGCATGTCGACGTCGCGAACAAGCGGTTTGCTCACCGTGACCTGTGCGGGCGGCACCGTCGAAGTCGCACGGCCGCCTTGGCGGTATGAAAAGCCAATCCACGCGAGTGCCGCCAGCGCCACTCCGATGCCGGCCACGATCCACGGCCAGGCATTTATGCGTGCGGCGCCGGGAGGTTGCGGCCGCTCAACGTCCAACGCGACGGCATCGTTCCGGTCGCGGACTTGCCGAGCGTCCCCAACAAACTGCTCGCCCTGCTTGGCGAACAGCGACGACTTTGCTTCGTCGTCGTCGGCAGCGTCCTCGCGGGCAAAGCGACCGCCGCCGAGTTGATCGAGAAAATGGTCGCGCATCGCCCGCCGCCCGTTGTGGTAAGATGATGACTAACATCTAAATTGATAAGAGGATGGTGGCCGACCTGTAAAAGTCAATGGCACCCTGATCACGGATACGAGCATGGCGCACGCTTCATGCAAGCATGACGCGCAGCGCGCTGACGCGCACCGGTTCCTGCGGCCGGGAATGACCCGAAGCGCACGTGCCGCGCGAGGCGCTCACCTCGACCGCATCCGGGAGGCTTCTGCACTCGGCGACTGAACTTACGGGCGTGCTCAAGGTTTTGGCGAAACGCGCCCTTTGGTGTTCGCCTTGCCGACCTTCACGCATCCGGAGGCCTGGTCTTGCTCCGGCACCGTGAGGGCGAGATTGTCTGGCCACGTGTCGAGCTTGCGAAGTTGGCCGACGGTCTTTGCCGACAGGTGCGTGTCGGGCTCCGATTCGACCCGCATCCGTTCCGGGAGCCCGCCAAGAGCGATCTGGAGCGCGGCAACGCTTTTGGGCTTGTAGTGCATTGCGTCCTCCCTGGTTGTTTGTTTTGGTTTATTAGTTCATGCGCGGACGCCTGCCGCGATCAAATCCATTAGCCTGGGTCAACTTGGCGAGCGCTTCGCCTTTGGGCTTTGTCGCCAGTTTGGCAAGCAGTTCGTATTCGGCGACACAGCTCAGCAAGAAATCGCGCGCATGAGGATCGAGCGTGGCCTCGGCGATGACGCGAGTCTCGTCGGCACGGCCGAGATAATATTGCGGGTGGCGCATTCTAATGTTCCTTAGTCAGCACTATCACACGCCCTAAGGGCTCGCCCGCGCCTGTTCCCAAATTCAATCCTAGCGCCGGTCCGGCGGGACCGCTACCGGGGCATGGGGATAACACGCGTCGCGGGGAGGTTGTTTGAACTTGCCGGGCACACCGGCACGCGCGGGCGCGGCGGTCCAGGCGGGCTACAATCGACGGCTTGCGCCGCCGGCTCGCTCACCGTTCCCTCATCGACGGCTGCTGTGGGGCGCGTTCGCTGCCACCGATGCGAACAGCGGCCGGCCGTGAGACCCATTTCTGCATGCGGTAAAATAGGATAGATCCTGCAGGTGAAGGGGGCTTGGGAGTCAGACAATGATTGACAGGCGGAGTTTGCTCATCGGTGCGGCCCTGGGCGTGGCGTTCGGTCCGCCGATGGCGATGGCGCAGCCTTCGGACAAGGCGGCATTGTTGGCCGAGCTGATGAAGCTCGAGGCGGCCAGCTGGCAGTACCTCAAGGTACCAACGTATCGGCTGTGGAGACCTATCTCGGCGACGACGCGGTCCTGATCTTCGGCAATGGCACGCGCTTTACCAAGGCGGAGTACATCAAGGCGATGCCGTACATTCAGCTGGACACCTTCACCATCGAGCCGAATGCCGACATCAAGGTCTGGACGCCGGAGGTCGCCACCTTGCTGTACCGCGTGAGCTACGCCAGCGGGATGAAGAACGCGAAGGCCTCGACCATGAAAGTGCCGTCGTCGAGTACGTATGTGCGCCGCAACGGCAACTGGTTGAGCGTGCTCTATCAGGAGACACCGGTGCGGTAAGCGTCGGTGCGGGGCAACGTTCCGCCCCGGTTTTTGTTGGTGAACCTTTGCCCCGATAAAGCCGCGTCTTCAGTCGTCTCAAAGGGAGCGCGCCCTGCGCTTGCCGGTTCGGCCCGCGCTGCGGGCCGGAGAGGCCTGGCGCCTGGCGGCCGAGCGCTCGTCCTAAATTGCGTCCAAAAGGCGATCCTTACTGCGTCTTCCCCCGGGCCACATCCATCACCATGCGGGTCAGCAGATAAAGCCGCGGCTCGATTGAATCGATGTCGATGTACTCGGCGTCGTTCGAATGCGCCCCGAAGCCGCGCACGCCGAAGCTTTCGATCACGGGTGCAGCGCTCTTGAGCGCCGCAAAGGCCGCATCGGTGCCGCCCCCCTCGGCGACGTCGCCAACAACCAGCTCCTTCCCGATCTCGGCATAGACGGTTTGCGCGTGCCTGGCCAAAGCCTGCTGCGCCGGTTTCAACTCGAGGGGAGGGCGCCGGCGCTCGAACGTCATTTCAACCTTGGTATCGGAAATGAGCTGGTTCTTGATACGTTCGCGCACCTTCTGCTCGATCCCGTCGTAGTCGGACACGCGCAGCACCCGCACGTCGGCGGTCGCCGATGCGGTTGCCGGAATCACATTGCGATTGGTGCCGGCGCTGGCGATGGTCCAGTTCATCTTGACGCCGATCTTGGGGTCGGAGAGATCACGTGTCTGCAGGACCTGATGCGCGAGCTCGTAGAGCGCGTTGCGCCCTTTCTCGGGGGATTGGCCGGCATGCGAGGCGCGGCCCTGGACGTTGAGCACAACGGCCCCGATACCGGCGGTGGTCAGCGACAGCCGATCGGACTCGACCCGCGAGGCCTCGCAGGAAAACACCGCGTCATGTTCGGCGCCAAAATTGGTGATGGTTGTGCGCGACCCGGCCGAACTCACCTCCTCGTCGGCGTTGATCAGCACCGTCAGGAGGCCATAGTCGCGGAAGACCATGCCTTTGAGCATCGCGATCGTATGCAGGATCAACGCGATACCCTGCTTGTCGTCGGAAATGCCCAGGCCATAGGCCCGATTGCCATCGACACGGAACGGCTGCTTCGCCAGCATCCCGCGCAGATAGACCGTGTCCATGTGAGCGATCAGCATGATTTTCTTCGTACCGGTGCCAACAAACCGCGCGTGTACCATGCGGCCGATTTGCTTCGGCGTATCGATCATCCGATAGATGTTCGTTGGATCCGGCTCCATGAACTCAACCTCGCCTCCGAGCGCCTTGAGCTTGTCGGCGATCAACGCGGAGATTTTGTCGAGCCCCTCGCGGTCGCCGCTGCCGGTTTCGATCGAGACGAGATCCTTTAAGGTGTCGAGGAACGGCCCTTTTTCCTTCGCCGCCTGCGCGGCGACCGGCTCCAAGGGGGCTGCGGCGGCGGAGGAGACAAGCGCGCCGCCCCAAAACGGCGACGTGATCAGGACTGCGGCAGTCACACAGAATCTGGACATGTTCGTCTCGGTCTTTGCGCCGGCGAAATCCAAGAGTTTCGCCGGGCGCGAATGTTAGTCTTCATGCAAGGCCGCGAATAGCGTCGCGTTGCTCGCGCCGATCTGCTTCGTTTCCTCAAAAGTCATCGGTTGAAATTGAGCGGATCTTGTCCGCGCGTGGGGCAACTTCGATCGACACCTGGCGCACCTTTAGATATGCGCCTTGATCAAAGCAGCCACCGCGTGCCCATTACCTGTTGCTTGTGGCCAAGCAACAACAGCACGCGCGATTCGCAGCCCGCCTACCCCGCTACCGCAGGCATTTACGGTTCGCGCATCGAGTGCAATCCGATAACTGCAAACCACATGACTCCGGGGGGCTGTCATGAGTGGTGCAATGCTTCGCCGCAGGCTCGCGGCCGCAGCGGCGTTGTTTGTCGTGAGCTTGCTTGCGGCTGAGCCGGGCTGGGCGCAGGGGCCGAGCTATGAAGAGCAGCAGGCCGTAAACCAAAGCGGCTACCTGACCCAGGTGATGCAACGGGCGGCGGACGCGTGTGACAGGGCGACCTATAGCCAGGCGGCATCGCAACTTAGAGCCTTGCAAGCGCGCTTCAAGGGCGTGCCGCTGGTAGTGTATGTGCCGCCGTTCCCCCAAATGCCAGAGACCGTTCCAGAGACCGGTGTTCAAGGACGGGTTTTACACGGGCGGGACGGTCGGCTTGATAGACGCCACCGACTTCTTTGAAAACGGCGGGCAGATCTCCGCCGGGACCGCCGATGCGAGACCCAACCCGACGGCGACGCTCAGTCCCAGCGCCACCGTGGTGGGTGGATTTATCGGCTTCAATCAGCAGGTCCTTACCCTCTTGAATGCGCCGGTGTTCCTCGGCGTTGAAGTCATGTTCCTTGGCGGAAGCGGCAGCAAAGCGATCTCCGGCATCCCCGGCACCTTCGGTCCCGGTGGGATTGCAACATCCGCAGCCGCAGCAAACGACAGCGCGACCGTGAAGTTCGGCGGGAGCACCGATGTGATCGGTCGCATCGGCACGGTCATTCCCGTCGGAAACTTCGGGGTCATGGTCTCCTTCGACGGCGGCGTGTCGTGGCAAGACGCATCTCTCAGGCTGGACTGCACGGCCCCCGGCGCGTGCGGAACCAATGGGCTTCCCGCGCAATCGCTGTCGGTCAGCAAGACCCTCACCGGCTCGGTGATCGGCGGGGAGGTCAACGTCCCGCTGCTGCCGCTGGTCGGTTTTCAGACCGGCGCAAACCCCACCTTGTTCAGCGGGACAACAGTGGGCTTCCAGTACCTGCACGGCGACTACGGGACCAAAACCTCGACGCTCGGCGTGCCGTCGCAACTTCAGATCGTGGCGAACCAGCGCATCACGACCGACCTGTTCATGGGCCGCGTTACGGTTCCGCTCGGCGATCCTTTCATGTGGGTGCGACAGGGAGGGGTCTGGGTCCAACAGCCCCAACGGTAGCCTAACCGGCGTATTCGCCGGACCGGCGGCCCTGCAGCGTGATGGCTTTCGTCTACGGATGCAACTTCAGCCCGGGTGCGTCGGCGTCGACGCTCTTGCCCGCGCCGAAGAGGCCAGTTCGCCGCGCTCGCGAGGGGAGCGGTTATCGTGCGCAGCTCGCGCGTCGGCGGCGGCCGCGTTGTGCGCGACAACAATTGGCGATAGCGTCCTAATTCTGAAGCTCTTGTCCTAATAATTTGATTTTGCGCGTGTCCTAATTCGCTTAATGGAGGTTCCATGAAATCGCTGTCCGTGGTGTTCGCTGTGTCCGTTGTGGCCTCATCGGCCCTCGCCCAATCGCCCTACGCCGGGATGCAGACGCGACCCATCAAGGCCCTGTCTGAGCAACAAGTCGCGGACCTCAAGGCTGGTCGCGGGATGGGCCTGGCACTGCCGGCTGAGCTGAATGGCTTCCCGGGCCCGAGCCATGTTCTCGAGCTCTCTGACAAGCTTGGGCTGACGGCTGAGCAGCGAGCCCGCGTCCAAGAGCTGTTTGACTCCATGAAGGCGGAGGCCATCCCGATCGGTGCCAAGTTGCTTGCCGAAGAGGCGGATCTTGATCACCAGTTCGCCAGCCATTCGATAACCCCGGAAAGCCTGAAAACGACGACGGCACAAATCGGCGCGACACAAGCCGATCTGCGTAATGCCCACCTTAAGTACCATCTTCAAACAGCTCAAATCCTATCGCCCGATCAGATGCAGCTGTATTCATCGCTCCGGGGCTACGATTCGAATGCTCCCGTGCAGCAACATCACCACATGCAGTAGGCCGCCCGCTCAGTTCGCGGCTTCGCTGATCTGGCATCGCAAGATTAAACTCTCGATTGGGCGCCGCTGCGCGATGTCTGGCAGGCTGGAGCGATCTAAAGATATGTGACAAGCCCCATAAAGCCTTCGTCTTGGTGATCCTGATGATGGCAGTGAAATAGCGATGGTCCCGGATTGTCGGCCACGAAATCGATTTCAACACTGCTGAACCGCGTCATATTGATAGTGTCTTTCATCGGCCCCGCGGTCGCCTTATCTCCGACCTTCGTCACCTCGAACGTATGCCGGTGAAGATGGATTGGATGATTGTCACCGCTCTTGTTGGTCATCACGAGCCGATAGCGTTTGCCGACCTCGGTCGTCAGCAACGGGTTGGTGGCAGGCCATGAGCGGCCGTTGAGCGTCCAGCGATTGTAGCCGCCGTGACCACCGGGGACTTTTTCAAACAAAAGCTCAAGGCGGTGATCGGGTGCAGGCACGGAGCGATCAACCCCAAAGATGGTGTAATCCCAGGCAGAGATGGGCGGGTCTAGCCATTGCGCGTCGCCGGTCTGGTTCGCGTATTCGACGACAACGCCAAGACCCATCTTGCGATCGTCATCCTTGATGCCGCCGAAAATCCAGACGCCGGGCCGATTCATGTCGACAATCACATCGGCGCGTTCGGCCGGCGCGAGAAAGACGGTGTCGACCGTGCGCTGCGACGGTACCGGATTTCCATCGAGTGCGATGACGGTGAGCTGATGCCCCGCGAGCGCCAACGTGACATTCTCGGTCGGGCTCGCATTTAGCAATCTGAACAACACCTGCTGCCCCTCGCGGACCCGCACCGGCGCACCATGACCTAGCATCTTGTCGTTGAAGGAGGCCGATGCGTACAGCACTTCGAGGCCATTGTCGGGGGGCGGCCCCTTGCGGATGTCCTGCATACTGACCCAGCGCGGTTCCCAATGATGCGCTGCGAGCAGGACTTCCTGATCATAACGACCGGGATTACTGGCCGGTTCGATGATCAGAAAACCATACATTCCCGAGTACAGGCTGCGCCGCAGGTCGGTGCCCGCCACATCGTGGCTGTGATACCAGCGCGTGCCCGAGGGTTTCGCCGCGAAGCTATAGCGCCGGGTGGCGCCGCGCTCGACCATTGGTGATCCTTCCTCCATCGCGCCATCGGCGACCGACGGTACGTAGAGGCCGTGCCAATGGATGATGTCGTCAATATCGGTTTCGTTGGTGATATCGATGTTGACATGCTGCCCTTCGCGCAGGCGCAGAAGCGGTCCCGGAACCGTGCCGTTATAGGCGAACGTGTCAATCGACTTGCCGGGCGCGAGTTCGAGCCGCAGCGGCGCCATGCGAAGCGTGTAGTCCGCCGCATTGACGGCCTGACTGTAGGCGCGGGCGAGGCCGGCACCAGCCGCCGCACCCGCCGCCCCGGCACCGATCAGGAATTCGCGGCGACTAGTCCAGGAACGCATTGAGTCTTGGTGATGCTGGTCCGCTGACGTGTCCATCTCCAGCTTCCTTATTGGATGGCCGCAAAGCCAAACAGTCTCGACTAACGAGATGCCCGATGCGCATGTCTGGCCCAGACGAACAGCGGTATCGACGCGAGCTGAGCCGCGATCGCGAACGCAACCAGCGCCACGCGCGATTGCTGGTAAAGCAGTCCCATCACGATACTGCCGACGAGCCAGCCGCTCCCGTAACCTGCATAGAACAGTCCGAAGGCAAGATTGCGTCGGTCCTCGGGAAGGACACCCGCGACCACCGCCTTGAGCAAGCTATCCTGGGTCGCGAAGCCGATTCCCCACAACACCAGACCGATGAGGATCGTCCAGAAGCCGCCGAAAAACACGAGCGGAGAGAATAGTGACGATAGGGCGACCGCCACCAGAACAACCGGCAGGCCGATTTGATCGTAGAGCTTGCCCATAATAAGGCTCGCACCGACACCCAAGGCAGTGGAGATGGCGAGAAAAGCTGGGATCCAGTGCTCGCCGACGACCTTGGTCGTCGATAGATGGTAGGAGATCAATTCAAAGCTCATAAGACCGGCGGCGAAGCACGCCCCCGCCGCCATGTGGAGCCAATATGTCGGCGTGAAGTCCCGCGCCCGTGGCGCCGCGTCCTGCTCAAGGCTCGAAGGCAACGGAAAGCGGATGCGGGCCGCGACGAGAGACGCCAGCGCCAACAGGGCTGGAATGATCAGCAGTGCGAAGCCGAGGCGGTAGTCGCCGTTGAGGAGAAGAACGAGCGCGATCAGCAGCGGTCCGAGCGTGGCACCGGTCTCGTCCAGTGCGTTGTTCACGGCGTAGACCCAGCCTTCACCTAACTCGCGCGTGGTGTAGGAGAGCATTGCTTCCACGGTCGGCTTACGCAGGGCGCGGCCGATGCGCTCGGCAACAATGAGGGCGGCCGCAATCTGCCAGCTACCGGCAAGCGCCATCAGCGGAACGGCGATTAGATTGACGACGTAGCCGATGAACGTAATGGCCCAATATCGCCCGGTGCGATCTGCGACATACCCGGAAACAGATCGGAGCGCGTAACCGAGAAACTCGCCCACCCCGGCCGTAATGCTGACGATGACGGCGCTTGCCCCAAGCGCTCCCAGGAACTGTCCGTTGATGCTGCCGCCACCCTCGTAGGTGATGTCCGCAAACAGATTGACGACCCCCATCGTCAACACGAAGGTGAATGCGGGCGAACCGCGTAACCCTTCCATGCCATTTACCGTGTTGCTGCGCCTTGCAGGAACTGCCACCTCAAACGAAACAACAGGGCGCCAACAAATCGGTTCCGGTTGTCTGGTTGGGAGAGCAGCTACCCGGGAGCCGCCACTCGGCCCGAGCCGATTCGGGTAGCCGCGGCACTTGCCAATGTCTGCTTTGCCCCCGGTAAGCGGACATCAAGGCATAGTATTCAAATCGAAGCCTACCTCGGTCTAGCCGGCTCAAACAATTCAATGAAATTTCCCGAGGGGTCCTGCAGGAGAATTTGCGATCCGCCCGGTCCTGTGACGATCTCGTTTCGGAAGTGCACGCCCACACTACGCAACCTGGCGACCTCAACCTTCAGGTCATCCACAATGAAGTGGATACGATTCCAACCACCCGGCTTGGGCTGCTCACCATCGGCCATGGGCCGACCGGCCGAGCTTTTCGGACCGCTCAGGAGCAGTCGCAAAGTTCCTCGCTGAACATCGGCAAACGCGGGAGCCGCATTTGAGAGAACCTCAAAACCAAGATGCCTCGTGTACCAGGCAACTGCAGCGTCAACATCATCTACCATGTAGCGGACATTGACTGTGGGATCCGGCATGTTTCTCATGTGCTTCATCACGCTGAGTTAATTGCGGCGCCATAAATCAGTTTTGCCCATCACGCCAGCGTCTTCACGTTCAAGGAAATGTGGCGACGGTACAGAGGCACCACGCCAAGTTGTCATCGCAGATCAGGAACGGAAGGTTGACATTGTGAATATCAATCGACGTTCGTTGCTCAAGTCTGCCGGAACGCTCCCGCTAATGCTCGCGGCACCGCAGATCGCTCAGCCCGCTGCCGATGCGCTCCCTGAGAAAGCTGACTACACGCTGCGTATCGTGACCGGCCTCGTCGAGCTGTCGCCGGAGCACATCGTGTCGACCACGCTCTACAATGGACAATTTCCGGGACCGATGGTGCGCCTGACGGAAGGCAAGCGGGTGGTCGTCGATATCTACAACGACACGGATACGCCAGAGCAGCTACATTGGCACGGTCAGTTCGTTCCTGTTGATGTTGATGGCGCTGCGGAAGAGGGTACACCCTATATCCCAGCACACGGTATGCGCCGCATTTCATTTTTGCCGCAGCCGTCGGGCTTCCGTTTCTACCACACCCACGTTGTGCCCATGAACAACCTCAGTATGGGCACTTACACCGGGCAAGTCGGGCCCGTTTATATCGAGCCGGCGAACAATCCCGGTGCCTATGATCGCGAGGTGTTCCTGGTGCTCAAGGAATTCCTGCCGTCGTTCAGCCGGGGCGGCGACATGGCCATGGATTTTCTCGTTGGAGAGCCGATCGAGGAGTTGCAGGACATCGGCAAGAAGGCCGATGCGCAGTTCGGGGGTCCCAAGGGCTACGAGGTCGGCTACGATCTCTTCGGCATCAACGGCAAGATGCTCGGCCATGGTGAGCCCATCCGCGTCAAACACGGCGAGCGCGTGCTCTTTCACGTGCTCAACGCGAGCGCGGGAGAAATCCGAAGTCTGGCCCTGCCTGGCCACGTTTTCAAAGTCGTCGCGCTCGACGGCAACCCCGTGCCGACACAAGCCGAAGTGCCGGTGCTGTGGCTCGGCACCGCCGAGCGCATCTCGGCGATCGTCGAGATGAAGCATCCCGGCGTTTGGGTCATGGGCGATCTCAGCGACGACGACCGCGGCCATGGCATGGGCATTGTGATCGAATACGCCAACGCCAAGGGTAAGCCGCAGTGGAGCAGGCCACGGCCCTACAACTGGGACTACGCGATCTTCGGCAAAGCCGGTGCTACTCCGGCATCACCGGACGAGACCCTGGAGTTCACCGTAGTCAAACACAACGGCTCGCTCGACGGTTTTAATCAATGGCTGCTCAACGACAAAGCCTTCTCGATGGAAACCCTCAAGCCGATGTACACCGTGCATGAAAGGCACCGTTACCGGCTGAAGTTCCGCAACGCCAGCGATGATATTCATCCTTTGCACCTGCATCGGCATAGTTTCGAACTGGTGCGTGTTGGCGGCAAACCGACGGCCGGCGTTATCAAGGACGTGGTGATGATGGGCGGCTTCCAGGAGGTCGAGTTCGATTTCGTTACCGATCATCCAGGGCTGACGCTGTTCCACTGTCACCAGCAGCTGCACATGGATTTTGGCTTTATGTTCCTGTTCCAATACGCGTAACTGTGCGCGTCCCTTCGGTTGAGCTCCTGGCGCATAGCTCCAGTTCACAAACTACTTTAACTGCACCATGCGTGTCTCTTCCGCCAAAGTGGGCATCCATGGACAACGCGTGGCCAATAAACTCTGCCGGATCATGATGTTATCCATGGATGCCCGGAACCGGCCAAATTGGGCATCCATGGAGTCATCGATGACGGCAAACTTCATGCGGCAGGCGCATGGCTTGCGGGCTATCGCGCCCGGGCGGATATGTAACGGCAGTGCGCAGGGTGCTGCGCGGATCATGGCGAAAGCCGATGGGTAACCTCGATCGCCGGTTTGCAATTGCCCCGATGATGGACTGGACGGACCGGCATTGCCGGTTCTTCCACCGCCTGCTCACGCGGCGCGCGCTGATCTACACCGAGATGATCACCACCGGGGCGCTGATCCACGGCGACCGCGCCCGGCTTCTGCGCCACGATCCGGCCGAGCACCCGGTCGCGCTCCAGCTCGGCGGCTCGGATCCGGTGGCGCTCGCGCACTGCGCGCACATCGGCGCCGAGGCCGGCTACGACGAGATCAACCTCAACGTCGGCTGCCCGTCCGACCGCGTGCAGGAGGGTCGCTTCGGCGCCTGCCTGATGGCGGAGCCGGCGCTGGTCGGCGACTGCGTGGCCGCCATGAAAGCAGCGGTTGCGATCCCCGTCACCGTCAAGTGCCGGCTCGGCATCGACGACCAGGATCCGGAGGCCGCGCTCGATGAGCTCGCCGCCGCGGTCGCAACGGCCGGCGTCGACGCGCTGATCGTGCACGCCCGCAAGGCCTGGCTTGAGGGTCTGTCGCCGAAGGAGAACCGCGACATCCCGCCGCTCGACTATGCGCGGGTGTTTCGGCTCAAGCGCGCCTATCCGCGCCTTCCGGTCCTGCTCAACGGCGGCCTCGACGACCTGCGGCGCTCCCTCGCGTTGCTCACCGAGGTCGACGGCCTGATGCTCGGGCGGGCGGCCTATCGCGACCCGTGGCGTCTGCTCGAGGTCGATCGGCTGTTCTACGGCGCGCCGGCGCCGTTTCCCTCCGCCAAGGCGGCTGCCCGCGCGCTGATCCCCTATATCGAGCGCGAGCTCGCGCACGGTACGCGGCTCTACGCGATCGTGCGGCACGTGCTCGGCCTGTTTCATGCGGTGCCCGGCGCGCGCGCGTTTCGCCGCATGCTGGCGACGCAGGCGGTCAAGCCCGATGCCGGCGCCGATCTGTTTGCGCGTGCGCTCGAGCTCGTGCCGGAATACGCGGCGCGAAGCGAGGCCGCATGATCCTCGGAATTTCCGTCGGCGAGCTCGCCTGGCTCGCCGGCATGATCGTCGTCGCCGGCCTCGTCACCGGGATCCTCGCCGGCCTGTTCGGCATCGGCGGCGGCGCGATCATCGTTCCGGTGCTCTACGAGGTGTTCGGCGTCCTCAACGTGCCGGTCGAGGTGCGCATGCAGCTCTGCATCGGCACCTCGCTCGCCATCATCGTGCCGACAACGTTTCGGTCCTACCGCGAGCACCTCAAGCGCGGCGCGGTGATGGACGAGATCGTGCGCGCGTGGTGGCTGCCGGCGGTCGTGGGCGTCGGCACCGGGGCGCTAATCGCCGCGTTCGCGCCGGGCTGGGTGTTCCAGCTCGCCTTCGCGGTGATCGCCAGCCTGATCGCGCTGCGGTTGTTGATCGGTCGCGACGACTGGCGTGTCGCCGACGATCTGCCCAAGGGGACCGGGCTTAAGGCCTATGGCTTTGTGGTCGGACTGTGCTCGGCCCTGATGGGGGTGAGCGGCGGCTCGGTCTCCAACATGATCCTGACGATGCACGGCAAGCCGATCCTGCGCGCAGTCGCCACATCGGCGGGGCTCGGCGTGCCGATCACGATTGCGGGCACCATCGGCTTCATGCTGGCGGGCCTGCCCAAGCAAAGCCTGACGCCGCCGCTCTCGATCGGCTTCGTGTCGCTGATCGGCTTTGCGCTGATGGCGCCGGTGTCGAGCTTCACCGCGAGCTATGGCGCGCAGCTCGCGCACGCGCTGCCCAAGCGCTGGCTGGAGATCGGCTTTGGCATCTTCCTGCTGGTGGCCTCGGCGCGCTTCGCGCTCGCCATCCTGGGCCACTGAGCCGCCGGCGCGGGCGAGGGCACCTAGACGCCGAGATAGCGTTCCAGGACTTTCGGCCGCGCCTTGATCTCGCTGGTCGGCCCTTCGTGCGCGATATGGCCGTTGTTGATGATGTAGGCGCGCTGCGCCAGGGTCAGCGCGGCCGCGAGATTCTGTTCGACCAGGACAATCGTCTGCCCGGCGTCTGCCAGATCGCGGCAGGCCTTGATCAGATCCCGCACGATCACCGGCGCCAGCCCCTCGAACGGCTCGTCGAGCAGGATGATCTTGGGGTCGCGCACGAGCGCACGCGCGATTGCCAGCATCTGCTGCTCGCCGCCCGACAGATCGGTGCCGTGGCTTGCGCGCCGTTCCCGCAGGCGCGGGAACATCTCGTAGATACGCGCCAGCGGCCAAGGGTGCTCGGCCGTGAGCCCGGCCAGCATCAGGTTCTCCTCGACGGTGAGGCTGCCGAAGATGCGGCGGTCCTCGTGCACCAGTTGCATGCCCGCACGCGCGACGGCGTGGCTCTTCATGCCGGCGATTTCGGCGCCGTCGAAGACGATCGAGCCGCCGCGCGGTGTCACCACGCCCATGAGGCTTTTCAGGGTCGTGCTCTTGCCGGCGCCGTTACGGCCGAGCAGCGCCACCACCTCGTTGCGGTCGACCCGCAAGGCGACATCAAAGAGGATGTGACTATCCCCGTAATAGGTATTGAGACCGGTGACCTCGAGCAGGCTCATTCGGCCGCCAACACGTTGTGCACGCCGCCCAGATAGGCTTCCTGCACTTTGCTGTTGCCCTTGATTTGGTCCGGCGTGCCTTCCACCAGCACCCGGCCCTCCTGCAGAACGGTGACGCGTTCGACCAGTTCGAACAGCGAATCCATGTCGTGATCGATGATGATCATGGTGCGCCCGCGCGCGATCGACTTGAGCAGCCGCACCGTCTCGACGCGCTCGCGCGGGCTCATGCCGGCGAGCGGTTCGTCGAGCAGCAGCAGGCTGGGCGAGGTCGCGAGCGCAAGGCCAACCTCGAGCCGGCGCTTTTCGCCGTACGCGAGATCCGCCACCGGGGTGTCGGCGCGCGCGACCAGATCGACCAGCACGAGCGTGTGCTCGACTTGTTGGTCGAGGCGAGGGACGCTCCTGAGCGATTTGAACAGATCGAGCCGGAACTTGCCGCGCAGCTCCGCTAGCGCCGCGATCGTTAGGTTCTCGCGCACGGTCAGGCGATTGAACAGCTGGTTGATTTGGTAGCTCTTGGTGAGACCGAGCTGGCAGACGTCGGTCACCGTCATGCCGGTGATGTCGCGGCCCTCGAAGACGATCTGCCCCGAGGTGGGCGGCACTTCGCACGTCAGCATCTTGAAGAACGTGCTCTTGCCGGCACCGTTCGGGCCGATGATGCCGCGCAACTCGCCATGATCGACCGCAAAGTCGATGTCGCTGTTGGCGGCGACGCCGCCGTAGTGCTTGGTCAGGCCCTTGGCTTGCAGGATCGGTCCGCTCGTGCGGTCGGTTGCGCGGTGGCGCGCCGGCATGGCGGCGATCGCCGGTTGGCGCGGGCCCGGCGCGGCGCTCTGTCCGAAGTCGGTGGCAACAGGTTTAGATTTTCTCCTGGAGCTGCTCACCAGCCGATAGAAATCCTCGATGCCGCCGATCAAGCCGTGGCGCAGAAAGCAAACCAGCAGCACGAAGATCACGCCGAGCACCAGCTTCCAGCTGGCGCCGAGCTGCAGTGTGGTCTGCAGGAAGTCGCTCAGATAGAGCCACACGGTCGCACCGACCAACGGTCCGAACAGCGTGCCGGTACCGCCGATTGCCGTCTGCATCACCAGCTGCCCCGACGTATCGAACATGAAGGCGTCAGGCGGCATGAAGCCTTGCATCAGGCCGAGGAGACCTCCGGCGAAGCCCGCATAGGCGGCGGCAACCACGAAGGCGGTCAGCTTGTAGCCATGGATGCTGTGGCCGACCGCGGCGGCACGCAGGGGGTTGTCGCGGATGGCGCGTAGCACGGCGCCAATAGGCGAGCGCACGATGCGCAGCGCGATCACCATGCCGACGAAGTACCAGAACGCCAGGAAAGCGTAGAGCAACACATTCGAATCGAAATGGATCGTGGTGAAGCCGAGGTAGATCGACGGCGGCGGCACGCCCGGCAGCCCGTTCTCGCCGCCGGTATAGGCCGAGAGCGGATTGAACTCGACGAAGAAGAAAACCTCGCCGATCGCCACCGTGATCATGGCGAAATAGATGCCGGTGCGCCTCAGCGCGATCAGCCCGACCAGGTAACCGACGACGCCGGCCACGACCGTCCCGATGATGAGCGCCGCCATTACGTAGGGGAAATTCGTCATCGTGAGCAGATAGGCTGCAACCATGCCCCCGGTGCCGAAGAAGGCGGCCTGCCCGAAGGAGAGCAGGCCGGTGAAGCCGAACAGGATGTCGAAACCGATGCCGAACACGCCCCAGACCAGGATGCGGTTGATCGTCGTCGGCGTAAATCCGAAGTACGGCAGTACGACCGGCGCGGCGAGCAAACCGGCGGCCGTCAAAATCTCGACCACAAATGGACGTTGCCTGAGCATTAGATGACCGCGCTCATTCGCGGCCCGCCGTGCCGAGCAGCCCGTAGGGACGCAGCACGAGCACCAGCGTCATGGCGACGAATAGCATGACGTAGGAGTAGCCTGGGTTGAACATGGAGGTGATGCTGACGATCTCGCCCGCGATCAGCCCCCCGAGGATGGCGCCGGGGAACGAGCCGACCCCGCCGATGACGACCACGACGAAGGTCTGCACGAGGATCGCTTCTCCGACGTCGGGCGCGATCGAGACCACCGGCGCATTGACAATACCGGCGAAGCCCGCCGCCATGGCACCGATGCCGAACACCAGCATGAACACCTTGTAGACATCGATCCCCAGTGAATCGACCATCACCGAATCTTCGATGCCGGCGCGTACGATCATGCCGATGCGCGAGCGATAGAGCACGAGATAGAGCGCCAGCAGCGCGACCGCGACGATGCCGAGCAGCGCGAGGCGGTAGGTCGGGTAGAACATGAAGCCGAGCGGTGTGATGCCCACCAGCGCCGGCGGCGGCGGCATGGTTTTCGACAGGCTGCCGAAGAAAAACCGCACCGCTTCGACGAATACGATGCCGAGCCCGAAGGTGACCAGCAGCTGATCCTCGCCCGGGCGTTTGTAGAAATGGCGGATGATCACCCGCTCCACCAGCACGCCGACGGTCATGACGAAAAGCGCGCCGGCGAGGACCGCGGCGAGGAAGGAATCCGTATACGTATAGGTCAGCCAGCCGGCATAGCCGCCAAGCATGAACATTGCGCCATGCGCGAGATTGAGCACGCCGAGCATGCCGTAGATGATGGTCAAGCCCGACGCGACCAGCGCCAGCAGAGCGCCCAGCACCAGGCCGTTGAAGCATTGCGATATGAAATTGGCCCAATTGATCATCGGTCGAGCAATTCCGGACGAACGGCCGTAATGCCGTGCCGCAAGCGCTGAGAATCGCCCGCGGCACGACGCGTCAGGTCGAGATCAGGTGTAGGCGCCGAGATTGCAGCCGAAGGCGTCCGGCTTCTGCATCAGCGGCGCGCCCGGTACGACCTCCAGGACCTCCCAGTAGTCCTCCTTGTTCTTCATGTCCTTGGGCGCCTTGCCCTTGACGATGATCACGGGGCGGACGAGCTGGTGGTCTTCCGGACGGAAATAGACCTCGCCGACGGTCGAATCGAACTTCTCACCCTTCTCGTACTGCTTGATGATGTCGGGCGGATAGAATGAGCCCGCCTCCGACACCATCCGGGCCCAGATCGCAAACGACATGTAGGCGTTGTTGGCGCCCCACTCCGGCTTGTAGCCGAACTTCTTGTCGAACGCCTCGACGAACATCTTGGCGAGCGGGTACTTGTCTTCCAGCGTCCACCAGAAATCGGTTGCCGCATAGACGCCGGCGGTGAGCTCCGGCCCGGTTTCTTTGGCCAGGAACGGGATCTGGTAAGGCACGACCAGCGTCATCTTCGGCAGAATGCCGAACTGCTTGGCCTGCTGGATCGAGAGCACCGCGTCGCGGCCCCAGTTCACATTGATCAGGAACTCGGCGCCGGAGTTGGCGATGTTGGTGAGATACTGGCTGAAGTCCTGGGTACCGAGCGGCGAGATCTGGTTGGTCACCATGGTCCAGCCGGCGTTATTGGTGAGATAGTCGTTCACCGACTTGGTGACAGTGTGGCCGTAGGTGTAGTCCGGGGTCATGAACGCGGCCTTCCGGTTCTTGCCGAACTGTTTGACCAGTACCGGGCCGATCGCGTTGGCTGCGGTCTCGCCGTAGAAGTTCTGGCGGAAGCCGTAGCGCACGCAGTCCTTGCCGGTGGTATCGTTCGAACCGGAGATGCCGGTCACGTACAGGATCTTCTCGCGTTGCGCGAATTTGTTGAGCGCGACCGCGACCGCGCTCGAAGTCGAGCCGGTCATCAGCATGATCTTGTTCTGGTTGATGAAGGTCTGGATCTCCTGCACGGCCTGGTTCGGCTTCGCGGCGCTGTCGGCCGCTAGCAGATTGACCTTCTTCCCAAGCAGGCCCTTGCTGACCTTGGGTGCGATCTTCTTGAGCAGGGGATCGCCGTTGTTGATGTGCTCGACCGCAAGCTGCCAACCCTTGAGCTCGTCTTCGCCCTGCACCGCGTAGGTGCCGGTGCGCGGCACCGCGGCGCCGACGCTGACGGTGTCGCCTTCCGAGCCTGCCGGCCAGGTCCCTACTGGCGGATTGTCGCTGATGCCGACCGCAAAGGCGGGCATGGTCAGCGTGGACGGTAGCACGGCGCTGCCGGCAAGGCCGACGCCGGCCCATAGCAGCGTGCGACGGGACACGCTGCCAAGCTCCTGATCTTGTCGTAACATCTTGTTTCCTCCTCGTTGATCCGTTCGAGCCGCCCCGGCTCGCTTGTTGTTGTCCAGCGTGCTGTGCGCGGCGTTAGTCGCTATCGCGGCCGCGCACGAGTACGCCGCGCAGAATTTCCATACCCAACCGCGAAGGTCGCGCGGTCAATGCCACTTTCGTCGATGATGCGACGAAGCACATTTATGAAACGCAATGTTCGCGGATTTTCGCGATACAACGTCATCGCTGCGTCATCGGGTCACATGAAATGCATCGGTCGGAATGTGCGCTAGCATTCATTCCAGTTATTGATCTGGATTAATAGAAAAACGTAAGATTGCGCTGTGAGTGTTGCCATGATTATTGCAGCTCAAATTGGAGATGTATCGCTCGCCGAACATCCATTCGTCGCGCGGCTGTCGCGCTTCATGCCGCTCAGCGCGCCCGATCTCAGGAGCCTCGAACTGATTGTCGAGGGCGAGCGGATCATCAAAAAGCGGAAGGACCTCGTTGTCGTCGGCGACCACTATCGCAACCTCTGCTTCGTCAAGGACGGCTACGCGATCCGCTACAAGCTGCTGCGCAGCGGGAAGCGGCAAATCCTCAACGTGATCCTGCCGGGCGACGTGATCGGTTTTCCGGTGAGCTTTTTCGACCGCTCGATCTACTCGGTCGTCGCGGTGAGCGATCTGACCTACAGCATCTGCTCGCTCGATGCGTATGCCCGGCTTTGCTATGAGCGGCCGCACTTCGGGCTCGCGCTAAGCTGGTTTGCCGCGTATGAGGCGGCGATCTATGCCGAGCACATCGTTGATCTCGGCCGGCGCACGCCGCTCGAGCGAATGGCGCATTTTCTGCTGGAACTTCATGCCCGTCTGCTGGCGGTCGGACGCGCGCAAAAGATGAGCTTCGATCTGCCGTTCTCTCAGGAGGTCATGGCCGATGTGTTGGGGCTAAGTGTCCCGCATCTCAATCGCGTCATGCAGCAATTGCGTGCGGAACAATTGATCACCACCCGTTCACGCCTGGTCGAATTGACCGACATTGCAAGCTTGCAGACGCTGGCGCATTATCAGCCGCTGGATCTCGCGCAGATCCCGATGTCGGCCACTGGCGGCTGACCGCGCGCCAACCTACTGGCTGATCAGCATCTCGACCTCGGCCACCGCCTTGTGACAGTCCTCGTTGCCTTCGGCATCGAGCTTGCGCGCGAGCGCGAGCGGCGGGTCGTAGCGCTGCTCCGGCAGCGCGCGCGGGGCCGGCGCGGGTTTTGCGGGTTGCTGGGTCGTCGGCCGCGGCTTCGAGCGCTTGGCGACGTTGAGCTCGAGCCGGCGATCGAGGTCGGCGAGCGCTTCGCTGCACGGCCCGCCGACCGCCGCCGCGATGGTCCCGCCGAGCGCGATGCCTGCCGCAAACAGTGCGACGCCGACGCCTTTCATCACGATCACGCTCTAGGGATATCCGCGCAGCACCAGCTTGTCGCCGCGCACTTCCCAGCTCTGCAGCCGGTTGAGAAAGCTCATGCCGAGCAGGCTGGTCTTAAGCTGGCCGGGTTGCGCGATCAAGGCGGGCACCGAGCGCTCCACGATGCTGCCGACCGCGACGCGATCGAGCGTCACCTCGGCGGCCTTGGTGTGACCATTGGCGGTCGCAATGTTCACCGTATATTTGATCACCTCGACCGGCAGGCCGACCGCCTTGGCGGCCTCGTTGGTCAGCACGACCGAGCTCGCGCCGGTGTCGAGGATCATCGGAATGGTGTGGCCGTTGACGTCGGTCGTAATCTGGAAATCGCTCGACTGGGCGCGCGCCAGCGCCACCGTGCGTCCACTGTCGGCGATCCGCCCCGGAACGAGCTCCGCCATCACTTGGTCGGCGATGTCGTGCAGCTGGAAGCGATAAGTATAACCGAGCATCAGCAGCAGGGCGATCACGATCCAGAGCACGGCGGCTTCGAGCGCTTTGGTCAGCCGGTCGCGGAACAATGCGATCAGCACGCCGGCGATCAGAACCAGCCACGCAACGTTGACGAGCAGCGAGGCAAAATCACCGCTCGTCAGGTCGCCGATTGTGCCCTGGCCGTTCCCAGTGGCCATGACCACGACGGCGAGGGCGAGCCCGAGCAACAAGATCCAAAGAAGCGCATGCCGCATGGGTGCCTCGGGTCACGCCGACGGATCGCGTGAGAGCTCGCCGAGACGCAGCCGCGCCGTGGTCATCACCGCGGCCCGCTCGTGCGCCGAGAGCTGTGACCAGCGTTCGATTTCGGCGAGGTCACGCCCGCAACCGATGCAAATGCGCAAGATGGGATGGAGTGTGCAAATCTTGGTGCAGGGGGACTCAATCGGCATGTGGTCAACATAGGCATTTCCCGGAATAGGCCAAGCGGACGATTGCCGCCCGCTCCCGAACTGTGATGCCCTTGCCCCATCCCAATGGTGGCGGCAATTCCTTAATATGGCCCTTAGATGCCCGCGGTAGTCGAGGACACGCACTCATGAAGCTCTACGACGGCGGCCGCGCTCCCAATCCGCGGCGCGTGCGCATCTTTTTGGCCGAAAAAGGCATCGAGATCGACAAGCAGCAGGTCGATCTTAGCAAGCTCGAGCACAAGGGGCCGGCCTATACGGCGATCAACCCGTTGCAGCAGCTGCCGAGCCTCGTTCTCGACGACGGCACGGTGATCACGGAATCGATCGCGATCTGTCGCTATTTCGAAGCGCTCAAACCCGAGCCGGCGCTGTTCGGGCGTCCTGGGCTCGATGCCGCCATGGTCGAAATGTGGAACCGGCGAATGGAGCACAAGCTGCTGTTCGGCGTGGCGCAGGTGCTTCGCCATCTCAACCCCGGCATGAAAGCGCTCGAGAACCCGCAGGTCGCAGCCTGGGGCGAAGCCAACAAGCCGCGCGTCGAGCAATTTCTGCGGCTGCTCGACGGCGAGCTGGCGACGCGCCCTTACGTGGCGGGTGATCGCTTCACCGTCGCTGATATCACCGGACTTGTCGCCATCGATGTCATGAAGCCCGCGCGGCTTGCGGTCGGCGACGACTTGCGCAATGTCCTGCGCTGGCATGCCGAGATTTCGGCGCGTCCGAGCGCGGCCGCATAAGCGCCGGCGCGTCTCAGCGCTCCAGCCGCGCGATCAGGCTCGAGGTGTCCCAGCGCTTGCCGCCCATTTTCTGTACCTCGGCATAGAACTGATCGACCAGCGCGCTCATCGGCAGCAGCGCCCCGTTGCGGTTGGCCTCGGCAAAGCAGATCGCCAGGTCCTTGCGCATCCAGTCCACCGCGAAGCCGAAGTCGAACTTGCCAGCGACCATGGTCTTGTAGCGGTTCTCCATCTGCCAGGACTGCGCGGCGCCCTTGGAGATGGTCGCCATCAGTTTTTCGATATCGAGGCCGGCGCGCTTGGCAAAATGCAGACCTTCGGCGAGGCCCTGCACCGTGCCGGCGATGCAGATCTGATTGACCATCTTGGCGAGCTGCCCCGAGCCCGACGCGCCGATCAGCGTGCAGGCGCGCGCATAGGCGGCGATCACTTTCTCGGCTCGTCCGAACGGTTCGGGATCGCCGCCGCACATGACCGTGAGCACGCCGTTCTCGGCGCCGGCCTGGCCGCCGGACACCGGCGCGTCGATGAAATCAAAGCCGCGCCGCTTGGCCTCGGCATGAAATTCGCGCGCGAGCTCGGCCGAGGCGGTGGTGTGGTCGACGAGCATTCCCCCGCGCTTGACACCGTGCATGGCGCCATTGGGACCGAGCACGACCTCGCGCAGGTCGTTGTCGTTGCCGACGCAGACCATGACGAAATCCTGATCGGCGGCGGCCTCCTTCGGGGTCTTGGCGCTGCGGCCGCCGAACTGCTCAACCCACTTCTGTGCCTTGGCAGCGGTGCGATTGTAGACGGTGACCTCGTGGCCGCCTTTGGTCTTCAGGTGTCCTGCCATGGGGTAGCCCATGACGCCGAGACCCAGGAACGCAACCTTCGCCATCGCTTCCTCCTTCGCGCCGCTTTTACAAATCCGCAAAGTTCATGGTGCCGGGGGTCTCGTCAACCCAGGGACACCGTATTAGATCAAGGCGGGTTGCCCCGGAGAGTTCGCATGGCGGTCGAGAAGTCGGATGTTCTAAGCGCGCTCGCGCGGGTGGCGAGCCCGGACGGTGCCGCGCTGCCGGCGACCGGCAAGCTGTCGGACGTGATTGTCACCGACGGCAAGGTGTTCTTTTCAATCACGGTCGACGCCGCGGTGGTGCCGGCTTGGGAACCGGTGCGCAAAGCGGCCGAGGCTGCGGTTCGCGCCGTGCCGGGCGTCGTCTCCGCGATGGTGGCGCTCACCGGCGAACGCTCGACCGGCGCGCGCCCGCCGGCCGCGCCTCCCGCGGCGCGTCCGCCGGCAGCGCCGCCCCCCGGTGCGCGGCCGCACGGCCGTGCGCCCGTCGGACAGCAGCCGGCGGTGCCGGGGGTCGAGGCGATCATCGCGGTCGCATCGGGGAAGGGCGGCGTCGGCAAATCCACCACCGCCGTCAACCTTGCCCTCGGATTGCGCGACCTCGGGTTGAAGGTCGGCGTGCTCGATGCCGACATCTACGGACCCTCGGTGCCCAAGCTCCTCGCCATCCGCGGCAAGCCGCAGACAATCGGCGGCACCCGCCTGCGCCCGATGGAAGGCTACGGCCTCAAGGTCATGTCGATCGGCTTCCTCATCGAGGAGGAAACGCCGATGATCTGGCGCGGCCCGATGGTGATGTCGGCGTTGACGCAGATGCTGCGCGAGGTCGAGTGGGGCGCGCTCGACGTGCTGGTGGTCGACATGCCGCCGGGCACCGGCGACGCACAGCTGACCATGGCGCAGCAGGTGCCGCTCAAGGGCGCGGTGATCGTGTCGACCCCGCAGGACCTCGCGCTGGTCGACGCGCGCCGCGGCATCGGCATGTTCCGGCGCGTCAACGTGCCGGTGCTCGGCATCGTCGAGAACATGAGCTACTTCCAGTGCCCGGAATGCGGGACCCGGGCGGACATCTTTGGTCACGGCGGCGCGCAGCACGAGGCCGAGCGGCAGGGCGTCCCGTTCCTGGGCGAGGTGCCGCTGCACATGGCGATCCGGGAGAAGTCCGACGCCGGCCTGCCGGTGGTGGCGACCGAGCCGGACGGCGCGCACGCCAGGATCTATCGCGAGATCGCCGCGCGCGTCCGCGCAGGGCTCGCCGGCGCAAGCAAGCCGGCGCCCAAGATCGTGATCGAGGCCTAGAGCGCATCCCGAAGCGGATACGCGCTAGAGTCTTTGTGTTTTGCGCATGTCCTTTTCGGAAAACCGGTATCCACTTTTCCGGGACATGCGCTAATCCTCCGCCCACATCCGCATCAGGTTGGCGAGCGATTTCGACAGCAAGTCGATCTCCGCGGTCGCGCCCTGTTGCGCGAACAGCTTGCGTCGTGCCGTGTCGAGATCAAACAACAACTCGCGCTGCGCCGCATCGCGCACGAAGCTGCGCGCCCAGCCGACCGCGGCGAGCCGCGTCCCGCGCGTCACCTCGGCGACGCGATGCAGGCTGGTCGCCGGATAGGCGACAAGCGCGCCGGCCGCAAGCTTGGTCGCGTCCTCGCCCGCTGCGGTATCAACGATGAGTTCGCCGCCATCGTAGCTCTGCGGGTCCGACAGGAACAACGTGAAGGCCACATCGGCGCGCATGCCGTGCATGATGGCATCATCGACGTGCGCGCCGTAGCGCATGCCGCAATCGTAGCGCGAGAACATCAGCGACAAGGCCTTTGGCCGCACCGCAAGCCCGAAGACCTCGTTGGCTAGAATGCGCTCGGTCACCATCGTGCGGATGCGCTCGAGTGCCGGCTCGGTTGTGGCTTGCAGGTTATGTTTGACAGTGCGCGCCGCAAACCCGGCGGTCTCCCGGCCGTTGACAAAGTGCACGCTCGCAAGCGCGTGCCGCACACTGTCGAGGTCGGCTGCCGACAGCACGTTGCCAATGACGATCTGCATCTTCTGCCCGATTGGAATAGCTATAAACAGCGTCTGGATTGGACGATATCGCGCAGGCGCACCTATTGTCCGGCGCCATCCAAGACGCTACCGCTTGACGCCACGTTCTTGAGGCCGCGCAATGAAGTCAACCACCAAGATCTGGATCGGCGTCGGTTTGTTTGTAAGCGGAAGCGCGGCGGCGCTGGCGCAGGGCGCGACGCCGGCCGCGACCGCTGGGGTGGTGCCTCATCACGGTTCGCGGGTCGGGTCCGCCCAGCCGACGGCGAACCCGCATTGGATCCTGGCGCAGCACAACATGCCGGCCGGCGGGGAAGCGGGCGAGGCCGGGGTGCCGGCCGATCTGCCGCCGGATTTTCAGTTCGCGCTCACGCTCGCATTGATCCGCGGCCACCTGCTGGTCGGCGACGAGCTGGTCAGGGCCGGACAATGGGACGCGGCGCTGCCGCATTTCCTGCATCCGACCGAAGAGCTCTACGGCCCAATCAAGGACAAGGTTGCGGACTACGGCACACCGCCGTTCGACAGCGCCTTGCTCAAGCTCGCCGATGCGGTGAAACAAAAGAGCGGCGCGGACTACGCCGCGACGCTCGAGCCGGTCATGGCGGCGCTCGCCGCCGGTGATACCGGGCTCAAGGCGAAGGAAAAGGATTGGCCGAACTTCGTGATGGCGACCGCGATCATGGCGCTCAAGGCCGCGGCCAATGAATACGAAGGGGCGATCGTGAAGGGCCGCATCGCCAAGCCGGTCGAATATCAGGACTCGCGCGGCTTCGTGTGGCAGGCCGAGCGGATGATTGACAGCGTCGCGAGCGAGCTCGGGCGCAAGGACGCGGACGCGCGCAAGACCGTGCAAAACAGGCTCGCGCAGCTCAAAAAGGTCTGGCCCGCACCGGTTCCGCCCAAGGTGCCGGTCAAGAGTGCGGCCGCCGTGGCTACCGACGTCGCGGCGATCCAAAAGGCGTCGGCCAAACTGATGTGACGAGGCTGATGTCGATCCGACCGCTGCCGATGCTGCTGGGCGCCGCGTTTCTCGCCGGCGCGGCGGCGGGCGGACTGGCGGCCTTGGCGGCTCAATCCGGGACCGAGCCGGATCTGGCGGCGCTCAAAGCAGCGTTCCGCCGGCCGCCGGCCGTTCCATTCCCCACCGACAATGCGTTCACGCAAGCCAAGCGCAGCCTCGGTGAAAAGCTGTTTCACGATCCGAAGCTTTCGGTTGACGGCAGCACGGCGTGCGCGACCTGCCACATCCGCGAGAAAGGCTTCGCCGACGGTCGCGAGCGCGGCACCGGCGTATCCGGCCAGCGGCTTGGCCGTCATACGCCGACGTTGTGGAACCTCGCGTGGGCGCATCCGGTGTTCTGGGACGGGCGCGCTCGAAATCTCGAGCAGCAAGTGTTTGGTCCGATCGAATCGCCCGACGAGATGGCGCAGCCGAAAGCGCCGCTGATCGCGCGGCTCGCCGCCGATCCCGATTACCGGCAGGCCTTCGCCAAGGCGTTTCCGCAGGATCCCAAGGTCAGTGACGAGAACCTGGCCAAGGCGATCGCGACCTACGAGCGCACGCTCGTGTCACCGCCGACCCGCTTCGACCGGTGGGTCGACGGCGATGACAAGGCGCTGACGCCCCAGGAGGTCGACGGGTTCAGGCTGTTTGCCGGCAAGGCCGGCTGCGTCAATTGCCATACCGGCTTCGCCTTCACCGACGGCAATTTCTACGACATCGGCTTGCCCGATGCGGATCGCGGCCGCGGCGCGGTGTTGCACCTTGCCGCCGCCGACCACGCGTTCAAGACGCCGGGGCTGCGCGAGCTCAAGCGCTCGGAGCCGTACATGCATGACGGGTCGTTGGCGAGCCTCGACGACGTGCTGCGCCACTACGAGCAGGGCGTGGTCGAGCGCAAGAGCGTGGCGCCGGATCTGGTGCGCAGGCTCTCGCTCTCCAGTGAGGAGCGCTCCGCTCTGCTCGCCTTTCTCGCGACGCTGTCCGCGGACGATGATCCGCAGCCGCCGGCGACGATCAGCGCCGAGACGATACGACCGGACGGCGCCGCGGTCGACGTCACCACGATCTCGCAGCGCGAGAAGCAGTTCAGCCCGACGCACGTGAAGATCAAAGCAGGCTCGCACCTGTGGATCCTCAACAACGATTCCCGCACCCACAATGTGCGTGTGTTTGATCCGAAGCTCGAGTTCGATTCCGGCGCGCAGGAGCCCGGCGAAACCGTCGAGATCGCGTTTCCGGCAACCGGATCGTTTCTGGTGTTCTGCGGCATCCATCCGAAGATGGAACTTAACGTCGACGTGACCAAATAGGCCCGCGGATCGGGTTAGACCTGGGCCGACCGTCGCGGCGCACACACCCTGAAGAGCGCAATTGGTCGCATACCGGGCGCATTTTGGGCTCCCACCGACCTCCCTTTCGTGTTATCCGGGCGCCACGTCCGGGTCCGTATTTCCTTGAAAATCAACTCTCTGGGAGGAGTGAATGAAACGACGTGAATTTCTCAAGAGCGCCGGCGTAGGCGCTGCGGCGGTGGCGGTCGCCAGTCCCGCGATCGCGCAATCGGCGCCGGAACTCAAATGGCGCTTGACCTCGAGCTTTCCGAAGTCGCTCGACACGATCTACGGCGCCGCTGAAGTATTCGCCAAGGCGGTCGCGGAAGCCACCGACAACAAGTTTCAGATTCAAGTGTTCGCCGCCGGCGAGATCGTGCCCGGCCTCTCCGCCGCCGACGCGGTTCAGAACGGCACCGTCGAGATGTGCCATACCGCGTCCTACTATTATTTCGGCAAGGACCCGACGTTCGCGTTCGCCACCGCGGTTCCGTTCGGGCTCAACACCCGCATGCAGAACGCCTGGATGTTCTTCGGCGGCGCCCAGGATCTGATGAACGACTTCTACAAGAAGTTCAACATCTACGCCATTCCGGCCGGCAACACCGGCGCTCAGATGGGCGGCTGGTTCCGCAAGGAGATCAAGGACGTCGGCGAACTCAACGGCCTCAAGATGCGGATCGGAGGCTTCGCCGGCACCGTCCTGCAAAAGCTCGGCGCCGTTCCGCAGCAGATCGCGGGTGGCGACATCTACCCGGCGCTGGAAAAAGGAACGATTGACGCCGCCGAATGGGTTGGCCCCTATGACGACGAGAAGCTCGGCTTCTACAAAGTCGCCAAGTACTACTACTATCCCGGCTGGTGGGAAGGCAGCGCGATGCTGCATAACTTCTTCAATATCGACAAGTGGAACGCGCTGCCTGCAGGCTACAAGTCGATCCTGCGCAGCGCCTCGGCCGTCGCCAACGAGTGGATGGTTGCCAAGTACGACGCCGCCAACCCGGCGGCGTTGCGGCGGCTGGTCGCCGGCGGCGCCGAGATGCGGCCGTTCACCCAGCCGGTGCTGGAGGCCTGCTACAAGGCGTCGAACGAGATCTACGCGGAGACGTCGGCCAAGAACCCGGAATTCAAGAAGGTCTATGAGAGCATGGCCGCGTTCCGGGGTGACGAGTACCTGTGGTGGCAGGTCGCCGAATATACTTTCGATACCTTCCAGATCCGCGCCTTGCGACGCGGGTGATCGTTCGAAAGTAGAATATGCAAAAGGCCCCGAGGCGCGGCTTCGGGGCCTTTCTTCTTTCCCGCGCCTCGTCCTACAATCGCGGCGTCGGCCGCCGACAACGGCGGGAATGCGACGAAATAATTCTCCTCGAGTCGGCGGACCGATGACAACCCGAGGGGAAACGCCATGAAACGTCGTGAATTCCTGAAGGCGGCCGGTGTCGGCCTCGCCGGCTCGGCGGTTGCTGCGCCGGCCATCGCGTAATCCATGCCTGAGATCAAGTGGCGGCTGACCGCGAGTTGGCCGAAATCGCTCGACACGCTTTACGGCTGTCCCGAGTACATGGCCAAGCGCATCGCCGAGATCACCGACAACAAGTTCCAGATCCAGGTGTTCGCCGCCGGCGAGATCGTTCCCGGGTTGCAGGTGCTTGACGCCGTGCAGAACGGAACCGTGGAGATGGGCCACACCGCGAGCTACTACTACTTCGGCAAGGATCCCTGCTTCACGTTCGGGACTGCGCTTCCCTTCGGCCTCAACACCCGTCAGCAGGAGGCCTGGCAGGAACATGCCGGCGGGATGGACCTGCTCAACGAATTCTTCGCCACCTACAACGTCTGGGGCATGCCAACCGGCAACACGACGTGCCAGATGGGTGGCTGGTTCCGCCGGGAGATCAAATCGGTCGAGGACCTGTCCGGGCTCAAGATGCGGATCGGCGGCTTCGCCGGACGCATCGTCGGCAAGCTCGGCCTGGTTCCGCAGCAACTGGCGGCCGGCGATATCTTTCCCGCACTAGAGAAGGGGACGATCGACGCGGCCGAATGGGTCGGCCCCTACGACGACGAAAAGCTCGGCTTCGTCAAAGTCGCCAAGTACTACTACTATCCGGGTTGGTGGGAAGGCGGAGCCCAGCCGCACCTGCTGGTCAACCTCGCCAAGTGGAATGAACTTCCCAAACAGTACCAGGCGCTCATCCAGGCCTGTGGCCGCGAAGCCGGTGTGTGGATGACGGCGAAGTACGACGTCCAGAACCCGCAGGCCGTAAGGCGCCTGGTCGCGACCGGCGCCGAACTGCGCGCATTCCCACAGCCGGTGATGGAGGCCTGCTACAAGGCGGCGAACGAGCTCTACGCCGAGATCGCGCAGACCAACCCGATGTTCAAGCGCATGCTCGACAGCCTGACCACCTACCGCAGCGATTCCTACCAATGGCTCCAGGTCGCCGAGCTTTCCTACGACAGTTTCATGATGCGCATGCGCACGCGCGCTTGACGCGCACAAGACATGCGGCCTCGTTGCCTGCGCAGCGAGGCCGTCGAACTACTGGATCTTCGGCGGCGTGCTGAAATCGATCGGCGGCAAATCCGGCTGCTCGATCTCGATCTTGATGCTGTTCGGATCGATCTTCTTCCCGCTGTCGATCCAGTAAGTCACCGAGCCCGGCCAGAAGATCACGATGACGACCAGGATGACCTGGAGAAACACCCAGGGGATCGCTCCCCAGTAGATGTCCGCCGTTTTGATTGACGGCGGCGAGATGCCGCGCAGGTAGAACAGCGCGAAACCAAACGGCGGGTGCATGAAGCTGGTCTGGATGTTGGCGCAGATCAGGACCCCGAACCAGATCAGATCGATTCCCAGCCGATCGGCCGCGGGCGCCAGCAGCGGGATGATGATGAAGGCGATCTCGAAGAAATCGAGAAAGAACGCGACCACAAAAATGAAGGCGTTGACGAACACCAGGAACCCGACCTGCCCGCCCGGCAGCGAAGTGAGTAGATCCTCAATCCAGACCTTGCCGCCGACACCCTGGAACACCAGGCTGAACACGCGCGCGCCGATCAGGATATAGACGACCATCGCGGTGATCCGCATGGTCGACGCCATGCCCTGATAGAGCAACGGCCAGGTGAGCGTGCGCTGAAACGCGGCGAGCGCGATCGCGCCGACCGCGCCCATGGCGCCGGCTTCGGTCGGAGTGGCGAGGCCCAGGAAGATCGTGCCCAGAACCAGGAAGATCAGGCCAAGTGACGGGATGATCCCGCGCAGGCATTTGTACCACAGCTTCCAGCCGTACAGGGTGCGCGCTTCCGCCGGCAGCGCCGGGACATCCTTGGGCCGCACGTAGCTGACGCCGAGCACGAACAGGCAGAACAGCGCGAGCTGGATGATGCTCGGCCCGATCGCGCCCGCATACATGTCGCCGACCGAGCGTCCGAGCTGATCGGCGAGCACGACCAGCACCAGCGAGGGCGGGATCAGCTGGGTGATGGTGCCCGACGCTGCGATCACGCCCATGGTATGGCGGACCGAGTAGCCGTATTTGATCATCGGCTGCATCGAGATTACGCCCATGGCGATGACCGAGGCGGCGACCGTGCCGGTGATCGCGCCCAGAATGGCGCCGACGAAAATCACCGCGTAGGACAGCCCGCCACGCACCGGACCGAACAGCTGGCCGATCGAGTCGAGCAGATCCTCGGCGAGCCCGCAGCGTTCCAGAATCGCGCCCATGAAGGTGAAGAACGGAATCGCCAGCAGCAGGTCGTTGGAGACGATCCCGAACAGCTGGTAGGTGAGGTTGCCGAGAAAGTTCGGCGCGATCAGGCCAAATTCGATGCCGAGAAAACCGAAGAACAGACCGGTGGCGGCCAGTGAGAAGGCGGCCGGATAGCCGATCAACATGAACAACACCATGCCCCCGAACATCAGGGGAGCCATGTTGTCGCGCACAAAACTCATTGCAGCGGCTTTTCGTAGTCGAAGTGCATGTCGACCACGTGCTCGAGCGCCGCAATGCGCTTGATGATTTCCGAGACGCCCTGCAGCGCCATCAAGCTGAAGCCGACCGGCAGGATGAGCTTGACCGGCCAGCGCACGAGGCCGCCGGCATTCGAGGACATTTCATCGATGCGCCAGGAATCCACGAACCAGGGCCACGTGAAATAGACAAGGATGATGCAAATGGGCAGCAGAAACAGAAAGCCGCCGATGATATCGATCCAGATGCGTACGCGCTCGGACATCATTCCGTAGAACA
>JBPYFJ010000026.1:0-6286 GCA_051985675.1 Xanthobacteraceae bacterium | reverse complement strand
ATGCCGCAGGTCAGCAACGCGAGGAACGCCGCGAAGGTCGCGATGATCTGCAGCTCAGGGCTCATGCCCCCTGCCTCCCCCCTCCCTAACCCTCTCCCGCAAGCGGGGGAGGGGCCTTTTCCCCGTGTTGAACAGCCTCGCGACATCCGCCGCCAGCGTCCGCACCATCGTGAACGCCAGCGCGGCGGCCCCGACGACCATCGCGAGCCGTGGGATCCACAGCGGCGTTGCGAGGTAGGTCGGCGCGTGATCGTCGAACCGCCATGACGAGATTTCAAGCCGGGCCAGCTGCCACAGCAGCGCGGCGCAGAACGCCAGCGACAACAGATCGAAAATCACGCGGGAAACGCTGCGCCCGCGCGCCGACAGGCGCGATTGAACAAATTCCACGTGATGAAAGCTGTCGTTGGCCTGGCACACCGGCAGGCTGACGAAAGCGATCACCACCAGCATGTAGCCGCCAAGCTCGTCCGAAATCTCGAACGAAAAGTTGAACAGCGACCGGGTCACGATGTCGGCGCCGATCACGACCAGCATCACGACCAACGCCGCGACGCACGCGAGCTTGCAGACCCGCTCGACGATGGTTTCCGGAAGCGTTCGCGCAGACGCACTGCCAGGGGCGCGGTCCTGCTCGATCTTTCCCATTTACAAATGCCAGGTTTATCGCCCCAGTGCGGTGCGGACCTTTGCCAGCGCCTCGATGACGTCGGGCCCGCGCGACTTCGCCCATTCGTCCCAGTAGGGCTTCATGGCGTCAACCGCGCGCGCGATCTCCTCCGGCTTCGCCTTGGTGAAGATATATCCCATCCCGGTGAGGATCTGCACCGACTCCGCCTCCTCCTTCTGCATCGTATCCTGGTCCCAGCGCGCACTCTCCTGCGCAACCTGGCGCAGCTTACCTTGCAGATCGGGAGACAGCTTGCCGTAGGCATCGGTGTTGGCGATGAAATACGAATTGTTGACGTTGACGATCAGAACGTAGCCGTATTTGAGCAGGTCTTTCCACAGCACGGCGCCCACGCCGGCGGTGAAAATACCGTCGACCACGCCGCGATCGAGGGCGGAGGGGACTTCAGGCGCGCTCATCGTGATCGACGTCCCCCCGAATCGCCGGACGAACTCACCTTGTTCGGGCTGCGCCACCCGCAGCTTCAGGCCTTTGATGTCGTCAAGCGATTCGATCTTCTTGCGCCCCCACATGAACTGCATCGGGTAGGTGTAGGAGGCGAGAACGGTCGAGCCCTTTTGACCGAAGGCTTTGTCGATGTAGGGCTTGAGCACCACGTCCGCCTTGGCGAAGTCTTCGTAGGATTGAATGAGCATCGGCAATCGCGGGATGCCGGCGACCGGGATATTGCCCGAATTGAACAGGTCATCGCCGATCTGCACGACATTCTCGCCCACCGCCTGCGTAATATTGCTGGCGTTGATTTGCAGGGTGCCGGCCAGATGCAGGCGAACCTTGAGCTCGCCGTTGGTCGCCTTCTCGATCTGTTCGGTAAACATTTTTGCGCCGCGCGAGGTCGCGAAATTCGGCGCCGACTGATGCATGTAGAAGTTCCAGTCGACGGCGGACGCCGGTCCGCCGCACGACAACATCAGCACCTGCGCCAACAACAACGCTGCAACAGCCGACGCAACCTTCAGGCTTTGCTCGAACATGGCAATCCTCCCGTCGGCCTGGCCGTGACGCCGGCCATGGCCGAGACCCGCGTCGGCGATTTTTTGAAGCGAAATGCGTTGTCAAAATAGCCTATGGACGCGCTGAATGGCTGTCAATGCGCACAGATCAATGCGCCTACGCAAACGTTCGGACTTGCTGTGGCAAGTTTCCGTTTGTCGGCGCGCGGGCAACGGTGTTGTGTGTCAAACTGGTGCAGCGTGTGTATCCACCTGGTCCATTCGAAATGTTTCAGGTTAGAAGAGCGCGAACCGAACGCATCCCCGACCCATATCCATGAAAAAGATCGGCTTCCTGTCATTCGGCCATTGGACGGCTTCACCGCAATCGCAGACGCGCTCGGCGTCCGACGCGCTCCTGCAATCGATCGACCTGGCGGTGGCCGCCGAAGAGCTCGGCGCGGATGGAGCCTATTTCCGGGTGCATCACTTCGCCCGACAGCTCGGCTCCCCCTTCCCGCTCCTGGCTGCCGTCGGTGCAAAGACCTCGCGGATCGAGATCGGCACGGCGGTCATCGACATGAGGTACGAGAACCCGCTCTATATGGCCGAGGACGCCGGCGCGGCCGACATCATCGCCGGCGGACGCCTGCAACTGGGCATCAGCCGCGGCTCGCCCGAGCAGGTGCAGGACGGATGGCGCTACTTCGGCTACGCGCCGCCCGAAGGGATGAGCGACGCCGACATGGCCAGACGCCACACCGAGGTCTTGCTCGAGGTACTGCGTGGCGAGGGCTTTGCGCGCCCCGCCCCTCGGCCGATGTTCCCGAACCCGCCCGGCCTGCTGCGCGTCGAGCCGTATTCGGAAGGCCTGCGCGATCGAATCTGGTGGGGCGCGGGTTCCGATGGCACCGCGGAGTGGGCGGCCAAGCTTGGGATGAACATGCAGAGCTCGACGCTGAAGTATGACGAGACCGGAGAGCCGTTGCACATCCAGCAGGCAACGCAGATCAGGAAATTCCGTGAGGCGTGGAAGGTTGCCGGTCACGCGCGCGAGCCGCGGGTGTCGGTCAGCCGCAGTATCTTTGCGCTCCTGGACGACCGCGACCGCGCCTATTTCGGGCGCGGGAACGAGGACGAGGACACGATCGGCTTCCTCGGCGATAATACGCGCGCCATTTTTGGCCGCAGCTACGCCGCCGAGCCGGACGTCCTGGTCGAGCAGCTCGCACACGACGAAGCGATCGCCGAGGCCGACACCTTGCTCCTGACCGTCCCCAACCAGCTCGGTGTCGACTATAACGCCCACGTCATCGAGGCGATCCTCAAGCATGTCGCCCCGCGCCTTGGCTGGCGCTGACCTTTGCCAGCCCTTACATCGCGACCGACCGGTTACCACATGGCGGATGCGGTGGACGCCGTCCAAATATTCCGCCGCGTCGAGTAAACGCTGCGTCGGTATAATCGCCGCATGGATGAGAAGCTGTTCAGCGAATTGTCGGCATGGCTGACTGGAGCCGGCCTGACCGGCACCCCTGAAACTGACATTGTTTCTGCGTTCTGCGAGCGTTGCGCCGCCGCCGGAATTCCCCTCGATCGGGCCCACGTGTTTATCGACACGCTCCATCCGGTTCACGAAGGCCGCCTGTTCCGCTGGGGTTTTGGGCCTGACGAGGACCCCGTCTACGATTATGGTCGCACGAGCCTGGAAGACGCCGATGCATCCGCACCCGTATCCCTGGATGAACAGGCGACCGATATCTGGCGGCGCAGCCCCTTCCACAACATGCTGCAAACCGGTGCGCCGCTGCTGCGCCGCCGTCTGAACCCCGATACCAAGGACGAGTTCTCGCTGCTGCCGGACTGGTTCGCAGCAGGGATGACCGACTACGTCGCGATCGTCAGCCGCTTTACCGCGGAGGGTACCATCGGTGAGATGGATGCCGTGTACTCGTCATGGGGGACCAAGGCGCCTGCGGGCTTCAACGCCGACCAGATCGCCGCGCTCGAACGCATCGTTCCCTATCTGGCGCTTGCCATCAAAACGATATCGCTCGCCCGCATGACCCAAACGCTGATGCAGACCTATCTTGGCCGCGACGCCGGCCAACGCGTGCTCAGTGGACGAATCGTGCGCGGCATTGCGGAGCGGATCGACGCGGTGGTCTGGTTCAGCGATTTGCGCGGATTCACGCGCATCAGCGACACGGCGCCCGAACATGTCATTCCACTGCTCAACGACTATTCCGATGTGATCGTCTCAGCCATCCATGATCATGGCGGCGACGTGCTCAAGCTGATCGGCGACGGCACCCTTGCGATTTTCACCGCCGACAACCGGATGCACGCCTGCAACGCGGCCTTGGCGGCGGCGATCGTTGCGCGCGAGGGTGTCGCCGAATTGAACAAACGCCGCGCGGCGCAAGACAAGCCGGTAACCGAGATGTATCTCGGTCTGCATGTCGGCGAGGTTTTCTATGGCAACATCGGAAGCCGGGAGCGGCTGGACTTTACAGTCCTTGGACCGGCCGTGAACGAGGCAAGCCGCATCGCGGCGATGTGCCGTTCGGCCGAACAGCCTGTTCTGATGTCGGCGGCGTTTGCCGATGTGGGGGACATCAAGCGCCGCCTCGTTTCGGTCGGGCGCTACGCGCTACGCGGAGTGTCGCATCCCCAAGAGCTGTTCACGATCGTTCCCGAGGCGTAGGCAGCGCTCGCAACCCTTTGCCGCCGCGGTTGAGGCACACGGTCAGATGCGTCACGCCCGCCGGCACGACGAAACGACGAAACTGTTTTGCCTGGTCCACCTCGACCTCGATGATGAATTCGCGACCGGGCGTGACGTCCATGGTTCGACAGATCTGGGGCGGGTGATCGATCGGCATCGGGGAGCGTCCTGATTCAGTGATCGTACACACTCCAGGCATCATCGCCAGATGAGGTCAAACCCCCCGACGACACACAACGGAAACTTGTACGACCGAATCAGCCGGGACGCTGCGCCTCCCGGCCGAGCGTGTTGAACGCTGCCTTCTGCTCGTTGGTAAGCGAACCGTAGAAGTCGTTGAGCGCCGGCTGCAGCGTCTTCGCCGCATCGACCATGGCGGACAGCCGATCGTGCATTGCATCGAGACGTCCGACCGGCGTCTGCGCGGTCACCTCCGGGCATGCGGACTGCAGTGTGCCGACGGCCTGGCCGCTGGCCTCGCGTAACCGATCGAGAGCCCGTGTCTGCGCGCCGGTCGGTCCCACCACCGCTTGGATCTGTTCGATCGGAAGATCGATGAGACCGGGCTTTGCTTTGCCGCATGCACTCTCGGCGCTCGCGTTCGACCTACCGGTCGCGCCTACCTTCTCTTGGCCCGGCTCGGGGCCGATCGCGTTGAAGCGCGCCTTTTGCTCATCGCTGAGCGAATCGTAGAACTGCGCGAGCGGCGGGCGTACGAGGTCGACAGCCCTGAGTGTGGCTTCGAGGCGGGCCGTCATCGCCTGCAGCCGCCCCGGAGGCGTCAGCGGGAACGAAGTCGGGCACGACGTCTTGAGCGCATTCGCCGCCTGACTGGCCGCGCCCTTAAGATTGTTCAACAGCTCCTGCTGCTGCGGTGTCGGGGCGATCGCGGCCTCGATCTGCCCGAACGGCCAATTCGCAACATTCGCCGATTGCTCGCATGCGGCTGCAACGTCGCGGCCGCTTGCTGCTGCTGGGCGTGCACGCGAGCGCCCGCCGGTCAAGCCAGCCCCGCCGGTCAAGCCAGCGGTGTCGGGGTTGGGTCCCACATATGCGTAGGCGGCGTAGGGATCGCCGTATGCCCAATAGGCTCCGTCCAACAAATCGTCGTAGGCGTAGGCCCAATATCCGTCGTCATAGGCGCCGGGCCAGAACGCGGAGTAGAACACGTCGGTGTAGACGTAGGGCCAGAACACTGCGCCTGCCCAAGGCACAAATGCCGCGCGCCGTTTCAGACGCCATGCCGTCCAATTTGGAAGAGCTTCCGCGTTGGCGAGTGCGGAACGCGGCGCGAATGCCGCGGCGAACCGACCTTGGCGTGCCGCATCGGCCGGGATCCGGGCGGCAACCTGCGGGGCTACGCGCGGCGCGTTCTGACCTGTTGGCGCCTGATTCGGCCGGCCCGCCAACGCCCGTTGACGTGCTTGTTGCGCCTGCAGCTGCTCGAGCTGTTGGCTCTGCTGCGCACGCAATTCATTGAGCTGCGCAGGAGGAACCTTGCCGGCCTGCGAGCGCAACTCATTTTGTTGCTGCTTGCGCAGGCGGTCGACGTCCGCGCCCTGCGCAACCGGCGCAGACAGCGCCGCGCTCGGTGCGGCCTTGCTGGCAGCAGGCGCGCTCGGTGCCGCCTTGCTGGCAGTGGGTGCGCTCGGTGCTGCCTTGCTGGCAGCGGGTGCGCTCGGTGCTGCATTGCTGGCAGCGGGTGCGCTCGGTGCCGCCTTGCTGGCAGCGGGTGTTCGCTCGGGTGCACGCGCGGCGCGCGAAGGGCGCTCGGGTGCGCGCTGCGCGGCAGGTGCGCGTCGCGTCACCGACGGTCCGGCAGACCTTGCCCCCGAAGAGCGCTGCGGCGCCGCATGAGGCGCTGCGACGCTCGGCGCGCGCTGCGGCGCGGCCGCATGCGCGGGCGCGGCGGCCGGCGGCGACGCGGCACGGGGC
>JBPYFJ010000025.1:0-2532 GCA_051985675.1 Xanthobacteraceae bacterium | reverse complement strand
AAAACAGCCGGAGAAAACGATGACAAAGACAATCCTGACGGTTCTCGCCGCAACCCTGCTTGCGGGATCGATGATCGAGGCGGCCACGGCCAGCGAGCGTCATCCCAACTATGTCGCAAGGCGCGAGCGCGCCCAGATCGTCAATCCTTCCTACCGCAATTCCTATGCGGAGTTCCGTGAGCCTGGCGCCTATGGCTGGTTCAATCCTGCTCCCTATTATTGGCCCGAGCAGGACCAGGCCGCGATGAGCTCCGGGCTGGCCGGCCGCTGACTAGGCGATTTCGCGCGCGTCGCGGCGGCGGTAAACCAGCAGCATCAGCGGCGCGAGCTTGCGGAGCAATCCATGCGCCGGGATCGGCCTTGGCTCCGTGAACGGCAACGCAAGCTCGCGCTCGCTCACGCCGCGGACGGCTTTCGACAACTCGTCACCGAGCGCGACGGAAAGCGCGACCGCACGCCCGTTGCATCCGGTCCAAGCATACGCGTCGGGCCCGAGCCGATGCATGCGCGGCAGGAAGTCCGTGGTCATTCCGACGTAACCGTTCCAGACATAGTCGAACGAGACTTCGCCGATCTGCGGCCATAGCCGTTGCAGGCGCTCGGTCACGCGCGCCTTGATCCGCTCGGCCTTGTTGCCCGGGCCGATGACGGCGCCGCCGGTGACGAGGCGATTGCGCGCATCGTAGCGTGCGAAATAGAGTTCGCCATGCGTGTCCGACATCGCTTGCCGGCCCGGAATGACGGTCTTGCGGACATTGTCGGACAGCGGCTGCGTCGCCATCTGCCACGACAAAATCGGCATGACCTCGTGCGCGATGCTCGGCGCGAGCGACTTTGCGAGCTCGCCACTATAAGCGTTGGTCGCCAGCACCAGCGCCCTGCCGCTGACCTCGCCCTTTGCGGTCGTCACCACCCACTTGCCGTTGCGCCGTTCAAAGCCTGTCGCGGGGGAGCGTGCAAAGATGCGTCCCCCCTTTTGCAGCACGACGCGGGCGAGCCCGCGCGACAGCGCGAGCGGATTGATGTGACCGCCGCTTTTATTCCAGAACCCGCCGAACCAGGCGTCCGAGCCCAGCATCTCCCTTGCCTGTTCGCGCGACAGCAATTCGACGGGCGCGCCGAATTTCGACCACTGCCGCACGCGACGCTCCGCGATCCTGATACGGCCGGGCGAATGCACCGGCTGCACCCAGCCGGTCTGCTCGTGCTCGGCTGCGATATCGTAGCGTCGCGCCAGATCGAACAACGTTGAAGCGCTGTCGCGCAAAAGGGCGACAAAACGCTCGCCGGCCGCGCCATGCCTTGCGATGATGTCCTCAGGGTCGGGGCGCGACAAGGTCGGGATCACCTGGCCGTTGTTGCGCCCCGAGGCGCCCCAACCCGGCTCCATCGCCTCGACCACGGCGACCTCGACGCCGGCCTCGCGCAGATGAAGGGCGGTGGAGAGCCCGGTGAATCCGCCCCCGATCACGACGACATCCGAAGCTTGCGTGCCCGTCAATTCGGGCAACGCCTGGCCTTCAGGCGTGACCGCAGCCCAGAGCGAATTGGGCCACGTCACGGTTGGGCTATTCATCATCGTCCTTCCTGACCTGCGGTGAAGCGCGCTTGCGAGCCTGTCTTTGATCGGGTTACCTTAAAGCACAGCCTCAAGCCGGGGAAATAGCGTGGCACTGAAAAACGTTATCGGAATCGATCATGCCGTGGTCATGGTGAAAGACCTCGATCGCGCCGCGGAAAACTGGAAGCGCCTGGGCTTCACGGTCTCTCCGCGCGGCACTCACAGCGCACATATGGGTTCGGGCAACTACACCATCATGCTCGACCCCGACTATATCGAACTGCTGGGCGTGCTCGCCCCGACCGAGCACAATGCTCCGGCGCGCGCCTTTCTCGAGCAGCGCGAGGGCATCGAGCGGGTCGCCTTTACCGCGGTGGATTCCGCTGAAGGCGCCGAGGAAATCCGCGCGCGCGGCTACGCCCCGATCGGCCCGACCGATTTCGAGCGTCCGGTGACGATGCCAAACGGCACGCTCTCCGCGGCGAAATTCCGGACCTTCCAATGGCCGGTGGCCGAGGCCCCGGGCGGCGTCCGTATCTTCGCCTGCCAGCACAAGACCCGCGAGACCGTGTGGATCCCTGAATTGATGAAGCATGCCAACGGCGCGAAGCGCCTGAGACAATTGCTTCTGGTCGCGCCGCAACCCGAAAAGGACGGAGCGCAGCTTGCGCGCATGATCGATCGCGAGAGCCGGACCGAGCGCGACGGGGCGGTTGTGGTGCCGTCAGGCGCCGATCGTGCCGATTTCGTGTTCCTGACGCGGGCGCAACTCGAAAAGCGCTACCCGGGCATTGCGCTCGCGCACCTGCCCGAGCGCGGTGCCGCCGGTCTCGTCATTGCCGCCGATCTCACGGCAGCGGAAAAGGCGCTCGGCGCGGCGGCTCGTCGCAGCGGCGATGCAATCTGCGTGGCGCCGGCCGAAGGCAACGGCACGCTGCTCGCGTTCGTCAAGGCGTAACGGGATACTGCGC
>JBPYFJ010000024.1:0-5649 GCA_051985675.1 Xanthobacteraceae bacterium | reverse complement strand
CAGTCCTTGCCGGTCGTGTCGTTCGAACCGGAGATGCCGGTGACGTAGAGGATCTTCTCGCGCTGCGCGAACTTGTTGAGCGCGACCGCGACCGCGCTCGAGGTCGCGCCCGTCATCAGCAGAATCTTGTTCTGGTTGATGAAGGTCTGCATCTCCTGCACCGCCTGGTTCGGCTTGGCGGCGCTGTCGGCGGAGAGGAGGTTCAACTTCTTGCCGAGCAGACCCTTCGTGACCTTGGGCGCGATCTTTTGTAGCAGCGGATCGCCGTTGTTGATGTGCTCGACCGCCAGCTGCCACCCCTTAAGCTCGTCTTCACCCTGCACGGCGTAGGTGCCGGTGCGCGGCACGGCGGCGCCGATATTGACGGTGTCGCCTTGCGAGCCGGCGGGATAGGTGCCGAGCGGCGGATATTCTCCGACCGCAAATGCGGGCATCGCCGGCAGCAGCGTCCCGCCGGCGAGGCCCGCGCCGGCCCATAGTAAAGTGCGGCGCGAGACGCCAGCGAGCTTGTGATCGTTTCCTGACATATTCGTTTCCTCCTTGTGTCCGAGTCGACGCTTCTTGTGCGGTGCGTCGTCGCGGCCGCGTTGCGCTTGCAGCCGCAGCAACCACTGCGCTGAATTCCATAGCTATGCGGATACCCCATGGCGTCAATGCGACTTTGGTGCATCATGCCGCGGGCGTCCGCGGGTTTATTGATTTGGATTAATAAGACAACGTAATGTTCGGCCGATCCTGTTCGGGCCGCGAAATGCCGTAACGTGTTGCCGCGAGCGTCGTTATGAATGTTGCAGCTGAAATCCCGCACGAAGTTTCCCTCGCCGCACATCCTTTCGTGGCGAGGCTGTCGCGTTTCATGCAACTGCGCGCCGCGGATCTCAGCAGCTTGGAGCGCATTCTCGAGCACGAGCGGTTGATCAAAAAGCGCAAGGATCTGGTCGTCGTCGGCGACGAATACCGCAACCTCTGCTTCGTCAAGGATGGCCACGCGATCCGCTACAAGCTCTTACGCAGCGGCAAGCGGCAAATCCTCAACGTGATCCTGCCGGGCGACGTCATCGGCTTTCCCGTCAGTTTCTTCGACCGCTCGATCTACTCGGTCGTTGCCATAAGCGATCTGACGTACAATCTCTGTTCGCTCGATGCGTACGCGCGGCTTTGTTACGAAGAGCCGCAATTCGGGCTGGCGCTGAGTTGGCTCGCCGCGCACGAGGCGGCGATCTATGCGGAGCATATCGTCGATCTCGGCCGGCGCACGCCGATCGAGCGACTGGCGCATTTTCTATTGGAGATTCATGCCCGCTTGCTCGCGGTGGGACGTGCGAAAGAAACCAGCTTTGATCTGCCGTTCTCGCAGGAGATCATGGCCGACGTGCTGGGGCTCAGCGTGCCGCATCTCAATCGCGTGATGCAGCAACTGCGGGCCGAGCAATTGATCACCAGCCGCGGACGATTGGTGGAATTGACCGATATGGCGAGCTTGCAGACGCTGGCGCAATACCAGCCGCTCGGCCTGTCACCGATCCCGTTGCGGGCAAAAAAGGCTTAACGGCTATTTCTTTCGAAGCTCACAGCGCTGCGAGTTTCATCAGCGCCAGGGCGGCTCGGCCGTTCGGCCCATACGGATTACCCAGCGACTCGAGCATCTCGAAGTGATTGAAGTGCGGTCCCTCGACCAGTTCGACTAATTTTCCAGCGGACTTCAGTGCAGCAGCAAAATCGCGGTTCTGCCGCTGGAATTCTGGCGTCTCATCGGTGCCGTAAGTCACGATGGTCGGAGCGCGCAATAGATCGAGATGGCGCTGCGAACTCATCGCTTGTTCCATCTCGTCAGTGAATTTGACGTAAGAACCGCGCTTCGAGAGGCGCACGGCCTTCATGTCGTACATGCCGCTCATGCACAGCCCGCCTTTCACGATGTTTCCCGGCAAGCCGAAATCGTTCTGCCAATCGGTGACCAGCGCTACGCCGCAGAGATGGCCTCCCGAGGAATGGCCCCCGACATAGAGGCGGTCGCGATCACCATCGAATTTGTCGGCATTTTTATAGACCCAGGCGATGCCGCGACGCACCTGTTCCGCCATGACGCGGAGGTCACCGCCAGCGCCCTTAATTGCGATGAAGTCCAGCGCGACGTAATGCGCACCGGCATTGACAATCATCTCGGCTGGAAATGCGGAATCCTTTGCCTCTCCACCAAGCCAAGCCCCGCCGTGAATGAATACGAAGATCGGCGCTTTCGCGCGTTTGGTTCGATAGATATCGAGTTTCTCGACCGCGCTCGGACCATAAGCCTCGCGCATCGGCAGGCCGAGCCGCGTGCGCACCGCCTCGCTGGTGGAGACCAGCCGGTTTAGGGCTTCCTGCCGCAGCGGCGCGTAGAATGCCTGGTCGTACGCCGCGTCGAGTTCGACCTGGTCCATATCCATCCAAACGGGCGGACCCTTCGCATGCGGTGGCGGTCCAATCCGGCAGTCCTCTGCAAGTGCGGGTGCGGCAAGCATCGTTGCGGCGCCGGCGAGAGCGGCGCGCCGAGTGAACCGCTTGCGGAAGGCTGTGATCCCGGTCGTCATGGTCCTCCTCCTGCGTTGTTTCGATGCTGAGCGCCGGATCCTATCCAAGATAGCAGTTTGCGCCATTCAAGGCCGATACAATCTGCCGATTGGATCGCCGACCCCGATGGCAACGCCGCTGATGATGAGGGCCGTCGCCGCAAGCAGCGCGACAGTGAGCGGTTCGCCCAATGCAATCGAGGAGGAGATCACGCCGACGATTGGGACCGCAAGCAATCCGAGCGCGGTCGTGATCGCCGGCAGGCTGCGATTGACCGTCTGCATGGCCCAGTAGGGCAGCGCGATCCCCACGGCTCCCCCGTAGAGCAGCAACAGGACCAAGCGAGCGTTCCATTCGATGGCAGGCGCGGCTTCGAATATGAGTGCCAAGGCGACGAAAACGCAGGTTGCCAGCAATGCCTGCCAGGGGACCAGCTCGAAGGGGGTCGAGACCCACTTGTGGGCGCGCACGTGCACGATGCTTATGGCCCAACACACGGCTGCTAAGAGCACCAAGGCGTTTCCAATCACCGCGTCGTGGCTGCTCCAGTCGAACGTCGAAGGATCGAACAGAAGCAACAGGCCGGACAAACCGACGATGAGGCCGATGATGCGCGACGAGGTCAAAGCTTCGCCGAGAAATAAGCGCGCTCCGATCGTGACCCATAGCGGCGTGGTGTAGCCGAGAACGACCGAGCGTCCGGCCGGAACGAACTGGAGCCCGAGCGTCACCAGCCCGGTAAACGCAACCATGTGGAGCAGTCCGATGTTAAGGACCACTGGGACGTCGCCACGGCGTGGAAAGACAAGATTTCGGCGAAAGGCTGCAATCGCAAACAAGACCGCGGTACCGATGATGGACCGAAGCACCATCGCCCACCCTGGCGGCAGATCTTGCAGGATCGCCTTGATGACCGGCCAGCTCGTCCCCCAGGCCACGGCAATGGCGGCGAGGAGCGCGATGGCCTCACGGCGCCGCAAGAGATGAGATTTCATACGGTCAAGACTGGATGAAGTTCGGGCAATGGGTGTGCGGGTGGGCGGGCATATACCACCGTGCTGAGATAACCTAGCGCGCTGCACCGACGCTAAGTCAATGATGTGGATCGCCTGACGATCTCCGCGCAGCCGGGACGCGCGGCGATACGGAGTTGGGGGAAGAGCAATTCCTGAGTGGGCGTGGAAGGATGGTAGCGGGGGCCGGGATCGAACCGGCGACCTACGGATTATGATTCCGCCGCTCTGACCAGCTGAGCTACCCCGCCATCAAGTCCAAAGACCTACAGGCCGCCCGCGACGATTCCAGCTTCGCACGCTGGGGAAGGACGCGGGTTCTGCAGGGGTATGTAGTCGACGCGGCAACGGCGAGCAAGCCGCAGCGGCGGGCCTTCCGCCCAGCCACAGAAGGGCAGCGCTCGCCCCCGCCTCACTGTCCGAAGAGATAATTCAGCCGCGCGGTGATGCTGTCGCTACGCAGCACGACGCCGTAGCTTTCCGGCGTTACCGTCCCGAACCCGGTTGCGACGGATCCGTTGATATCGTTCCCTCGCCCGAGATCGGTGTGCATGAATTCCAAGCCGAGCGAGATGCTGCGCGTGAGCTTGACCTCGACGCCGCCGCCCACGGTCCAGCCGGTATGCACCGCCGAGCCCTGCGCCAGCACGCCGAACGCGTTGTCGCGAATGCTGGTCTCGACGTTGCCGGCGGCAAAGCCGCCCTTGATGTAAGGCAGCCATGTGTCGAACCCGTACCCGACGCGGCCGGTCACGGTGGTCAACCAGGTGAGCTTCGAGGACCACACGTCGGTCGCGGGGAAATACGGGCTGGCGAAGCTGCGGTCGAAGTCGGCCGCCGACCCCGATGCCTCGATGCCGAACACGAGGCGGTTGTACTGAAAATTGTAGCCGAGCTGCCCGCCGCCGATCACGCCGTCGCCGCGCTCGCGCGTCGTCGAATTCAGCGGCGAGAAAAACGCGGACGCACCTAGGTTGCGCCAGCGCACGCTGTCCGCGCCATAACCGACCTGGCCGCCGAGATAGAAGCCGGCCCAGCTCGCCGGCACGTCGACGGGCGGGGGACTTCGTACATACGGGATGTCGGCGGCCGCGGCGAGTTCGACCGCCGCAGCGCTGACGCAGCAGGCGACGGCAAACGTTCGACCGACACGGAAAAGCATAGGCCTCTCCTCCTCGTCGCCCCGACTGGAGGTGTGCGGCAGTCTGTCCGCAACATTGGCAAAAGCGCGGCTTCCCTGCGTTCCCTTCTCGACAGGGTTAATGAATCTTTGCGCGGGCGGAACCCAAAGGTAATGGAGCACAGCCGCTCTTTCCGTCATGCGAGGCACAACGCGTCGGAACGCCGCGCTCCACGACTTCCTTCCTTTGGGCGGCAAAGACGTGGATGCCCGGCCCAAGGCCGGGCATGACAAGTCGACTTAATCTCACTCCGCTCTAGGGACGACCGCCGCCGCCGTACCGTTGCTCGAGCGCGCGGCGCGAGATGAATACCCGCGTGCGGCCCCGGCGCAGCGTGTCGCGTCGCAGCGCCGCGGCGTTGCGCAACAATACGATCAGCGAGATCTGGATATTTTCGCCGAAGCGGCGGGCGCGTTCCGAAAACGGCAGCGCGCCTGCGCTGGGGACGAGTTCGAAACCGTAGCGGCCGAGCAGGCGCGCCATTTGCTCGTCGCGCTCCGAACTGGCGAACATCAACGTGCAGCGCACCACGGCGATGTCATCGAGATCGGGTCGCGCGGCAAGATAACGCGCGAGCTGCTGCAACGATTGCAGAAAGCAGACGTGCATCTGCCGCGCCCACGCTATCGAGGCACCCGCCTTGGGCATCGCCGGGATCTGCTCGTTCCACAAATGCAGGTCGACGAAGCGCTCGCCGGCGCGGGCGGACGTGCCGTCAGCGAGCACCAGCGGCCGCTCGAGGCGGTCCAATCTGATGCGCAGAATGCAGGTCGGGTCGGTGGTGAATTCGACGACGGAGTTCCAGCGGCGCAGCGCGGCGTCGATCCCAAAGACGATGCGCTTCAGCACGGCATGCCCGCGTCCGGGCCTCGCCGGCCCCATGAATTGCATTCGTCCCGACC
>JBPYFJ010000023.1:0-75301 GCA_051985675.1 Xanthobacteraceae bacterium | reverse complement strand
TTGCGCTAGTCATCCCACATGGTTATTGGCTTGGTGGTTATGAGATTATTCCCAACATCGGGCTCGACCTTGATGATCTTGGTATGAATTGGGTGCGGACATTCAACTTCCGCCATGTCGAAACAGGCATCGAATATCGGATGATCGAACCGGAAGACAACTTGCACATGCTCACGAATTACCACGAGCGAATGGCCAATCTATACGAAAAGCCTGGGGCTGTTGTTTGAATACTGAATTTCGCGACCCTTCCATTTTCTATTCAGCGTATCGAGCCACCCACGACAGACCAACATGACTGACACACCTGCATACACGCCGCCGGAAGTCTGGATCTGGGAGAAGGATAACAGTCCCAAGTGGCGCTATAGCAATGTCAACCGCCCGATCGCGGGGGCAACGCATGAAAAGGAGTTGCCGCGCGGAAAGCATCCGCTGCAGCTCTATTCACTGGCGACGCCCAATGGCGTCAAGGTCACAATCATGCTGGAGGAATTGCTGGCCGCCGGTCATCGCGGAGCTGAGTATGACGCTTGGCTGATCCGGATCAGTGAGGGCGACCAGTTTGGCAGCGGATTTGTCGGAGTGAATCCGAATTCCAAAATCCCCGCGCTCATGGACTATAGCGAACAGACGCCGCAACGCGTGTTCGAATCCGGCGCAATCCTGCTCTACCTGGCGGATAAATTCGGCGGCTTTCTGCCAAACGATCGCGGCAAGCGCACCGAGGCGCTGAACTGGCTGTTCTGGCAGATGGGTTCAACGCCCCATGTCGGCGGCGGCTTCGGGCATTTCTATGCCTATGCTCCGGTGAAGATCAAATACGCCATCGACCGTTTTACGATGGAGGTGAAGCGCCAGCTCGACGTGCTCGACCGGCAGCTTGCGGACAATCAGTTCATCGCCGGCGACGAATATACGATCGCCGACATGGCTATCTGGCCGTGGTACGGCAACGGTATGTTGAACGGTGCCTCATACAACGACCCGCGCAAGTTCCTGCAGACGCACGAATATAAAAACTTGACGCGCTGGACGAAGGAAATCGGCGAACGCCCGGCCGTCAAGCGCGGGCGAATGGTCAATCGCGCCAGCGGGCCGCTTGAAGAACAATTGCACGAACGACACGGCGCCAGCGATTTCGAGACCAGAACGCAGGACAAGGTCGGCGCGCGCGAGTAACTCCATCGTTTCAGAGAAATCAGATTTCGCGGTTCTCACAACCCTAATCCAAGGAGGGTCGCAAGCCGTGCAGCAAGACATTGCCTTTATGTCGGACGCGAACCGGCTGACCGGCGCCGTGCATGTGCCGGACGACCTGCAGCCCGGCGAGCAGCGCCCGGCCGTGATCATGATGCACGGCTTTGGCGCCAACCGGAACGGCGGCCCGGCCTGGGTCTGCGGTCAGCTCGAAGCCTGGGGCTACGTTGCGCTGCGGTTCGATTTTCGCGGCTGCGGCGAGAGCGGCGGCGAACGCGGGCGCGTGATCCCGATGGAGGAGGTCGCCGACGCCCGCCACGCGCTGTCCTACGTGGCCAGCCGGCCTGAGGTCGATCCAGACCGGATCGCGCTTGCCGGTTCGAGCTTGGGCGCAGGCGTAGCGGTCTACGCGGCGGCGACCGACCCGCGGGTGGCCGCGGTCATTCTCGAAAACGCCGTGGCGAACGGCGAACGCACCATCCGGGGCATGCATACGCCCGACTCGTGGCAGCGCTTCCTGCGGCTCATGGAGGACGGGGCGCGCCCGCGCCCGGAGGGCGGGGACGCCCGCAAGGTCCATCGCTTCGACATTTTCGAGATGCCGAAGCATTTGCAGGTCAACCTGCGCTCCAACAGTTCGCTGATGGAATTTTCCGCCGATACGCCGGCCGCCTTCTTCACGTTCCGGCCGGAGGACGTGATCGGCAAAGTCGCCCCGCGCCCGGTCCTGATCCTGCACAGTGCCGGTGATCGCGTCTGCACCTCCGAGGAAGCCTTCAGCCTGGCACGCCTGGCCAAGCCGCCGGTCGAACTGCACCTGATGGACGGGGCCAATCACTTCCTGTTCGTCGACGCCGACCCGCGGGTCGGGTTCATCCTGCGCAACTGGCTCGACCGGTTCTTTCCCCTCGACCCTTCGCGCGTCCGAGCGGGCAACTAGCCGGTCACACGCCGAGGTTGTCGATCAGCCGGGTCTTGCCGAGCCGCGCCGCGACCAGCAGGCGGATCGGTCCGTCGGCGCGTCCGCGCACCGGCGTGAGCGTGTCGGCGTTGCGCGCTTCCAGATAGTCGAGCGCGAACCCGGCCGCCGCGATCGCCTTGCGGCCGTCGGCCAGGACTCTGGCAAGCGGCGATCCTGCTGAGATGCGTGTGGCGCACGCGGTAAGCGTGCGATGCAACACCGGGGCGGCCGCGCGCTCGGCGGACGTCAGGTAGGCGTTGCGCGACGACATCGCGAGACCGTCCGGCTCGCGCACAATCGGCGCGCCGATCACCTTGAGCCGGAGGTCGAAATCACGGGCCAGCCGAGTGACCACCTTGAGCTGCTGGAAATCCTTCTGACCGAAGACCGCAACATCCGGGCGGCATTGCAGAAACAGCTTGGCGACGACGGTGGCGACACCGGCGAAGAAGTGCGGTCGGAAGGCATCCTCTAGCCCAACCTTGGCTGGCCCGTCCGGCACCACCCGCGTTGCAAACCCGTCCGGGTACATGACGCCGACCGACGGCGCCCAGATCAGGTCCACGCCTTCGTTCGCGAGCGCCGCGACGTCGGCGTCCCATGTCCTGGGATAGGTGGCGAGGTCTTCATGCGGGGCGAACTGCGCCGGGTTAACGAAGATGGACACGATCACCCGGGCGGCGTGCCGGCGGGCGAGGCGCACCAGCGACAGGTGGCCCGCGTGCAGCGCACCCATGGTGGGGACCAGGGCGATGCTCGCGGGTGCAAACTCTTCGGTCGCCCGATCGAGGGCCTTGAGGGTACGGGCCACCTTCGGCCGGCGCATGGTTTACCTGTTTGAAAGTCGATCAATACGAGTTGATCGAACTGAATTGTTGCCGTCGCGTCGTGTCCGTTGTTTACTAGCAAAAATGTGATCTAGATTTCTTGACCGGCGGGGCGGCCGGCGAGAGACAGAGAACAAGAATAAGAGATTCTGTCGTCGGAGGGGCCATGTTGGCTAAAGTCGAGGCGCCGCCGCTTGATTATACGCAGACATTCTCTGCGCACGTCGTCGTGGTCGGAAACGAAAAGGGCGGCTCCGGCAAATCCACGATCGCCATGCACGTCGCGCTGGCGCTGCTCAGGGCCGGGCAAAGGGTCGCCACCATCGACCTTGATTCGCGGCAGTCCAGTCTGACCCGGTACATCGAGAACCGTCGTGCCTGGGGCAAACGCGCCAAGCTCGATCTCGAACTGCCGATGCACTTCCGGGTCTCGCGCGGCGAGGGCCTGCGGGTGGATGAGAACGAGGCAGCGGAGTTCTCGAGCTTCGCGCAGGCAGTTACCACGGTCGAGCACAGCCACGACTTCGTGGTCATCGATACGCCGGGCGCCGACACCTACCTGACGCGGCTGGCGCATTCGATGGCCGACACGCTGATCACGCCGCTTAACGACAGCTTTGTCGATTTCGACGTCCTCGCCGCGGTCGACCAGCAGACCTTCTCGGTCACCGGCACCAGCCACTACTCGGACATGGTGCGCGAGGCGCGCCGCCAGCGGCGCCTGGTCGACGGCAAGGTGATCGACTGGATCGTCGTACGCAACCGTCTGTCCATCATGGGCTCGCGCAACCGGCGGCTGATCGAGACCGGACTGCACGAGTTGGCGGGACGGCTCGGGTTCCGGTTCGCCGATGGGTTTGCCGAGCGCATCGTATACCGCGAGTTCTTTCCGCGCGGTTTGAGCGCGCTCGACGAAATTGACGAACAGACGCTCGGCACCCGCCCCAGCGTTGCGCACCTCACCGCGCGTCAGGAGGTCGAGGCGCTGCTCGCTTCGCTCAAGCTGCCGATCGACGAACGCGGACGCCGGCGGGCGGAGGCGCGCGCCCAGTGGCTCGCCAGCGCCGACACGCCGCTAGAGCTGCATGACATCCTGGTCGGCTAGCGCGCGCGCAAACCAGCCGCTCAGGCGGGTACCGGCCGGGGGCGCCGCAAATCCGCGGTCGGACCGCGCCGGATCGCCAGCGCAATCAGCGCCGCGACTAGGCACATCGCGCCCGCGATGTAGAACGCGGGCAGGTAGCTCGCGAGCGTGCTGCGGCTAAACCCGGCTCCGAACGCCGCGGTGGCAGCGCCGATCTGATGCGCGGCGAAAATCCATCCGAACATCAAGCCCGCTTTTTCGCGCCCGAAGGTATTGGCGGCGAGCTTAACCGTCGGCGGCACGGTCGCGATCCAGTCGAGGCCGTAGAACAGCGCAAACAGGCTCAGGCCGTACAGCGAAAACGTGGAGGAAGGCAGGTAAAGCAGCGAGAGACCGCGCAGCCCGTAATACCAGAACAGGAGCCAGCGATTGTCGTAGCGATCCGACAGCCAGCCCGACAGGATCGTTCCGACGAAATCAAACGCCCCCATCATGGCCAAGGTCGACGCGGCCTCCACTTCGGGCATCCCGAAATCGGAGCACAGCGAGATGAAATGGGTCTGGATCAGGCCGTTGGTGCTCAGTCCGCACACGAAGAACGTCGCTGCCAGGATCCAGAAGGTCGACGAACGCGATCCCTCCACGAACGCGCCGATAGCGTTCGCAATCGCTGGCTGACGTGATGGCGCAGGCGCTGCGGGCGCGACTGTGTCTCCGAGCGGCGGGAGGCCGACGTCGGACGGCCGGTCGCGCATGAACAGCACCACCAGCGCAGCGGCCAGACCAAGTCCAGCGATCGATGGGATCAGCGCCGCGCGCCATCCGACATGGGTCACCAGCCACGCCGCGACCGGCAGGAACACGAGCTGACCCGTTGCGTTGCTCGCCGTCAGCATCCCGAGCACGAGGCCGCGATGCTTGGTGAACCAGCGGCTCGACACGATGGCGCCTAGCACGACCGCGGTGAGCCCGGTGCCGACGCCAACCACCACCCCCCACATCACGATCAGCTGCCAGAGGCTGGTCATCACCAGCGCCGACAGCAGTCCCACGACCAGCAGCAACACCGCGATCAGCGCGATGTTGCGTACGCCGTAGCGCTCGATCAACGCGGCTGCAAACGGCCCCATCAGCCCGAACAACGCAAGCCGCAACGCCAGCGCACTCGAGATGTCACTGACGTCCCAGCCGAAATCGCTGTGCAGCGCGCCGATCAGGGCGCCCGGAAGCCCCATGGCGCCGGCCGTCGTCAACATGGTCACGAAGGTGACCGCCACGACGATCCAGCCGTAGAAGATGTTCAGGCGAGCGAGGCGCGGCGCGAGAACATTGGCGAGCATCGGGTTTTCCTCTTGCGCGGGTGTGGGCTCGGGTATAAGTCAGCGGTCAAATGATGATGGCTGTCATCATTTAATGATGATATCAATCATTATTGTCAAGCGAGGACACGCGACACAGCCATGCGCATCACCAAGGAGACCGCGGCGGCCAACCGAGAACGGGTGCTCGAGGCTGCGGCGCGGCTGTTTCGCGAAAAAGGGGTCGATGGAATTGCGGTCGCCGAGCTCATGAAAGCGGCCGGCCTCACCCACGGCGGTTTCTACAACCACTTTGAGTCAAAAGAAGAACTGGCCGCAGCCGCATTCAAGACCGCGTTCGACGCGGCGGTCGCGCGGCTTGAGCGGCAGGCCGCCAAGGCCGGGGTCGAAGGCCGGGACGAGGTTTTCGCCCACTATGTCGAGCGCTACCTCGCCCGCAGCACGCGCGATGCCCCCGGTACCAGCTGTCCGATCGCGACGCTCGGAACCGACGCGGCCCGGCACGGGCCCGAACTTAAAGCCCGGTTCGCGGATGGCCTGCGCAACTACATCGAGAGCTTTGCCAAGATTGTTCCCTCCGACACCGAAGACCAGCGGTCACACGCGATTGCCGTGCTTGCGATGCTGATCGGCGCGCTGACCCTGTCGCGCGCCTGTGTCGGCGTTGACAATGCTCTGGCCGACGAGGTGCTGACCGCCGTGCACGATCAATTGGTCGGGCATAGTCCCTAGCCGCACTGTGCGGACGAAGCGCACCCTCCGCGACCGGGTCTGCGCTATTATATGATCGCTACGATGGCGAAGGATCGCGATTCCGACCATACCCCGGCGCCGGTTTCCGGACGCGCTGAAATCGACGCGTTCCTGGAAAAGGCGCGCGGGCTGTCAGCAACGGCCCCGCGTGCAGCACCGGGCACCCGTGCCCGCTTGATCTTTGCGCTCGACGCAACGTTGAGCCGGCAACCGACGTGGGACATTGCCTGTCAGTTGCAAACCGAGATGTTCCGCGAAGCGGCGGGGATCGGCGGGCTCGATATCCAACTCGTCTACTACCGCGGCATGGGTGAATGCCGCGCATCGCGCTTTGTCTCCGACGGGCGCGCACTCGCGGATCTGATGGGCGCGATCGAGTGCCGCGGCGGCGCGACCCAAATCGGCAAGGTGCTTGCGCACGCGCGCCGCGAGGACGAGCGTCAGAAGGTTCAGGCGCTGGTTTTTGTGGGCGACGCGATGGAGGAGACGGTTGATCACCTGTGCTCGGTCGCGGGAGAGCTCGGTCTGCGCGCGGTCCCGGCGTTCGTTTTCCAGGAGGGGAGCGATCCGGTCGCGACCAACACCTTCCGCGAGATTGCGCGGCTGACGGGCGGCGCACATTGCCGCTTCGATCCGGGCGCCGCCCACGAACTCGCCGAACTGTTGCGCGCGGTCGCCGCCTACGCGGCAGGCGGCCTCAAAGCGCTTGCCGATCTCTCCGCGCGGCAGGGTGCCGGCGCGGCCAAGCTGCTGCAGCAACTGCGATAGCCGATGATCACGATCCTGATCGGCCTGGTGGTGCTGATCCTGCTGTTGTGGGGGCTTGGCGTTTTTGCCAAGGCCGATCCCAAAGGACTTGCGCTTGGGGCGCGCCGGGCCGGCGGCGTCGCGGCGCTGGTTGGGGCGGCGGTGCTCCTGTTCCGCGGAAACCTTACGTTCGCGCTGCCGCTCGGCATCACGGGGTTTGGCCTGTTGGGCTGGGGGCCATGGCAGGGGCTCGCGCGGCGCACCCAACGCAGTTCTGGCCAGGTCTCGCGCGTGCGCTCGGCGTTCCTCGAAATGGAACTCGATCACGATACCGGAGCGATGCGCGGCCAGATCATCGCGGGACCGCGTGCGGGAACGTCGCTTGACGCGCTCAACGTGCCCGCAGTGATTGCGATGCTCAGCGACGTGGATGAGGAAAGCCGCAGCCTACTCGCAGCTTATCTTGATCGCCGGGACGCCGGCTGGCGTCAGAACGCTGATGACGGTGCGCACGCGCGGGATGTCCGGCGGCCCTCCGGCAAAATGACCGAAGAGGAAGCTTATCAGATCCTTGGCATTGCGCCGGGCGCGTCCGCGGATGAGATCACTCACGCCCACCGGTCGCTCATGAAGAAACTGCACCCCGATCAAGGGGGCTCGACGTATCTCGCGGCCCGCGTCAATGAGGCCAAGGAGTTGCTTATGCGCCGGCATCGCTGAACTCTCACGCAACTGCGTTATCGGTTCGGCGACGATGCACCTCCGGCGGTTACTAAAACGTTGTCAGCGCGCTTGCGCGGTCGAGCCCGCCCAACGCACGAATTATTCGTCTGGCGCCGGCCACAGGTCTTAAGGGTCATTTACTGGACGGCTCAGCAGCGCGACCGGTTGCGGCGGTAACGCGGTCACGTCGCGCGGCCATCGCGCGCGCGAGCGCATCCGTTTGCGGATTAGTAAAGCGATGGCGGGGCACGCATGGCGGGGACCCCGACAAGCCCGGCGTTCGTTGGGCGTCAGTTTCTGTTGGCGGCTGCAATCAGCATGCAGGGAATGTCGCTGCGCTTGAGCGCACGGCAGGCGGCCTCGGCCTGGGTTTTGTCGAGGCCGGCAAAGCGCGCCCGGTAAAGGGTCTTGTCGCCCTTCACGACCTTTTCGGTAAACGGATCGGCCTGTTTGAGGATCTTGGCCGCGCTCGTTTGCGCCGAGCCCAGCCGCTCTTTCGCCGCCGTCACGCTCTCGAGCGCGCCGACCTGGATGAGCCAGCCCTCATGGGTTGCTCCCTCATGGGCTGGCTTGGCCTCGGTTGCGTCCGCACTTGGCTGCGGTGCGGCCGCTTCGGCAACGACGGCCGGCTTCGCCGAAATGGGCGCGGGCGCCGTGGCGGATGCTTTCGGCGCTTTCGCGTCACGCACCTCCTGAGCCGCCGGCACCTGCGCAGGTGCTGCGGTTACTTCCGTGACCACGGCCGGCTTCGCCGGGAGAGGCGCCGAAGCCGTGGCGAACATCTTGGGCGGCTTGGCCTCACGGGCCTCCTCGACCGCGGGCGCCGGTGCTGGTGCGGCTGCCGCCGCTACCGGAGGAGCGACCGGCGCTGACACAACGTCTGTCACCGGAGGGGCAGGCGCGCGCGCCACGACCGCGGGGAGAGCGGATGGCGCTGGCGGCGCGGGTGCGCGCGCGACGACCACAGGCGCGGCCGGCGGTGCAAGCGGTGCCGGCACGGCCGTCACGGCCTCGGCCTCGGGCTGTGGGTCCGCTGCGATCGGCGGCGCCGGCGCGACCGGAACGACCGCGTGCGCGGCCTCAGGCTCGCTGCCAATCGACGTTGCCTTGATGGTTGTTGCGCGCACCCGCAGCGTCCTGACCGGGATCGGTCGAATATCGTCGCTTGAACCGATGGGAGGCGACACCATCGCGACCGTGGCGTCCGCGCGCCGCGCTGTTGCCGGCTGTGAATCGGTCGCCGCTGCGGCCGGCTGTGCGATCGCCGCCTGCGCAGCCGGCGCTGCATGTGCGCCCGTGCTTGGCGCCGACGCGGCCACGAACGGAGCGTCCGCAGACTTGGCCATTGAGCCGTCGGGAGCCGGCGCCATTTTGGCGGCTGCTCGCACCGGGCCTCGCGCACCCTCGGCGATCGCCGGGGCGGTGTGCTGCGTGCTGCCCTTGCCGATGTACTGGCTGATCAATTCGCGCATGCGCGAGTCGCGCGAGCCTGCCGATGACCCCCCCATGACCACGGCGACGAGATGCCGGCCGTTGCGCCGGACCGAGGTCACGAGATTGAAACCGGACGCGTGAACGAACCCGGTCTTGATGCCGTCAACCCCTTCGACGGTGCCGAGCAGATGATTGTGATTGGCAATCTCGTGACCGTGCCACGTGAACGATCGCGTCGAGAAATAACGATAGTAGCGCGGAAAGCGCTCCTGAATGGCGCGCCCGAGCACGGCCTGGTCGCGCGCGCTGGTCACCTGCTCGTCATCGGGCAGGCCGGACGCGTTGCGATAAACGGTCTGGCTCATGCCGAGTGCGCGCGCCTTCTTGGTCATGATCTGCGCGAAGGTCTCTTCATCCCCGCCGATCTTCTCGCCGATCGCGCACGCGATGTCGTTGGCGGAGCGCGTCACGATGGCTTTGATCGCGTCCTCGACTGCGATGGTGCCGCCGGCCGGGACGCCGAGTTTGGTCGGCGATTGCGAGGCGGCGTGCTCGGACACTTCGATCCTGGATTCGAGCGTAAGCTTGCCCGCGTTCAGTTGCTCGAACAGCAGGTAGAGCGTCATGATCTTGGTCAGCGACGCCGGATGACGTATGCCGTCGGGGCTGCTTTCGTGCAGCGTCGCGCCCGAATTGGCGTCAACCACGATAGCCGAGTAGGGCGGTGAATAGCCGCCGCCGTGGTGCGCGTGCGAGCGCGCCGAATGGCCACGATGCGAGCTGGCATGACGGCGGGCGTCGGCAGGTGTCGCCGCGACGATCGTCAGGATTGCAATGAGTCCCCAAACAGAAGCGTGGATTGCGGTCCGTGAGCCCGCGCGCAGCATCTTCCCCCTCCGTACCATCGGGCGCGACAATGGCGTCCGATCCCCTAGCGTTTGCGGTCCCCGGCCGCACGCCGGCAAACCTCGCGGCAACGCAAACGATCCCCGCAACTGTTGCCGAGATAGCGCAGTCAAACGCTATCGGCGCCAAATTGCTAATTTGTTAAGGTGTCGGCGGAATTGGGCATAATGGTGGTGACATTGCGGGTGATCGTCCTGGGGCCGGAGGTCGTTATATTGCAGTGCAATATTTTTGTTGACTTTTTGTGCAGCGCGACATAAATGGGCAGCATCGGTCACCGGGGCAGGCCGCAGGAGATCAGAGCGATGCTGAAGAACTTTGATGACGTGCAAAAGTTCGGCAAGGAAAACATGGACCTGGCGCTGAAGTCGTTCGGCGCGGTGTCAAAAAGCATGCAGGCGATCGCGGTTGAGGTTGCGGATTATTCGAAGAAATCCTTCGAGGATTCGACCGCAGCCGTGGAAAAGCTCATGGGCGCTAAGACGCTGGAAAAGGCGATCGAGGTGCAGAGCGATTACTTCAAGAGCGCATACGAGGGCTTCGTCTCGGAAGCGACGAAGATCGGCGACCTCTATTCGGATCTTGCCAAGGAAACCTACAAGCCGTTTGAAGGCTTCCTGGCAAAGACAACCAACGGCGCCTGACGTCTCGCAGCGCACGCGCTCGAGAACCATCTCTGCCCCGAAGGCAGATCGCTTCGGTGGTGCACTGATGAGCGCACGTTGCGCTACGCAAGCCCGGCTCGACGCGGGGCTTTTTTTGCCGGTCGGCGGAACTGCGGCGGACATTTTGCGTCCGAGCGTCGATTCGCTGCCGCGAACGCAATCGATTCACCGCATTGCAATCGTGCGCGATGATGGCGGCCGCGATTCCGCCGCCGATGCCTCAACAAGGCCTCGATATTCGCCAATCCTCGCATACTGGAAACCGAAAACCGCGTCGCCTATTATTTAAGGACGAGTACGCACGACATTGCGGCATGATTCCTGCCTTATTGGCCTAAGATCATCGGCGCAGCGTCGTGCGGAGTACCGCCTTCGAAACGCCGCGAACAGCCCGTGTCATGATGCGACTTGACCAACGACATGAAATCGATCCGGCCGATCGACTGCGGCCACGCGCGGCGAACGACGATCGAAAGCGCAAGGGCGATGAAGGCACCGGAACGGCGGTCATCACCAAGACCAAGCCGCAGACCAAGCGGCCGAGTCTGTATCGCGTCCTTCTGCTCAACGACGACTACACGCCGATGGAATTCGTCGTGCACGTGCTCGAGCGCTTCTTTAACAAAGACCGCGAGGCGGCGACTCGCATTATGCTGCATGTCCACCACCACGGGATCGGCGAGTGCGGCGTGTTCACATACGAAGTGGCGGAAACAAAAGTGACGCAGGTCATGGACTTTGCGCGCAAGCACCAGCATCCATTACAGTGTGTCATGGAGAAGAAGTGAAGTGTAACCGGGAGCCTGGGGGAAACGAGAGCCTGTGGAGACAAGCCAGTCCGGCGAGTCGTGTCGATGAGTAACTTGGTCCACAGCCAAACGGAAATGGAACTCTGATGCCAACATTCTCACGCAGTCTCGAACAGTCGCTTCATCGCGCTCTGGCGCTCGCCAACGAGCGCCACCACGAATACGCAACGCTCGAGCATCTGCTGCTTGCGCTGATCGACGATCAGGACGCGGCTGCGGTGATGAAGGCATGCAACGTCGATACCGACAAGCTCCGCCGAAACCTCGTCTCCTACATCGAATCAGAGCTCGAGAATCTCGTCACCGACGGATCCGAGGATTCCAAGCCGACGGCTGGGTTCCAGCGCGTGATCCAGCGCGCCGTGATCCATGTGCAGTCGTCCGGGCGCGAAGAGGTGACCGGCGCCAACGTGCTGGTGGCGATTTTCGCCGAACGCGAGAGCCATGCCGCGTATTTCCTGCAGGAGCAGGAGATGACGCGCTACGATGCCGTCAATTACATCAGCCACGGTATTGCCAAGCGTCCGGGCCTGGCGGAAGCGCGTCCGGCGCGCGGCGTCGACGACGACGGCGACGCCAAGTCGGGCGATGACCAGAAGAAAAAGGGCGATGCGCTCGAGGCTTATTGCGTCAACCTCAACAAGAAGGCGCGCGACGGCAAAATCGATCCGCTGATCGGACGCGATGCGGAGATCAACCGCACCATCCAGGTGCTGTGCCGGCGCCAGAAGAACAATCCGCTGTTCGTGGGCGAGGCCGGCGTCGGCAAGACCGCGATCGCGGAAGGGCTGGCGCGCCGGATCGTCAACGGCGAGGTGCCGGAAGTCCTGGAAGGGGCAACCGTGTTCGCGCTCGACATGGGCACGCTGCTGGCCGGAACCCGCTATCGCGGCGATTTCGAGGAACGGCTCAAGCAGGTGATCAAGGAGCTTGAGAATTATCCGGGCGCGATCCTGTTCATCGACGAGATCCACACCGTCATCGGCGCCGGCGCGACGTCGGGCGGCGCGATGGATGCGTCCAACCTGCTCAAGCCGGCGCTGGCGTCCGGAACCGTGCGCTGTATCGGTTCGACCACGTATAAGGAATATCGGCAGTATTTCGAAAAGGACCGCGCGCTGGTGCGGCGATTCCAGAAGATCGACGTCAACGAGCCGTCGATCCCCGATGCGATCGAGATCCTCAAAGGGCTGAAGCCGTACTTTGAGGAGTACCACAAGCTCAAGTACACCAGCGAGGCCATCAAGGCGGCGGTCGAATTGTCGGCGCGCTTCATCCACGACCGCAAGCTGCCCGACAAGGCGATCGACGTCATCGACGAGTCGGGCGCCGCGCAGATGCTGCTGCCTGAGAACCGGCGCCGCAAGACCATCGGCCTCAAGGAGGTGGAAGCCACAATCGCCACGATGGCGCGGATTCCACCGAAGACCGTGTCGAAGGACGACGCCGAGGTACTGGTACACCTGGAAGAGACCCTCAAGCGCGTGGTGTACGGCCAGGACAAGCCGATCGAGGCGCTGGCGGCGTCGATCAAGCTCGCGCGCGCAGGCCTGCGCGAGCCGGAAAAGCCGATCGGTTGCTATCTGTTCTCGGGCCCGACCGGCGTCGGCAAGACCGAAGTCGCAAAGCAACTCGCGGCCACGCTCGGGGTCGAGCTCATCCGCTTCGACATGTCGGAGTACATGGAGCGTCACACCGTATCGCGCCTGATCGGTGCGCCGCCCGGTTACGTGGGTTTTGACCAGGGCGGGCTCCTCACCGACGGCGTCGATCAGCATCCCCACAGCGTGCTGTTGCTGGACGAGATCGAGAAGGCGCACCCCGATCTGTTCAACGTCCTGCTGCAGATCATGGATCACGGCAAGTTGACCGATCACAACGGCAAGCAGGTCGATTTCCGCAACGTAATCCTGATCATGACCACGAATGCCGGCGCATCCGATCTGGCCAGGGCGGCCTTCGGCTTCACCCGGAGCAAGCGCGAGGGTGATGACGTCGAGGCCATCAACCGGCTGTTCGCGCCGGAATTCCGCAACCGGCTCGATGCGATTATCACCTTCGGCCATCTCACTAAGGAGATCATCGCCAAGGTGGTGGAGAAGTTCGTGCTTCAGCTCGAGGCTCAGCTTGGCGATCGAGACGTCACCATCGAGCTGTCGGAGGACGCCGCCAGCTGGCTGATCAAGCACGGCTACGACGAACTAATGGGCGCGCGGCCGATGGCGCGCGTGATCCAGGAGCACATCAAGAAGCCGCTCGCCGACGAGGTGCTGTTCGGCAAGCTCAAGAACGGCGGTCACGTGCGGGTCATCGCGGTCAAGGACGAGCGCGGCAACGACAAGCTTGGGTTCGAGTTCCTGGATGGGCCGGTGACGCCGAAGCCGGAAAAGATTCCGGAGGCCAAGAAGAAACGCCGGCCCGCGCAGCGGCGCAGCAAGCCGTCGGGTCCCAAGGGCGGTGGCTCGCCGAGCGGCCGCGGTTCGGTGCCGAAGGTGCCGCTCGTCAAGGTGTGAGCCGGGCCAAGCTTCAGGCAACAAAAAAGGGCCACCGCATTGCGGTGGCCCTTTTGGTGTTGCGTCGGTCCCGTCGTCACACCCGCACTGAACTGCGCGTTTCCGTTGCCGGCGCCTCGATGTCCGTGTGGAACGGGCGTTCGGTTGCGGGCAGTTGCAGCACGGTCGCGCGCTGGCCTTCGCGCAGATACGTCACCAAGACGATCTTGCCGCCGGGCAGTTCGAGCGCGTCGTGATGCATGCTCGGTTGTGCTTCGTTCACGCGACGGAAGCGCGCGACTTTGGCGCCGAGCTTGCGGGGAGGAAGAATGCGGAAGCCGGCTTCGCATTCGATTTCGCGTTCGAACGCGAGCTCGGTACCCGGCTGCAGGCAAACCGCGACGTTGGGGTCACTCGTGGCGCAGAAGCCGCCGGTGAGCGAGTGCGTAAACTTGGTTGTGACGAGCTTGTCGCCCACTTTCCCGGGGCGTGAAGCCAAGTGTTGCAGGCTGTAGTCGCACATCGAAGGCACTCCTCTGTCGTGCCCCAGTGCTTCCCATCGCAACTAGCAAAACGCGCGAGCGTGGCGATCTTATGACCCCTGTGGCTCCATGCCGCAAGTCGTCGTGGTCCGCCGCGCCCCGGCCGCGCCGAACTGCCTTGTGTCGGGCGCCGTTGCGCGCTGCCGAAGGCCGTGAGAGAGACCGCCATGGGAACGATCCCGATGTCTTCGGCGGCGGCATTTGCGACCGGGCTCAGGGCGGCCGCGCAGTCGGTATTCGTCTATGTCATTTTCGGCACGTTCATCGGATACGGCGCGCTTTGCCACGATCTTGGTTTCAGCCTGCCATGGGCGGTTGCATCCACGGTCCTGATCTGGGCCGGGCCCGCGCAGGTCATCGTCGTGACGGCGCTCGGGTCGGGCGTGCCGGTGGGGGAGGCGGCCATTGCGGTGACATTGAGCGGGCTTCGACTGCTGCCGATGGTCGCCGCCTTGCTGCCCCTGATCAAAACGCCGGCGACCCGGTTCTGGCACTTGCTGCTGCCCGCGCATCTGACCGCGGTGAGCATGTGGGTGGAAAGCCTGCGGATCGCGCCCAAGCTGCCGCGCGAGCGGCGGATCGCATTCTGCAATGGCCTTGGGATCGGGATGGTGGCGGCGGCGGTCGCGGCCGCAATCCTCGGGTTTATTTTGGCGGAGCGCTTGCCGCCGTTGTTCGGTGCGGCGGTCCTGTTTCTGACCCCGATGTCGTTTACGGTCTCGATCGCGCGCAATAGCCGCGAACTGGTCGATCGGCTTGCATTTGCGTTCGGCCTCACGCTCACGCCGATCTTCGCGCTCGCCGGGATCGACCTCGCGCTGCTGGCCGGCGGTGTCCTCGCCGGTACGCTCGCGTTGGCGATCCATCGCGTCGTGGCGATTGTGCGCGAGACATCCTCTGAACCGGCGTCCGAGCCCGAGCGCGACCCGAGCCGAAAGCCTGGCGAGGGAGCATGAGCACGACGGTCCGCGAGCTGGGTCCCTATCTGGCCCTGGTGCTGGTTGGATTCTTGCCGAACGAGATTTGGCGGGTCTTCGGAATCATGGTTGCGCGCGGCATTAGCGAAGACTCCGAACTCATGGTGTGGGTACGCGCGGTTGCGACCGCAATTCTCGCCGGCATCATCGCGCAATTGATCCTGACGCCGCCTGGTGCGCTTGCGATCGTGCCGCTGGTTGTGCGCCTGGGGGCGGTGACGGCGGGCTTCCTGGCGTTCCTGGCCGTGCGGCGATCGGTGTTTGTCGGCGTGCTCGTGGGCGAGCTCGCGCTCGTGATCGGGGCGCTGTTCTGGCCGCAAAACTAGCGCTCACGCCCGCGCCCCAGACGATTGTTGCATCGCAGCGTGAATCGGTGACCCCCGAAGACGTGCAAGGACCGAGCAGCGTTCCCGGCTTGCGATTAGCCGAAAGTCTTATCCGTCGGAGGGGCCTAATGTTGCATAATTTGGGCTGACCCCTGCGTTGACAATGAAAACGTGGGCAGCCCGCGGCATGATTGGACGTTGTCGAGGTTGCGCCTCTCCGCAGTGGAAATTTTGCGCAGGGTTCCGAGGCGCGAAAACATTGCTCGGCCTAACGCTGCCTGCCCCTTCAACGCGAAGAGGAGGAAGCAGTGGCAATTCAAATCCCCAAGGATTTCCGACGCGTGATTGTCGCGGCGTCGGTCGGGAATGTCATTGAGTGGTATGACTTCTACATTTTCGGAAGCTTGGCTGCGATCTTGTCGGTCAAGTTCTTTGAAAAGTCCAACCCGGTCGCGGCTCTGCTGAGCACGATTGCGCTGTTCACCGCCGGGTTCCTCATCCGTCCATTGGGGGCGTTCCTGTTCGGATGGATGGGCGATCGGATTGGTCGCAAGTACACGTTCCTCGTGACGCTCAGCGGAATGGGACTCGGCACGGGGGCGATTGGGTTGATCCCGACCTATGAGGCCATCGGTGTGGCCGCCGCGTTCATTCTGTTCGGTCTGCGGATGATCCAGGGCCTCTGCCTGGGTGGCGAATATGGCGGTGCCATCACTTACGTCGCTGAACACGTATCTGACGAACGCCGCGGCTACTACACCGGCTGGCTGCAGACCTCTCCGACGCTCGGGATCGTGGTGTCGCTATTCGTGATCATCGCGGCACGCACGTATTTCGGCAACGAAGTATTCGACGCGTGGGCGTGGCGCATTCCGTTCCTGATCTCCTTCCTCTTGGTGGCCATCGCGATTTACATCCGGCTCCAGCTGCAGGAGACGCCTATCTTCCAGGAGATCAAGGCCAAAGGGCTAATGACCAAAAATCCCTGGAAAGAGGCATTCCTCAGCAGCAACATAAAGTATGTGCTGATTGCCTGCGTCGTTCTGATCGGGCAGGGCGTGGTCTGGTACAGCGGCCAGTTCTGGGCGCTCTACTTCCTGCAGCAGGTTTCCAAGGTGGACCCGCTGACCACGGCCTACATCGTGGGAGCCGCGCTGCTCATCGCAACGCCGAGCCTGATCTTTTTCGGCTGGCTGTCGGACATCATCGGTCGCAAGCCGGTGATCCTGGGAGGCATGTTGCTTGCGGCGGTCACCTACTATCCGCTGTATTTGTGGCTGGGATCGGTCACGCAGCCCGGCAACATCAACTATCCCGTCGCCATCTTCATCATCTTCATCCTCGTGTGTTACGTCGGGATGGTTTATGGGCCGGTCGGAGCATTCCTGGCAGAATTCTTCCCGGGCAGGATTCGCTACACATCGGTCTCGGTGCCGTATCACATCGGCAACGGCTGGGGCGGCGGATTGGTGCCGTTCATCACGTCGGCGGCTTTCGCGGCCACGGGCAGCATCGGTTACGCGCTGCTCTACCCGATTTTGGTTCCGGCGGTGTGTTTCGTGATCGCTCTCTTCGTGATGCCGGAGACGCGGAAGAACAGCATCTGGAAGCCGTTTGAAGCTGAGACGAGAGCGGCTGCCTGAAAGCCGAACCAGCACGGGGCCCGAATGGGCCCCGTGCCTGCCACCCCGCGCCGTGTTCGCAACCCGCCTTCCCCGGCACACGGCACGCTGCTGAAAACCTGAGCGCGTCATTCCGGAAGCCGCGAAGCGGCTGCCGATCGCGCTTCGGCCTTGGCCTCGGCCGTATCATACTTTAGTCTAATATGCCTGCCGCCCCGGATTCGAGGGCGACGCGGGCCGGGCCGATGGATCCGTTTCGCGAAACGGCATTTGGACTGCTGGTCTGGAGAGCATTCCTGACCACGCTCCTCACTGTGCTGATGACGATCCTGGCGAGACTGGACTTTTCGGTCGCCTTGCTCGCCGGCGCCAATATGGCGTTGCTGTTCTCGCTCGGGATGGTCGCATGGTCTCAGACGCTGAGCGACGAGCGTATTGTCCTGACCAAGGCCTGGCGCGTGCTCAGCCCGGGTGAGCGGCCCGCGGGACTGGGCGGGCGTCGTTGCGCGTGTAGCCTTCTGCGGGATGAAGCATTGCTGTTTGCCAAGGCGGCGTCCGCCGTCGCCGCAGCCCTATCGGCGTTTGCGTTTGTGTTCGCCGGCGAGTGAGGCGAGCGTATCCGATGGCAAGCTTATGGTCGGTTGCTGCACCGCGAGAAACGCTTTCAATTCGTTGCGGCTTTCGCGCGTCAACGCACGCTGAATCTGCGGGCGTCACTGTCAAAGACTAGTAATTCGCCCGTTACCAGCCGAATTTCCAGGATGGTTCGCGTGCCGTCTAGTTTTTGCCGCGGAATCCCGTTCACAAGAGGATGGCGCTTCAGACGCATATCCCAAACCGTCGGGAAACTCTCTCCCTTGCGCACCATGTCGGTGCAGTAACGCGCGAGATCCTCGGCTCGTTCATTTGACATGCCAGACTGTATTGCCTGATGTCGCCCGTCGATTTGATCTCGATCAATGCGCTGCTTCGGGTCAGGGTCGTGGGTGAGCGCTGTGGCCGTGGTGCGGGTCATCGCTATCGCCATAGCACGCACATGTGCAGAGCGCTGAATTTCCGCGGCGTGAGGATCGCGAATACGGAGAGATGATATCTCGGTGGTCAGCCGGCCAACGGTCGCTCAGTGGAGGATTCAAATCTCGGACGCTATTGCGGAGCCACTAACGTAAAAGCCGACCGCGATCACGACGCCGGCGAATATTGTAGACAGAATGCGCTTGTGACCGGCCAGACGCTGACCGAGCCACACCCCAAGAACGCCACCACCGCCGCCGCCCGCAATAAACAGGGCGGCGAGGCGCCAATCCACCAGACCAGAGATCGCGTAGCTTGTGGCGGAAGTCATTCCGAAAGCGGAGACTGAAACAAGCGAGGAGCCGATCGCGTTGATCAGCGGCATGGTGGTTGCTCCCATCAGTCCAGGCACGATCAGAAAACCGCCGCCAATTCCAAAAAAGCCCGACAATGCGCCGACCACGATACCGATTCCGATAAGGGCGGGAAGAAGCTGCGGTGCGGTTGCGCGCGTCAATTGGACGGCAGGATTGCCGATCAAGCGCTGTGGACGCAACATCAGCAACCCAATCACCACCATGAGCAGCCCAAACAGACCAAGCAGCTTGTGCCCGTCAACTATCTTGCCAAGTGCAGCCCCACCCGCAGCCCCGGCAATGCCTGAAAGCGCAAACACAATCGCACACGGCCATTTGACGTTCCGCGCACGCGCATGACCGAGGAGATTGGCGAGCGCGTTTGTCGCGACGGCAATCGCGCTGGTGCCGATTGCAATATGGACCGAGGATACGCCGACCACGTAGATGAGAAGCGGAACTGCGAGGATTGAACCGCCACCGCCGACCAAGCCGAGCGTAAATCCGACCAGGCTTCCCGAGCCAACGGTCAAAAGATCATGCGCCCCGAACATGACGGCCTCCTAGCGATCGGTTGGGATGTTGGCCGCAAGCGGCGCATGACGGTTCCAGGGCATCGCTGCCAGCAGCCTGGCCATGCCGCAGAACCCCGTTACGCCGGCGAAGACGAGGCCCGCACCGACCAAGCCCGACAAGAGGATGAATGCGGGTGAAACCAGGGCGAGGGTGACGCCAAGCAGCACGAGGGCACCGGCAGCGATCTGCACCTGGCGCATCAATTCGATCGGTTGGCGCCGATCGAACGTCACCGGGAGGCCGGCCTGCTTCCAGGCGTCAATGCCGCCCTGCAAGGCATAGACCTCGCACCCGCCGGCTGCTGCAAGCCGCTGCGCGTTTGCTTGTGTCCGCGCACCCGACCGACAGTAGAAGATCACCGTTTGATCGCCGGGGCTGGTCGCGTTTCCGGCATCGAGCCGGCTCAGCGCGTGATGGCGCGCGCCCGGAATGTGCTGGCGCGCGTGCTCATCCGCCTCGCGGATATCGACCAGTACCGCGCCGATGCGCACGAGTTCTGCAGCTCTTTCCGGCGTGATTGTCCTGAGCGTATTCATATTTCTGGCTCCTCATTCGCCCGCGCGAGTTCGATTACGGGCAATAGATGTTTTTCAAGAGCGCAAGCACGCGGGCCACGTTCTTGTCGGCAATTCGGTAGAAAATCGTCTGTGCTTCGCGGCGTGTGGCCACGATCCCGTCCTCTCGCATCTTGGCAAGATGCTGGGACAACGCCGATTGACCGAGCTTGACCGTGGCCGCGATCTCGCCGACCGACATCTCACGTTCCGCTACCAGCCGGCAGAGGATTAAAAGCCTGTATTCGTTGGCGAGCAGCTTCAGAAGCTGCGCCACCTCGGTGGCGCGGCTTTCGAGCTTGGCGAGGGCGGCTGCGCGAACTTGCATGATTTCTCCTATTTCAGATATTGCTAAATTAGGTAATGCTAATATGTAATGCAAGACCCAACGAGGAGCTTCTTCCATGCCTGCCTCAAAACTCATGATCCGGGCGTTTTTTGACGAACCGACCAACACCGCGAGCTATCTGGTCTGGGATGCGCACAGCAAAACCGGTGCCGTTATCGACCCGGTGCTCGACTTCGATCACCGAAGCGGCAAGGCTTCCGTTACCTCCGCCGACGCCATCCTCGCGGCGGCCAAGGCGGCCGGGGTTACGATCCTTTGGGTGCTCGAAACCCACGCCCATGCCGACCATCTGTCGGCGGCGCCATATATCAAGCTCAAGACCGGCGCCAGCGTCGGAATCGGAGAACACATAAGGGAGGTGCAGCGCATCTTTCGCCCGGTGTTCAATGCGACCGACGTGAGCGGCGACGGATGGGAATTCGACAGGCTCTTCAAGGATGGGGAACGCTTCACGATCGGCGATCTCGACGTGGACGTTTTGCATACACCAGGGCACACGCCGGCCTGCGTCTCCTACAAGATCGACGATGCCGTATTCGTCGGCGACACGCTGTTCATGCCCGATTATGGGACCGCCCGAGCCGATTTCCCCGGCGGGGACGCGCAGGCACTTTACCGTTCTGTCAAGCGAATCCTGAGCCTGCCGCCGCAGACCCGCCTCTTCATGTGCCACGACTACAAGGCGCCGGGCCGCGACGTTTATGCTTGGGAGACGACGGTCGGCGAGGAGAACGCAAGGAATATACAAGTCCGTGAAGGCGTAAGCGAAGACACGTTCGTCGCCATGCGGACGGCCCGTGACAAAACGCTCGCGGCCCCGTTGTTGCTGCTGCCATCAATCCAGGTGAACATACGCGCGGGCAACATGCCGCCCGCGGACGCCAATGGAGTTCGCTATCTCAAAATTCCCGTCAAATTGGCATCGTGAGTGCACGCCACCTCAAGGCAGTCGATGGAGACGATCCGGACCCGCGTCAGGGCTGCGGGTGCGCGCCGTGGCTGTGCGGCTGACCGGCGCTACCGATCAATAATTGTTTCATGGGCATGGGCTCCAGGTACGGACGTCCGTCGATCGGCTACCGCCTCGGAGACCGCAAGTCGTCGTCATCGACGGCCGATCGTGTTCTGGGCGCCGATAAGAGACGCGCCTCGCTCCACAAGCTTGGGACACTGTTGATCGAGCGTTTCCAGTAGCATTCGACGCACCACCGAGGCGTCGGTGATAAATCGGTCGAGTTCGGCCAATTTGTGATGCGCAAGTTTGCGCCACGTTTCCGGCGGCGGCCGGCCCGGCGAACCACGGAGCAAGATCTTCACCTCGCTGATCGTAAATCCCACGCGTTTTGCGAAGCGCACCATTGCCAGCCGTTCCAGGATCGCTTCGTCATAGCATCGTCGGCCGCTCGCCCGCGGAGGCTTCGGCAAAATCCCGATGCGCTCATAATAGCGAACGGCGGAAGGTCGCATCCCGGCCCGACGGGCAACCTCGCCGATGCTCATTCCGGGCACGGCGATAATTCTCCTTGACTTGAAGTTCGCTTCAACTCGTAGCGTCACGCCCGGTTAGATCAAAATCAAGAGGTGGTGACATGACACGACGGTCCAGGACCAGACTGGCATGTGCTTGGACAGCGTGTGCTTTGTTCTGTTGTTCGACGCCGACCATGCTCGCGAGCGCGCAAGAGACTCCACACAATGGGCCCGCGCAGATGCGCGTCGAGTTGGAAAATCCGTCCATTATGGCGTTGCGCGTCGTCTTGCGTCCGCACGAGCGGACCGGCATGCACGATCTCAGTGCCCGCTTGGTCATCTGGCTGACCGCAGCCCATTTGAGAGACACGATGGCCGACGGCTCCGTTCGTGATTATCGACGAGCAGCTGGAACGGTTGAGTGGGTGCCGGCACAACGTCACGCCGGGGAGAACCTGAGCGACAGCCCGATTGAGTTTATAGCGGTCGTTCCGAAGGTCCCGGCCGCATCGGCCATTGAAGGTCACCCACAACACTGATCACGCATTGCCGCAACCCGCGTGGGTATCGAGATCGACGAAGCTAGAGTTTGATCCGCCGCAGCCGCAGCGCATTCCCCACCACGCTGACCGAGGAGAGCGCCATCGCGGCGGCCGCGATGATCGGCGACAACAGGATTCCGAAGAAGGGATAAAGTACGCCGGCCGCGATCGGCACGCCGGCCGCGTTGTAGATGAAGGCAAAGAACAGGTTCTGGCGGATGTTGCCCATGGTGGCGGCCGAGAGCCGGCGCGCCCGTACGATGCCGGTCAGATCGCCCTTGAGCAGCGTGACGCCGGCGCTCTCGATCGCAACGTCTGTCCCGGTTCCCATGGCAATGCCGACCTCGGCCGCCGCCAGCGCGGGGGCATCGTTGACGCCGTCGCCCGCCATCGCGACGACGCGGCCTTCGCGACCCAGCTTCTCCACCACAGCGCTCTTCTGATCGGGCAGGACCTCGGCCTCGACGTCGGCGATGCCCAAGCGCCGCGCCACCGCCTGGGCGGTCGTCCTGTTGTCGCCGGTCAGCATCACGACCCGCACGCCCTCCGCTCCTAGAGCCTTGAGCGCCTCCGGCGTCGTCGCCTTGACCGGATCGGCGATGGCAATGATGCCCGCTGCTTTGCCATCGATCGCCGCGTAGATCGCTGTCGCGCCGTCCTGGCGTAGACGCTCTGCCTCCGCATCCAAGGCCGAGGTTGCAATGCCAAGCTCGGCGAGAAAATGGCTGTTGCCGAGCGCGATCTTGCGGCTTTCGACCGTGCCCAGCGCGCCTTTCCCGGTTGGCGAATCGAAGTCCTCCACGTTGTGGAGGGCGATCTTGCGCTCCTCGGCGGCATCCACAATCGCGCGGGCCAGCGGATGCTCGCTCGCGCGCTCAACGCTGGCGGCGAGCCGCAACACCTCGCTCTCGGTCAACCCCTGTGCGGGAACCACAGCGACCACTTTTGGCTTACCTTCGGTCAGCGTTCCGGTCTTGTCGACCACGAGCGTGTTGACGCGCTCCATGCGCTCGAGCGCTTCGGCATTCTTGATCAGCACGCCGGCCTGGGCGCCGCGGCCAACACCGACCATGATCGACATCGGGGTGGCAAGGCCGAGCGCACACGGACAGGCGATGATCAGCACGGTTACAGCCGCGACGAGTCCATAGGCGACGCGCGGTTCCGGCCCATAGACCGACCAGGCAGCGAAGGCCGCGAGCGCGATCACGATGACGGTAGGAACGAACCACCCCGAAACCTGATCCGCGAGCCGCTGGATCGGCGCCCGCGACCGCTGCGCCGCCGCGACCATCTGCACGATCTGCGAGAGCATGGTATCGCGGCCGACTTTCTCCGCGCGCATGATGAAGGCACCGGTTTGGTTGAGCGTGCCGCCGATCACTTTTGCGCCGACCTCCTTGGTGACGGGCATCGATTCGCCGGTCACCATCGATTCATCGAGTGACGAGCGGCCCTCGACCAAAATGCCGTCGACCGGGACTTTCTCGCCAGGGCGCACCCGCAAGCGGTCGCCGACTGCGATGACGTCAAGCGACACTTCCTCGTCGCCGCCATCGTTCGTGAGGCGCCGCGCAGTTTTGGGCGCGAGGTCGAGCAGTGCCTTGATTGCACCCGAGGTTTGCTCGCGGGCGCGCAATTCCAGAACCTGACCGAGCAGCACCAGAACGGTGATGACGGCGGCCGCTTCGAAATAGACCGCAACCGCCCCTTCGTCGCCGCGGAAGGTTGCCGGAAAGATCTGCGGGGCGATCGTTCCGACGACGCTGTAGACCCAGGCGACCCCGGTTCCCATCGCGATCAGGGTGAACATGTTGAGGTTGCGCGTGATCAGCGAACGCCAACCGCGCACGAAGAACGGCCAGCCGGCCCACAGCACCACCGGGGTCGCAATCACAAACTGGATCCAGTTCGAAAGCGTCTGGCCAAGGAACATGTGCAGGTTGGTCAGGTGACCGCCCATCTCGAGCGCCAGCACAGGAATGGTGAGAACGAGGCCGATCCAGAATCGGCGCGTCATATCGACCAGTTCGGGATTAGGCCCAGCTTCCGCCGTCGCAATGATCGGCTCGAGCGCCATGCCGCAGATCGGACAGTTGCCCGGAGCAGGCTGGCGGATTTCGGGATGCATCGGGCACGTGTAAATGGTGCCTGCCGGGATCGGCGCGTGGCCTTTTTGGCCGGCCTGCCCGGAGAGATACTTGGCCGGATCGGCGTTGAATTTGGTCTGACAGCCGGCCGAACAGAAATAATAGGTGCGCCCTTGGTGCGAGGCGCGATGTTCGCTCGTGTGCGGATCGACCGTCATGCCGCAGACCGGGTCAACCGCGCCGCCGGCCGGGGTGCCACGCCCATGAGAACCGCCTTGCTGATGGGCCGTCGATGTCGACGGTGAGCTGGGGGTAGCAGAGTGCACGTCGCGGGCCGCCTGTCCGCGGGTCTGCGATTCTGACATCAGCGGCACCTTTCCGACTGCTACTTGAACCCGTTACCCCCTGGGGGTATATATGGGCTATGCGTCCAGATATCAAGGCATCCTGTCTCAAGCGGCTCAATCGGATCGAGGGTCAAGTTCGCGGCCTTCGCCGGATGGTCGAAGACGATCGCTACTGCATCGACGTTGTCACCCAGATCGCCGCGGTACGCGCAGCGCTGCGCCGGGCCGAGGAGGAAATCCTGCGCGATCACGTCGGGCACTGCGTCGAAAACGCCATCGCGTCCGGCAACCGGGCAAAGCAGCGGCGTAAGATCGCCGAGCTGATGGACGTCGTGAGCCGCGCCGAGCGCTAGCAGATTGGACCACGCGCGAAGCTAAGGTGCTCGGGCCCTACCGCCGCACGTTGATCCAGATCAACGACGTCGCAGATGGTGAACGCTATCGAATGCCGGTCAGGGGTCTAAAGGAGGCCGCCATGACCACTCAGCAACTCCATCTGACCACGCAGCAATCTCACGCCGATCCGGTCTCGATTGTCGTCGTCGGTTTCAGTCTCAGCCTGTTCCTCGTGATCTCGTATGTGATCTGCCTGATCGGCTATCTCGTCTTTCCGGAACTGCCGATCTATCACGCCGGGCTCTCGATCTTTCTGCCCGGTTTCAAGCTTCTGGACTGGCAGAGCTTCTTTATCGGGCTCGTCGAAAGCTTCGCCTATGGTTGGTACGTGGCCGTCATCCTCGTGCCGTTCTACAACTTCTTCGCCCGACGGCATGCCGCTTAGGCCGCGCGCGTTCCTGCGAGCGTCGGCCGCGAGTACCACGTGGTCGCCGCGATCTTCGATGCGGCAACGAAAGCGCGGATCTCAGATGCTTCGGTAATTGCTCAGGTATCCGGGCTTGTGCTCGCTGGTCCGAAGAAACAGCTCGAGCCGATGAATATCGCCGACACCATCACCTATGGCGGTTCTTTGTCCTGCCAGGCCGCGACCTCTATACCATCCGATTGGAGATTGCTCGGCCGGGAAGCGAAAAGCCGGTCGTCGTCGAATTCAAGGACGATCAACGTCAATAGATTGCCGGCATCAGAACACCCCGATGGCGTCGGCCACAAAATCGTCGATGAGCTTCGGACTTTTTGCAAGTTGATCGGCGATGATTTCCTCGACGCGCCGCTTCAGGTTATCGATCGGCGATCGGTCGCGGGTGGCAAGTTTAATCTCCACAATCGCCGGCTCCGTGACGGGATTGCCGATCCGGCTGACCATGAGGCACTGGGCTGCAGCGATCTCGGGCATCGAAGCAACCAGGGCTTCGCAAATGTCACCCGCCAAGACGTTGTAGATCTTGCCGACGTGGGTCACGGGATTCTTGCCCGCGGCGGCCTCGAGGCTCATCGGCCGACAAGGCGTGATCAAGCCGTTGACCCGGTTTCCGCGTCCGACCTGACCATCGTCCCCCGACTCCGCAGACGTTCCGGTAACGGTGAGATAAACGGACCCCGCGGCGGGGTCATCTGCAGCGTTGACGGCGATGTTGCAGTCAGAGAACCCATGACGAAATGCCAGCGCTTGCGCGAGCCTCGTAATCGCCGCCTTCTCGCCGAGGTAATCATCGATATGGCCAAGGTGCCGGCCGATCATCGCACATGCGATCATGAGCCGGACCACACTGCCGTGGCGGATGCCCATGATCTTGACGTCCTCGCCCCAGGCTGCCGGGCGATCACGCTCACGAGTGTTGATATGTTGCTCGACCGAAAGCACGAGTTGCTCGAGCGGCGTCAGCGGTGCGTAGCCGACGCCGATCGACGTGTCGTTGGCGAGTGGAATGTTGCGTTGACCGCCACGCGCGAACAGCTCCTGCAAGTGTTGCGAGCCGGGCTGGATCAAAGCATGGATTTGCACGTGGCGATCGGCGTCGAGGCCGTGTAAGTGCTGGCTCATCCAAGCCCGCGACCCTTCGACAGCGATATCCTTGACCTGGAGTTCCTCGTTTCCAATCGTGGTCGTTGCCCTGCCGGCCAGATAGACATTGATCGGCGCGAGCACCGCTCCGCCTCCGAAGGCGGGTGCCGCACGGCCGCCAACGAGCAACGCCTTGTCGACGTTATGATGCAGTATCCGCCCAAAACGCTTCTGATATTCGCGACATAGATTGCGCGACAGCGTCTCGGCAAGCGCATCGCAGATTGTGTCCGGATGACCAAGGCCCTTGCGCTCGACGACTTCGACTGCGACGTCGCTCGGGTCAAGCGGTGAGATGACGACCGACTGCATGCCTGTTCCTTTGAATCCCGGGCGTCATACGGCAAGCAGGCTGGCCTTGGCGTGCGCCGCGTCATAAGGGAAAACCACGCGTCGGTCGGGCACGGCGAGGTGCTTGTCGGTATCAGGACATGCCAGCCGGGCGATCAAGTCGCGGATGACGTTGAGCCGTGCGTTGCGTTTGTCGTCGGCGCGAACAACAATCCATGGTGACAACGGCGTCGAAGTGCTTGCAAACATCCGATCGCGCGCCACGGTATACTTATCCCAGTATTTCACTGCGACTGCGTCAATCGGGCTGCTCTTCCATTGCGTCAGGGGGTCCGTTCGTCTCTCGTTGAGCCGCTTCTTCTGTTCCTTTTTACTGATGTCCAGATAGTATTTCATGATCTGAATGCCGGAGTCGATCAACGTTTGCTCAAATGGAACGACGTTCGCCAGGAAGCTCTCATACTCATTGTTTGTGCAGAACCTCATTACCCACTCTACGCCCGCTCGGTTGTACCAGCTCCGATTGAACAGAACTAATTCCTGCGCCGCCGGCAAATGCGGAACATAGCGCTGGAAGTACCAGGAAGCGCGCTCCTTGTCGGACGGCTTGCCGAGCGCGACGACGCGGGTCTCGCGCGGGCTCATGTGTTCGACGATACGCTTGATCGCCCCGTCTTTTCCGCTGGCATCCCGACCTTCGAATATGACGAGCACCTTGTGGCGGTGTTTGATGAAGTGCTTTTGCACTTTCACGAGCTCGATCTGCAGCGCGCGGAGGGACGCCGCATAATCGGCTCGTCCATCGCGATGGTGAGACACTCTCTTGCGGCCTTTCGACATCGAAATGGTGTTTTCTCGTTTCGTGCCGCACTCACGTCCGCCGTCAGGCAGAGCGCAGTTTGTGCGACAAAAAGCGAATGTCAGATTGATCTACATCAAAGCAGGCGTCCTGAATATTCGCGTTGTGCGTGATGATCGCTAGTGAGGTGTCACATGAAAGCAGCTGACATTATGACGCTCGGGGCGGCCACGATACGCAATGACGTCCAGCTGCCGGAGGCGGCGCGGGTGATGCTGCAATATGGAATCAGCGGTCTACCGGTCGTGGATTCTGCCGGACACCTCGTAGGTATCATCACGGAAGGAGACTTTCTGCGCCACCTTGAAGCTGATGCTCGTCGAGAGGGCCCGCGCTGGTTGGAGTTTCAACTCAGTCCGGGACGGATCGCCGATGAGTACGTCCATTCCCAGGGCCGCAGGGTCGAAGACGCGATGACGCGGCAGGTGGTGACCGTCACGGAAGAGACACCGATCGAAGAGGTTGTACGGCTGATGGAGCAACACCGCATCAAAAGGGTGCCGGTCATGCGCGACAGGGAGATCGTCGGCATCGTCAGCCGCGCCAATCTGCTGCGCGGATTTGCGCACCAGCCTGACCAGCCCCCTGACACCAAGCCCGACGACATGGCCATTCGCGCGCAAATCATCGCCGAACTCATGAAACATCGATGGGGCGACCGCGCGCCAGTAGACATCGTTGTTCGGGGTGGAATCGTGGATCTTTGGGGCCCAGTGTATGACGAGCGGGTGGCTCGAGCTTTGCGCGTGGCGGCGGAGAATGTGCCAGGTGTTCGGGGCGTAAAGGTCACCGCGTTGCCTGAACCCGCCGCTCGGTAGATGCATCAGCGCGCCGGGATGAACCGCTGCGAAATGCCTCGTGATTGTCGCTTTTCACGTGGTAAAATGCGCGTAATGCTGACGTGGCTCACGAGACGAATGCGGCGATGGGCGGCGGCCGCGCTGGTTGCCGCCTATGCCATGTGCGTTATCGGCCCGGTTGCCGCATTCGCGTTCGGCGATGGTTCGAGCGTACCGCCGTGTCTGACAGAGGGAGATCACGCGCTCGGCGCGATGCAGGTGCATCAGCACGGCGCCGCGCACAACCACGATAGCGCGCACCACAAGCAATCGCATCATGCCGGTGATGAGCAAAGCGTCCCGGGCAAGTGCTGCGGGCTCCTTTGTTTCCCGGCCGTGGCGCCAACGTCACAACTGACGCTCGAGCCGGCGCTGCACCGGTCGACGGTCAGGCTGCCGGTTGAGCGCGATGCGCCGAGCCGGGCCCCGGAGCGGCTTTATCGTCCTCCCATCGTCCTCCTGTCGCTCTGATCTGGACGCGCCGGCTGCCGCGCAGCCGTGCGCATTCGCGTTCACTCGACCAGCGAGGAAACCTTGCGCGCACAGAATTGGGCGATGTTCACCGCCATTGCAGGGCGGCGAATAGCATTTGCAGCCCGCTATGGCGCTCCGGCAGCGCTTGGCGCGCTGCTTGCGATCCTCACCTGCACCGCATCGTCCGGACAGGTCCTTCTCGGCCCGCCACCGGCGGACCCGGGCGCGCGCGTGCCGGGCGTCGAGTATCGCTCCACGATCGCGCCGTTCACGAGCCGGCGCCCGGTCGAACCGGGGCCCTGGCGCCAGGAGAATGAGCGGGTTGCTCCCGAGCCCAAAGCCGCTCCCAACCCGGCCCCAAAAGCCGGCAAATCGGAGCTGCGGCAATGACGGCCTGCTGCACGCGCATGCTTGTGAGATTTCGGATCGGCGTTGTTCTGATCGCAGCCATCCCGCTTGCCGCCTGCGCGTGGTTTTCCCCGGACAGCGGCATGGGCACGGTTGCCGGGATCACCGGCGATGCCATTCGCAAGGACGTGATCGCCATTCGCAGCGAGGAAGATGCGGCCTTTGCGCGGTCCCGCGTCGAGCAACTGCTGCGCCGTCCGCTCACCGTCGAGGCAGCGGTACAGATCGCGCTTCTCAGCAACAGCGGCCTGCAGGCCGCCTACAACGAATTGAGCCTCGCCGAGGCCGACATGGTGGAGGCGAGCCTGCCGCCAAGCCCGACGTTCGCGATCTCGCGCATCGCCGGCTCGAATGCGTTCGAATACGAGACACAGGTCATCGCCGATATTCTCGCGCTTGCAACCTTGCCGGCGCGCTCCGAAATCGCCGCCACGCGTTTTCATCAGGCACAGCTGCGCGCCGTGGAGGAGACCCTGCGGCTCGCCGCCGAAGTGCGCCGCGCCTACTACGACGCGGTCGCCTGGCGCGAACTGACCGATCTTCTGGCGGAGTGGAAGACGACGGCGGATGCCGCCGCACAGGTCGCGGTCAAGCTCGGCGAGACCGGTTCGATGAGCAAGCTCGATCAGGCGCGTGAGCTCGGCTTTTATTCCGAAACGACGGTCGACCTGGCGACGGTCCGTCAGCAAGCGTCGACCGCGCGCGAGCGCCTGGCCGGCCTGCTCGGGCTGTGGGGCCGTGACCTCGATTTCAAGCTGCCGAACAGGTTGCCGCTGCTTCCAGTCCGGCCGCAGACCTTGCCGGGCATCGAGGTCGAAGCGGTTGCGCGGCGGGTCGATCTGCAAATCGGCCGTGTCGAGCTCGAATGGTTGGCCAAGTCCTACGGTCTTACGCGCGCGACGCGCTTCATCAACATGTTCGAAGCCGCTGGAATAACCCGAAAAACCAAGGAGCCCGAGGGGACGCCTTTCCGTATGAACGGCGGTGCAACGCAATTTCAGATCCCGATCTTCGATTTCGGCGAGGTCTGGGTTCAGCGGGCGGAACAGACCTACATGCAGGCGGTCAATCGCTTGGCCGAGAAAGCCGTCAGCGCTCGCGCGCAGGCGCGCAACGCCTATCGGGTCTATCGCTCGACCTACGATATCGCCGGCTACTACCAGCGCGAGGTCTTGCCGATCCGCAAGATCATCACGGAAGAAACCCAGCTTCGCTTCAGCGCCATGCAGATCGACGTCTTTGCGCTGTTGATCGAAGCGCGTCAACGCCTCGCGGTGCTGCGCGCGGCGATCGAAGCGAAACGCGCATTCTGGCTGGCAAAAGCTGACCTGCAGGCCGCGATCATCGGCGGCGGAATTGCTGACAAGGGGTCGGGCAGCGCGGGATCACCCGCGGGCGCCCGCAACACGACGGCAGACTGAAAGGAGTTCGATCATGTTTTCGCGCAGACACGTACTCGGAACAGGGGCCGTGCTCTTGGGTGCAAGCGCGGTGAGCGGGCGCGCGCGCGCGGCGGCGATCCCGGAAGCGCCGATGATGGCGAAAGCCGGGACGCAGCCCCCGCTGGTCCCGTCCACGGGGCCGGACTACCAACCCGTGGTCACCCTGAATGGCTGGACGCTGCCGTGGCGCATGAACGGCGATTGGAAAGAGTTTCATCTCGTCGCCGAGCCGGTGGTGCGCGAGTTCGCGGAGGGCATGAAAGCCAATCTCTGGGGCTACAACGGCCAGTCGCCCGGTCCGACCCTCGAAGCCATCGAAGGCGACAAGGTCCGCATCTTCGTCACCAACAAGCTGCCCGAGCACACGACCGTCCACTGGCACGGCATGCTGGTGCCGAACGGGATGGACGGGGTCGGCGGGCTCACCCAGCCGCACATCAAGCCGGGCCAAACTTTCGTCTACGAGTTCGAGCTCAAGGAGAGCGGCACGTTCATGTATCACCCGCATTCCGACGAGATGGTGCAGATGGGGATGGGGATGATGGGCATGTTCGTCGTTCATCCGCGCGACCCCAAATTGCGCCGGGTCGATCGCGACTTCGTGTTCATCATGAGCACGTACCTGATCGATCCCGGAACGTATCTGCCCAACGTGGCCGAGATGACCGACTTCAACATGTGGACCTGGAACGCTCGCGTGTGGCCGGGCATCGACCCGCTGCCGGTTCGTCTCGGCGATCGCGTGCGCGTGCGCATGGGCAATCTCACCATGACCAATCATCCGATCCACCTGCACGGCCACCGCTTTTCCGTAACGTGCACGGACGGCGGATGGGTGCCGGAGAGCGCCCAATGGCTGGAAGCGACGATCGACGTGCCGGTCGGCGCGATTCGTGCGTTCGACGTCGTCGCCAACAACCCCGGCGACTGGCCGTTGCATTGCCACAAGACCCATCACGCCATGAACTCGATGGGGCACAAGATGAAGAACTTCATCGGTGTGTCGAAGCGCGATCTGGCGCGGCTGAGCGGCAAGCTCGCCCCCGGCACCATGGTGATGGGGCCAACCGGCATGGCGATGCCGGACATGGAAATGCCGATGCCGGACAACACATTGGCGATGATGACCGGGTCCGGCCAGTTCGGGCCGATCGAGATGGGCGGCATGTTCACGGTCATGAAGATCCGCGAGGGACTGGCCCCGAACGATTACCAGGACCCCGGTCCGTACCGGCATCCGCCGGGCACGGTCGCCTACGAATTTAAGGGCGACGCCGTGCAAGCGCCGGCGGAGAGCGGTGCACCGGCAGCGCGGACGCCGCAACCGCCCATGACGAAGCCCGGCACGGGCGGCATGAAGCATCCGTAAGCAGGGGAAACCACATGTTGCACATCCGTGTCACCGCGGCCGGCGCTGTCGCCCTCGCGACCGGGCTGATCGTGGTAACGGCCACGCTTCAGACTCCCGCGCCAGCGCACGAAGGCCATCCGAGTTTTGCCGCCGGCGAACCCGGCAATCCCAAGAAGCCGGCGCGCACGATCAAGGTCGTGATGAAGGAGATGATGTTCGAGCCGTCGTTGATCGAAGTTCGCAAGGGCGAGCAGATCCGCTTCATCTTGGCGAACGACGGTACTGAAGATCATGAATTCATGCTGGCGACGGCCGCGGAAAATCGCAAGCACGGCGAGCTCATGAAAAAGTACCCGGACATGCAGCACGACGATCCGAACGGCAAACGGATTCCTCCACATGCTCAGCGCGAGCTTCTTTGGAGGTTCACCAGAGCAGGGGAGTTCGAGTACGCCTGCCTGATCCCGAACCATTACGAGTACGGGATGTATGGAAAAATCATCGTGAAATGAAAGCGAGAGAGAAGGAAATGACGATGCGCAAAATGGCATTGGTTGCGATGACGGTGGTCGCACTTGCGCTGCCCGGCAGGTCGGTGACTGCGATCGCGCAGTCCGCGCCGTTTGACGGCCAGGTGAAGAAAATCGACCAGGCAGCCGGCAAGTTAACGATCGCGCACGGGCCAATCCAGAAATTCGACATGGATGAGCCGATGACCATGGTTTATGGCGTGCAGGACCCCGCAATGCTCAAGGCAGTCAAGGTCGGCGACAAAGTGAAATTCGACCTCGACCGCGTGAACAACCAATTCACCGTCACGGCGATCCAGAAATCCAAATGAGCCGCGCGTTGGACGAGACTGCCGGCGTGGGTCCGGAGCGACCGTCACGGCCGTGCCGAGCCTTCGTACATGAACGTCATTGGATTGCGGCCCGCGAGGTATCCGGTATCGAGCCGCTCGATGTGAAATCCGGCCCCCTCGATCAGCCGCCGGATCGGGCGATTGAGATGACAGCCGCCACCGAGCCGCTTCCACGCGGGCGTGAGCCAGTTCTGCCACCGCTGCACACCCGGCTCCGGCGCCAGGCCGTGCTCAACAAACAGCATGCGGCCGCTCGGTTTGAGGACACGGCGCATCTCACGCAGCGCGCGGGCGGCGTCCGGAATGCTGCAAAGCGTCCAGGTCGAGATCACGGTATCGACGCTCGCGTCATCGAGCGGGATCGCTTCGCCGGTTCCTTCGATCAGTACCACCGGACGTGCCGCCGCCTTTGCCGCCTGCTGCGCCATGGAGACGAGGCGCGGCGCCGGCTCCAAGCCCAAAAGTTCGCGCGTTTGCGGGCGATAGAGCGGGATGTTCATCCCCGAGCCAATGCCGATTTCGAGCACGCGGCCTTGCGCAGCCGAGATCACGCGCTCCCGATAGGGCAGGAGCTGGCGATTGCGCATCGCGAGGTTGATGAGATGGGGTACGATCCGATCCTGATAGAAGCCCAAGCAGCGCACTCCTTGGATTTGGCCGGTATTGACCAACGCGCGCGGGACGCATCAGTTCGCGGGGCCGTGTTGCGCTTCGGCGAATGTGCAGAAGAACGGCTGGCTCGGATCGGGCGGAAGGCCGAACTCGGTTCGACCAAAATACGCGTAGTTGTTCTCGGTGTTGACGCCGACATGCATCGACGCGAAGTGGATATCCCGCCAGGCGCGCTGTATCGGGTTTGACGTCGCGAAACCCGCCGCACCGCTCAAGGCCATGAGCGTGTCGATGGCGGCGACCGACAACTCGGCGGCGCGCGCGTAGTCGCGTGCACAACGCGCCATCAATTGCGATGAGAGTGGCTCTCGTGCGTGGGGCAGCCCGGCGGCGCGGCGCAACAGCAACTCAGCAGCGTCGAGGTCAGCCGCCGCTCTTGCCATCTGCACCTGGACGCTGGCCCTGTCCGCAACCGGTGCGCCGTTGGGCGCCGTGCGCGTTCTGGTCCAGTCCCGGAAATACTCGTACGCGCCCTGGGCGGCGCCCAGCATCGGCGTCGCAAACGTCAGCGGCGAGTAGAAGTAGAACGGCGTTCGAAAGATCGGACTGTCATGCAGCGCACCGCCGGGGCCTTTGCCGTCCCGCAGTTGCGCCAGGCTGATCACATGCGTGTCCGGCACGAACACATTGTCGGTGACAATGGTGTTGCTCCCAGTCGCCCGCATCCCCGCCGTAAGCCAGGTGTCGCGCACCGTGTAGTCGCCGGCCGGGATCAGAAAGAACATCCATTCCGGCGTACCGGTGCCCTGCACGAAGGCGCCAATAAAGGACCACGCGCTGTGTTCGACGCCGCTGGCGAAGGCCGAATCCTGACCCGACACCCGGTAGCCGCCCGCAACACGCGTCGCCTTCGCCCGCGGATGTACCGAAGCCGCAATCGTGACGTCGGGCCCAGAGGCCCAAATCGCCTGCTGCGCCTGCTCGGGAAACATGCCGATGATGTGAGGATGGTGGATGTATAGGCTTGCGCACCAACCGTGCGACGCGTCCGCCTTGCTGATGTCCAGCGCAACGTCGAACCAGGTGTCGAGGCCGAGCCCGTACCCTCCGAAGCGCGGCGGGATGAGGATGCGGGCGATGCCGGCGCCGAGCATGTCGGCGACCGACTCATCCGGTAACCGCCGCGCGTCCTCGGCGGCCTCGGCGCGCTTGCGAAAGCGCGGCGCGAGCGCGCGGACGCGCTCGATGATCTCTTGCCTGGACTGCATGGGCGGCGGTGAGGGCGGCATGCTGCGCTCCTGTCGCTTGGGGGCGCCACCGCGTCGGCCGGCTCCTGTCGATCGTGCGAGGGTTTATGTCCCGCGGCGCGCGCCCCGCAAGGCGAGACTGGCTTACCTTCAGGCGCTCCGCAACGCCGCCGCAAGCTTGAGCGCCTGGTCGGACAGGACGGTGGTCTCTTCCTTGTAGGTCGCGGGCGGCTTCATCGGCACGGCGTTCTTGCGCGGGATGATATGGACGTGCAGATGAAAGACGACCTGACCGCCGGCCGTTTCGTTGAATTGTTGCAGCGTGAGGCCGTCGGCGTCGAACACCTTCATGGCGGCGGCGGAGATCTTTTGCACGACCCTCATGACGTGGGCGAGATCGTCCGGCTTGACGTCGAGAAGGTTGCGCGCGGGTGATTTCGGGATCACCAGCGTGTGGCCGGGCGCCCGCGGCATAATGTCGAGGAACGCGAAGGCGCGTTCGTCCTCGTAGACCTTGTGGCACGGGAGCTCGCCGCGCAGGATTTTCGCGAACACGTTGTTGGGATCATAGCTCGGCATCGCGATCCTCCAACCCTCAAGCCGGCTCGGCTTCCTCTTCCTCGGTCAGGTCCTTCCGGAACGGGGACATCCCGCCCAGCTCTTCGCCGGCCGCCGCTACGTAGGCACGCTCGCGCGTGAGGTATTCCGCGATCGCGCGCCGCAACGCCGGGTCGGCGATGTAGTGGGCCGAATAGGTCGTCTGCGGAAGATATCCGCGCGCCAGCTTATGTTCGCCCTGCGCTCCCGCCTCCACGCGCTTGAGCTTGTGGTCAATCGCGTACTCAATCGCCTGATAATAGCAGACCTCGAAATGCAGGAACGGGTGGTGTTCGATCGCGCCCCAATGCCGGCCGAACAGGATATCCGACCCGATGAAGTTAATCGCGCCCGCCACATAGCGCCCGGCGCGCCGCGCCATTACCAGCAGGATGCGATCGGCCATCGCCTCGCCGACGAGCGAGAAGAAACGTCGCGTCAAGTAGGGGCGCCCCCACTTGCGCGAGCCGGTTTCCATATAGAATGCGAAGAATGCGTCCCAGACCGCCTCGGTGAGGTCTGAACCGGTGAGCCGGACGATCTCTAGTCCGTTGGCGATGGCGTCGCGGCGCTCGCGCCGGATCAGCTTGCGCTTGCGCGCGGCAAGCGCTTCCAGAAATCCCTCAAAGCTGGCGTAGCCCGCGTTGTCCCAATGGAATTGCTGATCGGTTCGTTGCAGGTATCCGCGCTTCGCTGCGATTGTCCATTCGGACTCCGGCATGAACGTCACGTGCACCGAGGACGCCTGCCGCAGCTGGCAGAGCTCCACCAGACCTTGCGCCAGGGCCTCGCGGGTCTCGTCGGCGGCAACGCCGGCGCGCACCAGCAGGCGCCGTCCGGTGGCGGGCGTGAATGGAACCGAGACCTGCAGCTTCGGATAGTAGCTGCCGCCGGCGTGCTCGTAAGCTTCGGCCCAGCCGCGGTCGAACACGTACTCGCCGCGCGAATGGGTCTTGAGATAGCACGGCACGACGCCGATGACGTCACCTCCGCGCTCGGCCATCAGGTGCTGGGGCATCCAGCCGGTTTTGGCCGTAGCCGAGCCCGAAGCCTCGAGCGCGGACAAAAAAGCATGGGATATGAATGGATTGTAGGCGGACGTTGCGGCGGGATCGAAGCTTCCATTGGCGCGCTCGCAGCTCGCTTGCGCCGCCGCCGCCATCTCCATTGATTTTGCGTCGAAATGTGCACTTGGCGCGGGTTCGTCCGGGTTCGCGCAGGCGTCCCAAACCGACGCCGGAACATCGGCGATGCTAGGCAGGACGCGAATACGCAGTTGATCCGTCGTCGAAGGGTTGTTGCCGCGCCGAGCCGTCATGACACCTGGAACTGACCCTCGACTTCGACAGCCGCATCGAGCGGGAGGACTGCAACCCCAATAGTCGTGCGCGCATGCCGGCCCCTATCGCCGAATACCGCCACCATCAGGTCCGACGCGCCGTTCATGACCTTCGGGCCGTCGAGAAACGCCGGGCTCGAGCTGATGAAGCCACCCAGACGCACGACGCGTGCGACCTGGTCGAGATCGCCGAGCGCGGCCTTGAGCTGCGCCAATAGGTTGATCGCGCAGGCCCGTGCCGCCTTTTGGCCATCCTCAACAGATACCTCGGAACCGAGCTTGCCCTTGGCGACCAGTTTGCCGTCGGCGCCGAGGCACAACTGGCCGGAGACAAAAAGGAGGTTTCCGGTTCGAACCGAGCCCACGTAATTGGCAATGGGTGCTGCCAATGCAGGCAACGTCAGTCCGAGTTCCGTCAATTTCTTCTCAACCGTTCCGGCCATAGGATTCTCCGAACCAGAGCATTGCCCTGGACATCCATGAGCAGTCCGCAGTGTTCCCAATCGGGCTCATCCGCGCAAGCGCATGTGGTTGCGGCTGAGCGTCACCGGCTTTATCTATTTGTTCGCGATCGAGGAGGTTTGATGACGCGCGTTCACGGTTATTGCATGTATGCCGCAGCGGTGTCTGCGCTCGCACTTCCGTTCATGTCGGCCATGCCGTCAGCGCAGGCGGGCACGATTGCGCTCGCTCCGCACCGGGCGGTGTACGACCTCAAGCTATTGCGCGCGCCGGGCAAGCGTCAGGTCGAGGCGGTGCGCGGGCGCATCCTGTACGATTTCTCCGGCAGTCCGTGCGAAGGCTACGTGCTGCAGTTCCGTCAGGTGTCCGAGCTCGATTCCGGTGAAGGCAAAACCGCGTTGAGCGATCTGCGCGCCAGCACCTGGGAAGAGGGTGAGGCCAAGGCCTTCCGGTTCAACTCGACCAACTATCTCAACCAGAAGCCGGTCGAGACGGCCGACGGACATGCGGACCGCGATCCCGGCGGCGTGACGGTGCAGCTTGCGAAACCCGACGCCAAGTCGTTCAAGCTCGGCTCCGACACGGTGTTCCCGGCCGAGCACATGCGCCGGATCATCGAGGCCGCGCGTGCCGGCACCACCATTCTCGAGTTTCCGGTGTTTGACGGTTCCGAAAACGGCGAAAAGGTTTTCGATACGCTCACCGTCATTGGCCACCCGATTCCGCCCGACGAGAAAAAGCCCACCGACGCGTCGGCCGCGTATCCGGCGCTTGCGGGCATTGGCCGCTGGCCGGTGCGGATCAGCTATTTCGACCGTTCGAAGGAGAGCGGCGAGCGCACGCCGGTGTATTCGATCGGCTTCGAGATGTACGAAAACGGCATTTCCCGCTCGCTCAGCCTCGACTACGGCGATTTCGTTGTCGGCGGCGAAATGAGCCAGCTCGAGCTGAAGGACGCGAAGGCCTGTCAGTAGCGGTCATTCCTCGGTCGTCGGCCCCTCGTCGTCCTCTTCGAACACAAGCCCGCGGATCACGGCGTCATCGCCGAACCGGCCGCGTAGCCGGTCGACGGCATGCTCGGTGGCGGCACTGCGCTGGGCGCGCTGGTTGACGAGGTCGGCCGGGTCGGCGCCCTCCGCGTCGCCAAGCCCCGATACGCCAATGCCGATCAAGCGGAATTTGGTGCCGTCGGCCTCGCGAACCAGGAGTTCGCGCCCGCAATCGAAGATCGTCGCCGCGAGCCGCGTCGGCGCCGCCAGCGAGCGGGCGCGGGTGCGCAGGCGGAAGTCGGCAGTCTTGAGCTTGAGCGTGACCGTGGTACCGGCGATCGACTTGGCCTTGAGCCGCGCTGAAACCCGCTCGCTCAGGTCCCAGAGCAGGCGCTCGAGCGCACGCAGGTCTGACAAATCCCGCGCGAATGTGGTCTCGGCCGACACGCTCTTGGTTTCGCGATCGGCGCTGACAAATCGCTGATCGACACCGCGCGCGAGCCGTGCCACACGCTGGCCTTCAACCCCGTAGCGCCGCATCAGATCGGTCTCATCAGCGCGCTGCAGGTCCGCGATGGTGCGGTAGCCGTCACGCGCGAGCGTCTCGCCGAACACTTTGCCGACACCCCAGATGAACGTGACGGGCTTCGGCGCCAGGAAGGCGGCCGCCTCCTCGTGGCCGAGCACGGAGAAGCCGCGCGGCTTGTCGAGGTCGGACGCGACCTTGGCGAGGAATTTGTTGGCTGAGAGCCCGATCGAGACGGTGATGCCGAGCTGGCTTTCAACCTCGCTGGCGAAGCGGGCGAGCGATTTTGCCGGGATCATGCCGTGCAACCGCTCGGTCCCCGACAGATCGAGAAATGCTTCATCGATCGACAGCGGCTCGACCAACGGGGTGAGCCTGACCATGAGCGCGCGCACCTCACGTCCGACCGCCGCGTATTTCGCCATGTTGGGCGGCACGACCACCGCGTCCGGACAAAGCCGGCGCGCCTGAAACATCGGCATCGCCGACTTGACCCCGAAGGTGCGCGCCACATAGCAGGCGGTTGCCACGACCCCGCGCTTGCCGCCGCCTACAATGACGGCGCGGTCGCGCAGGCCCGGATTGTCGCGCTTCTCGATCGTTGCGTAGAACGCGTCGCAATCCACGTGGGCGATGGCGAGCTTGGCGAGCTGCGGATGATGAACGAGCCGCGGCGAGCCGCACCCGCGGCAGCGCAGCGCGCTGTGCGGACTGTCGGCAAGGCAGTCGCGACAGAAGCCGGGCATGGGAAGCGATTCCAGCCTGCGGATGCTGGCGCGCTACCTAGGTTCGATCAAGCCGTGCGTGCGGCGAGGCGCTAGCCTTCCGACAGGAGCTGACGGGCCGTTTCAATCGCCGTCGGATCGATCCCGGCGGCGGCCGCGAAGGCGACCAGCAGCCCCTCGTCGCCGCTGACATAGTCAAGAACGCCCGTCAGAAAGCCCGGCCCGGCCGCCGCCTGGCGCAGGTTGGCAGGGTCAAGCCCGGACAGGTCGAGAAATCGCCGCAGCCGATCGGGCTCCTGGGCGATGAAGGCGAGCGCGGCAACGGCCAGCTCCTCAGCCCCGGAACGGGTCGGCTTGGGCCGTCTGGGCATGGCTGGGTTTGCCTTTCCGCAAGGAATCTCTTCTAGCTTAGGCCCGCTGTAGACCGGTGACCGATATGGCCAAGACCGTGCTGATCGTGGAGGACAACGAGCTCAACATGAAGCTCTTCCACGACCTGTTGGAAGCGCACGGCTACGACACCGTTGGCACCCGCAACGGCAGCGAAGCGCTCGATCTCGCGCGCCGCCATCGGCCCGACCTGATTCTCATGGACATCCAGCTGCCCGAGGTCTCTGGCCTCGACGTCACCAAGTGGCTCAAGGCCGATCCCATGCTGAAATCGATCCCGGTAGTCGCGGTGACGGCGTTTGCCATGAAGGGTGATGAGGAACGCATTCGCGAGGGGGGGTGCGAGGCCTACCTGTCAAAGCCAATCTCGGTCGCAAAGTTCATCGAGACCGTTCGCCAGTTCCTCGGCGCGTGAGCGCGCCCGCACGCCGAGCGCTGTGCCACGGGAGCGCCGCATTTCGATCCTGAGCTTTGGTCGCGCGGCAGGAGATTCGCCGAGCGCGGCAGCGACTGTCGGTCTTTGTCACGTTGATTTTCGGGCACCTTGCGATAGGCTCGACAGGCGCGAGCGCCGTTGGCGAATGGTCAGCGAAATGGCTTCGCGGCTGATCCGGGCGCACGCATAAGTTACTGGTTACCCTACGGAATGCTCAGGTCCGCCGCATCTCCTGGGTCCCGTGGGGTTCGGCCGGCTTGGGGGTGGTGGGAGTGGCCTCTTCATACACCATCCCCAGCCGGCCACCTTGCGGCAGGGCCACGCGCCCGCGCCCGACACATATCAACAGCCTTTGTGTCGCACCTCCCCGTGGCAGCGGGAAATCTCCTCATCCAGCATGAGAAGCCGGGCGAAAGCCTTTGACTACCAATGGCTATCCTGGATGAGCAAATGCCGCCCAAATCCTCATCCAAAAGCCCCGAATCCTCATCCAACCGGTGTGAATTCGCGGACGCCGGCCGCGGGCGTTGCTGCATGCTCAAACCCCACGCCCAGGGGCTCGGCCGATGGCCGAGGTGTTCGAACTCGGGGCGGGTGAGGAGGGCGCTTCGGCCGCTAGCCGTCGCACGGCGCGCGTTGCGCGCCGTGTTGGGCGCGGTGAATTACTTGATCTTGCCTTCGCGAAACTCGACGTGCCGCTTGGCAATCGGGTCGTATTTCTTCTTGACCAGCTTGTCGGTCTTGGTGCGCGAGTTCTTCTTGGCGACGTAGTAATACCCGGTGTCCGCGCTCGACACCATTTTGATCTTGATCGATGCGGCCTTGGCCATGGCGGATTAGTCCTTTGCGGTCGAATTTTGGCGCGACCCTAATGGCCACGGGAGAGATGTCAAGAAAGCCATCCGCGCGCCTCAGAGTTGCACCGTTGCGCTGCCTATGGTCGCGCGGCGCTGCACGGACCAAATCACGAAAATGGGTGATCCGATGGCAAGATGGCTGGCACGCACGATCGCCCTCGCGACGATCGCGCTCGGCGGGTGCGAACAGCCGCCGGACAACTTTGCTCCGGAATTGGCGCTCCGAACGGCGGCCTTCGCACCGGCGGCACCCGCCGCACAGGCCGCCAACGCCGCCGGACAGCGGCTCGCCATCACCCACACATTTGCGCTGCGGTTACCGAGCCAAGACGTAGAGACCGTGCAGCGCCGAGATCTGGCCGAGTGCATCAAGCTCGGCTGCACCGTGTTGAACACCCAGGTGGACCGGTCCATCCAAGGGCGCGTCAACGCGCGGATTTCGGTCCGCATTGCGCCCGACGCATTCGCCGCATTTGCAGCAATCATTACCGCTGCGCCGGCGGAGGTCGTCACCCACGCCGAGTCCGCCGAGGACAAGACCATCCCGCTGCTCGACGTCGAGAAGCGGCTGGCTGCGAAAACGGCGCTGCGCGATCGGCTGGCCGCGATGCTGGCGGACCCGGCGCCCAAGACCCCGGCGGAACTCGTCTCGATCGAAAAGGAACTGTCGCAGGCACAAGGCGAGATCGAAGCGGCGACCGCGCAACGCGACTATTTGCGCACGATCACTGATACGGTGCGCGTCGACGTCAACTACATGGGGCGGCCCGCCCTGGTGGGCGGCGTGGATTTTTCGCCGATCACCAACGCCCTCGATGGCTTCGGCCGAACCCTTGTGGCGTCGGTCGGCAGCTTGATCTCGTTTCTCGCGGTGGCAATCCCGTGGCTCCCGCTGATCGCACTGGTGATTTGGGCAGGCCGGCGGACGTTTCGGCGCTGGCGGGCGCGCAATGCGGCGGGCCAAGCCACCTAGTTGTTGTCGGAGCTACCGCTTGGGCGAATAGAGCGCGCGCTCGGTCAGAATATGATCGATGCGGCCCTCTGCCAGCGATTTGAGCGCCTGCGCCGGCGTGTCAACGATCGGCTCTTCGTGCACGTTGAAGCTGGTGTTGACCAGGACCGGCAGGCCGGTCTTGGCGTGGAATTGCGCGAGAACGTCGTAATAGAGCGGATTATCCTCGCGGCGGATGGTCTGTGGACGCGCCGAGCCGTCGACGTGGACGACGGCGGGGATCTTGTTCTGCCAGTCTTCCCGCACCGCGCAGGTGATGGTCATGAAGCGGGCCGCATGCGCGTTGCCCGGATTGATGTCGAACACGCTTGCAGCTTCCTGCTCAAGCACGACCGGGGCGAACGGCATGAATTCCGAGCGCTCCAGGCGCTTGTTGATCGTATCGTTGACCTCGCGCTGGACCGGAGACGCGAGGATCGAGCGGGCGCCGAGCGCGCGCGGGCCGAACTCCATGCGATCGGTGTAAATCGCGACCACCGCTCCGCGCGCCAACAGGTCGACCGCCTTCTCGACCGGGTGCTCGGTGTCGGCGCCGATGCGCGCGAATGCCTTGGCCGCCGTGTCGAATTGCGCCCCATGGTCGAGGCCGAGATAGAGCCGGCGCAACGGATAGCGGCGCCGATGCCAGGCGTCGGCGCCGTCGCGTGCGTGCAGGTAGAGCAGACAGCCGCCTACCGGCAGACCTTCGTCGCCCATCGCCGGAAAGATGAAAACGCGCCGCGCTGGCGTCGTCTCCAGGATGGCGCGATTGAGCCGGACGTTGGCAAAGATTCCGCCCGAGAGGGCGGCCGCGTCGTGGCCGGTGCGCGCCAAATATTTCGCGACCGCGTCGCAGACGATGCGCTCGGTCGCTTCCTGCACCGAAGCGGCCGCATCTTCGCGCGAAAGGCGCGTGCAGATCTCGCGCGCAAACCGGTGCATGGCCGGGTAGTCCGGAAAGTCTGAAGCGATTTCTCCGCCGGCGTCGACCGAGAAGTGCCGCATGATCTCATCGGCCGCGATCGGCTTTCCAAAACCCGCAAGCCCGGTCACCTTACCCTCGTGCCGGTTCCAGATGAATCCGAGCGCATCGGTGAAGTAGCAGTAGAGCAGTCCGACGCTGTTGATCCGGAACGGCCGATGCAGCGCCTTGTCGTCGCCCGCAAGGAGCTCGAGCGCGCCGGCGCGCGCCGAGGTGACGCTGTAGGAGACGTTGTCGCCGATGCCGTCGGCCGTGTAGATCAAGGCGTCGCTGAATTCGGAGAAGAAATACGCCGGCAGCCCGTGCGCGGCATGATGGTTGTAGAAATAGACCTCGGCGTTCGCGAAGCCATGACGGCGCTTGAACGCGTCCGTGTCGAAAATGGCGGCCGCATCGTAGACGCGCTGCTTGCGCATCAGGTCGCTCATCAGCGGGTTCCGGCGTGCGCCGACGAGCCCATAGTATTGCTGCTTGATCCACCACCGCCCGCGCAGCCGATAGGACTGCAGGTCCCAATGCGCGCGGGAGGCGCACACCATCTCGACGTCGGCGCGCGTGATGCCCGCGACCGACAGGCATTCGTCGATCGCGGCCGCGGGGATTTCCAGTTCCGTGGTCACGCCATCGTTTTTCTTGCGGGTCAGGCGCTCGAGCGAAACCGCGGCCACCAGCTCATAGTCGCGAAACAGGCAGGCCGACGCGTCGTGATTTCCATTGTGAATGCCGAGGATGTACATCGCGGGCAAAACGATCTGCTCTAGAGGTGACGACTAGTGCGCTAGCGCGCGCGCGGGTCGTGGGCTCTCGCCCGCGATCACGCCGGCGATATCGGCTTCGATCTCGCGCGCAATATTGGCGCGATAGTGCTCGGGATCCATGAAGTTCTCCGGATTGCGCGCGGCGGGCGTGTCGTTGAGGTAGTCGAAGAAACCGCTGCGCTCGCGCGAGCGCACGTGCGCCGCGATCTCGGTTTTGCAGGCGGCAAACTCGGCGGCCTCCTGGGAACCGGACGGCGGGAGGAGCGTGTAAAACTGTGGCGGCATGACGACGATCACCGGCGTATCCGGCGTAAGCTCGGCAAGGATCGCATCGAGCGCGTCGAGCGCCGGAAACGAGCGGTTGATGTCGTTTGAGAGGATCGGCGCCAACGTTCCGCCCGCCGGACGCTCGGGCCGGAAGCTCCACGTCCGCCCAAGCTCGTAGTCCCAGTATCCGTCCGGGTTGGTCGGCTTGACGTAGCCGAGCGCGATCAGCACCCGCCGATAGGCGGTATTGAGCGATCGGGTGTTGAGCATATGCGCCAGATATTCGAGGTTGCTCTCGGCGTAGAGCCAGGGCGGGAACTGATAGAGCATCGGGATCGTGGGATCGTGCGTGCACCAGGTCTGATCGGCCGTGATCACGAACGCCTTGATTCGGTCGTGGTGACGCATGAACCAGCGCATCAGGATCATCTGCTCGCGCGGGCCTGAGCCGGGCGACGTCATCTGCACAAACGACAGGCCCGTGAGTTTGGAGAGCCGCGCCGGGCTGAGCAGCATGCCGTGTGAATTGCCGAACACGGCCGCGTTGAAGATCGGATTGCGTCCGTTGCTGGCGCTGGCGGTTTGCTGATTTTCGTCCGACACGCCGACTGGCATGAAGGTCGGAAAGCGCCCGGTGTCGTACGGGTCGATTACGATGATGAACGCATAAAGCACGGCGAGACCGCCGGCCAGGACGCCGAGGAACGTCAGCACGAACCGCCGCCAGGCGGCGTCGCCCACGAGTCCGTCTTTGCGTTTGAAGCCCGCCGTCACGTCGCTGCCTCAGAACCTGAAATAAATGAATGTCAGCGGCGGCCCGCGTCCGACCTCGAGCACGCAGAATCCGGCGAGCACCGCGAAGGCGGTTGCGACCGCCGGATTGAGGATCGGGCGCCGCTCGATGATCTCGTAGGCGGAGGGCAGCAGCGCCGAGATGGCTGCCGCGATCGCGAGCAATCCGACATTGTGCAAGGACCCGCCCCAGCCGGCGGCGCCGGCCATCGCGGCCAGCATCGTGGTCGCGGTGGTGAAGTCAGCGGCCCGGAACAGCACCCACCCGACCAGCACGAACAGCATGGTGATGGCCCAGCCCGCGACGGCCGGGAGCGGGCGGCGCAGCGCCTGCCAGGCGTGACAGGTGATCAGACCAAGGCCGTGCCAGACGCCCCACGCCACGTAAGTCCAACCGGCGCCGTGCCACAAGCCGCAGATCGCCATCGCCACCAGGGTGGCGAAGACGTACACCACCGGACCGTTCCGGCTGCCGCCAAGCGGGATATACAAATAGTCGCGAATGAAGTTCGACAGCGAAATGTGCCAGCGGCGCCAGAAATCGCGCAGGCTGGTCGAAAGATAGGGACGGCGGAAGTTCTCCGGCAGCAGCAGTCCGAACAGCAGCGCAATTCCGATCGCCATTTCGGTATAGGCCGAGAAATCCAGAAACAGCTGGAACGAAAACGCCAGCGCCGCGGTCCAGGCATCACCGAACGAAAGCCACTCGTGGGCTGCCCGGCCAAACAAGGGATCGGCAAGCCCGGCGAGTTTGTCGGCAACCAGCACCTTCTTGGCGAAGCCGATGGTAAACAACACAAGCCCGGTCCCGATGCGCTGCCAGAGCCCGGGACGCAGCGGATCGAGCGCAAATTGCGGCACCAACTCGTTATGGCGGACGATCGGGCCGGCGATCAGGTGCGGAAACAGCAGCACGAACAACGCGAACGGCCGGAACGGATAGATCGGCGCGTCATCGCGCAAGCGATCGACCAGATGAGAAATGAGCTGGAACGAAAAAAAGCTGATGCCGATCGGCAGCAGGATATGGGCGCGCGGCAAATCGATGCCGATCAGGGCTTGCAGGGACGCGAGCAGGAAATCGAGATATTTGAAGGTGGCGAGCGAGGCGAGATTGAGCACGACACCGGCATAGAGCGGCCAGTTCCTGCCGATGCGTGCCGCGATCCAGGCGAGCAGCCACGAGGCGCTGATCTGGCCGACCAGCAAGACGATGAAGCGCGCGTCCCACCATCCGTAGAACACAAGCGACGCCGCGATGAGGACGTATTGCCGCGCCGCTGCCGAGCGCGCCGCCAGATAATAAGAGGCGACCGCGAGCGGCAGGAAAATCAGGGCAAAGCCTTGCGACTGAAAGAGCATCGCGTTCCAGCAAAGATGTCGGGATGCGCCTCCTTAGCCTGCGCGCCAGCGTCAAACAAGGCAGTTTTCGCGGTCGCTACAGGTGCTTTTTAGAGGAGAACGCGGGAAAAGCGCCGGTGCAGCATGCGATAGAACGGGACCGGCAGACTGTGGCTGAGACCGGCGGCGACCCGCCGCTCGAGCTCATCGAGCGCCACCGTGGTGATCGCCGGCATGTCGAGGCGCTTGGCCTCCGCAATCGGGGTCCAGACCAATTCCACCAGTTCGGTGTCAGGGCCGACCACGCCGTCGACCCGGGCGGTGATGCTGCTCGCGTCGGCGGTGAAGAAGCGGGTGTCAAAGCGGCGTGACCGGCCGGGCGGCGTAATGGCGCGGGCGACGAAATGGATGTTCGTCAGGTCGGGGTTCACGCCGGCCGTGGCGAAGTCTGCCCACATGGCGCTTGTCGTAACGTTGCGATCGGCGCGGGCATCAAATCCGGGCAATCCGATCAACAGCCCGGTCTCTTCGAAGGTCTCGCGGATGGCCGCGAGCACGAGCGCGCGTGCACGTGCTGGATTCGGCTGCCGCACGCCGCGCATGAGGCGGTCTTCGACCTGAGGATCGAGGTGGGTGACCTTGGCCATCCGCCGGTCGCCCGGCTCGACGCGGCCGCCGGGAAAAACGAACTTGCCGGGCATGAACTTGTGGTTCTGATGCCGCCGGCCCAGCAAGACCTTCGGCCGCTCGCGGGTGCGGTCGACCAGGATCAGCGTTGCGGCATCCTTGGGGCGCACGACCGGCGAAGACAAATCGCGCGCCGCCTCGTTCATCCGGCGCACAAGCTCGTCGGCAAAATTCGTCATGTTGGCTGCCGTCCTAAGGTCGTGACCGCATGCGTCGCGGCCGCCGGTCGCGCGATCGCTCGCGGTCCGGCACGGCGCGCGGGCGCGTGCGTTGGCTTTCGATACGGCCGGGTGTGAGGAGTTCGAAGCGCAGCGCGCCCGCCACGGGCGCAGCCTCGGCCAATCGCACGCTCACGCGATCGCCGAGCCGGTAGGTTTCGCCCGTACTATCGCCGATAAGAGCATGCCGGGCTTCATAATAGCGGAAGTATTCGCCGCCGATCAGCCGCGCCGGAACGAAGCCGTCTGCTCCGGTACCGTCGAGCTTCACGAACAAGCCCGCGCGGGTCACTCCCGAGATGCGACCCTCGAAGGTCGCACCGATCCGATCAGCCAGGAAATGTGCGATCAGCCGATCAGCCGTTTCGCGCTCGGCGGTCATGGCACGGCGCTCGGCGGCTGAGATGCGCGCCGCAATTTCCCCCAGGCTCTGCCCATCTGCAGCGGCGGGAAGCCCATCCGATCCGAGCTTGAGCGCGCGGATCAGAGCGCGATGTACGACGAGATCGGCATAACGGCGGATCGGAGAGGTGAAATGCGCGTAGCGACGCAGGTTTAGTCCGAAATGTCCGTAATTCTCGGCGGTGTACTCGGCTTGCGATTGGGTGCGCAGCACTACCTGATTGATGAGCTCCTCGACGTCACGGCCTTTGACGCGGCCAAGCACGCCGTTGAAATGGCTGGTGGCGAGCGAGCCGCCGCGCGGAAGCGAGATATCGAGGCTGTGAAGGAATTCACGCAATGCCTCGATCTTCTCCGGCGCCGGTTCGTCGTGCACTCGATAGATCAACGGGATGTGGGCCCGCTCGAGGGTTTCCGCCGCTGCGACGTTCGCCAGAATCATGAATTCTTCGATCAGCCGGTGGGCGTCGAGCCGCTCGGGCGTAATCACGCGGTCGACGGTGCCGTCGGGCTTGAGCAGGATCTTGCGCTCGGGCAGATCGAGGTCGAGCGGATCGCGCGCGTCGCGCGCGCTCTTGAGCGCGCGGTACGCCGCATAAAGCGGACGCAGCACCGTGTCGAGTAATGGACCGGTGACCTGATCAGGCCGACCGTCGATCGCATCCTGCGCTTGCGGGTAGGAAAGCCGCGCCGCTGACCGCATCATGATCCGGTAAAAGGCGTGGGAGCGCTTGCGGCCATCGGCACCGATTACCATCCGGACCGCGAGCGCGGCGCGATCCTTGTTGGGCACCAGCGAGCACAGGTCGTTGGAGATGCGCTCCGGCAGCATCGGCACGACCTGGTCGGGGAAATAGACTGAGTTGCCGCGCGCCAGGGCCTCGCGATCGAGTGCGGAGCCGGGCCGCACGTAGTGGGCGACGTCGGCTATCGCGACGTCGATGATAAAACCGCCGCGATTGTTCGGGTCCGGGTCGGGGCGGGCGAACACGGCGTCGTCGTGGTCCTTGGCGTCGATCGGGTCGATGGTGACGAGCGGGACCTCGCGCCAGTCATCCCGGCCCGCCAAGGTCGCCGGCCGCGCGGCTTGCGCCTCGGCCAACGCCTCGCGACCGAACACCGACGGAATCTCATGGGACTGGATGGCGATGAGGCTGACGGCCTTTTCGCTCGCGAGCGATCCGAGGCGCTCCTTGACCCGCGCGACCGGTAAGCCGAACCGCGCCTGCCGGCTGACCTCGACCGCGACCAGGTCGCCATCCTGCGCGTTAAGCGTCGCGCCGGCGGGAATTGCGATTTCACGCAGATCCTTCTTGCTAACCGGTACGAGGCGTCCGCTGCCGTTCGGCAGCGCGCGGAAGATCCCGAGCGCCCGCTGCTTGGGATGTCCGATGATTTTGATGACGCGGCCTGTGTAACGGATGGGATCGCGGTCGTGCCCGGTCTCCTCGGTTCGGACCAGAACCCGGTCGCCGACGCCGGCGACCTCGCCGGGGCGCGGCTTGCGCGGGGACTGAATGCGAATTTTCGGAGCCGGCCCGTGCGCATCCTCGTCCCATTCCTGGGGCGTCGCGATCAGCTCGCCGTCCGCGTCCCGCTCATTGACGTCGGCCAGGACGACGTTCGGAAGCGCGCCTGCATGGTGGAGCTTCTTGCGGCGGCGTTCGATGTGCCCGTCGTCGGCGAGCTCACGCAAGATGCGTTTGAGCGCAGCCCGATCGTCGTTCTTGAGACCGAAGGCGCGGGCGAGCTCACGCGTGCCGACCTTACCGGGTTGCCGGCCGATGAAGCTGAGAATGTCTTCTTTCGAAGGAAAAGGGGGCTTTTGGCGCAGATGAGGGGCCAAAGAATCATCCAATGTTGTAGTTGCGCCTTAGATAGTGACTGCTGGGCATTTTCTCCAGGGCTTCGGATCGAACAGGCGCGGAGTCACCGCCGTGCCGAAACAAAAACCGCACTGAAATCAGGGGCTTCACGAGCAATTTGCGCCGCTGCTCGGCCCGCGGACGAAAGACAGCCTGCGCACAGAAATCCGACCATCGCGGCGCGCGTGACCCGAGTGGCGCGGACTGGCCGGACGCCAGCTTGCCGGGACGAGGCTCAGCCACCGGGAAGCGATGGTCACTGGCGTGACACATCCTTTTCCTAACAATCGCGCTCTGCAAACGCTCAAAACTGTGATTTGATCAGTGGGCGCGTTCGACGGCGGGTGGCGTTGGGGTGACCGATTGAGCGTCCCCTGGTTGTCGCCATGACGAACGTGCCGCGATGAACGCCATCCTCATCAAGATCTTCGCCGTCGCTCTCACGCTGAGCCAGATCACCACGCGGTCCGACGTCAAGACCGAGTTCGATCCGGCGCGCGACCGGGCCGAGGTCGTGCAGCTCTTGCACGAGGGCTGCGCGCACATGCTCAAGGCGTTTGATCTGGAAAACATCAACATCGACGAGTTGATCGCAATCGCGATGAACGATCCGAAAGCCGTGGAAGGCGAGAGCAAAGTCTTCCACGGTATCAATTTCGACGATTTGTTCGCGGCCTATCGGCAATTCTGCAAGGGAGAATCCGTCGGCGCCTCCCCCGTCGAGGTCGACGACATCATTGCGTTCTATAACAAGGCGACGGCCGACTTGCCCGACGTCGCCAAGCTGAACGAGCAGAAGCTGCGCGGCCTCAACGTCATCCTCGACGGCAAGGGCAAGCGCTTCGCGGACGACTACCAACCGGGGCAGCGCCGTTTATCGGTGCCGCTGAGTGACGTCCCCGAGGTTGTTCAACGGGCGTTCGTGTCGGTTGAAGACAAGCGTTTCTTCGCGCATCACGGCGTCGATGAGCGCGGACTGATCCGTGCGTTCGTGGGCAACCTCGCGCAGCCGGGGCGCCCGCAAGGCGGTTCGACCATCACCCAGCAGGTCGTGAAGAATCTCCTGGTCGGCGACGACGTGACCTACGAGCGTAAAATCCGTGAGATGATCGTCGCCGCGCGGATGGAGCGCGAGTTCAGCAAGTCGGAGATTCTCGAGCTCTACCTCAATTCGATCTATCTCGGCCGCAGCGCGTGGGGCATCGAGATGGCGGCCCGCCGCTATTTCGGGAAGTCGGCCAAGGAGCTTTCGCTTGCCGACGGTGCGCTCCTCGCCGGCCTGACCAAGGGCCCGAGCTACTTCAGTCCGGATCGCTATCCCGATCGTGCGCTCGCGCGTTACGAATACGTGCTCACCCGCATGCAGCAGGACGGGGTGATCGACGCCGAGCAGATGCGGCAAGCCGCGGCGGCCGAGCCGCGCATGGTCGCCCTGGAGCGAGCCAGCCGCGACTCGGGGCTTTATTTTGTCGATCAGATCCGACGCGAGGCCAAGACGGCCGCCGACGTGGATCTGTTGACCGGCGGTTCGTACACGGTTCGCTCGACCATCAACCCGGTGCTGCAGCGCGCCGTGGAAACGGCGCTGCAGGACGGGCTGGCACGCTATGAAATCACCCGCGGGCGGGTCGAGTTCCAGGGCGCCGAGACCAATCTGGCAAACACCGTGCGTCGCGTGCAAGCGGCCGAACAAAAGCATCCGTCCGCGCAGCCGGCGTGGCAGCGCGCGCTCGCAACCGCCCACCTGATGCTCTACGACGTGCATTGGACGCCCGCGATCGTCACTGAGCTCGGCAGCGCGAAGGGTGGCGTCCGGGTCGGACTTGCTGACGGGCGCGTCGTGCCGCTCAGCGTTCGGGTCGGGAAGACGCTCAGTGCGCTGAAGCTCTATGACGTCGTCTATGTCGACGTGAGCAAACCGAGCGCCCACGCGGAGCTGCGCGTCCCCCCGGTGGTGCAGGGCGCTGCGCTCGTGCTCGAAAACAAGACCGGAAAGATCCTGGCGATGACCGGCGGCTTTTCATACCCGTTGAGCCAGCTCAATCGGACCACCCAGGCGCAGCGCCAGCCGGGTTCGACCATCAAGCCTTTGACCTATCTGGCGGCCTTGCAAGCCGGACTGCAGCCGACCGTGCTCGTCCCGGACGAACCGATCACGCTGCCGCCGATCGGCGGCACAGCGCGCGCGCAGGAGAAGGATTACTGGTCGCCGAAGAATTACGAAGGCGGCGGTTCCGGAATGATGACGTTGCGGCGCGGGCTCGAGAATTCCCGCAACCTGGTCACCGCCCATCTGCTGGATGGCGGGATCGACAAGGACCCGGCCGTGAGTCTCAAGCGGGTGTGCGAGCTCGCACTTGAGGCCAAGGTCTACACCGAGTGCATCCCATACTATCCGTTCGTGCTGGGAGCCCAGCCGGTACGGCCGATCGATCTCGCGGCGTTCTACGCGGCCGTCGCCAACGAGGGCGCGCGTCCAACGCCCTATGCGCTCGAGTCGATCGAGCAGAACGGACAGATGATCTACCGGCATCAGGCCGAGGCACCGGTCCAGCTCAAGTCGGCGGATCGGGTCGCGTTCTACCAGCTCAAGACGATGCTCGCCGGGGTGGTCGAACGCGGTACGGCCGCATCCGCGCGCGACCTTGCGCCCTACGTCGGGGGCAAGACCGGTACGTCCGAGGATGAGAACGACACCTGGTTTGCCGGGTTTACCAACGACATCACCATCGTGGTGTGGGTCGGCTACGACAACGCCGAGGGCGCGCGCCGCACATTGGGACAGGGCAGCACCGGAGCGAGTGTGGCGTTGCCGATCTTCCAGACGATCATGCGCGCCGCGTGGGCGAATGGCGTGCCGAAGGCGGCGCTCGCGCCGCCGTCGCGCGAGGCGCGCGCCTTCATCTCCGACGTCCCAATCGACCTCGGCAGCGGCACGCGGCTGGCGGGCGGAGGCAAATACGCCTTCATCGAGCACTTTCGGCTCGACGCCAAAGGTCAGCTGGTCGAGCGCAAGACGCGCTTTGTCGATGCCGACCAAATTGCGCGCCTCAAGGAAGCGCAGCGCCAGCGGGCCGCGCGCCGGGCAGCTGCACGCAGCGTCGTGACGCAGTGCTTCCTGTTTTTCTGTACGACCGCCTATCCACAACAGTCGATGACTGTCTATCGTGGTTCGTACTAGAGGCCGCACGCGGCGCCGGTCAGAAGTACAACGAGAATGGCCGCGGAAGCGCCGCCAGGGTTACTGGCTAGCGGTTCTCGCTCTGCGGGCCGGCGATTTTGGTTTTGGCTCGGACGGCTTGACCGCGGTTTTCGGGCGGGCGGGTCTTGCGGAGCGCTTGCGGGCAGGCTTCGGCTCAGCGTCGGTCGTCGCCGTCGGGGCGGCGGCCTCGCGCGCGGCGCGGGTCTTTCGCCATGACACTCCGCGCGCCGGCGCGCCGTCGATCTTCGCGGCGCGCGCGTCGATCAGGGCAATCGCTTCCTCGAGCGTGACCGTATCCGGCGTCTTGTCGTTTGGCAGCGTCGCATTGACGCCGTTGTGGCTCACGTAGGGGCCGTAGCGACCGTTCTTCGCAACAATCGGGCCGCCCTTGGGGTGGTCGCCGAGCGCGCGGCCCGGGTCGGCCCCGAAACGACGGGCGCGCGGACCTTTAGCAATCTTTTCCGCGATCAACGTGACCGCGCGGTTGAGACCGACCGTCAGAACATCGTCACCCTGCTCGAGGCTCGCGTAGGTCTTGCCGTACTGGACGTAGGGTCCGAAGCGCCCGACCCCGGCAAGAATTGGTTCGCCATCGTCCGGATGCTTCCCGACTTCGCGCGGCAAGGAGAGCAGCTTGAGGGCAAGTTCGAGGGTCACGGTGTTGGGGTCGGTGCCCTTGAGCAGGCCGGCACGCTTGGGCTTTTCGCCATCCTTGCCCTCGCCGAGCTGAACGTAAGGCCCGAACCGACCCGACCGCAGCGTCACCGGGAGCCCGGTCGTCGGATCAATTCCCAGCTCCTTGGCGCCGTTCTCGACCGCGCCGTCGCCGTTCGCCGCCGCCAACTGCCGCGTGTTGCGGCATTCCGGGTAGTTCGAGCAGCCGATGAACGCGCCGAATTTCCCGATCTTGAGCGACAGGCGGCCGGTGCCGCACACCGGACATTGACGCGGATCGCCGCCATCCGTCCGCGGCGGGTAGATGTGCGGGGCGAGCATGTCATCGAGCGCGGTCAGAACCTCGCCGATGCGCAGATCCTTGATGCCGTCGACCGCGCCGATGAAATCGTTCCAGAAGTCGCGCAGCAGATCGCGCCAGCCGAGCTCGTTGTTGGACACGCGGTCAAGCTGATCCTCGAGCCCGGCGGTGAAATCGTATTCCACGTATTTGGTGAAGTAGCTCTCCAGGAACGCGACCACCACGCGGCCCTTGTCCTCGGGATAGAGACGGCGCTTGTCCAGCCGGACGTATTTGCGGTCCTTGAGCACCTGCAGGATCGACGCGTAGGTCGAGGGACGGCCGATGCCGAGCTCCTCCATGCGCTTGACCAGGGACGCTTCGGAATAGCGCGGCGGCGGCTCGGTGAAGTGCTGGGTCGCAGCGATCGATTGTTTCTGCAGCGGCTCGCCTTCGCGCATCTCCGGCAGACGGCGGGACTCGTCGTCCTCGTCCGGATCGTCGCGGTCCTCATGATAGACGCGCAGGAATCCGTCGAACTTGATGACCGATCCGTTCGCCCGCAGGTCGAGCAGCCGCGCGCCGACTTTGGCGGAGATATCGACGACAGTGCGCTCGATATCGGCGGACTCCATCTGGCTTGCGACCGCGCGCATCCAGATCAGCTCGTAAAGCTTGGCCTGCTCAGGCTCAAGATGGCGGGCGACGTCGCGCGGCTTGCGCGCGACATCGGTCGGACGAATGGCTTCGTGCGCTTCCTGCGCATTCTTGGCCTTGGTCTGATAGCGCCGCGCGCTTTCCGGAACGTAGCGCTCGCCGTACTCGGCGCCGATCATCTTGCGCATCGCGGGCAGTGCGTCCTCGGCAATCTGTACGCCGTCAGTACGCATGTAGGTGATCAGCCCGACCGTCTCGCCCCCGATATCTATGCCCTCGTAGAGGCGCTGTGCGATCCGCATCGTGTGGGCGGGAGCAAAACCAAGTTTGCGGCTAGCCTCCTGCTGCAGGGTCGAGGTCGTAAACGGCGGGTCCGGATTGCGCTTGGACGGTTTGGCCTCAACGGCGGCAACCGCGAAGCTCGCGGTCTCCAACGCCCGTTTGAAGGCTTCAGCTTCGGCGCCCGATCCAATGTCGAGACGCTGGATCTTCTGACCATCGGCCCCGACCAGGCGTGCCTCGAAGTTCTCACCGCGCGGGGTGGCGAGCGTCGCCACCAGCGACCAGAACTCCCGCGCCACGAACTTCTCGATCTCGAGCTCGCGGTCGCACACCAGCCGCAGCGCGACCGATTGAACGCGTCCGGCCGACCGCGCACCGGGCAGCTTGCGCCAGAGCACCGGCGACAGGGTGAACCCGACAAGGTAGTCGAGCGCCCGGCGAGCCAGGTAGGCGTCGACCAGCGCATGGTCGATGTGGCGTGGGTTCGCCATCGCCTCGGTCACCGACTGCTTGGTGATGGCGTTGAAGACCACGCGCTCGACCTCCTGGTCTTTGAGCGCTTTCTTCTCCTTCAGCACCTCCAGGACGTGCCACGAGATCGCTTCGCCTTCCCGATCCGGGTCGGTCGCGAGAATGAGCTTGGCGGAGCCCTTGAGCGCTTGTGCGATGTCGTTGAGCCGCTTCTGGGCTTTGGGATCGACTTCCCAGAGCATGCGGAAATTGTGGTCGGGATCGACCGAGCCGTTTTTCGGCGGCAAGTCGCGGACGTGGCCAAAGGAAGCCAGGACCTCGTAGCCTCGGCCCAAATATTTATTGATTGTCTTGGCTTTAGCCGGCGATTCAACAACGACGACGTTCATGACAACCCGTGGTTTTGCGGGTGCGCGGAGTTCCCGGCACAGGCAGCGCTCGGCGCCGCGAAAATGGGTAAGGGAATCCCTAAAGTCAAATCGCGATCCTGGGCCGGGTCGCGATTTTCCTCATAAGGCGTTGTAAATAAGTGAGATTTCAGCCCGTCCCGCGCGACAACCTGCGAGACGTCAGGCTCGCTCGTGCAGCCTTGAGAGGTGGCCCGCTGGTCCGGCCTGCGGTTGCCAACTACCGCAGATGTGAGTCTCAGCCCGCCAGGGCGACCCGTCCACCGCGCTCGCGCTGCAGTCGCCCCGCGATTTCGAGCTCAAGCAAAACCGTGCGGACGACCGCGGCGCCGGCACCGGACAGTTGAATCAGGTCGTCGATCGTAACCGGCGTCGGCCCGAGCAGCGCCATGACGCGCGCTGCGGCTTCAGCGCTGTCGGCGCGATCCGCGAGGCCGGATGGTTCCGGCTGTTGAGATGGCGGCGCCGCCGGGCGCCCCCAGGATCGGCTCCAACACGCTGATCACATCGGCGGCCTCGGTGACAGGGGTCGCTCCCTGCTTGAGCAGGCTGTTGGTTCCCTCGGCGCGCGGGTCGAGCGGGGAGCCCGGCACGGCAAAGACCTCGCGTCCTTGCTCGAGCGCAAACCGCGCGGTGATGAGGGAGCCGGAGCGCTTGGCCGCCTCAACCACAATAACGCCGAGCGCAAGCCCGGAGATCAGGCGATTGCGGCGGGGAAAGTCATGTGCCCGGGGCTCCCAGCCAAGCGGCATCTCGGAAATCGCGCATCCGTTGGCGAGCAGCGCGTGCGCGAGCTCGGCGTGTTCGGGCGGATAAATGCGGTCGTGCCCGCCCGCCAGCACCGCGATCGTCCCCGTCGCCAGGGCGGCCCGATGGGCGACGGCGTCGATCCCGCGGGCCAGGCCCGAGATCACCGCGAACCCGGCGTCGCCCAGGTCGCGCGCGATCATTTGCGCGAACTTCGCGCCGGCCGCCGATGCGTTGCGCGAGCCGACGATTCCGACCGCGGGGAGCGCAAGGGCGGCGTGGTTGCCGCGCACGGCGATCAACGGCGGCGGGTCGTCGATCGCTTGCAGGCGACCCGGATAGTCCGGCTCCCCGACCGCCAGATAAGCGACGCCCAAACGCTCGGCCGCCGCAAGCTCGCGCTCGGCCTCCGCGCGAGCACAGACCTTGGTCGCGCCGCGCGCGCCGCCGCGGCGTGCGAGGTCGGGCAGTGCCGCGAGCGCCGCGGCCGCGCTGCCAAAATGATCGAGCAACGTACGGAACGTGCGTGGTCCAACATGTTCGCTTCGAATGAGCCGCAGCCAGTCCAACCGCTGCTCATCGGTGAGGTGTCTGCCCGCCCGATTGTTCACCGCTATCCCCGTGCGCTGACGACGGCGGGGTTTTGGAACCCCCGATCTTGCCTTCGGTGCCGCCGATCAGCCGCGCGACGTTGGCACGGTGCATGACCCACAGCAGCACGGAGAGCAGCAAGAAAACCTGTGCTTCCTGCAGATAGCGTTCGTACCAGAGGAAGACCGGCGCCGCCACGCTGGCGGTGAGCGCGGCGAGCGAGGAGTACCGCGTCAACGCGGCGACCGCGAGCCAGACCAGGCAGAACATGATGGCGGCCGGCCAGGCGAGCGCGAGCAGCAGTCCGATGTAGGTCGCAACGCCCTTGCCGCCTTTGAACTTCAGCCAGACCGGAAACAGATGGCCCAGAAATGCGCCGAGTGCCGCCAGAGCAGCAAGATCCTGGCCGCCATATTGCTTGGCCACCAGTACCGCCACCGTGCCCTTGAGCATATCGCCGAGCAAAGTGGCGGCAGCCAGACCCTTGCGGCCGGTGCGTAAAACATTGGTGGCGCCAATATTGCCCGAGCCGATCGTGCGGAGATCCTGGGTTCCGGCAAGTCGCGTCAGGATCAATCCAAACGGGATCGAGCCGAGCAGATATCCGAACAGGAACGCGCCAGCGTAATAGGGCAAGGCGAGCGACCAGTTGATCGGGTGAAGCATAAAACAGGCTTATCAGACGTACTCGTACGCGGTGCGCCCCGCAACGATCGTGCGAACCACCCGGCCCTGCAGGCGGGCCTCGTCGAACGGCGTGTTCTTGCACTTCGACTTGAGCTGCGCGCGATCGAGCACCCAAGGCACACCAAGGTCGATGACGATCACGTCGGCAACGCTGCCGGGGCGCAACGTCCCGCCAGGCAATCCGAGCAACTCGGCCGGGCGGGTCGACATCGCCGTGAGCAAATTTGCGAGCGCGATCTCGCCGTTGTGGACGAGCCGCAGCCCAGCGACCAGCATGGTCTCGATGCCGATCGCGCCCGGGGTTGCTTCGGCGAACGGCAGCCGCTTGGTCTCGACGTCCTGCGGGTCGTGATCCGACATGACCGTGTCGACGAGACCCGATCCGACCGCCTCGACCATTGCTACGCGGTCGGCTTCGGTGCGCAGCGGCGGCGCGAGCTTGCAGAAGGTCCGATACGATCCAACGTCGATTTCGTTAAGCGTGAGATGGTTGATGGAGACCGAGGCGGTGATGTTGGGGTTGTGGTCCTTGGCGCGCCGCAGGACCTCGAGCGACTCGGCGCAGGTGATCGAGGCGGCGTGATAGCGCCCGCCCGAGAGCGCCGCGAGCCGAACGTCGCGTTCAAGCATCACAACCTCGGCCGCCTTGGGCGCCCCGCTCAAGCCGAGGCGGGCAGCGAATTCGCCTTCGTTCATGACGCCTTCGCCGGTGAGGTGGGGATCCTCGGTGTGGTGCACGATGATCGCGTCGAAGTCGCGCGCGTAGGTGAGCGCGCGCCGAATGACCTGGGCGTTGGTCACGCTCTTGGCGCCATCCGTGAAGGCGACCGCGCCGGCGGCCTTGAGCAGGCCGATCTCCGTCATCTCCTCGCCCTTGAGCCCCTTGGTTAGCGCCGCCATCGGGTGGACGTGGACAATCGCGGTGTCGCGGGCGCGCCGCAGCACGAAATCGACCATGGCCGGTTCGTCGATCACCGGATTGGTGTCGGGTTGGCAGACGATCGTGGTGACGCCGCCGGCCGCCGCCGCCTGGCTCGCGGACGCGAGCGTCTCACGGTATTCCGCGCCCGGCTCGCCTACGAATGCGCGCAGGTCGATCAAGCCGGGTGCAACGACCTTATCCCTGCAATCGACGATTTCGGTCCCTTCCGGCACGCCGGCGGCGCCGATGCCGCGCTTGGCCTCGCGGATCACGCCCTCAGCGATCAAGACGTCGCCGGCAAAATCGAGATCACGCGCGGGATCGATGATCCGCGCGTCGGTGAGCAGGATCGGACGGCGGTCGGAGAGCATTGGGTCTATGCATTCCGCAGGTTTCGCGACAGCGCCTCGAGCGCAGCCATGCGCACCGCGACGCCCATTTCGACCTGCTCGCGGATCAGAGACTGGGCGCCATCGGCGACGCTCGAGCCGATTTCGACGCCGCGATTCATCGGCCCCGGATGCATCACCAGGGCGTCCGGCTTGGCATAGCCGAGCTTGCGCTCATCGAGTCCGAAGAAGTGGAAAAATTCCTGCGATGACGGCACGAACGAACCGTTCATGCGCTCGCGCTGCAGGCGCAGCATCATTACGATGTCGGCGTTGTGCAGGCCCTCGCGCATATCGCGGAAAACGTCGACGCCGAAGCGCTCGATGCCGGGCGGCAGCAGCGTCGAGGGTGCGACGACACGCACCCGCGCCCCCAGCGCGTTGAGCAGGATGATGTTCGAGCGCGCCACGCGCGAATGCAGGATGTCGCCGCAGATCGTGACCGTCAGTCCTGCAATCCCGCCCTTGTTGCGGCGGATGGTGAGCGCGTCGAGCAGCGCCTGGGTCGGGTGCTCGTGCGAGCCGTCGCCGGCGTTGATGACCGAGCAATCGACCTTGCGCGCCAGGAGATCGACCGCCCCCGAGGCGTAGTGGCGCACCACCAGGATATCCGGGTGCATAGCATTGAGCGTGATCGCGGTGTCGATCAAGGTCTCGCCCTTGCGCATGGACGAGGAGCCGACCGACATATTCATGACGTCGGCCCCGAGCCGCTTGCCGGCGATTTCAAACGAGGATTGGGTGCGGGTTGAGACTTCGAAGAACAGGTTGATCTGCGTGCGGCCGCGCAGCGTGCTCTGTTTCTTCTCGATTTGCCTATTTAGATCGACAAACTCCTCCGCGCGGTCGAGGAGGCCAACGATCTCTTCGCGCGAAAGCCCTTCGATTCCCAACAAATGACGTTGGTTGAGGACGAACGTCGGTTTCGGCGCAATGTTCATTAAAGCCGCACTTTTAGGCGCACTCGGACCGATCGGCAAGGCCAATCATCGCACGAACGCCGTCATCCCCAGCTGTCCGCTCGCCTGGTGTCGACGACCAGCGTTAAAGCCGTGTGGTAGCATCGCGAGACGAGGGAACTCCCATGCGCACGGCTTTTGACACCCACGAGGTCTCCAACCAGGCGCCGCCGTTTGTCGACGTCAACCTGTTCGCCGCCGATCGTCCGCTCCGCGACGCCGTGAATGCCAACGGGGCCCACACGGATATCGCGGCGCTGGAGCGCTTCGGTGAGGGCTGGGGCACCGCGCATATGTTCGAGCAGGCACGGTTGGCGAACGAAAACCCGCCCAAGCTGCGCACGTTCGATCCAAACGGCCGCCGGCTCGACATCGTTGAATTCCACCCGTCGTATCACCGCTTTATGCGCGAGAGCATCGGTGACGGCCTCGCCTGCATGACCTGGGACGAGCACGGCACGCGTGCCGGTGCTCCGACCGAAGTGGCACGGGCGGCGCGCTACTACATGGTGGCGCAGGTTGAGAATGGGCACATGTGCCCGGTGACGATGACGCGTGCCGCGGTGGCGGCGCTCGCCGCCGCGCCGGCGTTGCTGGCGCGCGTCATGCCGAAAATCACCTCGCGGCAATACGCACCCGAATTTCGATCGTGGACCGAGAAGTCCGGCATCACGATCGGCATGGGCATGACGGAAAAGCAAGGCGGCACCGACGTGCGTGCCAACACGACCAGCGCAGAGCCTGCGGGCGAAGGCTACCTCATCACCGGCCACAAGTGGTTCATGTCGGCCCCGATGTCGGATGCCTTCCTGGTGCTGGCGCAGGCGCCGGCCGGGCTTACCTGTTTTTTCATGCCGCGCTTTACCCCGGACGGGCAGGTGAACGCGCTGCGGCTGCAGCGGCTCAAGGACAAGCTCGGCAACCGGTCCAACGCATCCTCCGAGGTTGAATTCGCGGGCGCGTTCGCCTGGCGCGTCGGTGACGAAGGCCGCGGCGTGCGCACCATCATCGAGATGGTGCAGCTCACCCGCCTCGATTGTGCGATCGCGTCCGCGGGCCTCATGCGGATGGCACTTGCTCAGGCGGTTCACCACGCCCGCCATCGCGTGGTGTTCCAGCGCAAGCTGGCGGATCAGTCGCTCATGCGAACGGTACTGGCCGATCTCGCGCTCGAATGCGAGGGCGCGGTCGCGGCGATGATGCGGCTGTGCGGATCTTATGATCTTGCGGCCCGCGATCCGCTCGAGGAGGCGCGCGCGCGATTGCTGACGCCGGTGATCAAATATTGGATCTGCAAGAGTGCGCCGTCGCTGATCTACGAAGCGATGGAGTGCCTGGGCGGCAACGGTTACGTCGAGGAAGGAATTTTGGCCAGGCTTTATCGCGAGGCGCCGGTGAACGCGATCTGGGAGGGGTCGGGCAACGTCGTGTGCCTCGATGTGCTGCGGGCGTTGTCGCATGAAGGCGAGGCGGCGCGCGCCGTGTTGGTGCAGCTCGTCAAGGAAGCCGGCGCATTGCCCGGCTGCGCGGAGGCGGTGACGTTCATTCAAAACGCGCTGTCGGCAACCGAGGAAGCGCACGCCCGCGCCGGCGTCGAACGGCTGGCCTTGCTGGCGGCGGTCGCGGCCCTGCAAGCGGGCGCGCCGGGCATCGCCTCCGCATTCGCGCGTCATCGGCTCGCGGCGCCATTCACGCGGCTGTTCGGCGCGGCCGAGCTCACGCAGGCGGAAGCTGCCGGCCTGCTTGAACGCGCGCTGCCGGTCGGCTGAAAACTCGAGAGCGCGGCGGCGCTTGTCCTACAGCGACCCGGCGAAGTCGATTGCGATCGGCATCGTGACCATGGCGAGAACGGTTTCGATCGTGAGGATTTCCGCCATCAGCACGGTATTCCCGCTCATCTGGCGCGCCAGCACGTAGGCACTGGACGCCGTCGGCACCGACGCACAGCACGCAACCACCGCCAGGCTGGGGCCATGCGCCCCCAGCAGGAGGCCAATGCCGATCGCCAACGCCGGCATGACCGCGAGCTTGAGCCCGCAGGCGACAAATGTTGGCGGCCCTGGCCGGATCAATCCGCGAATTTTCAGACCGGCGCCGACCAGAAGCAGACCGAGGGCGAGCGCGGCGCGGCCCAACGCGTCGGCGAAGGCGTGTACTGGCTCGGGATACGGCAGGTGCAAGGCATTGATCAGAATACCAACGACACATGACCAGATCAGGGGATTGCGGGCGATCGTGAACGCGACGTCCCGCCAGGCCGGGCGCGACGGCGCCGCGAAATGCGCGAGCACCCAAATGCTCATGACATTGAGCACCGGAATCATCGCGATCGCGGCAACCGAGGCGAGCGCGAGGCCGAGCTCGCCGTAGAGATTGCCCGCAACCGCGAGCGCGGCGAACGTCTGCCACCGGGTCGCGCCCTGGAACACCGACGTATAAGCCGGCCCGTCCACCCGCAGCCAGCGAAGCAGCAGCGGCCGCAGTGCGAGGCAGAGCGCACCCATCAGCAGTACCGCGATCAGCAGGGCGCCGCCGACGGTCGCAACCGGAACCCGGGACAGATCAGCCAGCGCCAGCGTGTCGATCAGCAGCGCCGGAAACAACAGGTAGTACACCAGGCGCTCGATGCCGATCCAATGATCGTCCTCGGTGACCAGGAAGCGTCGCGCCAACATGCCGGCGGCGATCAGGAGGAACACCGGTATCAGGGCTGCGACAACCATGGACATCGGCAGCCGGCGATCTATCGCGGGGAAGACATGTGGGCGAGCCGATCGAGGGCGCCTTGCAGGATGAAGGCGGCCGCGTGCTGATCGATGACCGCCCTGCGCTTGGCGCGACTGACGTCGGCGGCGATCAGGTCGCGTTCGACCGCGGCGGTAGAGAGCCGCTCGTCCCACAGCGCGATCGGCAGCGGTGTGCGCCCCGCCAGGTTGCGGGCGAAGGCGCGCGTCGACTGCGCGCGCGGGCCTTCGCTACCGTCCATATTGATCGGCAAGCCCAGGACAAATCCGACCGCCTGGCGTTCGGCAGCGAGCGCGAGCACCCGCTCCGCGTCGGCCGAGAAGGTCCTGCGTGCGATGGTCGTAACCCCAGCGGCCAGCCGGCGATCCGGGTCGCTGACCGCGACCCCGATAGTCTTGGTGCCGAGGTCCAGGCCAATCAACGCCCCCCGTTGGGGCAGGGCGGTGACCGCGTCGGTCAGGGGTACGACGGGCATCGACGGGGAGTAGCACAAAAACGGGGTCAGTCGCCGTGAACCGAAGTGATGGCCATCACTACCAAGGAGATGAAAACAGGGCATAAGGCCGGAGCGGGCCTGAGCAAATGAAACGAGAGCGGTACCTGCCGGGGAGCCCACCCGTTGGCCGGCGGCGTATCGCCGATTTATCGGGGAGCCACCAATGCGTCGCAGCCTCTGTGTGCTCGTCGGCTTTTTTGCCCTGGCCAACACGGCCTGGGCGGGCGGCTCTACTCTCGAATATCGCTTCAAGGCGGCGGACGGCGTCGAATTCAAATGGCGCGACGGCAAGGTCGAAAAGCTTGATCGTCAGCCGTTCATGGTGTCATCGGACTTCGGTAACGCCATCGCAATCAAGTCGACGAACCGCACCAACCCCGGGGCGTTTGAAATCGATCTCGTTCACAATAAACCTGGTAAACAAAAGTATCGCGCCTCGGCAAAGGTCGATCAGAATCGTGACTATTGCGTCGTGTTCAACGAAACGGTGCTGCAATGCTATACGGTGGCGCCCAAGCTGGCAGCTCTCTACGAGCACGGCGGCACCATTTACGGGCCGTTTTCCAAAGCCGAGGCAGAGGATTTGGTCCGCCAGATCAATCGATCGTTGCGCTAGTTCCCGCGCCTCCGAACCCTAGAGCTCTTCGCATCGTGCATGGCTTTCGGCCCATGGATGCCGCCATGGATGCCCAAAATCATGATTCCGGTCATCCATGGACAAGCCACTAAAATCACGCGACTTCTATCGCTTGCCGTCATCATGGATGCCCAATTGTGCAGGAGAGGCATCCATGGGATGCCAACGGCGATTTGTCATGTGATGCACGCATGATCCGCCCCCGGCCTGGCCGTTCCGGGGCCGGCCGGAGGCCTGAGCCTCGGGACACTAGCAGATATCCAGCCGTGCCCTCCGATGAGTGATGTTGCGATCGCGCCGCCGCGCGTCTGGAAGTTCTGGGGCAGTCTGCTCTGGGGCGTTGCGATCTTCCTCGCAATGTCCGCGGCGCAGATCGCGACCGCGATCGCGATCCTGAAATGGCGCTCTCCCGGATTCACATTCTCCGATCTGGTCGGCCTGTCGTCCGATGGCGTTGCGGTCGCGCTCACCGTGATCGCAACCGCGCCTGCGACCCTGGCGGTGGTCTGGTTTGCGGTTCGCTTGGCCCGCGGGAACTTTGCCGAATACCTGGCGCTCCGGCCCTTTGCGCCGCGAGATCTGCTGCTCGGACTCGGATGCCTTTTGGTTTGTGCACTTGGTGTGGATCTGATCGCCCGGCTCGCAGGGCACGTAATCGTACCCGCGTTCGTGTTCGACACCTTGAAGAGCGCCGCAGCGGCGCATGCGCTCCCGCTGTTCCTCGCTGCGGTGGCGTTGGTTGCGCCGTTGACCGAGGAACTCACGGTGCGCGGATTTCTTTATCGCGGGTTTGCAGCCTCACGGCTCGGTCCGGCGGGTGCCATTTTGCTCACATCCGCGCTGTGGGCGTCGATTCATGTGCAATATGACTGGTTCTTCATTGGCGAGGTCTTCGCGCTCGGGCTGATCCTGGGCTGGATGCGGTATCGCTCGGGGTCCACAGGTCTGACCGTGATCCTGCATGGCGCCTACAATCTGATCGCGGTCGCCCAGGGCATGCTCCTGTCCTGAGGTGGAGCGGCCGGCGAGGTGCCGGGCGCGGCGTTGTCGGGTGGAACGCCCCTCTGCTATATGGCTGCCACTAGTGCCCCAAACCCGAAGTTCGCACACGCTGTGCCGCGAGTCCGAATGCGAACTTCGGGTTCAAAGGGGCACTAGAATCGTAGGTTTGCTAGTGTCCTTTCGACTCCGAAGTTCGCGTCGAGTGTGCTGCAAGGTGTGGCGAACTTCGGAGTCGGGACACTAGAAGGAAACTTCGCAATGTCCGTTGATGCCACGACAGTGCGCCGCATCGCGCGATTGGCTCGAATAGCCGTTGGCGAGGATGAAATCGGCCACCTGCAGGACGAGCTCAACGCCATTCTGGCGTTTGTTGAGCAACTGTCCGAGGTCGACGTCACCGGTGTCGAGCCGATGACGTCGGTTATCCCGATGGCCATGAAAGCCCGACCCGACAAGGTTGCGGATGGCGGTATTGCGGACCAGATCCTCGCCAACGCGCCGGCGACCGAGGACGGCTTCTTCCTGGTTCCCAAGGTGGTGGAATGAGGCGCGGGTGACTATGTTATTGAGCGAACCGGTGCCCGCGGCTGACCGGGACACCGGGCGCGGCACTGAGGAACGGGTGCGGCAATGTGCTTGGCGTGCGAAGAAGCTGAATTGTACTTTCGCTGGCAGCTGCTGGAGCAGATCGCCAAGGGCGAAATGCCGGAAGGGATGAGCGAAAGCGATTTGCGCGCCATGCAGCTGCCGTTGCCCGGCGAGGTCGAACGGTTCGAGGAACCGGATGGGACCATCTCGTTTCGTAAAATAGATCGCACCCCCAAGGTCAAACCGAGCGCGTTCGTCTGTGACAGTCCGGACGAATGACCGATCTCGTCAGGTTGACCATCGCGCAGGCCCGCGACCTCCTTCGCAGCAAAGCGATTTCCGCTTCCGAATTAACCAACGCGCATATCGCCGCGATCGAGCGCGCGCGCGTGCTCAACGCCTATGTGTTGGAGACGCCCGACCGCGCGAGTGACATGGCGAAAGCCTCCGATGCGCGGCTCGCGGCCGGTGCGGGCGGCCCGCTCGAGGGAATCCCGCTCGGTATCAAGGATCTGTTCTGCACGCAGGGCGTCCGCACGACCGCATGTTCCCACGTCCTCGACGACTTCGTGCCGACCTACGAATCGACGGTGACCGCCAATCTGTGGCGGGACGGCGCGGTCATGCTGGGCAAACTCAACAACGATGAGTTTGCCATGGGCTCGTCCAATGAAACGTCGTACTTCGGTCCGGTCGTGTCGCCGTGGCGGCGCGCAGGATCGAACGCAAAGCTCGTTCCCGGCGGCTCGTCCGGCGGTTCGGCGGCGGCGGTGGCGGCCAATCTCTGTTTGGGCGCGACCGGTACCGACACCGGCGGGTCGATCCGTCAGCCCGCCGCGTTCGCCGGCATCGTCGGGATCAAGCCGACCTACGGCCGATGTTCGCGCTGGGGCATCGTCGCCTTTGCGTCTTCGCTCGATCAGGCCGGGCCGTTCGCGCGGAGCGTCGCCGACGCGGCGATCCTGTTGCGGTCGATGGCGGGCCACGACCCCAAGGACACGACCAGCGTCGATCACCCCGTCCCTGACTATGAGGCGGCGATCGGTCGCTCGATCAAGGGCATGAAGATCGGCATTCCCAAAGAGTACCGGGTCGATGGCATGGCGGCGGAGAGCGAGGCGCTCTGGCAACGCGGTGCCGACTGGCTCAACGCGGGCGGCGCCGAGATGGTGGAGATCTCGCTTCCGCACACGAAGTACGCGCTGCCGGCCTACTACATTGTCGCGCCTGCCGAGGCTTCATCGAATTTGGCGCGCTACGACGGCGTGCGTTATGGGCTGCGCGTTCCCGGCCGCGATGTCATCGACATGTACCAACAAACGCGCGCCGCCGGCTTCGGCCCCGAGGTGCGCCGGCGCGTCATGATCGGCACCTATGTGCTGTCCGCCGGCTACTACGATGCCTACTACCTGCGCGCCCAGCAGGTGCGCACCCTGATCAAGCGCGACTTCGAGACGTGTTTCGCCAACGGCATTGACGCGATCCTGACGCCGACGACGCCGTCTGCCGCCTTCGCGATCGGCGAGAAGGGCGAGAGCGATCCGGTCGAGATGTATCTCAACGACATCTTCACGGTGACGGTGAACATGGCGGGGCTGCCGGGCATTTCGGTTCCCGCCGGGCTTGACGGCGAGGGCCTGCCGCTGGGCCTGCAGTTGATCGGCCGGCCGTTCAACGAGGAGACATTGTTCGCGCTCGGCGCGGTGATCGAAGACGCGGCGGGGACGTTCGCGCCGACCCCGTGGTGGTAGGCCCGGTCGCGTTTGAGAGGCCACGGTGGCGATCACGTTGGAGGCCTTGGTGCGATCCTTGTCGCGGCGCAAGCCGCCGACGGCGCTGGCGCCCTCCCTGCAAGCGCTGTGGTGGGCCGCGAAGGACGACTGGGAGCGCACGCATCAAATCGTCATGGCGCATGAGGATCGCGATTGCGCCTGGGTCCATGCCTATCTGCATCGCGTCGAGGGCGATTTGCCGAACGCACGCTGGTGGTACAACGAAGCGAAACGGCCGGCCGCCACGGGGTCGCTGGACGATGAATGGAGCGCGATGGTGCGGACGCTGCTAAACGAGGACTGACATGGGTACTCCTGCCAAGTCCAAACTGATCAAAGGCGCGACCGGCCAATGGGAGGTGGTGATCGGCATGGAAGTCCATGCCCAGGTCAATTCGCAGGCGAAATTATTCTCCGGCGCATCGACGGCGTTCGGCGGCGAACCCAACAGTCACGTATCGCTGGTCGATGCAGCCATGCCCGGCATGCTGCCGGTGATCAACGAGGGGTGCGTCGCCCAGGCGGTGCGAACCGGGCTCGGTCTCAAGGCGCGGATCAATCGCCGCTCGGTGTTCGATCGCAAGAACTATTTCTACCCGGACCTGCCGCAGGGCTATCAGATCAGCCAATACAAGTCGCCGATCGTGGGCGAGGGCGAGGTGGTGGTCGACCTGCCGGACGAGACCATCACGGTCGGCATTGAACGGCTGCATCTCGAACAGGACGCCGGAAAATCGCTGCACGATCGAAACGCGACGATGTCCTTGGTCGATCTCAATCGTTCCGGCGTTGCCCTGATGGAGATCGTCTCGAAACCCGACTTGCGTTCGTCGGAGGACGCCAAGGCTTACATCGCCAAGCTGCGCAGCATTTTGCGCTACCTCGGGACTTGCGACGGCGACATGGAGAAGGGCAACCTGCGTGCCGACGTCAACGTATCGGTGCGACGCCCTGGCGATCCGCTGGGAACGCGCTGCGAAATCAAGAACGTCAATTCCATCCGGTTCATCGGCCAGGCCATCGACTATGAGGCGCGTCGCCAGATCGATATTCTGGAGGACGGCGGAAGCATCGAGCAGGAGACGCGATTGTTCGATCCGCAGCGCGGCGAGACCCGCTCGATGCGCACCAAGGAGGAGGCGCACGACTATCGCTACTTCCCCGATCCGGACCTGCTGCCGGTCGAGCTTACGGAGCAATTCGTCGAAGGCTTAAAGGCCGATCTCCCGGAACTCCCTGACGAGAAGAAGCGTCGTTTCGTCGCCGAGTATGGGCTTTCCGCCTACGACGCGGACGTGCTGGTCGCAGAGCGTGACAACGCGGAATACTTCGAGGCCGTTGTGCGGTCGCAGGGAGGACGCGACCCCAAGATCGCAGCGAACTGGATCATCAACGAGCTGTTCGGACGGCTGAATCGAGAGGGGAAGGAGATTGCGGCCGTGCCGGTTTCGGCGGCGCAGCTCGGCGCCATTCTCGATCTCATCGCCGAGGGGACGATTTCCGGAAAGATCGCCAAGGATGTGTTTGAGATCGTCTGGACCGAAGGCGGTGATCCGCGCGCGATCGTCGAAACACGTGGTCTAAGGCAGGTCACCGACACCGGCGCGATCGAGCGCGCGGTGGACGAAATCATCGCCCGCAATCCCGACAAGGTCGAACAGGCAAAGACAAAGCCGGCAGTGATCGGCTGGTTCGTCGGCCAGGTCATGAAGTCGTCCGGCGGCAAAGCCAATCCGCAGACCGTCAACGCGCTGCTCAAGCAGAAGCTCGGCGTCTGAACACGTCGCTGGCGCTGTGCGCACGGCGCTCGACTCGAGCGCTGCGCCACGGCTTTGCCCCTTCGCAAACCCCTTGCGGTCGCTCCCGTTCGACTGTCGGAAGCGAATCGGTTGCCGGTGATTCGCGCGATTCACGCCGGATTCGATGCGGCGAAAGCCGTTTTTTCGTGCGTGTGCAAAAAAAAATTTGACGCCGGTTTCCGGCGCTCATCGCGGTTCGCGGAGGCGCATCCGCGCTGGAAAAAATCAATGGAGGCGCGCGCGAAAAATTCTGTGACGGAAAAATGACGTGCAAAAAACCCTTATTTCATGCCGGTTTCTGCAATTTTCTATTTGTTGGATCGCGCGCCATCGCAATTTGCGGCGCTCGACATCGCGCGGATCGATTTTTCACGCGGTTCGCACGCCCAGCACATCGGCGGGCGGCTTGTAAACAGTTCGTTAAGGTGAAACCGTGTTTTTTTCCGTGTCCTGTAGTAATCGGGATGTAGTGCTCGCGATTCCCGCGAGCACTGTTCCACCACCGCCATCATGATGGCTAGGAGGGCAGCAATGGTGAAGAAGGCTAAGAAGGCAGCGAAGAAGGCACCTGCGAAGAAGAAGAAGACGACTCGCAAGAAGAAGTAACGACGTCGCCTGGAGCACTGCTCCAGGGTTTGCCTACTTCAACGCCACGCTTGAACCGGCGTGGCCGATGAGCGGATTGCGAAGCGTCCGCGCCGGATGAGCCGGTTCAAGTCAAATGCAGAGGGCGTCCGCGAGACCGATGCTTCGGGTTCGCGGTTCGGGTGTCGGGATCTCAGGCTCGCAAATGAGCGGGGTACGGCACGGGGGTCGGGGCTAACTGGATCCCATGTCGGCGGCATCACGCCGGCGTACGAGCCTCGGACATCTCGCAGACGCCCTCTTTTCAGAATTCCTTTCTGCCGCTTCGCGCGTCCGGAAAAAGTGAACCTCCTGAACGCGGATCGCGCGCGGTCGGCGGGCTGCGTTGCAGTCCGGTCATTGCACATTCATGCATGACACCTTAGGTCTCGACCGGTGTCCACGTCGCTGCATGGAGCGTATCAATGGCTCGCCGGTCGAAGCGTGTCGCGAAGTCGAACAGGCCTAGCAAATCAAGAGCCGCCGCGAAGTCGAAGCTGAAATTGGTCGCCAAGCCGAAACCGGCTACCGCCCGCAAATCGCTCCGCAAAGCCGCATCCTCGCCGCGCAGCGCCGCCGTCAGGGCGGCGCCCCGCCAGTCGAAGCCGATCGACCTCTATTATTGGTCGACGCCCAACGGCTGGAAGATCACCATCATGCTCGAGGAGTGCGGGCTTCCGTACAACGTCATCCCGGTCAACATTTCGAAGGGCGACCAGTTCAAGCCCGACTTCCTGGCGATCGCACCCAACAATCGGATGCCCGCAATCGTCGATCCGGAAGGCCCGGGCGGCCGGCCGATTTCAATATTCGAGTCCGGCGCGATCCTGCAGTATCTCGGACGCAAGACCGGCAAGTTCTATCCGACCGACGAGCGTGCGCGCGTCGAGGTCGACCAATGGCTGTTCTGGCAGATGGGCGGCCTTGGTCCGATGGCCGGGCAGGCCAATCACTTCCGAAACTACGCGCCCGAACCGATCGAATACGGCATCAAGCGCTACACCGATGAGGTCAACCGGCTCTACGGCGTGATGAACAAGCGGTTGGCCGATCGCGAATTCCTGGCCGGACCATATTCGATCGCCGATATCGCCTGCATCGGGTGGACGCTGAGCTGGAAGCGGCAAGGCCAGGAGATCGACGAGTTTCCCAATCTCAAGCGCTGGCAGGAGACGATTCAAGCTAGACCAGCCGCCAAGCGCGGGCTCGAGGTGCGCGTTGCGGACGCCGGGCCCGTCAACATGCACGACCCGGCGGTGCGCGCGGTCCTGTTCAATCAGCGTGCCCGCGCGGGCTGAGGCGGGGCGGGCTTTGACGGCTTGGGCGGATCCGGCGGCTTCGGCTGATCCGGCGGGTCCCGCCGGACCCACTCTTCGCCCTGGCAGAGCAACATAAAGCAGCCCTGGATGTAGAGCTCGTTGTCGCTCTTCATGACGATACTGCCGTCATACACTTTCCCGTCATCGATATTGTAGACGCGCCCTTCCCATTGCATCGGTTCCTTGGCCGGGCGCATGTCGAACACGCCCTGCATGCCGAGGATCGGCTGGTCCTTCTTGGCCGGATCGACGTTGAGGCTGTCGGCGCGCGGCTTGCCGGTCGCCGGATCAATCGGTTCCTTGAGCCAAACAACCGTCCCACACAACGCTCCACTCGGCGTGACGGTTTGACCAGGCGTGGCTTGCAAGGTGGCACAATCGGCAAGGCGCACGATCGCGTCGCCGCTTGGGACGAGCCATGTGCCGACGGGATCCGCCGCCTGTGCGACGCCGACGCCGAGGCCGAACAGCGCGGCCGCGAGCCCGCGGGCGCTCGATGTCACCTGAGACCGGCTCGGTCGCATCAGTCGCCCTTCATGGTCGCGCGAATGATCCGCGCCGGCGGCTGTTGGATATTACGGTAGCGGCGCCTCGGCAAGGCGCTTCAAAGTGTCGCTCGACGCAGCCCTTTGCGTGCGCGCACCCCGCGTGCAGCGTGATCTGCTTCACAGACACGACCCCCAGCCCCGAGCATTTTCGGCGCCAGCACATGAGGACGTCATGTTGTGGAAACTCACTCCCGAACAGCTCGATCGTTTTCTCTTGGTGGCGGCCGCGATCCTGACGGTGGTGTTCGCCGTCGCCGCGTTGGGGCTTGCCTTCTTCGTCTTTTGAACGCTCGGCGGATAATTCGGGTCAAATTTGCGGCTTTTTCCGGGGAGTTTTTTGCGCAAAAACACCGAATGCAATCGGGCGGCGCTAAGCGCGCCGCCGAAGCCTCAAACCTGTGACCACGGTCACAGCCCCGTTCTCCTATTCGTGCTTTTTGGAGACTGGCAGGGACAGTGGGGGGCGTCATGACCCAAAAAATCAAAATCGATCGCTATGATTTTGTACTCGCCCTGGCAGTCGCGGCGTTCGTGGTCGTCGCAATTTCGCTGGTGCTGACCTGACGCGCCGGGCTTGACTTGCTGGCGGAGAGGAAGGGATTCGAACCCTTGATACGGCTTTAGACCGTATAACGGTTTAGCAAACCGCCGCCTTCAGCCACTCGGCCACCTCTCCAACCGTCACAAGTCAGTGGGTTAGCAGACCCAAGCAAAGAACAAAACCCGAAATCTGCTACCCATTGCTACCGGACGCTTCAAGAAATGCACAGGGCGGCGTTGATGGCGTCTGCTGCCTTGCGGTGCATCTTGGGGAGATTTTGGCGCTGCGCGATCGTTGCGTCGATCTCGACCGCAAGGTGGTCGAAGTCAGCACGGCCCTCGAGGAGACTAAGGCCAAGGGGTATCGTGCTCAAAACGCCGGAACAATGGACTCGGGACAACATGGGCTTCGATCCGGGGTTCGATGGCTCGCCCAACACATCCACGACAACGGCACCTTCTGCTGCCCACCAGGCCCCTGGCTTACGTTCTCCTGCCCGTCGTGCGATTCAGGTCGGCTCGGTTGATCTGCGCGCGCTCGACCGGCATCCCGGTGCGGCGATTTCGAGCCTCAGCATGCACCGGGCGAGTTATGAGCGACGAGCGCAGTTCGAAGCCGAGCATCCTGACGAATTTCGATGCTTTACTGCAGCACCTCGGTGCCCACCTATCATTTTCATCTGACTGACGGACGCAAATCCTTCAACCATGAGACAGTTGAACCTCCTAACGAGGAAGCAGCCCTCAGACGCGCTGAACAGCTCGCGGCTGAACGATCACAACAAACAGGGTGCGCGTGATCTTCTTGGACGTCGATGGCGTATTGAACTATTCTGAAATACTAAATCCTCACAAATCGTCTTACGTCTCTACTTGGCCCCGCTCGCCGCGAGGGCGACCGGCTGTTTGCCATCCACAGTGGTAGGCAACGACATACGCTCCGCAGTCAAGGTCTCGTTGTTCAGCGCCAACGGGCACGATGAATCGCGACTCGCCGGGCGGCTCGGCGTGCGTAAACCCGAGGACGGTAACCGCCATAGTAGCCATATCGATATGCCGGGTAGGCATAGCCGTAAGAGTAAGCCGGGTAGCCATAGCCGTACGAATAGGCAGGGTAGCCGTAGCCGTACGAATAGGCAGGGTAGCCATAGCCGTAAGCCGGGTAGCCATAGCCAGGACTCGTTAGAGCAGCGCCAATCGCCAAACCGACTGCCAATCCGCCCAAGCCCCAACCCCAACCGCCCCAGCCCCAACGAGCCTGGGCCTGTTGCGGCGCGGCGACTGTAGCCGTTGCCAAGGTGCCTGCGAGCACCAGTGCAGTCACAGATCGCTTCATGACGCTCCTCCTGGCTGAGTCTGTAACTTCTGCTTCTACTGGGGTAAAACACGTTTGTTTGGTGGATGTTCCGAAGAGCCACGGCCTGGGCGCTTCGGCACCAGGGACGCCAATAGCCGCGCCATCTGTATAATCCTTGTGGTGACCGCCATCGGACGGCGAGAGGCGGCTAATGTTGCACAGCGGAGGGACAAAATGCTGGTCCCCAAATCGCTTGCATTTGCGATTGCGTTGGTCCTCGTATCGATGACGCTGGCAGAAGCTGGGTCTCGCACTCGTCACCGCGGTCAACCGGTTCACCGCACGTACGCTACCGGAACAGCGCCGGTTCAAGGCGGCGGTGGCTATAGCTCAAATCCACGCACTCGTGAGCTTGAGGTGCTCGCGGACAAGTACCGGCCAGTTGGTTGGTGAACCATCGGGACTTATTCAGATCAAACGACGGCCCCACCTCGATGCGCGCGGACGATCCATGAAGAAAGGTCCAGATTACAGATAGCCCGGAGAGCGCGACGGAATTCTCGCCTACGGATTCTCGCTGCCCTCCATGACACTGGCACTCAACCGGGCGGCGGGGGAGGAGCGCCCGGTTTCATTGAGTGAATTTAATTTCGTTTAGTGCCGGATAGACAAGGAACGATTGGCGACGGCCGAAGATTGTGTTTGGGATACAAGCCTGGAGGGCTCATGTTTACTGTCCGCGGCGCGATCATCTTCACATTGCAGCTTGTTAGCCTCGCGGCGAGCACCGTACCGAGCACTGCCGCAGTTATATATCCTTGGTGCGCAAATTATTCCGGACGCGGAATGGGGGGCGCCCAAAATTGCGGTTTTGTGAGCTTCAACCAATGCTTGGCGACAGTCCGTGGCGTCGGTGGCACGTGCGGTCCCAATCCTCTTTATCAGCCCTATCCCCCATCCCCACGGTACGGGCGACCAATTCGACGATGATGGACAGGACAGACCAGGATCATCTGAAGCGAGGCTCCGCTAGATCGTTTTCTCCACCTGCCGCACGTCTTTTGACATAAACTGCAAGTGGCGAACCGCGGCGAGCTCCCGCCCAGACGAGTAGCACGGGGTCCCGGCGCGCTGTCTTGCTCCCATGCAATCAATCTTTGTTGGTATTTGTTGACCTAGTCGGCCATCGTTCTTCATTGGTGGATGGTTTTGGTTCGATGACCGGCCGGAAACTGAGCTTGAGCGACCAGCGGACGTTATTTACCCCTTGGTTCCCGCAGGGGCGCCTGGAACGATCTAACGACGATACGCATTGGCAGGTAGACGCAAAGAAAGGTCTAGCCAATGAAAGCTAAACTCATCATCGCAGCGATGCTTATCACTCTGGGTGCGGCCACCTCATACGCGCAACGCGTCCGCGATGTGACCAGCGACCCAGATGCGACAATCACCCAGGAGCAGAAGCTCGGCCCAAACGCGTATTCGCGGCGTTATGGCAATGAGGTGATCACTACAAGGACGGCGCGGGGAAGCTACGCTTACTATCATCGGAGGCACCGCCGTTAAGAGGCCCGGCCATCAACCAAGGTCTAATTGGCGGGGAGGGCCTTCCGATGAGCGATTGAAAGCATCGGCGCCGAACTCCCACCCCTTGTGCTGGCGTCGATCTATAGCCCCGCCTACCCAGGGCGGGGCTTTTTCACTGTGTTGGCGCGCCGGCGAGCTTGTGTGAAGCACGTCACATAAAGTGAGGGTGCGACCGTGCCATATCTCCGATAGTTGGAGTCGCGGTGGTCGCCGCGATCACTTGTTGTAAAGCTCAAGGGGATGTCATGAGCGCGGAGCGGATCAATTGCACTTTGTTGGCGGCAGAGTTCTCGGTTGCGTGGCTTATCGGCGCCAGCATTATGGCGCTGACTGCTTGGCCATTTTGGTAGTTAGGTGCGTTCGTTGCGCCTTTTGACAACAATCCGGTTTTGCCGCGCTTGCTCGTTCTGGAATTCTGTGA
>JBPYFJ010000022.1:0-3537 GCA_051985675.1 Xanthobacteraceae bacterium | reverse complement strand
CCAAGCCGGTGCACGCCAATCCGCCGCTCGTCCCCGGCGAGGCGGCGAAGCCGGCGGCCTGCTCGCTGCGCGCCGAGGCGCCGATCCTCGGCAACATCGAATGCGAGGGTCCGTGGGAAATCCTGTGCAGCATCAACGGCGACCTGCGCGACACCGACCTCACCATCGCGGCCGGCGCCACCGTGACCGGCAATGTCCTTGCCCGTGACGTAACGGTACGTGGCCGCGTCACGGGCACGATCCGCGCCGTGAACGTGAAGCTACGGGGCGCCGCCGCTGTCGACGGCGACATCTTTCATCAGACCTTGCTGGTGGAAGAGGACGCGGTGTTCGACGGCTTCTCGCGACCGCTTTCCGGGTGAGTGATGGCCAAAATGCCGCCGCGCTTGCGCACGCGGCCGCCGACCGTCCCATAGACGACGACGCTCGCGCCCGGTTCGAGGGTCAGATTCCCGGTAATGGCGCCGCGCACGTGGAGCCTGCACGCCGACCGCACCACCGTGTCGCCCGCGATGGTGCCCTGAACGTCGAGATCCTGCACGACCACCAAGGGGCCGGGAATGCTTCCGCGAAACGTCTTCATACGACGAGAAATCCGATCGATTGACGTAACGGCGCCACCGCGCGTCATTGCGAGGAGCCCGAAGGGCGACGAAGCAATCCAGGGTGTCGTGTGAGGTTGCCCCAGTTTGGTGGACAGTTGACGCTTTGGCCTCACGGTATGTCGTGCGACGCCATTTTGTCCTCCTCTTTAGCCTCATTCTTTTGTTCGGCCGGAGCCATTCTTTCGTCCCGGCCCGCCGCCGCGCGCGGCCGGCGCGCGCAGCGGCGGTCAAGGACGGCCACGTGTGGCCGCCCGAAGGGCGTGTCCTTGACGGCCGCGAGCACGACGGCATCCTGATGCGGGTCGGAACGGGCCGCCTGTTGACGCTCATAATCGACCGGCGAGAGATAGCCGATCCGAGAATGGCGGCGCCGGCGATTGTAGAAGCCCTCGATGAAGGCGAACACCGCCGTGCGAGCCGCGGCTTGGTCGTTGAAGCGCTGCCGCGCAAACAGCTCACATTCGAGCGTGGCGAAGAAGCTCTCGCACATGGCGTTGTCGTAGGCGTCGCCGACCGAGCCCATCGAGGGCCGCACCCCTGCTTCCCGGCAGCGCCGCCCGAACTCGATCGAGGTGTACTGCGAGCCCTGGTCGGAGTGATGGATGACGCCGTTGGGACGGCGCGCAGCGAGCGCCATCTCGAGTGCATCCACCACCAGCCGGGTAGCGAGGCTGGTGCTCATCGCCCACCCGACAATGCGGCGGCTGCAAGCATCGAGAACGACCGCCAGATACAAGAAGCCCGCGGTTGTCGGAACGTAGGTGATGTCCGCCACCCACAGCAGATCCGGCTTGTCGGCCGCGAACTTGCGCTCGACCAGGTCCGGCGCCTGCCGGCCGCTGCCCCGCACCGTCGTCCTCACGAACCTGCGGCGGCTTACCCCGGCCAGTCCGGCTCTCGCCATCAATCGGGCCACGCGCTTGCGGCCGACGCGAACGCCATTCGCGCTGAGCTCGGCATGAACGCGCGGGGCGCCGTACGTGCCGTACGAGCCAGCATGCGCTGCCCGGATATGCGCGAGCACAATGGCATCCGCTTGCGCGCGCCGCGACGGCGCACGCTTCGCCCACGCATAGTAGCCGCTGGAGGAGACACCCAGGACCCGGCACATGGCGGCGATCGGATAGGCGGCCTGGTTTTCGCTCACGAATCGGAATCCTTGGGCGGGACCCTGTTCGTCTCCCGAGCGAACCAGGCCGCCGCTTTTGACAGGATTTCCCGGTCGAGCCGCAGCTGCCGGTTCTCACGCCGCAGCCGACCAAGTTCTTCACGTTCAGACGGCGTCAGGCTTCCTTTGCCGTCTTCCCGCGCATCGTCCTTGGCTTCCGCGGCCCAGTTCCTGATCGATTGCGGGTGTGGTCCGAAATCCTTCGCCAGCTCACGCGTCGATCGTCCGGCGCGATAGAGTTCGACGATCTGTTCTCGGAACTCCGGCGGGTAGGCTCGTCTCGACCGGTCATACCAGCCTTTGGAACCTTGCTTCCCCATGGTGGACACCTCCATCTCAAATGCTCGGGTGTCCACCAAACCGGGTCAACTCCAGCACGTTACCCTGGATTGCTTCGCTTTGCTCGCAATGACGGTTATTGCGCCACAACGCCGTCGTCCGCGGTTTCCAGGTCGAAGGCGGCGGCGAACAGCGCCCGGGTGTAATCGCTCTGCGGGCGAGCAAACAGCTCGGCGCCGACGCCTTCCTCCACCACCTTGCCGTGGCGCATCACCACGATTCGGCTCGCGAGGGCAGCGACCATGCGCAGGTCGTGCGAGATGAACAGATACGTGAGGTCGTGGCGCTTCTGCAATGCGCGCAGGAGGTCGCACATCTGCGACTGGATCAGCATGTCGAGCGCGCTGGTCGGCTCGTCGAGCACCAGGAAGGTCGGTTCGAGCACGAGAGCGCGCGCGACTGCAATGCGCTGGCGCTGCCCACCGGAGAACTCGTGCGGATAACGGAAGCGGCAATCGGAGGCGATGCCGACGTCGTTGAGCGCCCCGATCACTCTTTCAGTACGCTCGGCCGGCGACATTTTCGGATGATGCACCCAGAGCCCCTCCTCGATGACGTTGGAGACCGACATGCGCGGAGAGAGCGAGCCGTAGGGGTCCTGGAACACGATCTGCATGTCGCGGCGGAACGGCCGCATCGCCTTGAACCTTAGTCCCTGTAGTTCGTGCCCCATGAATACGATCGGGCCCTGGGAGGAGATGAGCCGCAACACCGCCAGCCCGAGCGTGGTCTTGCCCGATCCGGATTCCCCGACGACGCCCAGGGTCTCGCCCTTGCGGATTTCGATGTTGACGCCGTCGACCGCCTTGATGTGACCGACCGTGTGCCGCAGGACGCCGCGGCGGATCGGAAACCATACCTTGAGATTGTCGGTCGCCAGCATGACCGGCGCAGCGGGATTGGGCGGAGCCGGATCCGGCTTGGGTTCGGCCGCCATCAATTCGCGCGTATAGGGATGCTCGGGGTTGGTGAACACCCGCTCGACCTCGCCGCGCTCGACGATTCTGCCCTCCTTCATCACGCACACGCGGTCGGCGATCTTGCGCACGACACCGAGATCGTGGGTGATGAACAGCATGGCCATGTGGAGACGCGACTGCAGGTCCTTGAGCAATTTCAGGATCTGCGCCTGCACGGTCACGTCGAGAGCGGTGGTCGGTTCGTCGGCGATCAGCAGGTCGGGCTCGTTGGCGAGCGCCATGGCGATCATCACGCGCTGGCGCTGCCCGCCCGATAGCTGATGCGGATAGCTTCCAAGCCGGCTTTCGGGGTCGCGGATGCCGACCTGAGTCAACAGTTCGATCACGCGCGCGCGATTGTTGCCGTTGAGCGCGCGACGGTGCAGGAGCAGAACCTCGGTGATCTGCCGCTCGATGGTATGGAGCGGGTTGAGCGAGGTCATCGGTTCCTGAAAGATGATCGTGA
>JBPYFJ010000021.1:0-3110 GCA_051985675.1 Xanthobacteraceae bacterium | reverse complement strand
TATCCGGATCCGAACCACGGGACGTGACCGATTATGCCGGCTTTATCCCGGCAAATTTCACGACCTTCCCCCACTTCTCGGCCTCGTCGGCAACGAACCCGGCGAACGCGGCGGCCGCCATGAACATCGGGTCGATCCCAAGGTTGACGAAACGCGCTTTGATTTTTTCATCGGAGATCACCGCCTCGATCTCCTGGTCGAGTTTTGCAATGATGGCCGGCGGGGTGCTCCTCGGAGCGCCGACCCCATACCAGCTGCTCGCGTCGAAACCCGGCAGCGATTCGCCGATCGCGGGCACGTCGGGCAGCGCTTGCGCGCGCGTCGCGGTCGTGACCCCAAGCGCGCGCAATTTTCCATCGCGGATATAGGCGACCGATGAGGCGATCGTGACGAAGGTGAGTTGCACCTGCCCGCTCAGCAGGTCCGGATGGATGCTGCCGCGATACGGCACGTGCTGCATTTCGATGCCGGTCATCATCTTCAACATTTCCGCGAACACATGCGGCGTGCTGCCGACGCCGGGCGTAGCCAGATTAAGCTTGCCCGGATTGGCCTTGGCGTAAGCGATGAGCTCGGGAACGGTCGCGGCCGGGACCGCCGGATTGACGACCAGGAGAAACACGCTGCGAGCGAGGCCGGCGACCGGCGCAATGTCGCGGAGGAAATCGAAACCGAGGTTCGGATAGAGCGTCTGGCTGATCGTATTGGTCGGAACGGTCAATAGCAGCGTGTAGCCGTCGGGCGGCGCTCTGGAAACGTCTCCGGCGCCGATATTGCCGGCGGCGCCCGGGCGGTTTTCGATAACCACCGGCTGGGCGAGCCGCTCGGACAGCGCTTGACCAACGAGCCGCGCGATGATGTCGGGCGCAAGGCCCGCAGGAAAGCCGACGACGATGCGTATCGGCCGCGTGGGATAGGCTTGCGCATGCGCGCTCGGCGGCACGGCCGGCAGCGCGGCCGCGCCTGCCACCAGAGTAAGGAAGCGCCGACGAGCAACATGCATGGCCGGTACCTACCGACACGCTACATCAGTGGAGCCGGGCGCCGGAAGGGCGATATCCGAGTTTGGCACGAGACGGACCATTGACCGCGTCCGCTCGCATGGGACACTAGCCGCTTCAAGGAGCTCACGGCGATGAAGCTCAGCACCGATCGCATCCTGACGACACACACTGGCAGCCTTCCGCGGCCCGAAGATTTAACGACCACCCTGGAGGCGCTCGACTCCGGGCGCATGCCGGATCCCGGGGCGTTCGACGCGCGCGTGCGCCGCGCCGTCGCCGAGATCGTCCGCCAGCAGCTCGAGGCCGGCGTAGACATCGTCAACGACGGTGAGCAGGGCAAGGTCGGCTATTCAACCTACGTGCGCCATCGCCTCAGCGGCTTCGATGGGCAGGCCGCCGTGCCGATGCGGGCGGACTGGGCCGACTTCCCCAAGGCGGCCGCGCGTGTTGAGCGGCGCTCGACGGTTATGCGGCCGGCGTGCAACGGCCCGATCGAGTGGAAGGACCGCACGGCGATCGAGAAGGACATCGCGAACTTCAAGTCAGCACTGGAATCGGCCAAGCCGGTCGACGCTTTCATGTCGGCGGCGTCACCCGGCGTCATCGCGCACTTCCTGAAGAACGAACACTACCCGAGCCGTGACGCGTATCTGGAGCGCCTCACCGACGTTATGAAAGAGGAGTACGATTCGATCCACCGCGCCGGATTCGTGCTTCAGATCGACTGTCCCGATCTCGCGATGGGGCGGCACCTCGCATTCGCTGAGATCAGCAATACAGAGTTCCTGAAGATCGCCGCGGCTAACATCGAGGCCTTGAATCACGCCCTGCGCGACATCCCGGCCGACCGCATGCGCCTGCACCTCTGCTGGGGCAACTACGAAGGGCCGCACCACCGCGACATCCCGCTGCGCGAACTTCTGCCGGTCGTTCTGAAGGCGAAGCCGCAAGCGCTGTCCTTCGAGGGCGCGAATCCGCGTCACGAGCATGAGTGGGTCGTGTTCCGCGAGGTCCCCCTGCCAGAAGACCGGGTGATCATCCCGGGAGTGCTCGACTCGACGACCAACTTCATCGAGCATCCGGAGTTGGTTGCCCAACGTCTTGTTCGCTACGCCGAGATCGTCGGGCGCGAGCGTGTCATCGCAGGCACCGACTGCGGCTTCGCGACCTTCGCCCGGTCGGTCCTCCAAGTCGAGCCGGAGATCGCCTGGGCCAAGTTCAAAGCGATGGCCGAGGGCGCACGCCTGGCGTCGAAACAACTCTGGAAATAGTCATGATTGCGCGTAGCATTGATTTGCTTAACTCGCTCGTCGCAGGGACGCCTATTGATCGCCGGGCAGACTATCAGCCACGTTGATCAGCAGAATACCCGAGAACCGGGCCGCCGCCTCCGTGCAAATCCAGGATGCTCGGCCTCGGCCCTTGCGGCGCACCTCGAGATCGATCCCCTGCAGCCTGTGGCTGGCCGCCGTGAGATCGGTCATCATGTGCTCCCGGCCTCTGCCGGGGGGTACGCCGCCACGTCGCTGTAGCGGCCAACCGGCCGCCGGAGGCCGAGATTTTCGCGCAGCGTGCGCCCCTCGTATTCGGTGCGGAACAATCCGCGTCGCTGCAATTCGGGCACCACCAGCGAGACGAAATCGTCAATCCCCTCGGGCAGCACGGTGGGGGTGACGTTGAACCCGTCGGCTGCGCCTGCCTCGAACCATTCCTGCATCTTGTCGGCGACATCGGTCGCGGTGCCGATCTCCCTGAAGGCGCGGCCGCCGACCACGGCGAGATAGAGTTCGCGGATGGTCGGGCTTTCGCGCTGTGCGCGCTCGCGCAGTTGTACCGCCGTGCTCTTTAATTCGACGTCGCCGGTAGCCGCGGGCACCGGCCCGTCGAGCGGATATCCAGACAGATCGCCGAGATCGGGCGCGATGCGCGCAAGTCCCACCAGCGGCTCGACGAGTTCCTGCAGCCGGTCGAACTTGGCCCGCGCCTCCGCCCGCGTGCGCCCAACAATGGGAGTGAACCCGGGCATGATTTTCATGTCCTCGGCAGAGCGGCCGAATTTCGCCAGATAGGACTTGACGGAATCATAATACGCCTTGGCGCCGTCGA
>JBPYFJ010000020.1:0-124123 GCA_051985675.1 Xanthobacteraceae bacterium | reverse complement strand
AACGTGAACCTGCTCGCCGGCAATCTGACCACGCAGGTGCGCAACATCGCGCAGGTCACGACCGCAGTGGCGCGCGGCGACTTGTCGCGCAAGATCACCGTCGACGTGCGCGGCGAGATCCTGCAGCTGAAAGAAACCCTCAACACGATGGTCGATCAGCTCAACCGGTTCGCCGGCGAGGTGACGCGCGTCGCGCGCGAGGTCGGCACCGAAGGCAAGCTCGGCGGTCAGGCGCAGGTGCCGGGCGTCGCCGGCACCTGGAAGGACCTCACCGACAGCGTCAACTCGATGGCGGGCAACCTGACCGGCCAGGTGCGCAACATCGCCGAGGTGGCGACCGCGATCGCCGGCGGCGACCTGTCGCGCAAGATCACGGTCGACGTGCGCGGCGAAATCCTTCAGCTGAAGGAAACCCTCAACACCATGGTCGACCAGCTCAATCGGTTTGCCGGCGAGGTGACGCGCGTCGCGCGCGAAGTCGGCACCGAGGGCCGGCTCGGCGGCCAGGCCAACGTGCCGGGCGTCGCCGGCACCTGGAAAGACCTCACCGACAGCGTCAACTCGATGGCGGGCAACCTCACCGCCCAAGTCCGCAACATCGCCGAAGTCACCACCGCCGTGGCGCGCGGCGACCTGACGCGCAAGATCACCGTCGACGTGAAGGGCGAAATCCTCGAGCTCAAGAACACCATCAACACCATGGTGGATCAGCTCAACTCGTTCGCTTCGGAAGTGACCCGCGTCGCGCGCGAGGTCGGCACCGAAGGCAAGCTCGGCGGCCAGGCCGAGGTGCCGGAAGTCGCCGGCACCTGGAAGGACCTCACCGACAACGTCAACTTCATGGCTTCGAACCTGACCGCCCAAGTCCGCAACATCGCCGAGGTGGCGACCGCCATCGCTGGCGGCGACCTGTCCAAGAAGATCACCGTGGACGTGCGCGGCGAGCTCCTGCAACTGAAGGAAACGCTCAACACTACCACCGACCAGCTCCGCTCGTTTGCCGGCGAAGTGACGCGCGTCGCGCGCGAAGTCGGCACTGAGGGCAGGCTCGGCGGCCAAGCGGTGGTGCCTGGCGTCGGCGGCACCTGGAAGGACCTCACCGACAACGTCAACCTCTTGGCCGCCAACCTCACCACGCAGGTGCGCAACATCGCCGAAGTCACCACCGCCGTGGCGCGCGGCGACCTGTCGCGCAAGATCACCGTCGACGTGAAGGGCGAAATCCTCGAGCTCAAGAACACCATCAACACGATGGTGGACCAGCTCAACGCGTTCGCCTCGGAAGTGACGCGCGTCGCCCGCGAGGTCGGCACCGAGGGGAGGCTGGGCGGCCAGGCCGCGGTGCCCGGCGTCGCCGGTACCTGGAAGGATTTGACCGACACGGTCAACGTGATGGCCGCGAATCTGACCGAGCAGGTGCGCGGCATCGTCAAGGTCGTGACCGCCGTCGCAGACGGCGACCTCAAGCAGAATCTCGCGGTCCAATCGAAGGGCGAGGTGGCCGCGCTCGCCGACACCATCAACAACATGACGAACACGCTCGCGACCTTCGCGGACCAGGTCACCAGCGTGGCACGCGAAGTCGGCGTGGAAGGCCGGCTCGGCGGCCAGGCGGCCGTCCCGGGCGCGGCCGGCACCTGGAAGGACCTCACCGGCAACGTCAATCTGCTGGCGGCCAACCTGACCAACCAGGTGCGCGCCATCGCCGAGGTTGCGACCGCGGTCACCAAGGGCGATCTCACCCGCTCGATTCAGGTCGATGCGCGCGGCGAGGTGGCCGAGCTCAAAGACAACATCAACACGATGATCGACAACCTGCGGCTCACCACCGACCGCAACACCGAGCAGGACTGGCTGAAGACGAACCTGGCGCGCTTCACCAACATGCTGCAGGGCCAGCGCGACCTCACCACCGTCGGGCGGCTGCTGCTGAGCGAGCTCACCCCGCTGGTCAACGCCCAGCTCGGCGTGATCTACCAGGTCGATGAAGATCAGGGCGGCATGCGGCTGCTTGCCGGCTACGGGCACGACGGCGGCGGCTACCGCCCGACAATGAAGTTCGGCGAAGGGCTGATCGGTCAGTGCGCGGCCGACAAGCGGCGATTGCTGATCACGCAGATGCCGGCGCGCACCGTTCCGATCCGCTCGGCCCTGTTCCGGGTCTCGCCCAAGAACATCATCGTGCTCCCGGTCCTGTTCGAGAACCAGGTCAAGGCAGTGATCGAGCTCGCATCGGTCGCGAGCTTCACCGCCTTGCAGGTGACTTTCCTGGAGCAGCTCACCGATTCGATCGGCATCGTGCTCAACTCGATCGAGGCCACGATGCAGACCGAAGGGCTGCTCAAGCAGTCGCAGCAGCTGGCCGGCGAGTTGCAGACCCAGCAGCGCGAGCTGCGGCAGACCAACGATCAGCTCGAGCAGAAGGCGCAGCAGCTCGCCGAACGCAACGTCGAGGTGGAGCGCAAGAATCAGGAAATCGAGCAGGCCAGGCGCGCGTTGGAGGAGAAGGCGAGCGAGCTCGCGCTTACCTCAAAATACAAATCCGAATTCCTCGCCAACATGTCGCACGAGCTGCGGACGCCGCTCAACAGCATCTTGATTCTCGGCCAGCAGCTGTCGGAGAACCCGGACGGTAACCTCTCCGGCAAACAGGTGGAGTTTGCACGCACCATCCAGGGTGCCGGGACCGACCTTCTGAACCTCATCAGCGACATTCTCGACCTGTCCAAGATCGAATCCGGCACCGTTACGGTCGACGCCGAGGAGATTTTCCTGGCGAACCTGGTCGACACCATTGCGCGGCCGTTTAGGCACGAGGCCGAGACCCGGCAGCTGGCGTTTGATGTCGAGATCGATGCCCATCTCGGGCGCAGCATCACAACCGATTCCAAGCGGCTGCAGCAGGTGCTGAAAAACCTGTTGTCGAATGCCTTCAAGTTCACCGAACACGGCGGCGTGCGCCTGAACGTGTCGGCTGCGGTCGGCGGCTGGAGCGCGCAACACGCGATTCTCAGCCAATCGCCGGCCGTTGTGGCGTTCGAGGTCGCCGATACCGGAATCGGCATTGCACCCGAAAAGCAGAAGATCATCTTTGAGGCGTTCCAGCAGGCCGACGCCTCGACCAGCCGCAAATACGGCGGCACTGGCCTCGGACTCGCGATCAGCCGCGAACTGGTAAATCTGCTCGGCGGCGAGATTCACCTGCGCAGTGTGCCGGGGCGCGGCAGCACGTTCACGCTCTACCTGCCCACCAAGTACGTCGGTCCATTGACGCCCGCGCGCACGGCTTTGCCGACACCGGCCGTGCTCGGAGTGAGCACGATCGGCATGCCGCTCCCGGCGCTGCCCGAACGTCCGGTTGAGTCGATTCCGGACGACCGGCACGACATCGCTCCCGGCGATACCATCCTGCTGATCGTCGAGGACGATCCGCACTATGCCCGCATCGCGATGGATCTTGCGCGCGACAAGGGCTTCAAGGTGCTGCTCGCGATGCGCGGCGCCGAAGCGCTGGAAATGGCGAAGCAGTTTCAGCCGAGCGCCATCTCCCTCGACGTGTTCCTTCCCGACATGCTCGGCTGGACCGTTCTCAGTCAGCTCAAGCAGAATTCGCTCACCCGCCATATTCCGGTGCAAATCATCACGCTCGATGAGGACCGTCAGCACGCGCTCGCGCGCGGCGCGTTCGCTTTCCTTAACAAACCCACGTCCAAGGAAGGTGTGGAGGCTGCGCTCTCGCGGATCATGGAATATACCAAGCCGCGCCTCAAACGGTTGCTGGTGGTCGAAGACAACGAGGCCGAACAGACGAGCATCAGGGAACTGTTGGGGCATGACGATATCGAGATCGTTCCGGCCCGCACCGGTGCCGATGCGCTGACCAAGTTGCGCAAGGAGCGGTGCGATTGCGTAGTGCTCGATCTGCGCTTGCCCGACATGTCCGGCTTCGACGTGCTGGCGGAACTGCGCGGCGATGCGGCGCTGTCGGATCTGCCGGTCGTGGTGTTTACCGGCCGCGAGCTATCGGCCGAAGAAGACGCCCAGCTGCACACGATGGCACGCAGCATTGTCGTCAAGGGGGTCGAGTCGCCGGAACGCCTGCTCGACGAGACTGCGCTGTTTCTGCACCGGGTGGTCACCGAGCTTCCGCCCGAAAAGCAGCGCATGCTGGAACGGCTCAATTCCTCCGACGAGGACCTGGTTGGACGAGCGGTGCTGCTGGTCGATGACGACGCACGCAATATCTTCGCTCTCAGCAGCGCACTCGAGCGGCGCGGCATGAAGGTGCTCACCGCAACGACCGGTCGCGAAGCCATCGATCTGATCGACGCAACGCCCGATATCTCCCTGGTGCTGATGGACATCATGATGCCCGAAATGGACGGTTATCAGACGATCCAGGTCATTCGCTCGAAACCGGCGCTGCGTCGCTTGCCGATCATTGCGCTGACCGCGAAAGCCATGAAGGGCGACCGGGAAAAGTGTCTGGAAGCCGGCGCCTCCGACTACTTGGCGAAGCCGGTCAACACCGAACAATTGCTTTCGGCCCTGCGCATGTGGCTGCACCGCTGAAAGTGGAGTGCCGTGAATGGCAAGCGACCCGCACGAAAAAGTTGGCATCCTCCTGGTGGATGATCATCCGGCCAAGCTCATGGCCTACGAGGTGATCCTGCAAGACCTGGGGGAAGACCTGATCAAGGCCGCGTCCGGCAAAGAGGCGCTCGAACAACTCCTCAAGCATGAGGTCGCCGTCGTCCTGGTGGACGTTTGCATGCCCGATCTGGACGGTTTTCAGCTGGCCCAGATGATCCGCGAACACCCGCGGTTCCAGAACACTGCGATGATCTTCATCTCTGCAATTCATCTGAGCGACGTCGACCGCCTGCGTGGCTACGCGATGGGCGCGGTCGACTACGTGCCGGTTCCGGTCATCCCGGAAGTGCTGCGCGCCAAGGTCAGGGTGTTCGTCGAGCTTTACCGCAAGACGCGCCAGCTCGAGCGCCTCAACGCCGAGCTCGAAACCCGGGTTGCCGCGCGCACCAGCGAACTCGAGGCCTCGGCCACGCGGCTGATCGACAGCGAGCAGCGCCGTTCGCTTGCGCTCAAAGCCGGCAGCATGGGGTCGTGGGAATGGGATGCGGCAACCAACAAGCTGACGTGGGACGACGGTCAATATCGGATCTGCGGCGTCGATCCCGAAAACTTCGTGGTGACGCCCGCGAACGTCAAAGCGCTGATCGCCCCGGAGGACTACGACGATCTGCTGGCGGCGTCGACCTCGGCATTGCGCGGCGGCAAACCGTTCCAATCCGAATTCCGCGTGCGCCGTCCGGACGGCGAAATCCGCTGGTGCCTGGGGACACTAATCGCGACCGTCGACAGCGGCGGGCGGACCTTGCGGGTGACCGGGGTCACCGTCGACATGACCGAGCGCAAGCACGCCGAAGAACGGCAATTGCTGCTGGCGCGCGAAGTCGACCACCGGGCCAAAAATGCGCTCACGCTGGTGCAATCGATTCTGCGGCTGACGCGCGCCGGCGACATCGACGAATACGTCGAGGCCGTCGAGGGTCGCATCAAGGCGCTCTCGCGCGCCCACACCATTCTGTCGCACGCGCGTTGGGAGGGCGCCGATCTCGCGAGCCTGGTTGATGAGGAGCTTGCCCCGTACACATGCCCTGGATCGAACCAGGTTACGGTGGCGGGACCCAAGGCATTTCTCGATCCCAGCACCGCACAGGCGTTGGCGTTGACGCTGCACGAGCTCGCCTCCAACGCGGCGAAGTACGGCTCGCTGTCCAGCCCGAACGGTCGCCTCTCGGTGGCGTGGAAGATCGACCAGGACCAACTGACGTTGCGTTGGGTTGAGAGCGCCGGGCCGCGCGTGTTGCGACCGGCAACGTCGGGCTTTGGCACCAAGATCATTCTCGGAAGTATCGAGCGGCAACTGCAGGGAGCGGTGACATTCGAATGGCGACCAGAGGGGTTGCGCTGTCTGCTGGCTGTTCCACGCCCAAAGCCGGGCGAGGTCGCAACCGCACTGGATCGCGTGACGCAAAGGATGGCCGCCCAGGCCGCGGACAAGACGGATTTGCGCGCGCATCGCGTCATGGTGGTCGAGGATGAGGCGCTCATTGCCATGGTCCTGGTGGACCATCTGCAGGAGATCGGTCTGTCGGCAGTGGGGCCGTTCAGTCGCGTCGCCGATGCCTTGACGGTGGACGAAGAACTCGACGCGGCGATCCTCGACGTCAACCTCGGGGGTGAATCGGTCTATCCGGTCGCCGACATGCTGCATGCACGGGGGATCCCGTTTGTGTTCATGACCGGCTACGGTTCGGCCAGCATCGATCCGCGCTTTGCCACCGTTCCGGTCTTGCAGAAACCGATTGAGGCGAAGGCGCTCGAAGACATGTTCGTGAGCCGGAACGCGCCGCTCAGACTGACGCGTGACGAACCAAGTTCGACTCGCCGGCGCGCGGTCTGACCCGGCCGGCTCGAGTTCGTCCCAAGCTGCGGCAACGCGCGTGTTAGAATGACGCATGCCGCGATTCTCCTTGCGCCTGCGCATCGTCGCGTCGATCGCCTTCCTGGTGTCAATTGCGCCGGTCGCGGCGCAATGGTTCGTGGGTTTGGCGAACGGTTCGGCGATTTTCGATGGCGGGGAGGCGCCAGCGGCGCTGACCGCGCTGCTCGCAGATCTCCCACGGTCCACATCCGCCATCGTGTTTATCGGGGGCATCGTGCTCGGCGCCTGGGCCGATTGGTTGTGTAGGACGTTCGAGGACAAGCGTCGAAACGCCGGCAAGGGGCTCGGCGCACAATTGACCCAGCTCGGCGAGGAACTTGCGCGTCTGGAGTTTTCCGGCGCCAAGACATCGGACTGGCCGGAGAACCTCGGCACGGCGCGACTCGGGGTAGCGCGGGCGTTGGTCAGCATGGGGAAGTTTGGCATCTGGAATCCTGGCGCCGCGGCATTTCGGATTCCGCGCGGCGGCGAGTTTTTGGTGGACTTCTTTCGCGAGATCGGAGCGTTGCTGCAGAGCGAGCGCTTTGAGGAGGCAAAGGCCAGGGCGCGGGCCGCCCGACTGCGATTCGTGCTTATGGGCCATCGGCCATAGCCCTTGAACTATCAGTCAGGACAAGCTTTGCTTCCGGGTAACCGGAGCGGTCCGGTTTTGGCGGGACGGAAACGATCGCCATGAACAGCTTGACCGGGATGGCGATTGCGGCCGCCGTGGCCCTGGTGCCGGTGGCGCAAGCCGCCGCTCAGGCACAGGTGGCGGTGGTCGGAGACGTAAGCAGCAAGACTGCCGGCGTCGAGTTCATGGACTATGTCGCCGTCGGCAGGCAGATCAGGCTCGAACCACACGACACCCTTGTCCTCGAATATCTGCAATCGTGCTGGCGCGAGACGATCACCGGCGGACAAGTCACAATCGGCACCGAGCAGAGCGAGGTGCGCGCCGGACAGGTTGAGCGTCACAAGGTCGCCTGCGACGGCGGCCAACTGATGCTCACGTCGACGGTTGCGAGCCAGAGCGCCGGTCTGGTGGTGCGCGGGATGCGTCCGCAAGTGCAGGGCGCGCCGCCAGCCGCGCAAATCACACTCTACGGAGTGTCACCCGTGATTGAGATGAAGGGCGGCGGCAAGCTCGTGATCGAGCGCGTCGATCAGCCTGGCGAGCGCTACGAATACGCGGTTAGCGGGCAGCAACTGCTGAAGGGGGCGTTTTTCGACCTCGCGCGGGTCGGCCAAGCGCTCGCGCCGGGCGGCACGTATCGGGCGAGCGCGGGCTCGCGCGATATCGTGTTCAGGATCGACCCGCAAGCCAAGCCCGATGCCTCGTCCGTTGTCGGTCGGCTGCTGCGCCTCGCGACCTGACGCTAGTGCCGCCGATTTGAAGTTCCTGCGCCACCTGCCGCAAGCTCGATCAGGAACTTCAAATCGTAAAGCGGCACTAGAATAAAATGCCTTGCTAGTGCCCCTACGTTTCCGAAGTTCGTGTCGGAGGGTGCTGCAATGTATCACGAACTTCGGAAACGGGGCACTAGTGCGCAAGCGCGATTCTCAAAACGCCACACGCGAGTTCATTCCGATGCGTCGCGACGTCATCGCAGCCGCCGTGATTGCGCTCCTGGCCGGAGTTGCTATTGCGTTGCCGGCGTCCGACGTGCTGCGCGGCCTGTCGATCGACGCGCTTACGGCGCTGCGTTGGCGGGCTTTCGGGCAGCAGAGCGACCCGAATAGTTCGCCGGTAGTCGTCGTCGCCTTGGACGAGGAGAGCTTCCATACTCCGCCGTTCGAAGGCACGCCGACGATCGCCTGGACGCGCGAGATCGGCCGCGTGCTCACCGCCATCATCGATGGCGGTGCCAAGGTGGTCGGCTTCGACGTCGTGTTCGCGACCTCGATCGAGCAATCCGCAATTCCAGTGGGGGAGGAGACGCTCGGCGCCCGGCTGCGCGGGTTCGACCGCGACTTCCTGCGCGCGCTTGCGCTGGCGGCGCGTGACGGCAAAGTGGTGCTGGGTGAGATTCAGCATCGTGAAGATCCCATTCTGCCGGCCGCGGGGCAACGCGTCGCCGTCGGTCAACAGCGCAATATCCGCGCGCTCAATGTCTACGACGACGCCGACGAGGTCGTTCGTCGCATACCGCTGTCGTTTATGGTCGACGGCGTGCACGTGCCGTCGATGGCGGTAGAACTCGCCGCGCGGGCGTTGGGCTCGCCCCCCGAATATGGATCCGACGGAAGCGCGACGGTTGCCGGCCGCCGCATTCAAGGCAGCGTCCCCAATACGATGACGCTCAATTTCGCCGGCGACGGCGGAGATATTCCGACTTTTTCGCTGGCCGATCTCAGTGCTTGCGCGGCCAAGGGGGACCAGGAGTTTTTCCGGCGTGAATTCAAGGACAAGGTCGTGCTCATCGGGAGCCTTCTCGATGTCGAGGATCGCAAGGTCACGTCGGCCCGTTTTGCGACCGGGCCGGAGCGCGTCCGGGGCGCGCGGTGTGCGCTTGCGCAGCCACGTTCGGACGCAACCTTCGTCACCGGCACCATACCCGGCGCGTATGTTCACGCGACTGCCATCGCGAACGTGATGCGCCACAATGAGGTGAGGGAGGTCGGCCACGTCGGCGTTGCAATCATCGCAGTCGCGTTTTCCGCGCTGATCGCGTTCGCCGTGCTGATGCTTGCGCCGATTGGCGCGGTGGCCGCTTACGTCGTGGCGGCGCTCGCATGGGGGGCCGTAACCACGACCATGTTCAAGCAGGGCGTGGCGTTGCCGCTCATTCAGCCAGCGGTCGCCGGTCTGTTTGCGCTGGCCGCGACCATCGGCTACCGCTTCGTCGTCGCGGACCGCGACAAGCGGCTTCTGCGCAGGAGTTTTGCGCTCTACCTCGCACCGGCCGTCATCGAGAAGATGCTGGCGTCCAATCGTCCGCCTGCGCTTGGCGGCGAAACCCGGACCATCACGGCGTTTTTCGCGGATGTAGCCGGATTTTCCAAGCTTTCAGAGAACCGGACGCCCGGCGAGATCGTCGCTTTGATGAACGAATATCTCACGGCGATGACCGATATCGTCGAGGAGCACGGCGGATTTGTCGACAAATATGTCGGCGATGCCATCGCGGCTGTGTTCGGCGCGCCCCTCGATGATCAAACCCATGCCGTAAGCGGCGTGCGGGCGGCGCTCGCGTGCCGGCGGCGTCTCGAGGAGCTCAATCGCACCGGCGCGGCGTTCGGATCCTGCAAGCTTGCTCACCGCATCGGATTGAATTCCGGCGATGCGCTCGTCGGCAACATCGGTTCCCGGCGCCGCTTCAACTATACGGCCATGGGCGACATGGTGAACGTCGCCTCGCGGCTCGAGGGTGCCAACAAATATTTCGGTACGTCGATCATCGCATCGGAGGCGACCGTGGCGCTTACCGGCGCGGCCTTTGTATGGCGCGAGCTCGACGTCGTCCGCGTACAGGGCCGATCGCAGCCGGTGAAAATCTTCGAGCCGCTGGCGGAAGCCGGGCAGGCAGACGCTGACGAACTGACGCGCGCCAAGGCGTACGCCGAGGGGATTGCGCGTTGGCGGGCGCGCGACTTCGCGGGCGCGGCCGGTTGCTTCGAGCGGTTCGCGCACGTCGATCCGCCGTCTGCATTGTTCCTGACCCGCGCCAAGGCGTTCGCCGCGAGCCCCCCTGGCCCCGACTGGACGCCGGTCAACACACTCGAGGGAAAATAAGTTGAAGTCGTTTCGTAATCAGCGCTTGCCATCGTAGGATGAGCGCCGACGATCAGATTCAGCGGACCGCAGGGAGACATGCAGGGTGGTCAAGCATTTCGATCATCTCACGATCGTGGTGCGGGATGTCGATCGGGCGAAGGCATTTTTCGCGCTATTGGGTTTTAAGGAAGCGACGTCCGTCGTCATCGCGGGCGAGCCGTTCGCGAGCTACATGGGGGTCCCCGGCATCGAGGCCGACCATGTCACGCTTGTTCTCGACAAGGTATCGCCGCGAACCGAGATCCAGCTCCTGCGCTATCGCCATCCCGAGCCTCTGCCCGATCCAAACATCCGCGATCTTCACAAGCTTGGTATGAATCACATCTGCTTCGCGGTCGACGACATTGAGGCGGAAGTGACGAAGCTCAAAGCAAACGGCTTTAGGACCCGAAATCAGATCATGGATTTTCACTCCCGCAAGCTGGTGTTCATCGAGGGCCCCGAAGGCGTGACGGTCGAACTGTCGCAGTGGCATTGAGGCACGGAGTTCGTCAGAATGGCGGGCCCAGGCGGGGCGCCCAGCAAGCTCGCTCAACGAGGATCACAACAAATGAAAATCACGCGTAGGGATGGACTGAAAGGTTTGGCCGCCGGCGCGGCTGTCATCGGGATGCCGGCCATCGTCAGAGCCGAGGCTGCCGAAATCGTGGTCGGGGCGCCCAATTCCCTCACTGGGGGCCTGGGCGAGATCGGCACCCGTGGAACGTGGGGCATGCAGATCGCGGTTGATCAGATCAACAAGGACGGCGGCATCAAGTCGCTGGATGGGGCCAAGCTCAAGCTCGTCATCGCCGACACCTCCTCGGAGAATCCGACCCAGGCCGCGAGCGTGACGCGCCGCATCATCGATCAGGACGGCGCAATCGTTGTTCTCGGGGCGGGCGCGAGCGCGATGACGCTCGCTGCTCAGGTCGAGACCGAGAAATCGGAAATTCCGCTGATCACCGGCTCCTATGCGGACGGCATCGTCACGCGCGGCTACAAGTACACGTTCAAGCTCTCGCCGCAGGGCGGCGCAGTCTGGAACTGGTCGATGACCAGCGGCTACGACATGTGGAAGGCGTCGAAAGGCGGTCCGCCCAAATCGGCGCTGATCTTCATGAGCAACGACGCGGTCGGCCTGGTCGTACAGAAGCAGCTTCCCGAGCACGCCAAGACGCTCAATCTGGAGGTGCCGTTCTCGCAATCCTTCCAGATGGGGTTGAGCGACCCTTCGGTCGCGGTGGCGCCGATTCTGCGCTACAAGCCGGACCTGATCTTCCTCGGCGGCTTCACCAACGACATCATCCTCATCATCAAGGCATTGCGCGGCGTCGGCGTGACCGCGCCGATCTTCGGCGCGGGTCCCGCCGGAACGGACTCGGTCGGCAAGGGTCTGGGCGCGGCCGGCGACAAGTTCTTTGCTCCGATGATGTGGAACTGGGACCTCAACGCGCCCGGCAACAAGGAGCTGGTTGCCGCCTACAAGGCGGCCTATCCGAGCCAGCCCTATCCGCCGGCGAACGAGCAACTCGGCGCCGGCTATGTGGCCGCGATGATCCTGCGACAAGCCCTGGAAAAGGCCGCGACGCGCGACCCCAAGAAGCTACGCGATGCGCTCGCCACGATGGAGTTCGCCAACCTGCCATTCCCGGCCGGCAAGGTGAAGTTCGGTGACAATGGATTGAACATCTACAATCAGGAGATCCTGGCGGAGTGGATCAAGGGCGAGATCCGGACCGTGTGGCCGAAAGACAATCAAGTCGTGCCGCCGTTGCTGTGAGGCGCCGCGTCGCCGGTCGCGCAAAAAAGGCCACAAAGGGTGCGAAGGTTGCAGCGGACGGGCGGATCGGCGGTGCACGATACGGCCGCATGAACGGAGCAGAGTTCGTTGGAAAATAAAGCCAACTACTTCCTGAACGGGCTGTTCACGCTGTTCGTGGTGGCGGCCATCGCGGGCTTTGTGCATTGGATTCACGCGGGCGCCGTGACGGGCCCGCGCACCACCTACAACATCGTGTTCCGGGGCTCGGTGGGTGGGCTGACCAAAGGGTCCGAGGTTCTGTTCAACGGCATGCTGGTTGGCTCGGTTGCAACTGTCCGCCTTGACGAGCGTGACCCCAGGCAGGTCGTGGCAACGGTGTCGCTCGATTCCGGCATTCCGATCGGCGACGACACCTTTGTTGGACTGGAATTCGGAACCATCACCGGGGTGGCATGGATCGAGATGCGCGGCAGCGATCCTTCTCCGGGGCCGTTGCCGAAGGGGGCTGACGGAATTCCAATACTGACTGCGGACGAGGGCGCGATGATTTCCCTGTCCGGGAAGGCGCGCGCGCTTATCCCCAAGCTCGACAGCATGCTGGCCGCCGATTCGGAGGTGCACAAATCGCTCGCCAAGTTCGAGGACTTCACGGCGACGTTGAAAAGCAATAGCGGTCGAATCGACCAGGTGCTGAACGGGATGGAGAACTGGATCGGCAGCTCCGACAAGCCCGGTCAACTGGCCGACGCGGCAAAATCGGTCCGTCTGTTCGCGGACAATTTCAACAGCCAGATCAACAGCATGTCGCGGGGGCTCGAACAGTTTGCCGGGCCCGGATTGAAGAACATCGACGACATAATCGACAACGCCCGGCGCGCGGTTGCGACAACCGAACTGACGTTCAAGAATCTCGGGCAGAGTTCGTCACGCTCCCGGTTGCAAGCCCCCCAGCAACCCTCCTCGCCGCCCACCCCCGCACAGCGCTGAGTCGCGAGCCTCAGGCGTGCAGGACCTCAGCACGCGGGACGGCCCCGAACACCGGGGGAGATGCCAGGGCCGCCTGGCCTGACGGGGGGGCATTGGGGGTCCCGCCGACCACAAGGGTAACGAAACCGTTTTGGGCCGGTTCCCGCTGTGCCAAGCGTGTTCTTTGGTCCATCGGATAATTCGCGACCAAGACTATCCAAACGGGGACTTCGGCTGGTCCGACTTGCACTGCGTGGTGATGATGCGGAGCGCCTTTTGCGCCTGTTCGATATTTCCCGGCAGCGGAATTTGCGCGGATTTGTAGCGCTGAAGAATCGTCGCCTTGTCCATCGCCAGATATTCGATGACGGGCGTGTCGCCTTCGACGTCGAGTTCATAGAGCTCCTGGGTGCCGGCGTATTTCTTGGTGAACCGCGCGGTGTCCATCTTAAAGCGGGCCAAATAGTATCTGATGAAGCGCTCGAATCGCGGATCGCGCATGACAATGACGCAGGCGGCCCGGTCGACGATTTCGGGACCGCCCTGCGGATCCAGCTTACCGGTGAACACGTAATTGACCGCCTGTTGAAAAAGGTCCGGGACAGGCGTCCCGCCGCGCACCTGTGGCGCAATCACGCCGACCGCGGCGGCGGTTGCCATGAGCACAAGGCGCCGTGCGCCCCGTCGCGCGAATGCCCCGCCTGTTGGTCTTGCCCATCCGGTCGCCATGCGCGTCTCACAGCCACTCGTGAACGGTCGGTTTCGGTGTGCCAAGTGCTCTACCGAAGTGGCGACCCCGGGAGGACTCGAACCTCCGACCAACAGCTTAGAAGGCTGCTGCTCTAATCCGCTGAGCTACGGGGCCGTCGGGTCGCGGGCCGGTCGACGCGACGCGCGCTAGATAGCACAAATCAGCGTGCCGGGCGTATAGCCGCAAGAGCACAACGGGCCCCGGTGTTCGCGGGACCCGTCGATCTGATCCTTGTGGCCGCTTATCCGCGGGTCGCGCCTGCCGCCGGCGGTTCGTCGAGTTTAACCTTCACGCCAAGCGAAATGATGCTGACACTTGCGCGCGAGGTGCCGACGTAGGTCACAGCCCCGTTGAACCACGGATTGCCCGGAACCACGTTGAGCGGTGCGGTCTTCACGTCAATAAACGAATAGGCGAGGTCGACGCTGATACCGGGGGTGACCCTGTTGGTCACGCCGACCGAGTACCACATGCGGTCGTCGTCCGGCAGCAGCGGAATGCGGACCTGATCGGTAATTGGGCTCTTTTCGAAGCCGACGCCACCGCGGAAAATCCAACTCGGAGAGTAGGCGTATTCGAGACCGGCCGAATAGAACCAGCCGTCGTTGAACTGGAACGGCAGGGTGATCGGGAGCCCGTTTGGCGCCAGCGTGGGCGAGCCGTTCGACTGGTTGACTACCGACGTGCCGATGCGCTTCCAGCCCGTCCATTCGACCGTGCCCAGCAAGGTTAGATTCGATGTGATGCCCTGGCGCACGCCGAGGCTCGCGCTGTCGGGCCACCTGACCGTTGTGATTGCAGTCGAGCCTGCTTGGCCGGCGACGAAGCTTCCGTCAATCTCCTGATTGAGCGACGAGCGATAGCCCAGGCCGATCTGCGTCCACGGCGTCGGCGTGAGCGTCACGCCTGCTGTCCAACCGGCGGTCCAACCATGGCCGGTGAGCAGCCCCAAGCTCGGATTTCCTGCGCCGAGAACGCCGGTCGCAAACATCAAATGCGGCTCGGCATATTGAATCTGGACGCCGCCGCCGATGCTCAGCCAGTCGGTGATCTTGATCGCGATGGTCGGGGTGCCGTTGTACGTCCGAAGCGAGCTGCTCTGCGCATAGAACGCGCCGGCCCACCCCGGGTTCTCGAAATTCGTCGACAATCCGAATGGCGAGTTAAACGAGAAGCCAAACCAGATTCGATCGGTCAACCGCATCGCGGCATATCCCGACGGGACCACCGCGGAGCTGCTGCTGTTAGGCGTTCCGTCGGTGAAGCCGAAGGGGCTGACGGCGGAGAGTGGGGGGTTTAGAAAGGTCAGGGATCCGACCTGCGTCGCCTCCGGGAACAGGATTGAGGTCGATAGCTCAACCCCCAACTTGCCCGATTGCGTAATCGTCGCGGGGTTCCAGTACATCGCAGACAGCGATCCCCCGGCCGCGACGCCTGCGTAAGAAGTCCCTTGGCCCCACGCGCTCTGCTCACGCAGAGCCAGGCCGCCGGCGACGGCCTGAGTTGTCCCGACCACAAGCGCGACAAGCGCGCTCGTTCCGAGAATCCGGACTCGATGCTTCCCCATTGTCCCCGCCCCCACGGTGCATGTTCGCTTATTCTTGATTGTGCCCAACGATGCGCTGTTGGCCTTGCGTCGGCAAGGCTCACGATCGCTTGAGCGAGCGACAAGCCACAAACTGTGACGGATATGTTACAGTGAACGGAAGCTGGTACCGCTGGGTGTCGCGCGCACCTCACTCGTTTGTTGCAAATGTGCACAGCGGTGCCTTGGCATAATGAATCGCGTCGCGGTGATGCCGACTTGAACGGGGCCATGATGTGGCTTACCAACACCAGTCATCGCGGCGATCAGCGGGCGGAGGCCTTTCATGAACATCACGCTTCCTATTGTCCTGGTCGGTGCGCTGACCGGGTCGGTGCTGACGGCCGCCGCCGACGCGCCGCCCAAGTTTAATGTCGCGCCCGGGTGTAAGGCGGCCGCCGCCATCAATCAGTCGATGGACCTGGCGGTCTCGCAGGACTACCAAAGCTGCATGAACGATGAGGAGAGTGCGCACGAACAGCTCGTGCAGAGCTGGTCCAAGTATCCGGCGGCGGACAAGACGCGCTGTGTCGGCCAAACCGAGGACGGCGGGATGCCGAGTTACGTCGAAGTGCTGGAATGCCTGGTGGTCACGGTCGGCGTCGACAACCCGGTTCCGCCGATGGAGAATGCCGCCAGCCCGAACCCGCAACCGGACTTTGCCCAGCAGCAGCAACCGCAGGCGGGGGCGAAAAAAACCAAGCAGCAGCAAAAAAAGCCGCCGCAAAAGACGCAATAAGCAGCCTATCCAAGCAACGGCCGCTCGCTAAAAAGCCAATCCAAGCAGTATTTTGCGCGCACAACTTCGTGTGACTTACGACCTGAGTGGCACGGCCGTACGGCTGTGAACCTCAAGAGCGCTCGCGCGTCAAAACGCCGACACGTTTATCCCATTCACTCAGGTTCGGGTGGATGGGTTGCCTGACGAGGGAGGCTACCGATGCTCGCCACTCTGCGGGCCGGCCTGTTGGCCGTGCCGCTGGTCTTGGCTGCTGTTTCCACCACATTCGCCGCCGACAAGGCATTCCAGCGCGATGACCTCGCGGACGGCGCCGTCAAGTTGCAAGCCCAGGTCAAGACCGATGCCGGCACTGTCACCAAACCGGTGGCGGCGTTGCGGCGCGACGTCGACGCGGCGCTGGCGCGCGGCGATTCTCAGACCGCACTGCAGCTTCTTGGGCAGATCATAGCGTCAGCGCCCAATGACAGCGCGAACTGGCTGCGTCTCGCGCGCACCATCATGAACACGACTGGCTCCGACGACCGCGAGCGCCCCGCGCTGCTCGAACGGGCCTCCACGGCTGCCTACATCGCCTACCAGCGCGCGACGACCCGTGAGCAGGAAGCCGATAGCCTGAGAGCGCTCAGCCGCAGCTTTGCGGACCGCAAGATCTGGCGGCCGGCGCTGGATTCACTGCGGCTTTCGCTCGAGCTGCGCGAGGACGCGGCCGTGCGGACGACCTACGACAAGCTGCGCAAGGACTACGGCTTCCGGCTGCTCGACTATTCAATCGATGCCGACGCCGCCTCACCGCGGGCCTGCTTCCAGTTCTCCGAAGCGCTCCCCGGCCGCCGCACCGATTTCTCGCCATTTGTCGTGGTCGCCGGACAGGACAAGCCTGCGCTGTCGGTCGACGACAAGCAGCTCTGCGTCGAAGGACTGAAACACGGCGAACACTATTCGGTCACGCTGCGCGCCGGCTTGCCATCGGTGGTCAATGAGAACCTGCTCGAGCCCGCCGATATCTCCGTCTACGTGCGCGACCGCACACCGCTCGCGCGCTTCGTTGGCAAGGCCTACGTGCTGCCGCGGGGCGGCCAGCGCGGCATCCCGGTGGTTAGCGTCAACACGCCGAGCGTCAAGATCGCGATCTACCGGATCGGTGACCGCAACCTGCTCGACACGATCGTCGGCGAGGACTTCCAGCGCAATCTGCGGCCCTATGAGCTGGAGCGGATCGCGAAAGAGCGCGGTTCGAACGTGTGGAGAGGCGATCTCAAGGTCGAGCAGCAGCAGCTCAACGCCGAGGTCACCACGGCCTTTCCAGTCGATCAGGCGGTCGGCAATCTCGCGCCCGGCGTGTACGTGATGTCCGCCGCGCCCGCCGGCCTTCCAGATGACAGCTACGACGCGCTGGCGACGCAATGGTTCATCGTCTCGGATCTCGGGCTTACGACCTATTCGGCGAACGACGGCGTGCATGTGTTCGTCCACTCGCTTGCGAGCGCTGCGACCCGCGGCGACGTCGAACTGCGGCTGATCGCGCGCAACAATGAGGTGCTGGCGACGCGCAAAACCGACGCCAACGGCTACGCGCTGTTCGAGCCGGGGCTGGCGCGCGGGGAGGGCGGTTCCGCGCCTGCCCTGATGGTAGCGGCCGATCCGCGCGGCGATTATGCGTTTCTCAACCTGAGCGGACCGGCATTCGATCTGTCCGATCGCGGCGTTGCGGGCCGGCCGGCAACCGAAGGGCTCGACGCGTTTGTCGTGACCGAACGCGGCGTCTATCGCACCGGCGAAACCGTGCATGTCACGGCCCTGTTGCGCGACGGCCGGGACGTAGCTGCGCCCGGGCTGCCGCTCACGCTGGTGGTCGAGCGCCCGGACGGCGTCGAGTACCGGCGCGCGGTCGTGGCCGATCAGGGCCTGGGCGGTCGCAGCTTCGACGTGCCGATCATCCCGACGGCGACCACCGGAACCTGGCACGTGCGTGCCTACACCGACCCCAAGCGCCCAAGCGTCGGCGAAACCACGTTCCTGGTCGAAGACTATATCGCCGACCGGATCGAGTTCGATCTCGCGACCGCCGCGACGCGCATTGCGAAATCCGCCCCGATCAGTGTCACCGTCGATGGCCGCTATCTGTATGGCGCGCCGGCATCGGGACTCGAGCTCTCGGGCGAAGTGAAGGTCAAGCCGGTGCCCGGACGTCCGGGCTTTGCCGGTTATCAGTTCGGCACCGCGGACGAGGGCGAGGAGGCGGCGGCGACCGAAACGCCGCTCGAGGACCTGCCGGCGACCGACAACAAGGGCAAGGCCACGCTGTCGATCGGGCTCAGTAAGCTGCCCGAAACGACGCGACCGCTCGAGGCCGACGTGGTCGTGCGTATGGCGGAGAGCGGCGGGCGCGCGGTCGAGCGGAAGCTCACGCTGCCGGTGTCTCCAGCGAACCCTATGATCGGCGTGAAGCCGCTGTTTTCAGGCCGCGCGTTGCGCGAGGGCGAGACCGCGACGTTCGACGTCTTGATGGTGTCGCCCGAGGGCAAGGCGCTCGCGCGCAACGGCGTGCATTACGAGCTGCTGAAGATCGACAGCAGCTACCAGTGGTACCGCCAGGACGGCTCCTGGCAGTACGAACCGGTCAAGCGCACGTCGCGCGTTGCCGACGGCAACCTCAACCTGGCGGCCGACAAACCGGGGCGGATCGCGCTGCCGGTGACGTGGGGACGCTACCGCCTCGACGTTGTCAGCCCGGACGCCAACGGCCCCTCGAGCTCGGTGACCTTCGATGCCGGGTTCTATGCAGAAGCCGGGTCCGACACACCCGACTTGCTCGAGATCGCGCTCGACAAGCCGGAATACCGGCCCGGCGATCCGCTCACCGTGTCATTCAACGCGACCGCCGCCGGAAACGTGACCCTCAACGTATTCGGCGACAAGCTTCTGGCCACGACCCGGCAGGACGTGCGCGAAGGGCCCAACCGCATTGCGCTCGGCGTTGGGAGCGATTGGGGCAGCGGCGCCTACGTGGTTGCAACGCTGCGCCGTCCGCTCGACGTCGCGGCCGGGCGCATGCCCAGCCGCGCCATCGGCGTGCAATGGTTCGCAATCGATCGTGCCGCCAAGACCATCGCCGTCGATCTGACGGTGCCACAACTCGTGCGCCCGAATAAAACGCTGCGAGTGCCGGTCAAGCTCGGCAATCTTGCCGGCGAAGAGGCGCGCATCGTGGTCGCGGCGGTCGACGTCGGGATCCTCAACCTCACCAACTATAAGCCGCCGGCGCCCGACGACTACTATCTCGGCCAGCGCGAGCTGAGCGCCGACATTCGCGATCTCTACGGCCAGCTGATCGATGGCATGCAGGGCACGCGTGGGCAGATCCGCTCAGGCGGTGACCAGGGCGGCGAACTGCAAGGAAGCCCGCCCACGCAAGCCCCGCTGGCGCTCTACTCCGGCGTGGTCGCGGTCGGCAGCGACGGCAACGCCGAGGTCACGTTCGCCATACCGGAGTTTGCCGGCACCGTGCGGGTGATGGCGATCGCCTGGTCGAAGAGCAAGGTCGGGCGCGCGGTCGGCGATGTCGTGGTGCGCGATCCGGTGGTCCTGACCGCGACGCTCCCGCGGTTCCTGCTGGTCGGCGATCGCGGCAACATGCAGCTCGAGGTCGACAACGTTGAAGGCCCGGCCGGCGAATATCGGATTGGCGTGGCAGTCGACGGCCCGGTTGCAGCGACGGGCGGCGCCCAGACATTGCGGCTTGCCGCCAAACAGCGCCAATCGTTCGCGGTGCCGCTCACCACCTCGGGCGCCGGGACGGCGGCCATCAAGGTGAGCGTCGATGGACCTGCGGGCTTTGCGCTCACGCGCAACTATTCGCTCACCACCAAACCGGCGACGCAGATTCTGGCGCGCCGGACCGTGAAGCCGATCGCACGCGGCGAAGCCCTGACGCTGTCCAACGATCTCTTCGCCGATCTCGTCGCCGGCACCGGCAGCGTCTCGGTGTCGGTCGGACCGTCGACCGCACTCGATGCCGCGACGATCCTGCAGGCGCTCGATCGCTATCCGTTCGGTTGCTCCGAGCAGATCACCAGTCGGGCAATGCCGCTGCTCTACGTCAACGACCTTGCCGCGCAGGCACGCGTCGCGCTCGACACGGGCGTCGACCAGCGCGTCCGCGATGCGATCGAGCGGCTGCTTGCCCGCCAGGGAGGAAACGGCTCGTTCGGGCTCTGGTCGGTCGGCGGCGAGGACGCGTGGCTCGACGCCTACGTCACCGATTTCCTGACGCGGGCACGCGAGCGCGGGTTTGCGGTTCCGGACGTCGCCTTCAAGCTCGCGCTCGACCGGCTGCGCAACTTCGCCGCCAACGCGCCCGAGCCCAGGAAGAACGGCGGGATTGATCTCGCCTATGCGCTCTACGTGCTGGCGCGCAACGGCGTCGCCCCGGTCGGGGATCTGCGCTATCTCGCCGATACGCAGCTCGACAATCTGGGCTCGCCGGTCGCGGTTGCGCAGATCGCGGCCGCCCTTGCGATGATGGGTGATCGCGGCCGCGCCGACCGGGTCTACGCGGCGGCGCTGACCACGCTCGCATCCGCGCCCGACGTCGGCTACGGCCGGCCGGACTACGGTACAAATCTGCGCGACGCCGCCGCGGTCGTGACCTTGGCGGCCGAGAATGGCGCCTCGCAGGCGACCATCATGAATGCGGTGCAGCGGGTCGAGACCGCGCGCGCCAATGCGACCTACACGTCGACCCAGGAGAATGCGTGGATGGCGCTCGCCGCCCGCGCGCTGGAAAAAGAAGCCAAGATCTCGCTCCGCGTTGGCGGTGAACCACTCGCCAAGGCGCTCTACCGCACCTATCAGGCTGCCGACCTCGCAACCCCGCTGCGGATTGAGAATACCGGCGAAGGCACCATGCAGGCGGTGGTCTCCATCAACGGGGCGCCAATCACGCCCGAGCCTCCGGCGGAGAAGGGCTTCAAGATCGAGCGGACGTATTACACGCCCGCCGGTGAACCGGTCGACGCCGCCAAGGTGAAGCAGAACTCGCGCCTGGTCGTCGTGCTCAAGGTCACCGAGCCCAAGCCGCAATACGGCCGCGTCCTGATCGCGGACTATTTGCCGGCAGGGTTCGAGATCGACAACCCGAACCTGGTCTCGTCGGGTGACACCGGCACGCTCGAATGGATCCAGGATGCGGCGGAGCCGACGCACGCCGAATTCCGCGACGATCATTTCGGCGCGGCGTTCGATCGCACCAGCGAAAGTCCGGCGGTGTTCAGCGTGGCCTACGTGGTGCGCGCGGTGTCCCCTGGCCAATACGTTCTGCCGCAAGCCTATGTGGAAGACATGTACCGCCCGGATCGGTTCGGCCGCAGCGCGACCGGAGCGGTGGAAGTGACGAAGTGATGTGGACGCCACGCAGCGCGACATGCGCGCTTATCCCAGCCCTTTGGGTCCGGGTCGGCGCGCGGTTGCGCGCCCGCGTGGGGATTGAGCCGATCGCGTCGCACCTGCCTCCGTCCGGTACGCTCCGTCGCAAGGACAGCGGTACAACGTCGGCCGCGATGCGCCGGCTGCGGTTTGCCGTGCGTATCGGGGCCCCCGCTTTGCTGGCGGTCGTTGCGCTGGCCGCAATTGTGATCCTAGCGCTCGGACCAACGCCGCTCGGCAGAAACCTTGAATACTCGACCCTCGTGCTCGACCGCGAGGGTCGGCTGCTGCGGCCGTTTGCGACCAGCGACGGCCGCTGGCGGCTGCCGGCGCGCGCCGACGAGGTCGACCCGCGTTATCTCGATCTGCTGTTCGCATACGAAGATCGGCGCTTTCGCCAGCACGCCGGCATCGACCCGTTCGCGCTTGTGCGTGCGAGCGCGCAGTTCATCCTCAACGGGCGGCCGATTTCAGGTGGCTCAACCCTCACCATGCAGGTCGCGCGCCTGCTCGAGCCGCACACGCGTACGCTCGGCGGCAAGCTGCGGCAGATGGTGCGTGCGGTTGAGATTGAACGCGCGCTCGGCAAGGACGAGGTGCTCGAGCTTTACTTGAGCCTCGCTCCGTTCGGCGGCAATCTCGAAGGCGTGCGCGCCGCATCGCTCGCCTATTTCGGCAAGGAGCCACGCCGGCTCACCCTGGGCGAGGCGGCGCTGCTGGTCGCGCTGCCGCAATCGCCGGAAGCGCGCCGGCCCGATCGCTCGCCGCAGGCGGCGCGGCGCGCGCGCGATCGCGTGCTTGATCGCGTTGCCGACCGTCTGCCGGCAAGCGAGATCGCGCGCGCCAGAGCAGAGCCGGTTCCGGTTGCGCGGGTTCCGATGCCGGTGCTCGCGCCTATTGCCGCCGAGGAGGCGGTTGCCCGCGCACCCAACGAGCGAGTCCAGCAACTCAGCATCGATGCGGTCTGGCAAAAGAGCCTCGAGGATCTGGCGCGTGCGCGCGCCCGTGCGCTCGGACCCGACATCTCGATCGCCATTCTGGCGATCGATCACGCAACGGGTGAGATTCTGGCGAAGGTCGCATCCGCGGACTATTTCGACCAGCGCCGCGCCGGGCACGTCGACATGACGCAAGCGCTGCGCTCGCCGGGATCGACGCTCAAGCCGTTCATCTACGGCATTGGGTTCGAGGACGGCTTCATCCATCCGGAGACGCTGATCGATGATCGGCCCGCGCGCTACGGCAGCTACGCGCCGGAGAATTTCGACCTCACGTTCCAGGGCACCGTTCCAGTGCGCAAGGCGCTGCAGCTCTCGCTCAACGTGCCGGCGGTGGCGGTGCTTGACCGGATCGGATCGAACCGGCTGACGGCGCGCCTGGCGCAAGCCGGCGCGGCGCTGGTGCTGCCGCAAGGCGAGGTCCCGGGTCTGGCGATGGGCCTCGGCGGCGTCGGCATCAGGCTTGCCGATCTGGTGTCGCTTTACGGCGGCCTTGCCCGCCTCGGCACCACCGTCGCGCTCACCGACCGGCGGGTGGGCGAACCGCCGCCGACCCGGCGGCTGATGGAGCCGGTGGCGGCTTGGTACGTGGACAACGTTCTCCTCGGAACGCCGCCACCGGAAAACGCCGCGGGAGGCCGCATAGCCTTCAAGACCGGCACCAGCTACGGGTATCGGGATGCGTGGGCGGTGGGCTTTGACGGCAAGCGCACCATCGGCGTATGGGTCGGCCGGCCGGACGGGGCACCAACGCCGGGCCTGGTCGGGCGCGGCGCTGCGGCGCCCGTCCTGTTCGAGGCCTTTGCACGCAGCGGCAAGGTGCTTTCAGCCCTTCCGCATGCGCCGAAGAGCGCGCTTTTTGCCACCGGCGCCACGCTGCCGGTGCCGCTGCGCCGGTTCCAGCCACAAGGGTTCGCGACCGCGGCGGAGCGGCCCGTGCGGATCCTGTTCCCGCCCAACGGGGCCAGGCTCGAGGTCGCCGCCGGCGACCGGCTCGAACCGGTCGCGGTCAAGATCGCCGGTGGAACCCAGCCGCTCACGGTCCTGGTCAACGGTGCGCCGGTTGCGACGACCGAGAAGCGGACCGTGTTCTTTGCCCCCGACGGACCAGGGTTCCTGCGCCTGACCGTCATGGATGCCAAGGGCGTCACCGACAGTGTCATGGTGCGCGTCCAATAGGGCCGCGCCACCTTTTCGGCGCAGGCCGAATTCTCTATGGTCCGCCCGCACTTCGCTGGGAATTTTGACGCCGAATCGCGAGCCCGAGGGTGGCCACCGACAGCATTCACAAGCCGGCGCGCGCGCCGTGGCTTCCAGCAATCATTGACTTTGCATCTGCCTCGCATGGGCGCGCGCTGGCCGTGCTGGTCGCGGTCGCCTTGCTCGCGTTCCTGCCCGGCTTTTTTCAGATCCAGCCCGTCGACCGCGACGAAGCCCGGTTCGCCCAGGCCACGAAGCAGATGATCGAAAGCGGGGATTACGTCGACATCCGCTTTCAGGACGAGGCCCGTTACAAAAAGCCGGTCGGCATCTATTGGCTGCAAGCGGCGGCCGTGGAGTTCGCCGACGCGATAGGCGTTTCGCGCGCGCATAGGACGATCGCGCTTTACCGGGTTCCTTCGCTGCTCGGGGCGGTCGGGGGCGTGCTCCTGACCTATTGGGCGGCGCTTGCGTTTGTGACCCAGCGTGCCGCTTTCCTCGCCGGCCTGATGATGGCGGCCTCGATCCTGCTCGGCGTTGAGGCGCGCCTCGCCAAGACCGACGCCATGTTGTTGCTCACTTGCGTCGCCGCGATGGGCGCACTCGGTCGCGCCTATCTCAATCGGCCCGACGCCGGCCCCGCCGGTTTGAGATCGTGGGTCGTCCCGGCGATCTTCTGGTCGGCGTTCGCCGGCGGGATCCTGCTCAAGGGCCCGCTGATTCTGATGTTTGTTGCGCTCACGGTCGCAACACTTGCGATCCTCGATCGCCCGGCGGGCGCGCCGTGGTGGCGCCTTAGGGCCGACTGGCTGCAGCGACTCAAGCCGCTGCCCGGCTTGCTCTGGATGTTTCTCCTCGTGCTGCCGTGGTTCATCGCCATCATGGCGCGCCACGGCTCGAGCTTCTTCTCGGAATCGATCGGGCACGACCTCGCCGCAAAGGTCGGCGGCGGACAGGAAACACATGGCGCGCCGCCGGGCTATTACTTTGTCTTGTTTTGGGTGACGTTCTTTCCGGGCTCGATCCTGGCGGGCTTGGCGACGCCCGCCGTCGTGAAATCCTGGCGCGAACGCGGCGCCAAGTTTCTGCTTGCCTGGCTCATTCCGTCCTGGATCGTGTTCGAGCTCGTGGTCACCAAGCTGCCGCACTATGTTCTGCCGCTTTATCCGGCAATCGCGATTCTGATCGCTGGCGTTATTGACCACCACGCCTTGTCGCGCCGGCTGTGGCTCGAGCGGGGCACCGTCTGGTGGTTTCTGATCACGGTGGCTTTTGCGGTGCTCGCCGTTGCCGCCAACGTCTACTTCGAGGGACACCTCGGCCTGCGGGCATGGCCGTTCCTGGCCGCTGCCGTCATTCTGGCGTTCGGTGCATGGTGGCTCTACGGCGTGGACGGCGCCGAGCACTCGCTGGCGCGCGCAGTCGTCGCCTCAATCCTCATTTCGATCGCCGTATTCGGTGCGACTTTTCCGCGGCTGCCCTCGTTGTTTCCGGCGGCGTCGGTGGCGCGCTATCTGCGTGGCATCGGCTGTACACCGCTTGTTGCCGCGACGGGATATGAGGAGCCGAGTCTGATCTTTCTGGTTGGGACCGATACTTTGACTACGGACGGCGCAGGCGCTGCCGATTTTCTTTACCCCGGCGGGTGCCGGGTAGCGGTCGTGGAAAAAAGCCAGGAGCGCGCATTCGCTCAACGGGCCGACACGATTGGTCTGCGCTACACACGCGGCGCGCGGATCGAGGGGATCAATTACTCGATCGGCCGGCCCGTCTCGATTGTGCTCTTCCGCGCGGAGCAGCCGTGATGACGCCGTTTGATCACGCGGCTGCGGGCGAACAGCGCGGCGCGGGTTACATTGTCTCGAATATCAGGACCTGGGTCGCCACCGTTCTTCGTCGGCCCCGTTCACCGCGCGCGCCGTCTCCGTTTCGGCGCCACGCGCGACTGCTGATAACCGCCGCTGTTGCGATTGTGCTCTCGATGATCGTTCTGGACCGGGCGGCAATCGAGGCGGTCGCGCGCCTGCCGGTTTCGGTCAACCGCGCATTCAACGATTTTACCGACTTTGGACTGTCGGGTTGGTTCCTGGTGCCGATCGGCGGCTTGCTTGTGCTGATTGCCGTCTTCGACGCCCCATGGATCGAACGTTGGACGCGTCTGGTGATGGCGGCCGTCGCCGCACGTGTCGGGTTTCTGTTTCTTGCGATTTCGCTCCCGGGAATCGTACAGGCGATCCTCAAGCACCAAATTGGACGCCGGCGTCCATCCGCTCTCGGCCCGTTCGCCTATGAGCCGTTTTCCTGGGAGCATCAATTCTCCAGCTTTCCCTCCGGCCATGCGACCACGGCGTTTAGTGTCCTGGTCGCATTTGGGGCATTGTTCCCGCGCCTGCGACCGCTGCTGTGGACCTACGCCATCCTGATTGCGATCAGCAGGGTGGTGATTTCCACGCACTATCCGAGCGACGTGATGGCAGGCGCGCTGGTTGGCGGCTTCGGCGCGCTGCTGATTCGCAATTGGTTCGCGGAGCGGCGGCTTGCGTTCTATGTCGGGTCCGATCGTGAGGTCCGGCCGCTTCCCGGGCCATCGGTTGCACGCCTCAAAAAGGTTGCTTGCCGGCTGCTCGCCTCCTAAGACCCGTGGTAGGAACTTCAAATCGGCGGCACTAGCGGGCGCACCGCCACGAGAGATCAATGTCAGAAACCACCGTTCCGGCGCCACCTCCCTCCGTTTCGGTCGTAGTGCCGGTGAAGAACGAGAGCGGCAATATCGGGCCGCTGGTCGACGAGATCGCGGCCGCGTTGGCCGAGCGGTCGTTCGAGGTCATCTGCGTCGACGACGGCTCGCGCGACGGCACCGACGAGGTGCTCTCCACGCTGCAAGCCGATCGGCCGTGGCTGCGCCACCTCAAGCACGTGGTGTCGTGCGGGCAGTCGGCCGCGCTGCGCAGCGGGGTGACCTATGCGCGCGCCGACGTGGTCGCAACGATCGACGGTGACGGACAAAACGACCCGAAATATCTGCCCGCGCTGTTGGCCGCCCTCGCCAAAAGCGGGCCGCGTATCGGCCTCGCCGCCGGCCAACGCGTGGATCGTCAGGCCACCGGCTTCAAGAAACTGCAGTCACGCATCGCCAACGAGGTGCGCATGATGGTGCTCGATGACGGCACACGCGACACCGGTTGTGGCCTGAAAGCGCTGCGTCGCGACGTCTTTCTCGCCCTGCCTTATTTCGACGGCATGCACCGCTTCTTCCCGGCGCTGGTTCAGCGCGATGGCTACGACGTGGTGCATGTTGACGTGGTCGATCGCCCGCGCCAACACGGCACGTCCAACTACGGGATGTGGGACCGCCTCAAAGCCAGCCTGCTGGATCTCGGTGGCGTGTGGTGGCTCACCAATCGGCGCAAGCACATCCCCGCCGTTTCGGAGGTCAAACGGGATGCTGAATGATCTCATCGGTGCCGTCGCGACCTACCTGCACGACGTCTTCATCATCCAATTCAGCTGGTGGGTTGCGCTCGGCTTTGTCGCACAGGCCATGTTCTTCATGCGCTTTGCGGTGCAGTGGCTTGCATCCGAGCGCGTGGGCCGCAGCGTGGTGCCGACTTCGTTCTGGATCTTCTCGATCCTGGGCGGCTTGTTGCTGTTCATCTATGCGCTTCAGCGCAAGGACCCGGTGTTCATTGCCGGGCAGGGGCTGGGCCTTTTTATCTACATCCGCAATTTGCAATTCATTCTGCGAGGCCGGCGGGCGGCGCCAGCTGAATGACCATGTGGACGGTCGATCCTATTTGAGGGTCAGTTCCCTGCCCACTCTGGGCTCAGGGAATGCAAAGCGAAGCTGTCCGTCGGAGGGGTGATTGACTCTCGAGCGCCTGCCGTCCTGGCGCATGCGGCGGTGAGCTTCAAGCCACGACGGTGGTTCGTCGGCATCCTGCACCCAGTGAACGACCGACGCTTCGTCGCACCAGTCCGACAGGCGTGGCATCGTCCGCCGATGCGCCCCCGACACCATGAAGGAGCGCATCGCTGCTTCGTCGCTCCAGACCGTACGGGTCCAGTACACGCGACTGCGATCACTCAGCAGAGACACCGCGAGATTTGCTGGTGTGGTTTTGGCCTGCCACGCGGACCGCAAAGCATCAACAAGAAAGCCCGGAACGTATCTCCACGACCGAACGCGCAAGCGGGTAATGGATACGAACGGCACGACGGATCACCGAGCTGTTAGCTCCCGCAATGCTCTGTCGCGGCCTTGAGTGCGGAAAAGCCGCGTTCGAGATCGGCGGTCAGGTCATCGACGTTCTCAAGGCCGATGTGAAACCGGATCGTTGGGCCGCCCGGCGCCCATTTGGTGGCCGTGCGGATCTTGGTGCAGTCGAACGGGATCGCTAGGCTCTCGTAACCGCCCCATGATGCGCCCATGCCGAACAGGGTCAGCGCATTGAGGAACGCGTTCACGGCGGCCTGCGGGATCGGCTTGAGCACGATCGAGAATAGCCCCGACGCGCCGGTGAAATCACGTCGCCAGAGCGCGTAGCCGGGATCACTCGCGAGCGCTGGATGCAGGACTCGCAGCACCTCGGGCCTTTGTTCCAACCAGCCCGCAACCGCGATACCGGAAACCTGATGGCGGGCCAGGCGAACCGCCATCGTGCGCAGCCCGCGCAGGCCAAGGAACATGTCGTCCGGTCCGACGCAGATGCCCATGGTGCCTGCGGTGTCGTGCAGGCGCTGCCATGTCGCCGCGTTGGCCGCAACCGACCCCAGCATGAGATCGGAATGGCCGCCGATATATTTGGTCCCTGACTGGATCGAGAGATCAACGCCATGCTGGAGCGCCGCAAAGAACAGGGGGCTTGCCCAGGTATTGTCCATGAGCACGACGGCGCCCTGCGCGTGCGCGGCGGCCGCGATCGCGGGTATGTCTTGCATTTCGAAGGAGAGCGAGCCAGGCGCTTCGGTAAACACAGCACGTGTATTCGGCTGCATCAGAAAAGCGACGCGATCGGCGGCCAGCGGATCGTAGTACGTGGTGGTCACGCCGTAGCGCGTCAACACGGTGTCGCAGAAGGTTCGTGTCGGGCCGTAGACGCTGTCTGAAACCAGCAAATGGTCGCCCGCATGCAGCACCGACAGGAGCGCGACCGAGATGGCCGTAAGTCCCGAGGGCGCCAGCGCGACGCCGGCGCAGGCGGGCCCTTCGATCTCGCGCAACGCAGATTCGAGGGCTTCCGATGTGGGCGTTCCGCGGCGTCCATACTGGTAGCGCCCGCGCCGTCCCAGAAAATCCTCGGCGGTTGGATAGAGCAGGGTGGAGGCGTGATAGACGGGCGGGTTGACATACCCGTGCTGCGCGAAGGGGTCGCGCCCGGCCACCGTGATCTTGGTGTCGGGCTTGAGGGGCCGATGGCTCGCACCGTCGTTCTTCTTCACGCGCAATCCTCTGGGCCAAACCGGTATCGGCTTTCGATCAGAACTCTGCCGCCGCCGTCAAGCCCTTGACGTTACATGCCGATCGTTCTGAGATGCCACAGGGAAGCAAATTCAGCGATGGCGGGCGCAGATGTCGGGGCCGGCGAAGCGGCTGATGTTCGCCGGCACCGGATTCAAGACGACTGGAAGCCGATTGCCGCAGCAACACGACGATTTACGGGTTGCCGATTTGTTCGACCCCGGTCGGTGGCGGCGCATCGAGGCTGGGTAACACCGATGAACAGGGGCAGGGCGATGAAGCGATCGATCACAATCTTGGCGGCCTTGGCGGCGCTGGCGCTTCCGGCCGCTGCCGGAACACTTGACGACGTGCGCGCCCGGGGTGCGCTCAACTGCGGCGCCAACGGTCAGCTTCCGGGGTTCGGCCTGCCGGACTCGCAGGGCAACTGGACCGGGTTCGACGTCGACTATTGCCGCGCCTACGCGGCGACGATCTTCAATGACCCAAGCAAGGTCAAATTTGTCGCACTCACCGCCAAGGACCGCTTTACTGCTCTGCAATCGGGCGACATCGACGTGCTGGCGCGTAACACGACCTGGTCGAGTTCGCGCGAGACGCAATTGGGTCTGCACGCGACCGGCCCGAACTACTACGACGGGCAGGGCTTCATCGTCCGCAAGGCGCTCAAGGTCAATTCTGCGCTCGAGCTGAGCGATGCCTCTGTTTGCGTCCAGCAAGGCACGACCACCGAGCTCAACCTGGCGGACTATTTCCGCGCCAACCGCATGAAGCTCAAGAGCGTGACGTTCGCGCAACTCGATGAAGCGCTTAAGGCCTACGATAGCGGACGGTGCGATGCCTATACGACCGACGCGTCCGGCCTCTACGGCGTCCGCCTCAAGCTCACCCATCCCGACGACAACGTCGTGCTCCCGGAGATCATTTCCAAGGAGCCGCTGAGCCCGTTCGTGCGCCAGGGTGACGATCAATGGTTCAACATCGTACGCTGGGTGCACTTCGTGATGCTCAACGCCGAGGAACTCAACATCAACAAGTCGAACCTCGACGAACAGCTCAAGTCGGACAATCCCGAGATCAAGCGGCTGCTGGGCACCGAACAGAACTACGGCGAACAGTTCGGCCTGACCAAAGACTGGGCCTATCGCGTGATCAAGCTCGTCGGCAACTATGCGGAAGTATTCGACCGCAATCTGGGTCAGGGTTCGCCGCTGCGGATTTCGCGTGGGCTCAACGCGCTGTGGACCAAGGGCGGTATCCAATACGGGCCGCCGGTGCGCTGAAGGCGCGCGTCCATGCAGCGTAGCAGTTCCGCGCCGCCGCGTACGGCGCTGTTGGACGATCCAAACTTCCGCGGCATCGTCTATCAGGTTCTGCTGTGCCTGCTGATCGCGCTGGCCGCGACCGCGGTCGTGCGCAACGTGATCGCGAATCTGGCCCGCAACCGCATCACGTCCGGGTTCGGCTTTCTCGACCAGATCGCCGGCTTCGACATCAGCCAGACGCTGATCGAGTACTCGGTTCAGACCTCGACCTATGGCCGGGCGTTCTGGGTCGGGTTGCTCAACACGCTGTTGATCGCCGCGCTCGGGATCGTGCTGGCGACCGTGCTGGGATTCGTGATCGGAATTGCGCGGTTGTCGAGCAACTGGCTGGTTCGAAATATCGCGCGCGGTTACGTCGAGGTCATCCGCAACATCCCGCTGCTGCTGCAGCTTTTGTTCTGGTACAACGCGGTTCTCAAGGGACTGCCGGACATCCGCGAGAGCTTCTTCCTGGGCAGCGGTATGCTGCTCAACAATCGTGGCTTGTTTCTGCCGCAACCGGTGTTCGGCCCGGGCGTCGGCTGGGTCTTGCTTGCATTCGTGCTCGGGGTCGTGGTGACGTTCGGGCTGCGCATCGCTGCGCAACGCCGGCGCGAACAGACCGGCAAGGCCACACCGTTGTTGCTGCCGACGCTAGTGCTGATCATCGGGCTTCCCCTCGTCGTATTTTTTGCGGTCGGTGCCCAAGTCCAGCTCGTCTATCCGCAACTCGGGCGATTCAACGTGAGTGGTGGGGTCGAGATACTGCCTGAGTTTGCGGCCCTGCTGTTCGGGCTCGTCATCTATACGGCGGCCTTCATCGCCGAAGTGGTACGCGCAGGCCTGTTGTCTGTTCCCAAGGGACAGATTGAAGCCGCGGCCGCGTTGGGATTGCGCCGGCGCGATCAGCTGAACCTCGTGGTGATCCCGCAGGCCAAGCGCGTCATCATCCCGCCGCTCACCAATCAGTACCTCAACCTCATCAAGAACTCATCGCTGGCGGTGGCGATCGGATATCCGGACTTCGTGCAGATCTTTACCGGGACCGTGCTCAATCAGACCGGGCAAGCGATCGAAGTCGTGGTGATCACGCTGGCGGTCTACCTGGCGCTGAGCTTCATCACGTCGGCGGCCATGAACTGGTACAACGCACGCATCGCGTATCCGGGACGCTGAGCGATGTCCGATCCCACGCAGATCCCCATGACAGCGGTGACCGAAGACGACATCTTCGTGCGCAGCCAGAGGGTGTCGGTCTTGCCGCCTCCGCTCGCTGTCGCCGGCCCGATTGGATGGATGCGCGCGAACCTGTTCTCGTCGCCAGCCAACGCCGCGTTGACGATCGTTATCCTGGCATTGCTGTTCTGGATCGTGCCATCGCTGGTGCGGTTCCTGTTCATCGATGCGACGTGGAGCGGAGCCGACCGCGACGCTTGCCTGGCAGGACCGCACGGCGAAGCCGGCGCCTGTTGGGCGTTTGTGCGCGACCGGTTCTCATATTTCGTCTACGGCTCATACCCGATTGGGCAGCGTTGGCGCGTTGATTTGTTCTTCGTATTGCTCGCGTTCGGCAGCGCCTGGCTGTTGTGGCTCGATGCCCCGCGCCGCGACCTCGGCGCGCTGTATTTCTTTGTCGTGATGCCGGTCTGCGCCTACGTGCTGCTCAACGGATGGCCGCTGATCGGCCTCCCATCGGTCGACACCGCGCTCTGGGGCGGCGTGCTCGTCACAGTCGTCGTCACTACGGTCGGAATGGTGGCGTCGCTGCCACTCGGGATCCTGCTGGCCCTCGGACGGCGTTCGTCGCTGCCGGCCGTGCGCATATTGTCGACAATATTCATTGAATTCGTGCGCGGGGTCCCGCTGATCACGGTGCTGTTCATGGCCAGCGTCATGCTGCCGCTGTTCGTGCCGCCCGCATGGGCGCCTGACAAGCTTCTGCGCGCGCTCACCGGGATCGTGCTGTTCTCGTCGGCCTATATGGCCGAGGTCGTGCGGGCCGGGCTGGTGGCGATACCGCGCGGGCAATACGAAGCGGCGAGCGCGCTCGGGTTGCGGTTCTGGCGGATGCAGCGTCTGATCATTCTCCCGCAGGCGCTGCGGATCACCATACCGAACATCGTCAACAGTTTCATCGCCCTGTTCAAGGATACAACGCTCGTATTCTTCGTCGGCATTTTCGACCTGCTCAAGACGATTGAAGTCGCCCGTGTCGACCCGAAATGGGCGACGCCGGTGACGAGCGCCAGCGGATACGCCTTTGCGGCGGTGTTCTATTTCGTGTTCTGCTTTCTCATGGCTCGGTACGCGGACCGCATCGAATATCGCCTCGCCCGCGCCGATCGCCGTTGATTGGACTTACGATGAACCAGCAGCCAGACAGCGTTTCTGAGGGCAGCGCGCAGCGCGGCGGGTTCGCCGTCGAGATCAACGGACTCTACAAATGGTTCGGAACGTTCCAGGTCCTGGCGGATATCAACCTGAAAGTCCGCAACGGCGAGCGGGTCGTGATCTGCGGACCATCAGGCTCGGGTAAGTCCACCCTGATACGCTGCATCAACGCGCTCGAGGACTACCAGCGCGGCGAGGTGATCGTCGAAGGCGTCCCGTTGACCCATAACCTCAAGCGCATCGACGAAATCCGGCGCGAAATCGGAATGGTTTTCCAGCAGTTCAACCTGTTCCCGCACTTGACCGTGCTCGAAAACTGCACGCTCGCCCCGATCTATGTGCGCAAAATGGCCAAATCGGATGCCGAACGCATCGCGCGCAAATACCTCGACCGCGTGCGCATCCCCGAGCAGGCCGATAAATATCCCGGCCAATTGTCCGGGGGTCAGCAGCAGCGGGTAGCGATCGCCCGCGCGCTGTGCATGGCTCCCAAGATCATGATGTTCGACGAGCCGACGTCCTCGCTCGATCCGGAAATGGTCAAGGAGGTGCTCGACACCATGGTCGAACTTGCGCAGGAGGGGATGACGATGCTGGTGGTCACCCACGAAATGGGTTTTGCCCGCCAAGTCGCCAATCGCATGGTGTTCATGGACGCCGGTCAGATCTTGGAGATCAATACCCCGGCTGCGTTTTTTTCCAACCCGCAACATGAACGAACGCGCGCGTTCCTGAGCCAGATTCTCAAAAATGAATGATAGCGGTTGCGCCGCGAACCACCGGGACGGGCCTTTGCCCAGATAACGGCGACTCTGGTAGCGTAACCGAATCATTCGCAGGGGACGCGCTGTGAAAAGAATAATTGGCATCATCGGCTTGGCGGCAATTGTTGCGGTGGCGGCGCAACCGGCAACATCGCAGACGCTTGACGCCGTTCGGGATCGCGGCAAGCTGATTTGCGGCATCAACCCCGACCTGCCGGGCTTCGCGGCGCGCGACCAGGAGGGCGCCTGGCGGGGCTTTGATGTCGATTTCTGCCGCGCCGTCGCGGCGGCGATCTTCAACGACGCGGACAAGGTGGAGTTCAGGGCACTCAGCAACGCTGATCGGCTGACCGCGCTCAAGAACGGGGACATAGATCTCTTGTCGCGCAATACGACATGGACGATGGCGCGCGAGGCCGGGCTCGGCATCAACTTTGCTGCGGTGACGTACTATGACGGGCAGGGCTTCCTGGTCCGATCGAGCCTCAAGATGGAATCCGCGCTCGAACTCGGCGGCAAGTCGATCTGCGTGCAGACCGGCACGACAACCGAAACAAATCTCGCCGACTACTTTCACAGCAATAAACTGACCTACCAGGTCAACGCGTTCCCGAGCGCCGACGAAGCGCTCGTCGCCTATAACGAGGGCCGTTGCGACGCGTTCACGACCGACACCTCGGCGCTGTTCGCCGAGCGTCTGAAGCTCGCCAAGCCCGACGAGCACGTCATTCTTCCCGACATCATCTCGAAGGAACCGCTGAGCCCGGCCGTGCGGCAAGGGGACGATCGCTGGTTCAAGATCGTGCAGTGGACGCATTTTGTCATGCTCAATGCCGAGGAACTGGGGGTGACCTCGAAGACGATCGATCAGGCGATGACGTCCGAGAATCCCGAGGTCCGACGGCTGGTGGGGCTCGATGGCAGCGCCGGTACCGAGATCGGCCTGGCCAGCGACTGGGCAGCTCGCATCATTCGCCTGGTGGGCAACTATGACGAAGTGTTCGAACGCAACGTCGGAATTGGGTCGAAGCTCGGGATTCCGCGCGGCATCAATCAGCTTTGGACGCACGGTGGAATTCAATATGCGCCACCGATCCGGTGAGGCGGGAGATCAGCTGCTGGCAGGCTATGGCTGATTATTACTCGGTTCTCTCGAGCGCCGTTGCCAAGCTCGAGAACAATGTCGAGACCGCGCGTCGCGCGCTCTACGACCGCGCGCGCCAGGCGGTCACGGCCCGCATGCACGCAATGGACCCCCCCGTCTCTGATGACGACATCAACGCCGAGCTTGCGGCGCTTGAGGCCGCCATCGCCCGGATCGAGGGCAATATCGCGCGGCCGGTCGAAGAGGTTCTGCATGCGCACCACCGGCCCGCATCGCACGCCGGCGGTGCTCAGGTTGCCGGCATGGGTGCTCTGCGCGGGCCAGCGCGACGGCGCGATGCGGCCGAGTCTGCGCCCGCGGGGAGCGCACAGGATCGCGTTGCACCGACGCCGGCGCCTCTGTCCGTTGACGCTGCCCGGCGCAGGCCATCCGCGGGGGTCTGGGCGGGCGCGATTGTGGTCTTGGCGGCGCTGATCATTGCCGCCCTCGGCTACGCCTATTGGCCGCGTGAGAGCACAATCTCGCGCGAGGGCGCGAAGCCCGCATCCCCCGCAGTGACGACGGCGGCTCCGACCCCGAACCCGGCGCCAGCCCCGGTCGTCGCGAGCGCTGGCTCAAACCCGCCTTCGCGCGCTCCCGAGGCGCGCCGTCAGCAGGTCGAAACCGGCGAGGCAACGATTCCCTACATCCTGCGACGCCAGCTTGTTTACTTCCGCACTACTTATCCGGCCGGCACGATTATCATCATTAAGCCGCAGCACTCGCTCTATCTGGTCAAGGAGAATGGCACCGCCGTGCGCTATACCCTCGGCGTCGGCGCGGACTGCGACGATATGGGGGCGCTCCTGTCTGTGACCCGCAAGGATGGTGTTCCGGACGGCACGACGGCGATGATTGCCGCGCCGGACCGGCCATCGGCGCCCCCGCAATCACGCGACGGCGGCGCGCCTGGAGTACCGACGTTCTATCTCGGCGACACGCCGTGTCGGATCCGTGCCACCAATGTTGCGAGTGCCATCGGACAGAATCCCTCCTCGGGCGGCTTTCAGCTTTTCGCTGACGACATGCTCGATCTCTACGACCGCGTCCCGGTCGGGACGAAGGTCGTGGTCACGAACTGAACCGTCGATTATTCGATCTAGCGCGTCAGCGGTCCGCCAGCCTGCTTCCAGGCATTGATGCCGCCCTTGATGTGACAGGCGGATCCGAGCCCGGCGCCGTGCGCCGCCCGCACCGCCATGGCGGAGCGCTCGCCATAGGCGCAGTAGAACAGCAGACGTTTCGATGTCGCGCGGGCGAGTTCGTGAAGCATGCCGCCCGCGTGCACGTTCTCCAGCAGACGCCCATAGGGCGCGTGCGTCGAATTTGGGATCACGCCGTGCTTGCAGCGCTCACTGCTTTCGCGCAGGTCGATGAAGATGACGTCCGGCCCGCCAAGGAGCTCCATGGCGTTCGCCGCGCTCAGCGTCCAGTCGCGCAACGCAATGTCGTCCTGGGACAGCCCGACGTGCATGTTGGCCGGCACGGCCACATCCATCATCTTGGGATCGGCGAGCTTCAAATTGCCCATCAGATCGACGTATTCGTCAACCGATTTGACCTGCAGGCGAGGATTGTTGGCCTTCTCCTCGCCAATGGTCGAGACCGTGTCGCCCTTGTAGTCGTGCGCTGGAAATACCAGGGTTTCGGACGGCAACTTCAACAACTTGTTGAAGATCGAATCGTACTGCGCGCGCGCATCACCGTTCTGAAAATCGGTGCGGCCGGTGCCGCGAATAAGCAGCGTGTCGCCCGTGAAGACGCGGTCCTGCATCAGGTAGCTGTAGGAATCGTCGGTGTGGCCGGGCGTGTAGATGGCGTCGAGCGCGATGCCCTCGACTTCGACCTTGTCGCCCTCGGCCACCCGGATCGACACCACGTCTGCTTTGGTCTGTTCGCCCATGACCGTGACGCAGTGGGTGCGATCGCGTAGAGCCCCAAGACCGGTGATGTGATCGGCATGCAGGTGGGTGTCGAGCGCCTTGACGAGCCGCACGTCGAGCTCGCGCACCAGCTGCAGGTAACGATCAACCTTGTCCAACACCGGATCGATGATGAGAGCTTCGCCGCCGCGACGGCTGGCGATCAGGTAGGTGTAGGTTCCCGACACGCTATCGAACAGCTGGCGAAAGATCATGATTCTCTCCACCGGCGGTTGGGCAGGTGAATTATAGCAAAAAACAAGGCGACAATAGTCGCCTATTCCACGACAATTCAAACACGATCTCGTGCACCGGGCGCTCGGCTGACCGACTTGGGAGGACGCGCGATGGGCAGATTTTGGGCCGTGGTTGCGGCCGTTCTGGCAGTCGTCGCCGCGTCAGAAGTGCTGACGCCGACCGCGGACGCGGAAGGCTATCCGGCGCGGCCGGTCAAGTTGGTCACGCAAGGTGCCGCCGGCAGCGGTCCGGACGTGATCGGCCGCATCGTGACCGATTATTTGGGCCGCTTGTGGGGACAGCAAATCGTGATCGTCAACCAGCCGGGAGCCGGTGGCAGCGCCGCCGCCCGCATGGCGGCCGCCGCCACTCCGGATGGCTACACGCTCTACATGGCGGCCACGTCGACGTTTCTGGTCATGCCGGAGATTTTTCCGAATCTCGCCATTGACCTCGATCGCGATTTCGTTCGGATCGGGCTGATCGGCGAGCAACCGATGATTTTTGGCGTTGCGCCGGTTCTCGGGGTCGCGTCGCTGCCCGAACTCGTCGCGCTGTCAAAGCGACGGCCGGGCGAGCTCATGTACGCGGCCAATGCACGCGGAACGTTCCCACACCTCACGGTCGAGCGGCTGCGAAAGGAAACAGGCGCCGATCTCACGTTCATTCCCTATCCGGGAGCCGCCGCCGGGCTGCAGGACCTCATGGGCGGGCGCATCTCGATGATTGTCGAAAGCGTCGGCGCGCTCTACGGGGCCATGCAAAGTGGCTCGGTCAAGGCGCTCGCCGTTGCGTCGAGCAAGCGGCTTCCCAATTTTCCTGACCTGCCGGCCGCGACGGAGACGGTCCCCGGATTGGAAGCGATGGGTTGGTTTGCGCTGTTGGCTCCCGCCGGAACGCCGGAACCGATCGTGCGTCAGGTCAACAGGGACTTGCTGACCGTGCTCGACCTGCCTGAGCTGCGCAAAAGCTTCCAGGATCTCGGTACATTTGTGCGGCCGATGTCGAGCGCGGAAACGACCCAGTTCATCCACCATGAGCAGCAGGTCTGGCGTCCGATCGTTCGCTCGCTCAATCTGGCACAGCAGTAATCAAGAGCCTCCTACCGCGGCCGGCAGGTCCGCCCGCGCGCCCCACTCCGACCACGAACCGTCGTAGAGCGCCTTCGGGGGCTTGCCGATAGCGTCAAGTGCCAGCCACAGGATGGCGGCGGATACGCCCGAGCCACAGCTGGTGATGATCGGCCGATCAACGTCAACGCCACCGGCGTCGAACGCGGCCTTGATCGCCGCCGCAGGCTTGAGGGTGCCGTTCTCGACCACGCTGCTCGAGGGCACATTGTATGAACCCGGCATGTGGCCCGAGCGCACACCCGGCCGCGGCTCCGGCGCCTCGCCGCGGAAGCGATCCGGCGGCCGCGCGTCAACCACTTGAGTAGAATTGCTGGCGAGGGCGCGTTGGACTTCGGCAAGCGCCGCGACGATTTTCTCGGGGACGCGTATCGCGAACGAACGCGGCTCCCGTCGTACTGGGCCGCTCTCAAGCGGCCGCCCTTCCGTTGTCCACTTCGGGAGGCCGCCATCGAGAATGAACACGTTCTGCGCACCGAAGAGCCGGAACGTCCACCACACCCGTGGCGAGGAAAACAGCCCGGCGCCGTCGTAAACGACGATCGTGTCGCGCTCCGAGATGCCGAGCTGTCCGACCGCCTGGGCAAATTGCTCGGACGATGGGAGCATATGCGGCAGGGCGATCGACTTGTTGGCGATCTCGTCGATGTCAAAGCGCACCGCGCCCGGGATGTGACCGGCGAGATACTCGGCGGCTGCGTCACGTTTCATCGCCGGGAGATAGAACGATCCGTCGACGACGACTAGGTCGGGTTGCCCGAGGCGCGCAGCAAGCCACTCGGTACTGACCAGCCAGCGGCTAGTCGATTGCTGGGCCATCGCTACACCTTTTCGTACGGCACCTTGATCATCGAACGCCGCTCCATCCAGGCCGGCACCGGGAGATCCTTGGAGCGCAGGAATTTTGGGTCGAACAATTTCGACATGTAACGCGTGCCGTAGTCCGCGAGGATGGTGACGATCGTATGTCCGGGCCCGAGTTCTTTCGCCAACCGGATCGCGCCAGCCACGTTAATGCCCGAGGAGCCCCCCAAACACAGCCCCTCATGCTCCAGGAGATCGAAAATGATCGGGACCGCTTCCGCATCGGGGATCTGATAGGCGGTATCGATCGGCGCGCCTTCGAGGTTCTTGGTGATGCGGCTCTGACCAATGCCCTCCGTGATGGAAGACCCTTCCGCCTTCAGGACGCCCTTGGTGTAGTAGCTGTAAAGCGAGGCGCCCATCGGATCCGCGAGCGCGATCTTGACGCCAGGCTTGCGCTCCTTGAGGGCGATGGCGACCCCCGCGAGCGTACCACCGGTCCCCACCGCGCAGGTGAATCCGTCGACCGCACCATCAGTCTGCTGCCAGATCTCCGGTCCGGTGGTGACGACGTGGCCGTCACGGTTGGCGACATTGTCGAACTGGTTGGCCCAGATCGCGCCGTTCGGCTCGGTCTTGGCGAGCTGGGCGGCTAGCCTGCCTGAGAGGCGCACGTAGTTGTTCGGGTTCGCATAAGGCACCGCGGGAACTTCCACGAGTTCGGCGCCACACAGCCGCAAGGTGTCTTTCTTCTCCTGACTTTGGGTCTCGGGGATCACGATCACGCTTCGGAACCCGAGCGCATTACCGACCAGAGCGAGCCCGATCCCGGTGTTACCCGCGGTGCCCTCGACGATAACGCCGCCCGGGCGCAACTGCCCCTTTTTCACCGCGTCTTCGATAATGAACAGGGCGGCGCGGTCTTTGACCGACTGGCCCGGGTTCATGAATTCGGCCTTGCCCAAGATCGTGCATCCGGTCTCCTCGGATGCACGCTTGAGCTTGATCATGGGCGTATTGCCGATGGCGGGAATGATACCGTCAGAAATCTGCATTGGCTGTCCGGAATGACCAGGATGTTGCCCAACCGGGCACGACGACGGGCATACGCTAAGCGCGCGGTGGTCGCAAACCGGTCGCGGCGCAGGGCGGCATGACCTGCGGCGCCCCAGGCCGCAGGGCTTTTGGACCAAAACGGGCGGCTTTGAAGCAATATATTTCGCCCCGTATGGTGCGATGCAAAACCCTCCGGTTTCAGCGTGTCCGGTAGTCGCGCTGTCCGGAGGCGGGCAGAAAGCGCTCTTCAATGGCGCGCACGCTCTGGTGCCCGGTGAGCGACTTGTAGTCGGCGAGCCCGAACCGGCTTGCGGCGGCGCGCTGGTGCCATTCCGCGAGCGCCGCCGGCCCGCGCGCACGAAAGTCGTGCATCAGTTCCCACGCGCCCTGCAGGCCGGCTTGCGCCGCAAGCACCGGATAGAGCGCGACACGAACGCCGAGCTTCAAGAACTCATCGAAGCTTGGGGGCGGCTCGACCTTGCTGAACCAGTTGCACAACACGGGTGCCGCAAGCGTAGCGCACACGCGCGCGAGCTGCTCACGCTTCTCGACCGCATTGAGCCAGATGAGATCGGCGCCGGCCTTTTGATAGGCGGTGCAGCGCGCGAGCGTGTCGTCGAAATCCGGCTCGACCCCGATTGAATCGCAGCGCGCGCAAATGACAAAGGATGGGTCGATTGCGTCGCGCGCCGCCACCGCGGCGGCTATTTTGCCCGCCGCCTCTTCCAACGGGATGCAACGCCGGCCGCCGCCGGTCGGGGACTTCTTCGGGGCCTCCTGGTCCTCGATATTGAGGGCGGCAACGCCACAGCGAACGATTTCCTGCACGCTGTAGTGCACGTTAACGGCGTTGCCAAATCCTGTGTCGGCGTCCAGCAGGAGCGGGATCGATGTGTGGGCAGCGACATGGCGCGCGTGGTCGACCACATCGCGCAATCCAAGAATGCCGGCGTCGGGTGCCCCGAGCAGAAAGCCGGAAAGCTGCGAGCCGGCCAGAAAGAAACAGCGAAAGCCGATCTCCTGCGCCATACGCGCATAAACCGGGCTGAAGCCGCCCGGCATGACGACAAGTTCCTTGCCTGCGAGCATCGCGCGCAATTCGAGGCGCTTGCGACGCGCTTCATCAAACCATTCGCCGCTCACCCGCGCCTCCGCTTGTAGGCCTGGATCGCATCTTCGACCGACCGATACACGTGATCTTGGCCGAGCTTGTCGATCAATCCGCTGCGTTCGGCTGCGCGTCGCGCGGTTTCGGATTCGAGCCTGGCCAATACGACGTCGATGCCGCGGTCACGCAGCTCGGAAATGACATGTTGCAGGATCTGCGATCCGGTGAAGTCGAAATTGATAATGCCGTTGGCCTCGATGACCACGAGGCGGACCGGCTCGCCCATGGCCGCAATTGCGTGCATCAGCTTGCCGCGAACATAAAATGCGTTGGTAAAATTGATTGGCGCGCCTGGTGCGAAAACGAGCACGCCTGGCTCATGCTCGCCATTGTCCTCTGCTGGGAGGTCCCACCACACCGTCGTGCCCGGAACCCGCGCCAGCACTGCGGAATCCGGCCGGGCAACGATGTAAAGGCTGTTGAGCAGCGACAGTGCGATGCTCATCGCGACGCCGGTTTGGATCGGCAGGATGACGACCAACGCGGCACTGGCCGCCACCAACAGAATCTCGCTCCCGCCGCGGCGATAAATCTGCAGCATGGTCGTTACCCGGCAGATGCGCAGTGCGATGTAGACGAGGACGCCGCTCAGCGCGGCCTGGGGTACGAACGCAAACGCCCCACCGGCGAGCAGCACGATCGCCGCGATGATGGCAACGGCCAGCAAACTGCAGACCTGGGAGGTTCCACCTGACTCGGCGACTGCGGCGGTGCTGGGCGGACTGGCGTCGACTGCAAACGATCCCGTCACGGCGGCCAGGATGCTGCCCGCGCCGACGCCGGCAAAATCCCGGCTTACGTCTTCCGGCTGTTTTGGATCGGACGGAAACGAGCGCACGACGGCGGCCGTTTGCATCATACAAACGAGGGCAACCGTAAAGGACAGTGGAACCAAAATGACGAATTCGTTCCAGCTGGGCAACGCAAGGGTCACGGATGGCGGTGCGATCGGAAGCGCCCCAAGCGTCGTCACATCGTTCTGGTCGAGCGCGAGCCACCAGACCGCAAGCGCGCTTGCCACGACGCCGATCAGCGGGCCCGGAATGCGCGGACTGAGCCACTCGGCGACCAGAGTGCAGGCGAGCACGCCAAAGCCGATCACGATCGGTATGAGCTTTGCCCGCGGCAATTCCTCCATGATCGCGAGCAGCCGCGCCAGGACGTGGCCCTTCGCGGGAGCGTCGACGCCGAGCATCTCGGGAAGTTGTCCGACGATGATGTGAACCGCGATGCCGGCAAGAAAGCCGACCGTTACCGGCACGGACAGCAAATCGGCAATCCAGCCGGCCCGCAGTAAACCGGCGGCGAGGAGAGTAACCCCGACCAGCAACGCCAGGGCCGCTGCCAGGGCCGCGTAGTGCGGGCTGCTTGGCGCGACCATGAGAGCCAGCGCGCCGGCCATGATCGGCGCGATCGTGGAATCGGCGGCAACCGAAGCAAACCGGTTGGCGCCAAGCGCCGCGAACGCGAGGGCACCGGCTGCGAACGCGAACAGCCCGGTCATCGGCGGCAGACCCATCAGGCGCGCCGTGGCGAGCTGCCCGGGAAGCGCGATCGCAGTCAGCACCAACGCGGCGACGGCGTCGCGCGGCAGTCGCGAAAGGCTGTATCCGTGGAGCGAGGGAAACAGCCAGCTGGCGTGTCCTCCCGCGTTAGCCATGCTTGCGGCCAGCCGCTTTGCGTTCCTTCAACTGCGCGCGCAGCGCCGCGTGATATTTGCGGCGAATTTCAGGGATGTTGACGCCCGTCGGCGGCAGCTTTAGGCCCATCTCGTCCATGGTGTCGGCGATGATTTGGGAGATTGCCAGATCGCGAAACCACTTGTGATCGGCTGGAATGATGAACCAGGGCGCGTGCTTGGTGCTGGTCTCTTCCATCGCGTCCTCGTATGCCGAGACGTATTTCGGCCACAGCTCGCGCTCGGAATAGTCGCTTTCGCTGATCTTCCAATGTCGCGCTGGATCGTCCAGGCGTTGCGCGAAGCGCGAGAGCTGTTCTTCAGGACTGATGTGCAAATAGAATTTCAAGACGCGCGTGCCGTTCTGGACCAGCATTTTCTCGAAATCGTTGATCAGGTCGTAACGCTTGGACCAGATCGAGCGCGGAACCAGGTCATGAACGCGCACCACGAGGACATCCTCGTAGTGCGAGCGATTGAAAATCGCGATTTGCCCCTTTGCCGGAGCGCACATATGGATGCGCCACAGAAAATCGTGCGCGCTTTCGACCTTGCTCGGTTGCTTGAACCCATAAACAAGCGTTCCCTGCGGATTGATGCCGCTGAATATGTGACGGATCACGCCGTCCTTCCCGGCTGCGTCGAGCGCCTGCAGGACGACCAGCAATGACTGGTCTCCGTCGGCGTAGAGGAGATATTGCAGCTTCCCCATACGTTCGAGGTGCTTGCGAATCTGCGGCGCCGCCTTCTCGTGCGATTCGTGCTTGCCGGTATATGACGGGTCGACCTTCGCCAATCGCACCTTGCGGCCCGGCTCAACGATGAATCGTTTGCGGTAGTCCATCGTGGATTCCTTGTTTTGTGTGCCTATCAACTAGGCCGTTGCCAGCGGCCGATTGACCAGTGAGGCGCTTCGCATCCGGCGGGCGGTACGGCCGGCGGCAAGGTGTTCGATGGCCAGGCGCACGGCGCAGAGGATGAACATCCAACCGATATTGTAGGCCCACACCCATCCGATCAGCGTCCACGGAATGGCGGGAACGAGCAAGCCGAATCCGCACATCAGCACCGCGACCAGTTGCGTGAGAACGATTGCGAGGAACAGCGAGGCGGCGGGAAATGGCGGCAAAAAGAACCAGCGCTCGGTTCGGGTGATGAACAGCAGCAGGTGGCCGCCGGCAACGAGCTGAAGAAACATCATTGTTTGAAGATGACTTTCGGTGCTCAGCCCAAACAGCGGCTGCAGATTCGGATGCAGCAGCACTCGGATGCCGATGAGCAGGAGTCCGAACGATTCCACGATTGAAAACAGGCCCAGAACAGCAGCGACCGACAAGAGGCGGGGCATGTGCCAGCGGATCGGCTTCGCGCTGACCGACGTGTGGTCATAGGCGATCGTCATGATCGGCACGTCATCGAGCAGTGACATGATGACGATCATCGCAGCCGACAGCGGCACGAAGTTGAAAAAGACCGTGGACAGCACGACCATGAACATGATGTCCATGGTCAGCGCCACCCGATAGATCGTGTAACTGGTGATGCGCTCAAAGATGCGCCGGGCTTCGTCGATGGCGCTGTTGATCACCGACAGGCCGGGGGCGGTCAGGATCAAGGCGGCAGCGCCGCGCGCGGCGTCGGTGGCGCCGGACACCGCCGTACCGCAGTCGGCCTGTTTGAGAGCCGGCGCGTCGTTGACGCCGTCGCCGGTCATTGCCACCAGATGTCCGCGTGTCTGCAGGGCTTTGACGATCGCGTATTTGTGCTCGGGAAAGACGCGCGCGAAACCGTCGGCGCGTTCGATCGCTTCCGCAATGGCCAGCGGAACGTTGTTGGGGTCCATGTCCTTGGGAAAGGCATCCGCTGCCGGGATGATGTGGGTCCCCATTCCGAGCAGGCGCGCGGTTTCGATCGCGATCGCGGTATCGTCGCCGGTCACCATCTTGACCTCGACGCCTTTCTGGCGGGCCTTCTCGATGGTGGCCTTGGAGTCGTCGCGCGGCGGATCAAACATCGGCAAGATCCCGAGCAGAGACCATGTGTTGCCGCCGTCCTCGGAACGAGCCACGGCGAGCGCGCGCGAACCCTTGCCAGCCAAATCATCGACCGTGCGCTTGACGCGATGCGCAACATCCGCAGCGGGCTTGACGAGATCCGCTATCACCTTGGGCGCCCCCTTGGTGACTGCGATGGCGCTGCCGTCGGGCGCAGTGAGGAGCGCTTGGGTACGTTTGCTGACCGGATCGAACGGCGTGAACTTGACAAGCTTGTAGGCGGCAAGGGCGCTCTGATCGGTCAATGCGGCAATCACTGCCGTATCGATCGCGTCGCGGTCCGCGGCGGTCGAGGCGAGCGCGGCTGCCAAAATACAGTCTTGCGGCTGCTTGGCCGCGAACAGGATCGGATCGCCCAGCGTGAGCTGATTCTTCGTGAGCGTGCCGGTCTTATCGGAGCAAAGGATATCGACCCCCGCCATCTCCTCGATTGCCGACAGTTTGGAGACGATGGCCTTTTCCTTTGACAGCGCCAGCGCGCCCAACGCCATGGTGATGGAGAAGACCGCCGGCATCGCGACGGGGATCGATGCCACCAGCAGCACTAGGACGAATTGCAGAATGCCCAGCGCATCGGCGACGTCCCAGTCGTCCGAGATGACGATATCGTGGTAGACCTTGACGGTCACCATGATCAAAACGAGGGCAACAGCGAGAGCGATCAGGAAGTTGCCGATCTCGAACATCGCCTTTTGCGCGTGACTGACGGCACCCGCGCTGGCGACAAGCTTGGCGGTGCGGCCAAAAAAGGTGTTGGCACCCGTCGCGATGACGACGCCGGTCATCTCGCCCTGCTTGACCACGCTGCCCGAGTAGGCCTCGTCTCCGATCTTCTTGCTCACCGGCAGCGACTCGCCGGTCAGCGCGGCCTGATCGATGGCCGCGTAGTCGCCGGCGGTGAACCGCAAGTCGGCCGGGACGATCACACCAAGGCGAACCCGGACAATGTCGCCCGGCACCAACGTTGATGCCGCGACCGTTTGCCACTTGCCGTCGCGCAGCACCGTCGCTTCGGGTGCGAGCCCGCGCTTGAGCGCCGCCAGGGCGTCGGAGGCCTTGTGGTCCTGCCATAGTTCAAGCGCGACGTTGAAAAACAGCAGCGCCGCGATGATCACAAAGTCGTCCCAATGGCCGATCACCGCCGATACGACCGCGGCTGCCTCAATCATGTAGGCGATCGGGCCGGTGAAATGGCTGAAGATCTTGGCTGCGAGACTGGTCTGCTTTTCGACCAGCGCATTGGGGCCAACGGTGGCCAGCCGCTGCACCGCCTCATCGCTGCTCAAACCGCGATCCGGTTGCACGGCAAAATGTGCGAGCACCTCGTCGACCGGCAAGTGCTCCAAGTCGGCGCCCTCAGGACGGGTGGCGATGGCGTCGGCGGCTGTCGTGGTCTCGGGCATGACGTCTTGTCGGAGAATCCGTGGTCGGATGTGTTTATCGTCAGTCGGCCTGAATGCCGGCCTCCTTGGCGAGCCGCGTCCATTTCTCGGTCTCGGCACGTATGAAGGAGGCAAACTCCTGCGGCGTTTGCCCGCCCGGCTCCGCACCAATATCGCGCAAGCGGGCGACGACATCCGGGTTTTTCAAAATATCGGTAATTTCGCCGTAGAGCCTGTCGCGGATCGGCTGCGGCGTTCCTTTGGGAACGAGCATGCCGTACCAAGTGGTCACGTCATAGCCGGGCAAGCCGGCTTCGGCGAGCGTCGGCAAATCGGGAAACAATGCAGAGCGCCTGGCTGGGCTGACGGCGAGCGCGCGAACCTGACCGCCCTTGATAAAGGGTGTCGCGGCACCGCTCGTCTCGATCGACATCTGGATGTGGCCGGCGACGAGATCGGCCAGCATCGGTGCGCCGCCGCGATAGGGCACGTGCACGATGTCGAGACCTGCTAGCGAACGAAACAGCGCGCCCGACATGTGTTCGGTGCTGCCGACGCCGGCGGAGCCGTAGTTCACCTTGCCGGGGTTCGCCTTGATGTAGGCGATCAGCTCGGGGACGGACTTGGCCGGGAGCGACGGATTTACAATCAGGATGTTGGGCACCGAGGCAGCGATGGTGATCGGCTCGAAGTCCTTCTCGAAGTCGTATGAAAGTTTCTTATAGATGCCGGGGGCCATTGTGTGGGCGACGGTTGCCATGAAGATCGTGTAACCGTCGGCGGGTGCGCGCGCGGCATTGCTGGCGCCCAGCGTTCCGCCGGCGCCGCCGACGTTTTCGACCACAACAGACTGGTGCAGCCGTTCCGAAAGGGCCTGCGCCACAATGCGCGCGACGATGTCGGTCGTCCCGCCGGCGACGAATGGCACTACGATCGTCACGGGCTTTGCAGGCCAGTCTTGCGCCAGCGCAGTGGACGGCGAGAGCCAACCGGTGGCCAAGGCCAGAACGCACGCTACGCCTGCGAGGCATCTGCGCATGCCGTTTCCTCCCTACGAGGCTCGAAAATTGACACGCCGGCCGAGCCTGATTGTCCGCTAGCTTAGAGCGTTTCGATACGGATTGCCCAGGCGTTAGGGCAGGGGACCCTGCGGGCCGGCGGTGCGCCAGGATGTCAGAGGTTGACGAGCGTTTTCGCCAGGATGTTTGTTTGAATCTCGGTGGTGCCGCCCATGATCGTAAACGCCCGACCGTTTAGATAGCGCGGCATCAACGCCAGCGCCTCTTCCTCGTCAGGCGGTAGTTGCAAGGTTTCGTAAAGCGGCCGCTCATTCACCCAGCGCAGTGCATCCTCGCCAGCGGCGTCCACTGCGAGTTCGGTCACGGCCTGACGGATCTCGCTCCAGCGCAGCTTCAGGAGCGAGGATATCGGTCCCGGGTTGGAGCCGGCCTGGTGCGCCGAAAGTACCGAGAGGTCGATCATTTCCATGGAATCGATATCGATGCCGATTTCGGCGAGGCGCGCCGTCATGTCTGGATCGTCCGGGCAGCGCGCTGCGATCATGCGGGTGAGCTTGGCGAACTGCGCGCGCACGCGTCCTGCCATCATGGTGCCGCCGCGCTCGAATTCGAGCAGATACTTGGCGACCTCCCAGCCTTTGTTTTCTTCGCCGACCCGGCCCGCTTTGCGCACGCGCACATTGTCGAAGAACACCTCATTAAATTCGTGGTCGCCACCATTGCCGATGATGGGGCGGATGGTGATCCCCGGCAGGTCGAGATCGATCAGCAGAAAGGTGATCCCTTCCTGGCGCTTGCCGACATTGGAGGTGCGAACCAGCGCGAAGATGCGGTTCGATCGATGCGCCATCGTGGTCCAGATTTTCTGACCATTGACGATGTAGTCATCGCCGGCGGATTCGGCCTTGGTCTTGAGCGACGCGAGGTCGGAACCGGAGCCAGGCTCGGAATAGCCCTGCGCCCAATGATCCTCGCCGGAGCGAATCCGGGGAAGGTACATGTCCTTCTGCTGCTGCGTGCCGAACCGCATCAGGACAGGGCCAACGAACTGGGTTCCGGCTCCGTTGTAGGGTGCAGCGCCTGCGCGCCCGCATTCGATTTCGAAGATGTAGCGCTGCACCGGGGTCCAGCCCGTGCCGCCGTAGTCGATCGGCCAATTCGGTACCGACCAACCTTTGCGCGCCAGCGCCCGATGAAAATGGATCGATACGTCGGGCTCGACGATGAACCCGGTGGTGAGGTCGTTCGCGCGTCGCATCGCGGGCGGAACGTTTTCGCTCAGAAAAGTCCGCACCTCGTCGCGAAAGGCGCGATCCTGTGCGGTCAAGCCAATGTCCATCGGAGGTCCTTTCAACTCGCCACGGCCAGCAGCCCTTCGGCCGCAATCTCCGGTTTGCAAATCAGCGAACCATAGCGACGCAGGTGCTCGCGCGTCGAACCGAACAGCGCTTCGTAGGCAAGCAGGCGCTTGGCATAGGCGCCGAGTGGCAATTCGTTAGTCGTGCCGATCGCGCCGTGAAGCTGGATAGCGTCCTGATGGACGAAGCGCGCGCAGCGCCCGATCTTGGCTTTGGCCCCCGAAACGGCTCGCGCCCGGCGGCCGGCGGGACCCTCCAGCGCGAGCGTCGCGAACAGCGCGGACGCGCGGGCCTCCTCCTCATTGACCCTCATGCGCACGATGCGGTGCTGCAGGGCCTGAAACTTCGCCAGCGGCTGACCAAATTGCACCCGGGTCTTGGTGTATTCGACCGTCGCGCTGACCATCGCGGCGATCGCCCCGACGGCGTCCGCCGAGAGTGCGGCGATTGCGCGATCTATGACACCGTCGATGGTCGCGCTGGCATCCTCGTTTCCACCCAGAAGCGCGCTCGCCGGCAGCATGACGCTGGTCAGGTCAACGTCGGCGGCGCGCCGTCCATCGACGGTGCGAAAGGGCCGCGTCGCGACACCCGGAGCGTTCTTGGGAACGACGAACACGCCGATGCGGTTATCGCCCGCGCCTGCGCCAATCCGCGCCGCAACCAATAGAGTATCCGCCATCGGGGCGCCGATGACGAAGGACTTGGCGCCGGTCAGTAGAAATCCGCTTCTGTCGGGCCGCGCAGTGGTGGTGGTTTCCCGGTCGGCGAACGCAAAGGCAAGTCGGCTACGTCCTTCACTCACCGATGCGATCAGGGCCTTGCGCTCGGCCGCTGAACCCAGCGCTGTGATCAATCCCCCCGCCAGCAGGACGGTTGGGAGGTAGGGTTCAACGACCAGGAACCGGCCAAACGCTTCCATCAGGATCGCCGCCTCGATGGCTCCGCCGCCGATGCCGCCATCGTCTGCCGCGAACGGCAAACCGAGCCATCCCAGCCGCGCAAACTCATCCCAAAGCTCGCGGCTCCAGCCGTCCTCGCTTGCAACGATGCGACGATAGGTGTCGTAGGTGTAGTGTTCGCGCAAAAAGCTTTCTGCGGTATCCCGCAAGATGATCTGCTCAGTTTCGTATTGCAGGTTCAAGCGCGTGCTCCCGGCTCTTCGTCATGCCCGGTCCGCAGTTTGAGGAATGACGCACGCGCAGGTTTCGCCTAAGATCGTGGTCAATACAACACCCCGCCCGAGGAGCCCCCTATGCTTACTGCCGCGAAATCGCCCGCCGTCCCGTTCGACACCGCACGGCTCGACCGCCTGATGGACGATGCCGGCATGGACGTCCTGCTGGCGACGTCGAAGCATAACGTGCAGTACCTGCTAGGCGGACATCGGGCGTTCTTCTTCGACTACATGGACGCGTTCGGCGTCAGCCGTTACCTGCCGGTTGTGGTCTACCCCAAGGGCGCGCCCGACAAGGCGGCGTTCATCGGCCACAACATGGAGAGCTATCAGCACCAGGTGCAACCGTTCTGGACGCCCGACGTACTCACACGGGCGTCGGGCTCGGTCGACGCCATGCAGAAAGCCGTGGAGCACGTGCGCAAGACGGGGGTGCGCGCGCGCCGGATCGGCGTGGAGATGGCGTTTGTGCCTGCCGACGCGGAACGAATGCTGCGCAAGGAGATGCCCGACAGCGAGATCCTCGATGCTCTGTTCACGCTCGAGCGTCTGCGGGCCCGCAAGTCACCGGCAGAACTCGACATGCTCAAGATCGCGTCCGAGCGGGTCATCGAGTCGATGATGGCGGTCATCGCCAATCACGGCCCCGGCACGACCAAACAGGAGTTGGCGGACGCGCTCAAGCGCGAGGAAGTCAACCGCGGGCTCACGTTCGAATACTGCCTGATCGCGGCTGGATCAAATCTCAATCGCGCGCCATCCGAGCAGAAGTGGGAGAAAGGCGATGTGCTCTCGCTCGATTCGGGCGGCAACTACCACGGCTACATCGGCGACCTCGCCCGCATGGCGATCCTGGGCGAGCCTGACGCTGAGCTCGAGGAATTATTGGGCGAGATCGAGGAGATCCAGCGCGTTGCCATGAAGCCGATCAAGCCGGGCGTACTCGGCGGCGAGATCTATACGGTAGCGGAGGAGCGGCTGAAGAAATCACGGCAGCACAACCACCTGCACTTCCTGGCCCATGGAATGGGACTAGTCAGCCACGAGGCGCCCCGGCTCACCAGCAGCGGCCCCGTCAAGTATGACGGCTATGATGCCGACAAACCGTTGGAGACCGGAATGGTGGTGTCGGTCGAGACCACGTTGCAGCATCCCAAGCGCGGCTTCATCAAGCTAGAGGACACCGTGGTGGTCACCGACAAAGGATTCGAGATCTACGGTGAAGGTGGCCGCGGCTGGAACCGTGGCGGGAGCGCACTCGTTAGATAGGTCGAGGCCTCGCGCAACGGAGCGTTGGCCCATCAGGGTTGGGCCCATGAAAAAGGCTGCCAACAAGCGCTGGTCTGCGCGCGTCACGCAAACCAGCAACGCGCTTGATCTCGACCGCGGAGTATTCACCTGGCAGGACCCAAAGCGGATCGCGGCCTCGTTGCGGCGTTCGGCGCAGCGGAGCAAGCGGCGCAAGGTTGATCCTTACCGCTCCGCGCTTTCGATGCTGACATTCTACATCAATCGAGCCGGCAAGAATCTCCCGGCGACCCGACGCAAAATCCTGCGGCAGGCAAAAGGCGAGCTTCGCCGACAGTTCGGCAAAGACTAGATTCGGGGTTGCTATTTCCGGCGCGAAATCGGCACGTACTCGCGTGTTGTCGCCCCGGTGTAGAGCTGGCGCGGCCGGCCGATCTTCTGGCTGGGATCCTCGATCATCTCTTTCCATTGGGCAATCCAGCCGACGGTGCGCGCGACCGCAAACAAGACGGTGAACATGCTGACCGGGAAGCCCATCGCCTTGAGCGTGATGCCTGAGTAGAAATCGATGTTGGGATAGAGCTTCTTCTCGATGAAATAATCGTCGTGCAGTGCGATCCGCTCGAGTTCGATTGCGACATCCAGGAGCGGATCATCCTTGATGCCCATTTCGTTCAAGACCTCATGACAGGTCTTCTGCATGATCTTGGCGCGCGGGTCATAGTGTTTGTAGACCCGATGCCCAAAACCCATCAGCCGGAACGGATCATTCTTGTCCTTCGCGCGCTTGATGAACTCCGGGATGCGTTCGACGCGTCCGATTTCCGTCAGCATCTTGAGCGCCGCCTCATTGGCACCGCCGTGCGCCGGACCCCACAGGCACGCGATACCGGCCGCGATGCAGGCGAAGGGGTTTGCGCCAGATGAGCCGGCGAGCCGGACGGTCGAAGTCGACGCATTCTGCTCATGGTCCGCATGCAGAATGAAGATGCGGTCCATTGCGCGCGCCAGCACCGGATTGACCTTGTATTCTTCCGCCGGCACTGCGTAGCACATGCGCAGGAAATTCGACGCGTAGTCGAGATCGTTCCTCGGATATATGAACGGCTGACCGATCGTATATTTGTAGGCCATCGCCGCGAGCGTCGGCATCTTTGCGATCATGCGGATCGACGCGATCATCCGCTGGATGGGATCGGAGATATCGGTGGAGTCGTGGTAGAACGCCGACAGTGCACCGACGCTTCCGACCATTACCGCCATCGGATGGGCGTCGCGCCGGAACCCCTGGAAGAAGCGGCTCATCTGCTCGTGCACCATCGTGTGCCGGGTCACCCGATAGTCGAAATCAGCCTTTTGAGCGGCGGTAGGAAGTTCGCCGTAGAGCAGCAGGTAGCAGGTCTCGAGAAAGTCGCCGTTCTCCGCCAGTTGGTCGATCGGATAACCGCGATAGAGCAGGACGCCTTCGTCGCCGTCGATGTACGTGATCTTGGACTCGCAGCTGCCCGTCGACGTGAAGCCGGGGTCATACGTGAACATCCCGGTGTCGTGATAGAGCTTTGCGATGTCGATGACGGAAGGACCGATCGTTCCATGCGAGATCGGGAACGTGGTTTCCTTTCCGCGGACGATCAGCTTGGCGGTTTCGGTGTTGCTCTTGCCAGGAGTGGTCGCGTCCATGACCGTAGATCCTCGATCGTGACGGAGACTGCCTTTGTCAGAGGTCGCGCTCGCAACCGTTTTGGTCGCGGGCCGCGCTGTGATGTCCGGCTTCAGGTGCGTAGCACCATCCACGGGTGCACTGCAAGATGGCGGAACTTTCGCCACCGATTTGGCCGCGCTGAATGGCTATCCGGCGGCACGTTGGGCGTTGTTGTCCGCTTGGTCGGATAGGCGCGCCAGGGCTTCGTCCTTGCCCAGTACCGCCAGCACTTCGAAGATACCTGGTGAGGTGGTCCGGCCGGTGAGCGCGGCGCGCAACGGCTGCGCGATTGCGCCGAGCTTGAGACCGGCACGCTCGGAAAACGCGCGGACCCCGGCCTCGGTCGTCTCCGCGGTCCAAGGCTCCACGGCGGCAAGCTCGGCGGCCAAGTCAGTCAGAAGCGAGCGCCCGCCGGCGTCAAGGAGCGCTGCGGCTTTCTCGTCGAGGGCAATAGGGCGCTGCGCGTAGAGATAGCGGGCGCTCTCGATCAGTTCCACCAACGTCTTCGCCCGTTCTTTCAGCCCGGGCATGGCAGCGAGAAATTTGGCGCGCAAGTCGGGTGTCAGGCCGCCCGACAATTCCTGGCCGGGGGCGATATGGGGCAACAGCCGCTCGACCTCCGCCAGCAAATCCGCGTCGCTGCTGGCACGGATGTAGTGTCCGTTGAGGTTTTCGAGCTTGGCGAAGTCGAAACGCGCCGGCGAGCGTCCGATCTGGGGAAGGTCGAACGCTGCGATCATCTCCTCGGTTGAGAAAATTTCCTGGTCGCCGTGTGCCCAGCCGAGCCGCACGAGGTAGTTTCGCATGGCAGCCGGCAGGTAGCCCATGGCCCGATAGGCATCGACCCCCAGCGCGCCGTGGCGCTTGGACATCTTGGAGCCGTCCGGACCATGGATCAGCGGGATGTGCGCCATGACCGGTGCAGTCCAGCCGAGCGCCTCGTAGATCTGCACCTGACGGGCCGCGTTTGTGAGGTGGTCGTCGCCGCGGATCACATGCGTGATGCCCATGTCGTGATCGTCGACCACCACGGCGAAGTTGTAGACGGGATTGCCGTCCGAGCGCACCAAGATCAGGTCATCCAGGTCGTCGTTGCGCCAGACCACGCGCCCCTGCACCTGGTCCTCGATGACAGTTTCGCCCTCGAGCCTGGCTTTGAGGCGGATCACCGGCTTCCCGTTGGGCGGCGCCTCGCGCGGATCGCGATCGCGCCAGCGCCCGTCATAAAGGCGCGAGCGGCCCTCGGCCCTCGCTTTCTCCCGCATTTCCTCGAGCTCCTGCGGGGTCGCATAGCAGTAGTACGCATGCCCGCCGGCCAGCAGCTGCGCCGCAACCTCGCGATGCCGCGTGGCGCGCGCGAATTGGGAGATCGGCTCGCCGTCCCAGCTGAGGCCTAGCCACTCAAGCCCGTCGATGATTGCGTTGACAGCCGCGGCCGTCGAACGCTCGCGATCGGTGTCCTCGATCCGCAACAGCATCTTGCCACCACGCCCGCGCGCGTAGAGCCAATTGAAGAGCGCCGTTCGGGCGCCGCCGATGTGCAGAAAGCCGGTGGGCGAGGGGGCAAAACGCGTAACGACCGTCATTCAACCTCTTGGACCGTCAACAAGGGAAACCTTCGGCGCCACAGGATACGCGAAGCCCGTTTATCATAGCTCGCCGGCAAGATGTCAGAGCAAAAGAGGGTATCTTGGCGTCGATACGCTAATTTGCCACATAAACCGCGCACGGCGGGAGGCCGGAAGCAAGGATACCGAGGCTTGACGATATGACTGTTACCGAAGCGGCGGCTGTGGAAGCGGGCCGTGATTTCATTCGCGACATCGTCGCGGCGGACCTCGCATCCGGCCGCCATCGCACCATCGTGACGCGCTTTCCGCCGGAACCGAACGGCTATCTTCACATCGGGCACGCCAAATCCATCTGCCTCAATTTCGGCATTGCTGAGGAATCCGGCGGTCGCTGCCACCTGCGCTTTGACGACACCAATCCCACCAAGGAGGAGCAGGAATACCTCGACGCCATTGAGCGCGACGTGCGCTGGCTTGGGTTTGACTGGGGCAAGCACCTCTATCACGCGTCCGATTATTTTGAGCAGCTCTATGAGTGGGCCGAAGACCTCATTCGGCACGGCAAGGCCTATGTGGACGACCAGTCGCCCCATGACATGCGGGCGTCGCGCGGCACGCTGACCGAGCCCGGGCGCAACAGCCCCTACCGTGAGCGCAGCATTGCCGAGAACCTAGACCTGTTCCGGCGCATGCGGGCAGGCGAGTTTCCCAACGGGGCGCGGGTCCTGCGCGCCAAGATCGATATGGCATCCGGGAACATCAATCTGCGCGATCCGGTGCTTTACCGCATCCTACATGCCAAGCATCCGCGCACCGGCACCGCCTGGTCGATCTATCCGAGTTATGATTTTGCCCATGGCCAATCCGACGCCATCGAGGGCATTACCCATTCGATCTGTACGCTCGAATTCGAGGATCATCGGCCGCTATACGATTGGTTTCTCGACAGCCTCCCGGTTCCGTCGCGGCCGCACCAGTACGAATTTGCCCGGCTCAACCTGACTTATACGGTCCTCTCCAAGCGGGTGCTCACCGAGCTCGTGCGGCAGGGCCACGTCAGCGGATGGGACGACCCGCGCATGCCGACGCTGGCGGGTCTGCGCCGGCGGGGAGTGCCACCCGCTGCCATCCGTGAATTCGTCAAGCGGGTCGGGGTGGCCAAGGCCAACAGCGTGGTCGACGTCGCGATGTTCGAGCACGCGATCCGGGACGTGCTCAATCGCACGGCGATGCGCCGAATGGCGGTGCTGCGGCCGCTGCGCGTCATCATCGACAACTATCCGGAGGGAGCGAGCGAAGAGCTGGCGGCCGTCAACCACCCCGACGATCCGGCCGCCGGTGCGCGAACCATCCGCTTTGGCCGCGAGATCTTCGTGGAGCGCGATGACTTCATGGAAAATCCGCCCAAGAAGTTCTATCGCCTGTCGCCGGGGCGCGAGGTTCGCCTGCGCTACGCCTATTTCATCACGTGCCGGGAGGTGGTGAAGGACGCGGCCGGTGGGGTCATCGCATTGCGTTGTACGTACGACCCCGCCACCCGCGGCGGCAACGCGCCGGACGGCCGCAAGGTCCAGGCGACATTGCATTGGGTCTCGGCCGCGGACAGCGTCCCCGCGGAGGTGCGGCTTTATAACCAGCTGTTTCTACGCGCGGAACCCAACGCTGCCGATTTTGCCGCGGATCTCAACCCGCAATCGCTTGAGGTTCTGGCCGACAGTCGGGTCGAGCCGGCATTCGTGGGCGACAATGTCCACGAGCCGGTTCAGTTCGAACGCCAAGGCTATTTCTATCGCGATAGCGACAGTACGGCGGGACGGCTCGTGTTCAACCGCACCGTCGGACTGCGCGATACTTGGGCGAAAGTTGCCGGAACCTCCTAACCCGGTATCGTTGCCGCGCCGTCCGGGCTACCATCACGTCGGCACAAACGCGCGCATGGAACTGCGCGATGGACACGGGCAGGGCGAACGAACGGGCGTGGACGTGGCCGCGCGAGCGCGTGGCCGCGTTTGCCGGCATTTCCCGATGGCCGAACCTCGAGCAATTCGCGCAGCGGTTGGCGCATGCATTCCGCGCAGAGATCGCGGCCGAAGCGGCCCCGGGACGCCTGCTGCCGTGGGCGCCGATCGCCTTCGGTTTCGGCGTCGTCGTCTACTTCGCGGCTGAGCGCGAGCCGTCCTGGATCGCGGCCACGGCGGTTGCCGCCGGGGCGGCAACGGCGGCGTTCCTGGTGCGCCGGCAGACGACCATGTTTGCGGGCGCGATGTTGATTGCGGCCGCCGCGCTCGGATTTGGTGTCGCGAGCATCAAGAGTGCACTTATCGCCCATCCCATTCTGGATCGCCCCGTCTACGGCGCCAGCGTCAAAGGCTTCATCGAGGTACGCGAGGAGCGCGAGCGCAGCGACCGGATTGTGATCAAGGTCGTCGATATCGACGGCGACAGGCTCGATACCGCGCTCGAACGGGTGCGGCTCACCACACGCCGCGGTACCGCCCCGGCCGTCGGGTCTTACGTCACGTTGAAGGCCCGACTTAACCGGCCGCTGCCGCCCTTACGACCGGGCGGCTATGACTTTGCGCGCGATCTCTTCTTCCAGCGCATCGGCGCCATCGGCTTTGTCACGGGGTCGATCAAAGTCCAGGCGCCGCCGTCTCCACCTGATCTGCGGGTGCGGTTTCTGAGCTTTATCGACGGGATGCGCGACGGGATCGACCGGCGCATCCGGTCGATCGTACCCGGCGACGCGGGCTCGATCGCGTCGGCACTGATCACCGGCAAGCGCGACGCGCTCTCGGCGCCGGTGAACGATGCGATGTACGTGTCGGGCCTCGCGCACGTCCTCTCAATCTCGGGCTATCACATGGCGGTGGTGGCGGGCGTCGTGTTCTTCATGTTGCGGGCCGGGCTCGCGCTGATACCCGGCGCGGCGTTGCGCCACCCGATCAAGAAATGGGGTGCCGTCGCAGCGTTGCTTGCCGCGACGTTCTACCTGGTCCTGTCGGGGGCGGAGGTCGCCACGCAACGGTCCTTCATCATGATTGCGATCGTGTTGCTCGGTATTATGGTCGACCGCGCGGCGCTCACCCTGCGCAATCTTGCGCTCGCGGCGCTCGCCGTTCTCATGGTCGCGCCCGAGTCGGTCGTGCATCCGAGCTTTCAGATGTCGTTTGCCGCGACGCTCGCGCTCGTCGCCGCCTATCAGGGTGGCGTACCGTGGACGGCCGGCGGCAACGGCAAGAGGGGGTCGTTCGGATCACAGGCGGCGGCCTGGGGTATGCGCGAAGTGACAACGCTTGTGTTCGCGTCACTGATCGCCGGCCTGGCAACCACGCCTTACGCCGCATTTCACTTTCACCGCCTTGCCCCCTACGGGGTCCTCGCCAATCTGCTGGCCATGCCCGTCGTATCGATCTGGGTCATGCCGGCGGGGCTGTTGGCGCTGGCCGCGATGCCGTTCGGGTTCGACGGGCCGCTCTGGGGTCTCATGGGCAGCGGCATCGACTGGATGAACACGATCGCGCTCTGGGTCGCTGGTCTGCCCGGCGCGGTCGGACGAATTCCCGCGTTTGGCGTCGACGCCCTGCTGATGGCAAGCGCAGGCCTGTTCGTGCTGTGCCTGCTGCGAACGCGATTGCGGCTCGTGGGGGTCGCGCTGATACTGGCGGCGATCGCGATGGCCGTCCACGCCCCGCGCCCCGACGTCATGGTCAGCGCAAACGCCGATGCGGTCGCTGTTCGCGGCAGTGACGGACGGCTGTCAATCTTGCGCAACTCCAACGATCCGCTCGCTGTGCGCGATTGGCTGAGCGCAGACGCTGACGGGCGTGAGCCCAAGGACGCTAGTCTGAAGGACGGATTTCTCTGCGATCACATGGGGTGTATTGCCCACCTGCCGGATGGCACGGTGGTTTCGGCCGCGCGCGGGGCGCAGGCCGTGGCCGAGGACTGCGCGCTGGCAAGCCTCGTCATCACCACGCGCCAGGCGCCACCCGGTTGCCGCGCGCTCGCTGTGGATCGCCTGAAACTGCGCGAGAGCGGAGCTCTGACGCTGCAACACGCGCAAACGGGTTGGATAATGGAACGGGCGGTTCCGCCAGGAACTGAACGTCCATGGGCGCACGCACCCCAGCGGGCCCCGACTACGTCCGCAGCGCCGCTCTCGGCGGACACGCCGTCGCAGACTGACGATCTCCAGCCTGGTGATTAATAGCGGCGAAACAAGCCGATCAGCTTGCCTTGTATTCGCACGCGGTTGGGCGGGAGGATACGCACCTCATAGGACGTGTTGGCTGGCTCGAGTGCAATCGACGCACCGCGGCGCCGGAAGCGCTTCAGTGTTGCCTCCTCATCGTCAATGAGTGCGACGACGATATCGCCGGTATCGGCGGTTTCGGTACGCTTGATCAACGCCATGTCGCCATCGAGGATTCCGGCTTCGATCATGGAATCGCCGCGCACCTCGAGCGCGAAATGCTCGCCGACCGAGAGCAGTTCGGTCGGGATGTTGATGACCGCGCTTTTGTTTTGAATGGCTTCGATCGGCGTACCGGCGGCGATCCGCCCCATTACCGGCACCGCAATCGGTCGACTGCCATCGTCTTCGCTGCCCTGTCGAACGCGCCCGAGGTTGCCCTCGATCACGCTCGGCGTGAAGCCGCGCGCGCGCCCGCCCAGTCCGTGACTGACCGACTCGGGAAGCTTGATGACCTCGATTGCACGCGCTCGGTTCGGCATGCGCCGGATAAAGCCACGCTCCTCGAGAGCAGTAATGAGGCGGTGAATGCCCGACTTGGAGCGTAGATCGAGCGCATCCTTCATCTCGTCGAATGAAGGAGGAACCCCGGACTCCTTCAAACGCTCATGGATGAAACGCAGGAGCTCGAACTGTTTGCGCGTCAACATAACAAGGCCCCCAAACGCGTCATTGCCGCAGCAGGACTAAAACAAATCATGAACAGACCCTATCTGTTCCATATGTGTTCTGCAACCACTTAATATCGCGTGAATCGGGTGAGAGGCGTCCGTTTAATCCGGAATGCGCACAATCATGCAGGGCGTCCCGGCCTCTGCCGGTGGCGCGTAAGGCTCTCGAATAACCAGACAATTTGCTTTGGCCAAAAGGCCCACCATGGAGCTGTCCTGGGTGGGAAATGGGGTCGCGACGAGCTGTCCCCCGTCATCCCGCTGGAGGCTCGCGCGCAAAAAATCGGCCCGCTCATCGTTCGCCGGTTGGCTGGCGCCCAATACCGCCGATTCGGCCGGCAGGCTCACGTCGGATCGGCCGGCCAGGGTGCGAAGCAGAGGGATGAGGAACAGGAGGCCGCAGACAAAGGCCGATACCGGGTTGCCCGGCAGGCCGAGGACATGCATCTCGCCGATGCGCCCATGCAACAACGGCCGGCCGGGTCGCATTGCCACCTTCCAGAACGACAGCGTCATTCCCTCGGCAGCGAACGCCTTTTGCACCAAGTCGTAGTCGCCGACCGAGGCCCCGCCCGTTGTTACCAGCACGTCAGCGCCCGCTGCGCGAGCGCGTCTGACGGCCGCGACCGTTTCGTCAAGGCGATCGGGTGCAATCCCGAGGTCGATGACGTCGACGCCCTCGCTGTGCATCATTGCGCGCAGGGCAAAGCCGTTGGAATAGACGATCTGGCCCGGACCGGGATTGCTGCCTGGCGCGACGAGCTCATCGCCGGTCGCGAGCAGCGCGATTTGTGGTTGGCGGTGGACCGGCAGCGTTGCGCGGTTCATGGCCGCGGCGAGCCCGAGGTCGCGCGCAGTGAGCCGGTGGCCGCGCGCGAGCAACACGTCGCCGGCGCGGAAATCGAGCCCTTCGACCCGGATGTGGCGTCCGCTGCTCGCGGGCCGCGTGATCGTGACCTCATGGCCGGCACGGGTCGCGTGCTCCTGGATGATGATTGCGTCCGCGCCGGTCGGCACCACGCCACCCGTGAAGATGCGCGCGGCTTCGCCCGGGCCGATGGCGCGCTCGAACGGCCGGCCAGCCGCAACTTCACCGATCACGCTCAAGCGGGCCGGCACGCTCGCCACATCGGAGGAGCGCACCGCGTAGCCATCCATGGCGGAGACCGGTGCCGGAGGCTGAGTGCGTAACGCCTTGACGTCAGCAGCCAGGACGCGCCCGTACGCGCTAATCAACTCAGCCTCAACCGGCGGCAGCGCCCGTGCGTCGGCGAGCACGAGCGTGAGCGCCTCGGCAACGCTGAGCACTCAAGCCTCCTCCGCTTGGAAATGCCCGGACTTGCCGCCACGTTTCTCGATCAGCCGAATCCCCTCGATGCGCATGCCGCGTTCAATCGCCTTGACCATGTCGTACACCGTCAGGCAGGCAACTGACACCGCCGTCAATGCCTCCATTTCAACCCCGGTCTTGCCCGTGATCCCGGTCGTGGCGCGCACGACCAGCCCAGGCAATCGCTCGTCGGGAGTGATCTCGACCTCAACGCGAGACAAGGCCAATGGATGGCACAGCGGAATCAAATCGTGCGTGCGTTTAGCAGCCATGATGCCGGCTATTCTGGCGGCGCCCATGACGTCGCCTTTCTTGGCGTCGCCTTTGCACACGATGTCGAGCGTCGTCTTGTTCATGATGACGCGACCCTCGGCGGTCGCGACCCGTTCGGTCGCCATCTTCTTGGACACATCGACCATGCGGGCTTCGCCGCGCCGCCCGAGATGGGTGAGCCTGCGCCCCTTCATTGGGCGTGCGCCGCAGCATCGGCACGCGTGAGCAAAGCTCGGGTTGCCTCCGCCACGTCGGCTCGACGCATCAGGCTTTCGCCGATCAGAAACGCCGAGATGCCAATCGCCGCGAGCCGCGCGAGGTCGGCCGGCGTAGCCATTCCGCTTTCGCCGACGATGATTTTGTCGCGCGGTATTTGCGGGGCCAGCCGCTCGCTGACCGCGAGGCTGGTCACGAAGGTCCGCAGGTCACGATTGTTGATGCCGATGAGACGGGATTTGAGGCGCAGGGCACGCTCGAGCTCGCGTTCATCATGGATCTCGACCAGCACGTCCATGCCAAGGGCGAGCGCCGCGGCCTCGAGCTCGCTCGCGGTTACGTCGTCGACGGCCGCGACGATGATCAGGATGCAGTCGGCGCCCCAGGCCCGAGCCTCCACCACCTGGTAGGGATCAAACAGGAAGTCCTTTCGCAGTGTCGGCAAGGACGTCGCCGCCCGCGCCGACATCAGGTGACTTCGGTCGCCCTGGAACGAGGGTCCGTCGGTGAGCACCGACAGGCAGGTCGCGCCGCCCTGTTGGTAGGCTCGTGCAAGTGCCGGCGGGTCGAAGTCGGCGCGGATCAGCCCTTTGGACGGGCTTGCCTTCTTTACCTCCGCGATCAGCGCGTAGTCGCCTCGACCGATACGGGCCTCGATCGCCGTGCAAAAGCCGCGTGGCGGTGAGGCGGCTTTGGCATCCGCTTCAAGTCGGGCAAGAGGGTAGGCCCGCTTTGCCGAGGTGATCTCAGCTCGCTTATAGGCTTCGATGCGGGTCAGGATATCGGACATCACGCGTTCGACACGGCAACCAGGCGGTTGAGCGCACCTTCGGCCTCGCCTGTATCAATCGACTTCTTGGCCAGCGCCAAGCCATGTTTGAGGTCCGTGGCGGCGTCGGCGACCACCAGCGCGGCAGCGGCGTTCAGCATCGCCACATCGCGGAATGGACCGGACTTGCCCTGCAGGACCTGGGTCAGAGCATCCGCGTTCGCCTCGGCGTCGCCGCCGCGCAGCGCTTCCGCCTTCACACGGGTAAGGCCAAGCTCCTCGGGCTTGATTTCGAACGTACGCACTGCACCTTTCTCGAGCGCGGCGACGAACGTTGGTCCGGATGTGGTGATCTCGTCGAGGCCGTCGGAGCCGTGGACCACAAAGGCGCGTTCCGAACCGAGGTTCTTCAGCACCTGGGCAAGCGGCTCGACCCACTGTTTGGAAAAGACGCCGACCATCTGCCGTTTGACATTGGCCGGATTTGACAGCGGTCCGAGCAAGTTGAAAATCGTGCGCGTGCCGAGTTCGACGCGCGTCGGCCCGACATTCTTCATGGCGGGGTGATGCGACGGCGCAAACATAAATCCGATGCCGGCCTCGGCGATGCAACGCGCGATCGCCTCAGGAGCTAAATCGATCTTCACCCCGAGTGCGCCGAGGACGTCCGCCGCGCCCGAGCGCGAGGAGAGCGCGCGATTGCCGTGCTTGGCGACAGGCACGCCCGCGCCCGCGACCACAAAGGCAGCGCACGTGGAAATGTTGTAGGAGCCTGACGCATCGCCGCCGGTGCCAACGACATCGATGGCGCCGGGCGGCGCCTCGACGTGCACCATCTTGGCCCGCATCGCTGCGACCGCGCCGGTAATTTCATCGATGGTCTCGCCCCGCACGCGCAAAGCCATGAGCAGCCCGCCCATTTGCGAAGGCGTTGCTTCGCCGGACATCATGCTGTCGAACGCCGCGGCTGCCTGCTCCCGCGACAGCGGGGCGCCGGTCGCAACCTGGCCGAGGAGTGCCTTGAGTTCGACCATCTCAATACGCCTGCATGGCTTGTTTGGTCGGCGCGACGCGTCCGGTCGTACCGTTCCATCGCGCGGCTATGTCGAGAAAGTTGCGCAAGATCAAGTGGCCATGTTCGGACGCGATGCTTTCGGGATGAAACTGCACGCCATGCACGGGGAACGTCCTGTGGCGGAGCCCCATGATCAGATGATCGTCTGTTTCCGCTGTTACGACAATATCTTGTGGCAGGTTTTTGCGATCAACGATGAGCGAGTGGTAGCGCGTCGCCCGGAACGGTCCATTAATGCCGCGAAAGACGCCCTCGGCGCCGTGATGAATTGCGGAGAGCTTGCCGTGAACCGGCACCGGAGCCCGCACAACCTGTCCGCCAAACACTTGGCCGATCGCTTGATGACCGAGACAGACCCCGAAGATTGGAACCGTGGGGGAGGCCCGCTCAATCAGGTCAAGGCAAATCCCTGCATCGTTCGGGGTGCACGGGCCGGGCGAGAGCACGATCGCATCCGGCTCGCATGCCAGGGCTTCCGCGACGCTGATCTTGTCGTTGCGATGGACAGACACCTTCGCCCCCAAGCCACCAAGATAGTGGACGAGGTTGAACGTGAAGCTGTCGTAGTTGTCGATCAGCAGGATCATGGCGCAATCTTTACCCCCGTGGGTCTTACTGGGGGAGGCGCCGGGTGGCAAGCCATCGCCCATCGGCCGCAATGTCCTGCCCCGTTCGTGTTGGTAGGCCAACAACGATCAGGGGAACATGAATCGGCCGCCAAAGACGTAGTCCAGTATGGTTCGAGCGAGGGCAATCGCGAACACGTAGAAGCTAAGCCACTCGCGCGCAAACGGAGCCAAGAACTTGGGCTCCAAGGCAGCCAGCAAGCAGATCACCGCAAATGCACTACTCAGAATGATCCATTTCCAGTAGGCGCGGAGCTGGCCGGCGCCCTAGTGCCGAGACATCAGCTCTTGATCATGTCGACGACGAGCACCGCAGCATCAAATGCCAGCATCAACCCCATCCAATTGTAGAACGTTTCAGGGGTTGGGACCGAAGTACCGACGCTCTCGTTATTGCCCCCGACGCGCCGACGACGCAAACCGTCGTGCTTCCTCGGCAGCCCGAAACAGCGCCTTGGCCTTGTTGATGCATTCCTGTTGTTCCGAGCGTGGGTCGGAGTCCGCAACGATGCCGGCGCCGGCTTGCACGTACATGCGGCCGTCCTTGACCAGGGCAGTCCGCAGCACGATGCAGCTGTCGAGGTCGCCGGCCGCCGAGAAATAGCCGACGCAGCCGGCGTAGATCCCGCGCTTTTCCTTTTCGAGTTCGTCGATGATTTCCATGGCACGCACTTTCGGGGCGCCCGATACGGTCCCGGCTGGAAAACCGGCGGCGAGCGCGTCCAGAGCGTCGTGCGCAGGGTCGAGCGCACCCTCGACGTTGGACACGATGTGCATCACCTGACTGAAATGCTCGATAAAAAACTGATCGGTGACGCTGACCGAACCGATGGTTGCGACCCTGCCTACATCGTTGCGGCCGAGATCGAGCAGCATCAAATGCTCGGCCCGTTCCTTCGGGTCAGCGAGCAGTTCCTCTTCAAGCGCCTTGTCCTCGTGGGGCGTTGCGCCGCGCGGCCTGGTGCCCGCCAGCGGGCGGATGGTGACCTTGCCGTCACGCACGCGCACCAGAATCTCCGGGCTGGAGCCCGCAATCGCGAAGGTGCCGTAGTCGAGAAAGAACAGAAACGGCGCCGGGTTGACCCGCCGCAGTGCGCGGTACAACGCGAACGGTGGAAGCACGAACGGCAATTCAAAGCGCTGCGCAAGCACGACCTGAAATACGTCGCCGGCAGCGATGTATTCCTTGCCCCTGAGGACCATCCGCTGGAATTCCTCCGGCGTGGTGTTGGACACGGCGGCCACGTCCAGGGGGCCATCGACCGAGCCAGCGGACTCCTGGCCGAGTGGATGATCGAGATCGTCAACCACCGCGGTCAGCCGTTCGATCGCGCGGGCGTAGGCAGTCTCGACCGAAACGGATTGTGCGGGCCGCACCGGCGTGACCACCGTGATGGTGTCCTTGACCGCGTCAAAAATGATCACGACGGTCGGACGCACCAGGATAGCGTCCGGAATACCGATCGGATCCGGGTTGGGCGTCGGCAATTCCTCCATCAGGCGGACCATGTCGTAGCCGAGATAGCCGAAGACGCCGGCGGCCATTGGCGGCAGCCCTTCCGGCAATTCGATGCGGCTGTCGGCGATGAGTTCGCGCAGCGCGGCGAGCGGCGGAGATCCACAAGCGACGAAGGCGGTCGGCGTTGTGCGCGCCGTGCGATTCATCTCGGCGCTGGCGCCGTTGGTGCGCCAAATCAGGTCGGGGTCCAGTCCGATGATGGAATAACGCCCCCGCACGGCGCCGCCTTCAACCGATTCCAGGAGGAAGCTCATCGGCCTCGCACCCGCAACCTTGATGAATGCTGAAACCGGCGTTTCCAGATCGGCGACCAACGTCGTCCACACGACCTGGGGGGAGCCTTTGAGATAGCGCTGCGCGAAGGCGTCGGCGGCAGGCTCAATCTGCATTATTGATTCCCGCCGACTCCGAGTGCTTGGTTGATCGCACTTGGATTGATGCGTGTTCCGATCTCGCTCTCGAGCTTGATGAGATATTCGGTCAAGAGCTCCTGTTCCAACATCCGCTTGAGTTGATCGTCCAGGCGTTTGACCTCCGGCGAGGACGCATCGAAACTCGGCACGTTGACGTTGACGACCCGAAACACGAAGCGCTCGGTCGGCTCTTTGCCCTCGGCGGTGCCGGCCGAACCTTGCGGTGTTCGAAAAACGGCGGCCACGACCTGCGGCGGAACCGTCTCATTGCCGCGGCGCTTGAGCCCGTTAGCCCATTGCACGTTGAGCTTGTCGGCAGTGGCGAGTTCTGACAGCTGGGCGCCGCCGTTGAGTTTTTCGACCATTTGGTCGGCTTTGGCGCGCAAACGGTTTGCGATTTCGGTCTCGCGCCAACGGGCCTCGACCTTGTCCTTCACGTCCTCAAGCGAGCGGTCGTGGCCCGGCGTGACGCCGGCGACCTCGTACCAGACGTAGCCGCCGCCCTGGATTTGCAGGGGATCGTTCTCGGCATTTACTGCCGCCGAGAATGCGTTTGGAATGAGTTCGGGATTTGCGGGCAAATCGGGGACCGGATTTCCCGCCGGGTCGCGCCCGGAGCGATCGATCGCGTCGATCGTGCGGTACGGCAATTGTAGCTTCTTCGCCGCTTCATCGAGCCGCGCGCCGGAAGCAAGTTCGTCCTCGATCTTGTCGCGGATGTTGGCAACCTCGGTTTTGGCGCGCTGCAACGCGATCTCGTGCTTAAGTTCGCCTTCGACCTCGGCGAACGGCTTTACGACGGCCGGTTCGATCTTGGTTACTCGGACCAGCGCAACACCAAAGCGACCTTTGATCGGCTCACTGATGGCGTTCGGCTGCAGCGCGAACGCAGCGTCCGCGACCGCCGGATCCACGATCCCGGCTTTGGGCACCAGCCCAAGATTGACGTCGGTGTCCTTCAGCCCGCGTTCGGAAACGAGGGCGTCGAATGCCGTCCCGTCCCTGAGGCGCTGTGCCGCCTTCGCGGCTTCCTCCTCGTTGGGAAAGACGATTTGCTGAACCTCGCGTCGCTCGGGGGTCGAGTAGCGCGCAAGACGATCTTCGTAGGCGCGCTTGGCATCGGCATCGGGGACCTCGATCGTGCGGGCGATCTCGTCGGGGGTGAGCGCTAAGAGAAACAGCTTTCGATACTCCGGCGCACGGAACAGCGCTTTGCGGACCTCGAAATACTTGGCGAGTTCCTCTGCGGAGGGCGCAGGTATCTCCCCGGCCGCCGCCGCACCGAGCAGCACATAATCGATGCTGCGTTCCTCGTTTTGGAAGCGGTTGAACGCCTCGATCGCGGTCTTGGGGACCGTCAAGCCGCCAACGAGCGATTCTTCGAGTTGCCTGCGCAGGGCGTCGTTACGCAGCTTGGCGACATAACGGGGCTCGGTAAAACCCGCAGCTCGAATCGTTTGCTCGAAGCGCTGTTGATCGAACTGACCATTGATGCCGCGAAACGCGGGATCTTGCGTGATCTGGCGCGCCACCTCGTCGTCTCCGACGCCAAGCCCAAGCGCCCGCGTACGCTGGTCGATGGCGGCGTCGGCCATCATCTTTTCAAGTATCTGTCGGTCGAGACCCAATGCGCGGGCTTGCTCGGGAGGGATCGGCCGTCCGATCTGGCGTTGGAACTGCTGCAGTTGGTCGGTGTATGTCTGGCGAAATTGCTCGGCCGATATTTCGGTGTTGCCGACGGTCGCGACCGTCGAACGGCCGCCCCCGCGGAAGACGTCGGCGATGCCCCAGATCCCGAAACTGATGATCAGGAAACCAACGACGGCCGCCATGATGACTTTGCCGAGCCAATTGGAAGAGGCTTTGCGCAGACCTCGAAGCATGGAGCAACCACTTTGAAGAGATTGGGAAAACGGCTGAGCCGCAAACGCATAATAGGGATGCGTCGCGCGCCTAGCAACCATGCCGGACTGTTCGTGTGCCGCGGACGCTTCGCCGCAGCTTAACGTACCGCGCCGGATCACCTAAAACGAGCCATATGCCGAGAGCCGAGTTGTGGCCAAGGCCCCCCGCAGAGGTGACGACGAGGATGGCAGATCGTCCGTTGATCGCAGGCAACTGGAAGATGAACGGACTGCGCGCCTCGATCGCGGAGCTCGATCGTATCATCGAGGGCGCGGGCGCCCCATCCGCGAAGACCATGCTGATCGTTTGTCCGCCGGCGACCTTGGTGGCGGCCTTCGCGGCGCGCGCCGAAGGGTCGGGTGTCTGGATTGGCGGTCAGGATTGCAGCGCCGAGGACTCCGGAGCATTCACCGGGGATATATCCGCGCCGATGTTGGCTGACGCCGGCGCCCGTGCGGTGATTGTCGGCCATTCCGAGCGGCGCACCTTTCATCAGGAAAGCGACGCGCAGGTGTGTGCCAAGACACTGGCCGCCTGGCGTGCCGGGCTGACGGCGATTGCGTGCGTCGGAGAGACGGAGTTCGAACGTCAGGCCGGGGCCACGTTGTCGCGCCTCGAACGACAGCTCGATCAATCCCTGCCGGACGGCAGCAAACCGGACAATCTCGTCGTGGCCTACGAGCCGGTGTGGGCGATCGGCACCGGACGCACACCGACGCCGTCAGACGTGGCGGAGGTCCATGGATTTATTCGCCGACGGCTGCTGGCCCGCTTCGGACCGGAGGGGCAGGGGATCCGGATTCTCTATGGGGGCTCGGTGAAACCGTCGAACGCAGCAGAACTGCTGCGTGTTGCCAATGTCGACGGCGCGTTGGTTGGTGGGGCGAGCCTCAAGGCGGCGGATTTCCTGGCAATTGCCGGCGCTTGCGCCTAGTGCCGCGGCATTGCGGACAGTGATCCCGATATCTACCTCCGGGCTGGGCGCGGGTAGCAATTGGCCGCAGTATCGTGTAGAGACCCCGCGCACCCCCATATGAACGGTTGCGGGCGCGTGTTGCGCGCGTTCTAGGAGACCTGATGCAGACGGTTGTTGTGGTCATTCATCTGATGGTCGTGCTCGCGATGATCGGCTTCGTGCTGTTGCAGAAGTCGGAGGGCGGCGGGCTCGGGATCGGGTCTACCGGGGGGTTCCTCACCAGCCGCGGCACCGCCAACGTTCTCACTCGCGCGACCGCCATCCTGGCGCTGATTTTCTTCATCACGAGCCTGAGCTTGTCGGTGCTGGCGGGATTGGACCGCAAGCCGAGGTCGATCCTGAACACGGGAGCCCCCGCGACCCAGCAACCCGGTGCGCCGCCGGCGCCGCTGGGGCAGGGCGGTGGTCTGCTCGACACCTTGCGCAACCAGGGGCAACAGCAGCAGCAGGCGCCCGCGCCCGCAGCACCCGCCGTTCCAGCGCCGCCTGCCGGCCCGCAAGTCCCGCAATCGCGCTGATCGCGCTGGCAATAGCCGCGTCGCCGGCGAATATGCACAGGCGTCATTCGCTCCGTGCGCGCGTGACTTGCATCAAACCGGTGCTTGCGCGATGACGTATCCGGTTGGGTGCCTTGATATTTCCTCGTCAGCCACTACGTGGCGCGTGGACCTTCACCAATTGTTCGGATGGGCGTGTTTCCTCTGTTCGAATCGATCATTTCGCGTTAGAGATTGGGCCCCATGGCGCGGTATGTATTCATCACCGGCGGCGTGGTCTCCTCCCTAGGCAAGGGTCTCGCTTCCGCCGCACTCGGTGCGTTGCTGCAGGCGCGCGGCTACAAAGTGCGATTGCGCAAGCTCGATCCGTATCTCAACGTCGACCCCGGCACGATGTCGCCGTATCAACACGGCGAAGTGTTCGTGACTGACGACGGCGCCGAGACCGACCTCGACCTCGGCCACTACGAACGCTTCACCGGCCGGCCGGCAACGCGCAGCGACAACATCACCACCGGCCGCATCTATCAGGAAATCCTCGCCAAGGAGCGGCGCGGCGATTACCTCGGCGCGACCATCCAGGTGGTTCCGCATGTGACCAATGCCATCAAGGACTTCATCCGCGACGGCAATGAAGGCTTTGACTTCGTGCTGTGCGAGATCGGCGGCACGGTCGGCGACATCGAGGGGCTGCCGTTTTTCGAGGCCATTCGCCAGTTTGGCAACGAGTTGCCGCGCCATCACGCGGTCTACATCCACCTGACGCTGTTGCCGTTCATCCCGTCGGCCGGCGAACTCAAGACCAAGCCCACCCAGCACTCCGTCAAGGAACTGCGCTCGATTGGCATCCAGCCCGACATCCTACTGTGCCGGAGCGACCGCGAAATCCCGAAGGAAGAGCGCCGCAAGCTCTCGCTGTTCTGCAACGTGCGCGAGAGTGCGGTCATCGAAGCGCGCGATGTGGACAACATCTACGCGGTTCCGGAGGCGTACCACGCAGCCGGGCTGGACACCGAGGTGCTGGCGGCGTTCGGGATCGACACTTCAAGTAGTCCTGATCTGGAACGATGGCAGCTCATCAACGAACGCATCCGCAATCCGGATGGCAATGTCACGATTGCCGTCGTCGGCAAATACACGGGCCTCAAGGACGCCTATAAATCGCTGGTCGAGGCACTTTCGCATGGCGGCATTGCCAACAAGGTGCGGGTCCACCTCGATTGGATTGAAAGCGAGATCTTCGAGGGCGGAGACCCGGCGCCGTTCCTCGAACATGTTCACGGGATCCTGGTCCCGGGCGGCTTCGGCCAGCGCGGCGCGGAAGGAAAGATCCGTGCGGCCCAATTCGCACGCGAACGCAATGTGCCGTATTTCGGTATTTGCTTCGGAATGCAAATGGCGGTGATCGAAGCCGCGCGGAATCTGTGCGGCGTAGCCGAAGCGAACTCGACCGAGTTCGAGCCGACCCGCGAACCCGTGGTCGGCCTGATGACGGAGTGGCTCAAGGGCAACGAGCTGCAGACGCGCGGGGCAGGTGGTGACCTCGGCGGCACTATGCGGCTTGGCGCCTATCCGGCGCGTCTTGCGCGTGGCAGCCGGATTGCCGAGATCTACGGCACCAGCGAGATTTCCGAACGCCATCGCCACCGTTACGAGGTGAACACCAAATACAAAGGCAGCCTGGAGCAGCATGGCATGCGCTTCTCGGGCATGTCGCCGGATGGCGTGCTGCCCGAGATCATCGAGTACAGCGACCACCCGTGGTTCATCGGAGTTCAGTTTCATCCTGAGCTCAAATCGCGGCCGTTCGCGCCGCATCCACTGTTCTCCTCGTTCATCGGAGCAGCGGTGGAACAGAGCCGGTTGGTGTAATCTGCGCCATTGAAGCTGGGAGCGGGGTGAGGGCGTCGCGAGGCCGCGAACGCGCTACCACCGCCCGACACCGCTCGGAGCCTGTTGCGCGTGACCGTGAGAACAAAGCCTCCGCCCAATTCGATCGTCGTCGCCGGCGCGACCCGCTTTGGCAACGACCTGCCGTTCGCGCTGATTGCGGGGCCATGCGCGCTCGAGAGCCGGGCGCATGCCTTGGAGATGGCCGCTGCGCTCAAGGAGATCACGCGCAAGCTCGGCATCGGCCTTGTCTACAAGACGTCGTTCGACAAAGCCAACCGCACCAGCGCCGCCAGTGCGCGCGGGGTTGGCCTCAACGCCGCGCTGCCGATCTTTGCCGAGGTGCGTGAGAAGACCGGACTTCCCGTGCTCACCGACGTGCACGAGGCCGAGCAATGCGCACGCGTCGCCGAAGTGGTGGACGTCCTGCAGATCCCGGCCTTTCTCTGCCGGCAGACCGATCTCCTGGTTGCGGCGGCAAAGACCGGGCGTCCGATCAACGTGAAGAAGGGCCAATTCCTGGCGCCATGGGACATGGCGAACGTGGTCGCGAAAATCACCGGCGCGGGCAACTGCAACGTGCTGGTGACCGAACGCGGTGTTTCGTTCGGCTACAACACGCTGGTCTCCGACATGCGGGCACTGCCGATCCTGCGGCGGGAGACCGGGGCACCGATCGTCTTTGACGCCACCCACTCGGTGCAGCAGCCGGGTGGGCAGGGCAGCTCGTCGGGAGGCGAGCGCGAATTTGTGCCGGTCCTGGCGCGCGCTGCCGTCGCAGTGGGCGTCGCCGGCGTCTTCATCGAAACGCACCAGGATCCCGACCGCGCCCCGTCGGACGGACCCAACATGGTGCCGCTGCGCGAGATGGAAGCGCTTTTGCGAACGCTGATGGCTTTCGACAAGCTCGCCAAGGCATGAGCGAGCCGCAGCCTCCGGCGCCGCCGCGGTCGACGCTCGCGCCGCAACGCATCCTGGCCACCGTCTGGCTGGCGGTATTCTCGAGCAGCCTGTTCTTCCGGGCGGTTGATCCGATTATTCCGCAGATCGCGGCCGATCTCTCGCAACCGGCCGAAACCGTCGCGCTGCTCGCAACGGCGTTCGCGCTGCCCTACGCGCTCATGCAGCCTGTGCTGGGAGCGATGGGGGACGTCCTGGGCAAGACGCGCACGATGTTCGCATGCCTGGTCGTGGTCACGGTTTCGACGTTTGCAGGCGCATTCGCCTGGAACCTGCCCGTCCTGATGGTCTCGCGCATTGTCTCCGGCATTGTGGCCGGTGGCATATTTCCGGTTTCTCTGGCGTTGGTCGCACAGGTCGTGCCGATCAAGGGGCGACAGGTCGCGGTCAGCCGCATCCTCGCCGGCGCGATGCTGGGTAACCTGCTGGGATCGTCCGCATCGGGTATCATCGCCGACCTCGCCGGCTGGCGCGCAGTGTTTCTGTTCAACGGATGTTTTGCAGCAATCGCCCTGATCGCGGCGTTCATCGGGTTTGGCGGCCCGGGGGTCAAGCCGACGCAAAAGGTAAACCTGCGCGAAATTCCGGCGAGCTACCGCGCCATTTTCTCCAATCCGCTCGCCAAATACTGCTTCGGCGGCGTGTTGATGGAAGGCATCTTCCTGTTTGGCATCTTTCCGTACGTCGCGCAGCTTCTGCACCAGATCGGCGAGCAGCGTGCGACGATCGCCGGTCTCGTCATCGCCGGGTTCGGCGTCGGGGGTATCCTGTACTCGCTCGTGATCCCGTGGCTATTGCCGAAGCTCGGACAGTCGCGGCTGATGTTCGCCGGCGGCCTGCTGATGGGCTTGGGGCTCGTCGTGCTAGCGTTTCTCCCGCCGTGGCCGATTCAGCTCGCGCTGTTCGGACTGTTCGGCCTAGCGTTCTATCTGCTGCACGGGGTGATCCAGATCTACGTCACCGAGCTCGCCCCAACCGCGCGCAGTTCGGCGGCGGCATTCCACTCGACGTTTTTCTTCCTCGGGCAGTCGATCGGTCCGATCTATTATCGCATCGCCATGGCGCAGATCGGCCTCGCCCCAAGCCTGTTTGTCGGCGCCGCGATGATGATTGCGACCGGCCTCGTCTGCTCGATCTGGCTCTGGAGCCCGCACCGCGCGTCAGGTCGCGCCTGATCCGGGCCAACGGGCCGCGCCCTTGCCCCGGGTAACAAAACTCGCAATGATACGAGGAGGACGGCCTGGGGTGCCGCGAGAGCGGCTGAGATCAAACCCATCGAACCTGTCTGGGTCATGCCAGCGTAGGGAGCCGCCGGATGCAGGGTCATCCGACAAACGACGACAAGCCGCGGGTCGCGATCATCGGAGCGGGTGTGATCGGGCTCGCGATCGCCTGGCGGTTGGCGGCGCGCGGAGCTTCGGTACGGCTGTTTGACAAGGGCAGTGCGGGCGGTGGGGCGAGCCATGCCGCGGCGGGAATGCTCGCTGCGGTCATGGAGGCCGAACCGGGCGAAGACGCGCTGGTGGCGCTGGGGCGCGCGAGCCAAGCACTCTGGCCGGGCTTTGCGGCCGAGCTAAAAGACGCGAGTGGGATCGACGTCGAGCTGCGCGAGGAGGGGACGCTGATCGTTGCGCTCACCGCCGACGACCGGGCGCGCCTCATTCACCAGCTCGCGCTGCAAACCAGGCTCGGCCTTCCGATCGAATGGATCAATGGCACCGAAGCGCGGCGGCGCGAACCTCACCTGTCCGCGACACTTGCTGGCGCCCTGTGGAGCCCGCAGGACCATCAGGTCGACAACCGCAAGCTCGTAGCGGCCTTGCGCAAGGCGGCTGGCGCTGCGGGAGCAATTATAAGCGAGCACGAGGCCGTGGCCGAGGTGAGGAGCGCCGCTGGCCTCGCCACCGGCGTCGTTCTTGCGAACGGTGAAGAGCATCCCGCGGACGTCGTGGTGCTCGCGGCCGGCGCGTGGTCGCGTAGCATCGGCGGGCTTGCGCGCGAAACGCGGCCGCCGGTGCGGCCGGTGAAAGGACAGATGCTGGCGCTGCGCATGGATGCGACGGCGCCGCTCATAACCCACGTCGTATGCGCGCCCGGCGTCTATCTGGTGCCGCGGCGTGACGGGCGGTTGCTGGTCGGCGCCACGGTGGAGGAGCGCAGCTTCGATACTGCGCTGACCGCGGGCGGCATTCTGACATTGCTTGAAGCCGCGTGGCGGGCGGTTCCGGCAATCGAAGACCTGCCGATCGACGAGATGTGGGTTGGCCATCGGCCGGGCAGCCGCGATGACGCGCCGATCCTCGGCCCCGCGCCGATGCAGGGGCTGGTTTATGCAACCGGGCATCACCGCAACGGCATCCTGTTGACGCCGATCACGGCGGACCTAATTGCCCGCGCGGTCATCGACGGCACGGTTGATCCGGCGCTCGCGCCGTTCGGCATCGATCGATTTGCCCTCGCGCGCGCCGCCGAGTAGCGCCTTTTGCGAATGAGCACCAACCCCATGCAATCGAGCATCAGAGTGAATGGAACCGAAGAGCCATTGCGCACCGATACCGTTGCGGCGCTTGTTGCGGAAAAGACCGAACAGACGCAGGGCCGGGGGATCGCCGTTTCCGTTAATGGAATGGTGGTGCTGCGTGCCGCGTGGCCCGCCACGCCGCTCAAACCGGGTGATCGGGTCGAGATCGTACGCGTGTTGCAAGGGGGCTGAGTGAGGTTGTCGATGCAGGACCTGTCAGACGAACTTGTGATTGCGGGACGCACGTTCCGCTCCCGCCTGTTTCTGGGGACCGCCGGATATCCAAACCGCAAGATCATGCTTGCTGCAGTGGCGGCGAGCGGCACCGAAATGGTGACCGCGTCAATTCGTCGGATCAGTCTTGCGGCCGAGGACGAGAGCCTCGTCGATCTGCTCGGCGACAAAGTCCATTTCCTCCCCAATACGGCCGGCTGTCAGACCGCCAAGGACGCCATCCTGACGGCGGAACTCGCGCGTGAGGCGCTGGCGACGAATTGGATCAAGCTCGAAGTGATCGGCGACCGCGAGTTGCTCTATCCGGACGTTGCAGAGCTTGTGCGAGCGACCGAGACGCTGGTTGCCAAGGGCTTTGTTGTGCTGCCCTACTGCAACGAGGATCCGGTGAGCTGCCGCAGGCTTGCTGACGCCGGGGCCGCCGCCGTCATGCCATTGGGATCGCCGATCGGCTCGGGACTGGGCATTTCCAATCCGCACCTGATCGAACTCATCTGCGCGCGCTCGCCGGTGCCGGTCGTGCTTGATGCGGGGATCGGGACGGCCTCCGATGCGGCATTGGCGATGGAGCTCGGGTGCGCGGCGGTACTGCTCAACACCGCCGTGTCCAAAGCGACGGATCCGGTGCGGATGGCGGCAGGTATGCGGGCCGCGGTCGAGGGCGGCCGGCTCGCGCGCTTGTCGGGCCGCATCCCAAAGCGGGCGTACGCGGAACCGTCGAGCCCGCAATTTGGTCTTGTTGGCACTTGAAGCTTCCCGATCCCCCGTTGCTGCTCATCACCGATCGCGCGCAGGCCGCTAAGCCGCTCGTCGACGTCGTGACCGCGGCGCTTGCCGCCGGTTGTCGGTGGGTGAGCATCCGCGAGAAGGACTTGCCGGCGGCCGATCAAATCGCGCTTGCGCAAAACCTGCTGCCGGTTGCTCGTCAATTCGGTGCCTGTCTGACGCTGCACGGCGATCCCAAGATCGCCAGCGCTTGCGGCCTCGATGGGGTTCATCTTCCGGCTGGTGCAGATGCCGCGCGGGGGCGCGCGGACATGGATGCGCGAAAGCTCGTCGGCTGCTCCATCCATGCGTTGAACGAGGCGCACGCGCTCGATGCTTCGGTCGTCGACTATGCGATCGCGGGACCCGCCTATGCGTCGGTCAGCAAGCGAGGATATGGGCCCGCGCTGGGGAGCACGGGCTTGCAGGCATTGGCAACCGCCGCATCGGTTCCGGTCATCGCCGTCGGTGGGATCGAGTCGCACCACGTAGCCGATGTCATCGCGAGCGGCGCCGCTGGGATTGCGGTCATGGGCGGGGTGATGCGCGCGAGCGATCCGCGGGCGCAGATCGCGGCGCTGCTGCGGGCGCTGGCCGCCGCCAAAATTCAACCGCGCGGGCGATAGAGCCCGATGCCCTGGTCGGGAACCCACAGACCAGCCGGCAGCTTGCCGGCTTGCCAAAACACGTCGATCGGCATGCCGCCGCGCGGGTAGAAGTAGCCGCCGATGCGCAGCCAGCGTGGCGACAGAAGCGCGGCGAGACGTTTGCCGATCGCGACCGTGCACTGCTCGTGGAACACCCCGTGGTTACGAAAGCTGTTGAGATAGAGCTTGAGCGACTTTGACTCGATCAACCAATGGCGGGGCGCGTAGTCGATGACCATGATCCCGAAATCGGGCTGTCCGGTCACCGGGCACATGGAGGTGAATTCCGGGAACGTGAAGCGTGCGAGGTAAACCGCATCGCGATGCGGATTGGGGACGCGGTCGAGCACCGCCTCATCAGGCGAAGCCGGAAGCGCGGTCGGCCGACCGAGCTGGAGGGCCGGCGGCGTTTTTTGATTTGGCCTGCGTCGGCGCACCGGACTTCCCCCTCACGTGGCGGCTTGCTGCGGCGTAAGCCGTGCGCCGGCGCGGATTGCAGCCGCTTTGGCGGCTGCGATCGCGGGAGCACGGATGTTCAGAACGCTTTGCGTCAACGCGGATCCTGCCTGTTGGGGTGTTCCGGCAGCGAACGGCGGTTGCGGATCATATTCAAGAACAAGCTGAATAAGGCGTGCATGGTCCTCGCCGCGGATGTCGCGCGCGAGCTCCAATCCGAAGTCGATCCCGGCCGTGACGCCGCCTCCGGTCAGGTGATTGCGATCTCTGACCACGCGTTCTGTTTTGACGTTCGCGCCCATCAGCGTCAGCAAGTCGCGCACGTACCAATGCGATGTCGCGTTGTAGCCGCGCAGAAGTCCCGCCGCTCCCAACAACAGCGAGCCGGTGCACACGCTACTCACATAGCGCGCTCGCGCGCCACGGGTTGCGAGAAAATTCAGAACGTCAGAATCATCCATCAAAGCGACGGTGCCTTCGAGGCCGCCCGGCACGAACAGAACATCGAGGTCCATCGAGCACTCGCCGAGCGTCATCGTGGGTGTGATCGGATATCCGACGTCGGTGGACACCGGCAGCCGATCCTTGGCCACGAGGTGAACGTCGGCGCGCAACAAATTGAACACCGTATGCGGCCCTAGCAAGTCGAGCAGGACCATACCGGGGTAGACGAGGGCGGCAATCTGCGGAGGTGCTCCGCTCATCGGCGCGAAGCTAGCGCCCCATCCGGTTACGGTCGCTACCATTTCGATGCCAGGCGGGTGAACGAGCTCACCTCGCTTTTTGCGACAGCCACCGCGCCTTGGCAAGCGCCCGCGGCCCGCGCCACGCCGGACAGAATTGCTGGAACCAAGTCCGGGGGAGGTTTTTTCTCATGAAATGTTCTACAAGCGCGGCAGCGCGGGCACCGCAGCGCGAGGAGTCCATATGACCGCCATCGTCGACGTCATCGGCCGCGAAATACTCGATAGCCGCGGCAATCCGACCGTGGAGGTTGACGTTGTGCTCGAGGACGGTGCGCGCGGTCGCGCGGCGGTGCCGTCCGGTGCCTCGACCGGCGCGCACGAAGCCGTCGAACTGCGCGACGGCGAGAAGGGCCGTTACCTTGGCAAAGGCGTCACGAAAGCGGTCGAGGCCGTCAACGGCGAGATTTTCGAGGCTATCGGCGGCATGGATGCCGAGGCGCAGGTCAAGCTCGATGAAACCATGATTGCACTCGATGGCACGCCGAACAAAAGCCGGCTCGGCGCCAACGCCATCCTCGGCGTTTCACTGGCAGCCGCCAAGGCGGCCGCCGCGGCCAACGGCCTTCCGCTCTACCGCTATGTTGGCGGCACGTCCGCGCGACTGCTCCCGGTCCCGATGATGAACGTCGTGAATGGCGGCGTGCACGCGGATAATCCGATCGATTTTCAGGAATTCATGATCATGCCGGTCGGCGCACGAAGCTTTGCCGAGGGTTTGCGCATGGGCGCCGAGGTGTTTCACACCCTCAAGGGTGCGCTCAAGGCGGCCGGTCTCAATACCAACGTGGGCGACGAAGGCGGCTTTGCTCCCAACCTGCCGAATGCCGCCGCCGCGCTGGACTTCCTCATGCAGTCGATTGACAAGGCCGGCTACAAGCCTGGGACGGATCTCGTCTTGGCGCTCGACTGCGCCGCCACCGAGTTCTTTAAAGACGGCGCCTATCGCTATGAAGGAGAACGCAAAACGCGATCGCGCGAGGAGCAGGCCAAGTATCTGGCGGAGCTTGTTACGCGCTATCCGATCGCCTCCATCGAGGATGGAATGGCGGAGGACGATTTCGAGGGCTGGAAGGTGCTGACCGATCTGCTCGGCAAGAGATGTCAGTTGGTGGGCGACGATGTGTTTGTCACCAATGTCACGCGGCTCGGCGAGGGGATCCGGGACGGGCTTGCCAATTCGATTCTGATCAAGGTGAATCAGATCGGCACGCTGACCGAGACGCTGGCCGCGGTCGAGATGGCGCATAAGGCCGCCTATACGACCGTGATGTCTCACCGTTCGGGCGAGACCGAGGATTCAACAATCGCCGATCTTGCGGTGGCGGCGAGCTGCGGGCAGATCAAGACTGGATCGCTCGCTCGTTCCGACCGCACCGCGAAGTACAACCAGCTCCTGCGCATCGAGGAGGAGCTGGGTGCGCAAGCGCAATACGCGGGCAGAGACGCCCTCAAGGCGCGGGCCAAAAATTAACGCAACGTTTACGCCGGGCGCTTCATCCTCGACCCATGGTTACGCGCCCGCGTCTTCGCGCCTTCTTCACCGCACTCACGCTCTACGTCGCGGCAGCGGCGGTGATCGCCTATTTCGGCGCGAATGCCTATTCGGGCAATTACGGCCTCAAGGCACGCGTCAACTTGGAGCAACAAGTTGCTGCGCTCACTGCGGAATTGGGGGACGCCAAAGCCGAGCGGGAACGCTGGGAGCGCCGCGTTGCGTTGCTCAAGTCCGACCGTCTCGACCCTGACATGCTCGACGAACGGGCGCGCGCGCTGCTTGGTTTTGTCGATCCCCGCGACGTGGTGATGCTGCGCAAGCATCCTTAGCGGCGAAATGTGGACGGTTAGCCGATAAGTTGCGCCGGTTAGAGGTCCTGGGTGCGGTGCTTCACCGCCTCGTCCCAGACCTTGCCGCGATCTTTCTCGAACACCAGCGCAGCATCGTCGGGGGCCGTGAACCACGCGCGTCGCTCAAGCTCGCTTTCAAGCTGGCCCGCTCCCCAACCCGCGTAGCCGAACGCCACCAGGCTTTGCCGCGGGCCTTGCTTCTTGGCAATGTCGAGCAGGATTTCCCGACTTGACGTCATGGCGATGTGATCATCGATCGCGAGCGTTTCCGGCCGATGGTAGTCGGCGCTGTGCAGCACAAACCCGATTTCCGGCTGTACCGGTCCGCCGGCAAAGATCATCACCTGCCCCTCGGGAGCGGCATCGCCACCGCCGACCGCCTCGAGCAGGCTCGCAAACGAGCGCTCCTGAACGGGCCGGTTCACGACAATTCCCAGCGCTCCGTCGCGATCATGCCGAACCATCAGGATAACCGTCTGATAGAAGCGCGGGTCGCTCATGGTCGGCGCGGCGATCAGGAGCTGGCCCGCGAGCGACACATGCCGGGGGATATCGGTAACGGTCGGCAGCGCGGCGTGCAGCAATGCCGCGGGACCCAGGATGGCCGCAAAGATCAAGGCAAGTCGGCTAAGCCATGTGCGGAACATCAGACGGCCTTGGCGATTGCGTACCATAGCAGGATGGCGCCGAGCGCCAATCCGAACAATCCGCTGCCGGAGGCGAGTTTGCCGCACTTGCCAACTGCTCGATGCGCGTTGCACAACGGGCATGCAACCTTCCTCTCCCTTCCTTCCGCCTCCCTCCGATTTGGGCTATTGGAAAGGCCGCGAGCACGTGCACGAGGACGCCATGGCTGTTGCTGACGCCCAAAGGAAATCATCGCGAGCGGGAGCCGCCGTGCAGGACGCCGCAGAGCCGCCTGCGCTCACCAAAGAGCAGGAACTGTCCGCCTACCGCCAAATGCTTCTGATCCGGCGCTTCGAGGAGAAAGCCGGACAGATGTACGGCATGGGCCTGATCGGCGGGTTCTGTCATCTCTACATCGGGCAGGAAGCGGTCGTCGTCGGCATGCAGATGACGCTTAAGCCGGGCGACGAGGTCATTACCGGCTACCGTGATCACGGCCACATGCTGGCCTGTGGCATGGACCCCAAGGGAGTCATGGCCGAATTGACTGGCCGTCAGCATGGCTATTCGAAAGGCAAGGGCGGCTCGATGCACATGTTCAGCGTCGAGAAGGGCTTCTTCGGCGGACACGGCATCGTCGGCGCGCAAGTTCCACTCGGGACCGGGCTTGCATTCGCCAACAAGTACCGCGGCAACGACCATGTCAGCTTGACCTATTTTGGCGACGGGGCTGCCAACCAGGGGCAGGTCTACGAGAGCTTCAACATGGCGAAGCTCTGGAAGCTGCCGGTGATCTACATCATCGAGAACAATCAATACGGCATGGGCACATCCGTCGCTCGCGCGTCCGCGACTACGCACCTCTACATGCGCGGCGCCGCCCACGGCATTCCGGGCGAGGAGGTGGATGGCATGGACGTGCGCGCCGTCAAGGCGGCGGGCGAGCGCGCCGTGACCTGGTGCCGGCAGGGCAACGGTCCGATCATTCTAGAAATGCTCACCTATCGGTATCGCGGCCATTCCATGTCCGATCCGGCCAAGTACCGCACGCGCGAGGAAGTCGAAAAAGTTCGCACCGAACACGATCCGATCGAGCAGGTGAAGGCGCGCGTGCTCGCCAACAAGTGGGCAAGCGAGGATGATCTGAAAAAAGTCGACGCCGAGGTTCGCGCCACGATCAACGAGGCGGCCGAGTTTGCCACCCACGACCCTGAGCCAGGTCCGGCCGAGTTGTGGACGGACGTTGTGCGCTGACGTTCCAATGGCGGGCTTGCAGGCAGATTTGATCGCGGTTTGTCGAACGCGCGGCGATCACGTGAATGGTTTGGCGGCGCGCTCAGGATGGAAAAATGCCGATTGAAGTTCTCATGCCAGCCCTGTCGCCAACCATGGAGAAGGGCAACCTCGCCAAATGGATCAAACACGAGGGCGACAAGGTCAAATCCGGCGACGTGATCGCCGAGATCGAGACCGACAAAGCCACGATGGAGGTCGAGGCGATCGACGAGGGGACGCTGGGCAAGATTTTGGTGCCCGAGGGGACCGAAGACGTCGCGGTGAACACGCCGATCGCAGTGATTCTGGCGGACGGCGAGGACGCCTCGGCCGTCAAAGCCGCACCGGCGGCGCCACCGAAGCCTCCCGAGGGGGCGTCTGCCCCCGCCGCTGCCGCCAAACCTTCAGCCGCCGAGGCGCGCGCCCCGGCAACGCCGAAACCGGCCAGCGCCGAACCGCCTCCGCAACAAACATTGCCTGAGACTGACGTGCCGGAAGGGACCGAAATGGTCACCATGACGGTGCGCGACGCTTTGCGCGATGCGATGGCGGAGGAGATGCGACGCGATCCCGCCGTGTTCGTCATGGGCGAGGAGGTTGCGGAATATCAGGGCGCCTACAAGGTGACCCAAGGCCTGTTGCAGGAGTTCGGCGCCGGGCGCGTCGTCGACACCCCGATCACCGAGCATGGATTTGCTGGACTGGGTGTCGGTGCGGGTCTGGCCGGGCTCAAACCGATCGTGGAGTTCATGACCTTCAACTTCGCAATGCAGGCGATGGATCAAATCATCAACTCGGCCGCCAAGACGCACTACATGTCGGGTGGACAGATGGGTTGCTCGGTCGTATTCCGCGGGCCGAACGGTCCGGCGGCGCGGGTCGCGGCGCAGCACAGCCAGGACTTTTCGTCCTGGTACTCGCACATTCCGGGGCTCAAGGTGATTGCGCCTTACAGCGCCGCCGACGCCAAGGGCTTGCTCAAATCCGCGATCCGTGATCCCAACCCGATCGTATTTCTCGAGAATGAAATTCTGTACGGCCATTCGTTCCCGGTTCCGAAGCTCGACGATTTTCTGGTGCCGATCGGGAAGGCGAAGATCGTGCGCGCGGGCGACGAGGTCACGATCGTCTCATGGTCGATCGGCATGACCTACGCTCTCAAGGCCGCGGAGGAATTGGCAAGCCAGGGCGTTGCCGCCGAGGTCATCGATCTGCGCACGCTGCGGCCCATGGACACCGAAACGGTCGTTCAATCCGTCATAAAGACCGGCCGCTGTGTGGTCGTGGAGGAGGGCTGGCCGCAGTCGGGCGTTGCCGCCGAAGTTTCGGCCCGCATCATGGAGCAGGCGTTCGACTACCTCGACGCGCCGGTCGCGCGCGTGACTGGCAAGGACGTTCCGATGCCCTATGCGGCGAACCTCGAGAAGCTTGCATTGCCCTCCGTCGCTGAAGTCGTCGAGGCCGCGAAAGCGGTCTGCTATCGATGAACATGAGCCAAGGAAACGCGGGACCCGCGTTCGACGCGCTGCACGTTCCGCCGGCAGCGCTGGAGCGTGGCGGCGTCGAAGTCCTTCGTGCGGTCGTCGTGGACGGCGCGCTGCATGTGTCGCTGCGGCCGGCGTTCGACGATCCGCAAGCGTGGGGCATGCTGCTGGCCGACGTCGCCCGGCACGTGAGCCGGATCTATCAGAGCGAAGGCAAGGCGCCGGAGGCGCGCACGCTCGAGCGCATACGCATGATGTTCGACGCCGAGCTCGACAGCCCGACCGATCCCGGCACCACCACCGCAATCAGCTGAGCGCGAGACGCCCGCCATGCCGATCAACATTCTGATGCCGGCGCTGTCGCCTACCATGGAGAAGGGTAATCTTGCTAAGTGGCTCAAGAAGGAAGGGGACAAGGTCAAGCCGGGCGACGTGATTGCCGAGATCGAGACCGACAAGGCAACCATGGAATATGAGGCGGTTGACGAAGGCACCCTCGCCAAGATCATTGTGCCGGAAGGTGCGGCGGACGTGCCGGTGAACCAACTGATCGCCGTCATGGCCGCCGAGGGCGAAGACGTGAAGGCGGCGGCGTCTTCCGCCGGAAAGAGCGCGCCAGCGCCCGTGAGCGCCGCAAAGCCTGCAAGTACGCCGCCTCCGGCAACTGTGCCAGCTCCCGCGGCACCGTCGCCGCGTGCCGCCGCGCCGAGCAAGATCGACGCGGCTCCAGCCCGGACCAACGGTCACGGCCGCATCTTCGCCTCTCCTCTGGCGCGCCGATTGGCGCGCGATGCCGGCGTCGACATCGCACGTGTTACCGGCTCTGGCCCGCACGGCCGCGTCATTGCGCGCGACATCGAGGCCGCCAAGACCGGCGGTGTGGCATTGCGGGCGCCCGGCGGCGCTCCGGCGCCGCTGCCGGTTCAGGCTCCGTCCGACGACAAGATCCGCGCGCTGTTCGAGCCCGGATCTTACGATTTCGTGCCGCACGACAACATGCGCAGGATCATCGCGCGCCGTTTGGTCGAAGCGAAGCAGACGATTCCGCACTTCTATCTCACCATCAACTGCACGATCGACAAGCTGCTGGCGGCGCGCGAAGACATCAACACGGTGGCGCGCAAGGGTGAGGACGGCAAGCCGGCTTGGAAGATCTCGGTCAACGACTTCGTCATCAAGGCGATGGCGCTCGCGCTGATGCGGGTCCCGGAGGCCAATGTCACCTGGACCGAAGGCGGAATGCTCAAGCACAAGCACGCCGATGTCGGCGTGGCGGTGGCGATCCCGGGCGGGCTGATGACGCCGGTTGTTCGTCACGCCGAAACCAAGACGCTGATCGAAATTTCGAACGAGATGAAGGATCTCGCTGCGCGTGCACGCAATCGTCGGCTCAAGCCGGAGGAGTATCAGGGCGGATCGACCGCGATTTCCAATCTCGGCATGTACGGGGTCCGCGAATTCGCGGCCGTCATCAATCCCCCGCACGCGACGATCCTGGCAGTGGGCGCCGGCGAACAACGTCCGGTCGTGCGCAACGGCAAGATCGAGATCGCGACCCAGATGACGGTGACGCTCTCGACCGATCATCGCGCCGTGGATGGCGCGCTCGGCGCCGAGCTCCTGGACGCATTCCGAACATTTATCGAGAATCCGGTTGGCATGGTGGTGTGACGCGAGTCCCGGACGACGGGCCGCTGCGCAACACACACCGAATGGGACCGGGCTGCTCGCGTTGACTCTGGCTGGGCGGGTCTGGAGTATGCGGCTGAGGGGCTTGACCTGATACACGGGAGGACAGGATGAGACACGTTTGGGCGGCGCTCGCCGCCGGCTTGGTTGTATTGGCGGGAGCCGCGCACGCGGAAATCGCCAATGGCAAGGTGAAGATCGGCGTGCTGACTGATCTCTCGGGCGGCTATGAGCAAAACTCAGGCAACGGCTCGGTCGAGGCCGCCAAGATGGCGGCCGAGGAATTCGGCAATAAGATCAACGGCAAGCCGATCGAGATCGTCGCGGGCGATCATCAGAACAAGCCCGACGTCGGTGCGGCGCTGGCCAGCCGTTGGTTCGATGTCGATCAAGTTGACGCCGTGACCGACCTTGTGAATTCGGCCGTCGGGTTTGCGGTGCTCGACATCGCCAAGCAAAAGAACAAGGCGGTGTTGCTGACCAGCGCCGGCTCGGCGGATTTCACCGGCAAGGCCTGCGCGCCCAACAACTCGGTGCACTGGGTCTACGACACCTACGAGATCGGTAACGCGATCGGCCGTGCCGTGCCGCAGCTCGGCAAGACCTGGTACTTCATCACCGCCGATTACATTTTCGGCAAGATGCTGCAAGATTCTGTCAAGACCGCGGTTGAGAAGAACGGCGGCAAGGTCGTCGGCTCGGTCTCGCATCCGCTGGGGGCAACCGATTACTCATCCTATGTGCTGCAGGCGCAGGCCTCGAAAGCAGACGTCATTGCGATCAACAACGGCGGTGACGACGGGGTCAACGCGGTCAAGGCAGCAAACGAGTTTGGCATCGTCCGCGGCGGTCAAAAGGTCGTGCCGTTTGGCCTGGACTCGCTACCCGGGATCAAGAGCGCCGGCCTCGAAAACGCAAAAGGCATGATGTACGTCACGCCCTGGATGCCGGGCCTGACCAAAGAGTCGCAAGACTTCATGCAGAAATTCATCGCACGGCGAAAAACCGCGCCATCGACGTTCCATGTCGGAACCTACTCGGTGGTGAAGAACTATCTCAAGGCGGTGGAAGCAACCGACTCGACCGACCCCAAGGTCGTGTTTGCGAAAATGCGCGAATTCCAGGTCAAGGACGCGTTCACCGACAATGGCAAGCTGCGGCCGGATGGCCGCATGGTGCACGACGTCTATCTGGTGCAGATCAAATCGCCCGAAGAGTCGAAGGGCGAGTGGGATCTCATCAAGCTCGTAGCAACCATCCCCGGCGAGCAGGCGTTCCGTCCGCTCAACGAGGGCGGCTGCCCGGCGCTGGCCAACAATTGAGCGAAACCTAACAACAACCAATCCTGCGCGAGCTCTTCCCGCGCAGGACAATTGCGGTAGCGCCGCGGCTGGCTTACCAAGACCGACGCCAACGGTCGCCAGCCATGCGGATCCGTCGCCAGGCCAATCGGGGGGCTTGAAACGGGGTGACGCAGCGACATTTGTCGTGCCATCAGCTCTCGTGTGACAACCATGCCCGATACCTCCTTCGACGTTCTGATCATCGGCTCCGGTCCCGGCGGCTACGTGACCGCGATCCGGGCTGCGCAGCTCGGCTACAAGGTCGGAATCATCGAGCGCGACTATCTGGGCGGCATCTGCCTCAACTGGGGTTGCATCCCGACTAAGGCGCTGTTGCGGTCAGCCGAGATCCTTCACTATCTGCAACACGCCAAGGACTACGGCCTTTCCGCCGAAAAGGTGACCTACGATCCGACCGCCGTGATCAAGCGCTCGCGCGCCGTGTCAAAGCGCCTCAACGACGGCGTCGGGTTTCTGATGAAGAAGAACAAGGTCGCCGTGATCTGGGGCGAAGCCTCAATCGACGCGCCCGGCAAGATCACGGTGAAGCCGTCGAAGACCGAAGCCGTCAAGGGCGCGCTCGGACCCGGCAGTTACGAGGCCAAGCACATCATCATTGCGACGGGTGCGCGCCCGCGGGTGTTGCCGGGCATCGAGCCGGACAAGAAGCTCATCTGGACCTACTTCGAGGCGATGGCGCCGGACATGATGCCGAGATCCTTGCTGGTGATCGGCTCGGGCGCGATCGGCATCGAGTTCGCCTCGTTCTACCGCACGCTCGGCGCCGACGTGACCGTGGTCGAAGTGCTGCCGCAGATCCTCCCCGCCGAGGATGCGGAGATCGCGGCGTTCGCCCGCAAGGCGTTCGAGAAGCAGGGGATCAAGATTTTCACCAATGCCAAGGTGACCAAGCTCGACAAAGGCGGCAGCTCGGTCCGCGCCGCGTTCGAGGATGGCAAGGGCGGCACGCAGACGATCGAGGTTGACCGCGTGATTTCCGCGGTCGGCGTCGTGGGCAACGTGGAAAACCTCGGGCTCGAAAAGCTCGGCGTGAAGGTCGATCGCGGCATGATCGTGATCGACGGTTACGGCAAGACCAACGTCCCTGGCATCTACGCCATTGGTGACGTCGCCGGTCCGCCGATGCTGGCCCACAAGGCGGAACACGAAGGCGTCATCTGCGTCGAGGCCATCAAGGGGCTCAAGCCCCATCCGATGGACAAGCGATTGATCCCGGGCTGCACCTATTGCTCGCCGCAGATCGCCTCGGTCGGCCTCACCGAGGCGAAGGCCAAGGAGATGAAGTACGAGATCCGCGTTGGGCGCTTTCCATTCATCGGCAACGGGAAGGCGATCGCACTCGGCGAGGATCAGGGAATGGTCAAGGTCGTGTTCGACAAGAAAACCGGACAGCTCCTCGGCGCCCACATGGTCGGCGCGGAAGTAACCGAGCTAATTCAGGGCTACGTGGTGGCCATGAACCTGGAGACCACAGAGGAAGAGCTGATGCACACCGTGTTCCCGCATCCCACGCTGTCCGAGATGATGAAGGAAGCCGTCCTCGACGCCTATGGGCGCGTGCTCAACATCTGACAGTTCGTGCGCCGGGCGAGTTGATGCGCGGGGCAACGCTTCACGAGGCTGATTGACGATGGCGCCGAGGCCGACGAACGAGTTGATGGAGAACGCGCGGCGGCTCGTGCCGGTATTTCGCGAACGCTCGCCGCGCACCGATAGCGAGCGCAAGGTGCCCGCGGAATCGATTGCCGAGTTGCGCACCGCCGGCCTGCTCGACGTGCTGCTGCCGCGCGCGCTGGGCGGGTCGGAAGTGGACTTCTCGGTGTTCTCCGCGATCACGCGCCTGCTGGCGACCGGCTGCGCCTCGACCGCCTGGGTCTATGCGATCCTGACGGAGACGGCGTGGATGGCCGCGCTGTTTCCGCAGAAGGCGCAGGAAGAGGCTTGGGAGGATCGTTCGGCATTGTTCTGTGCCTCGGTCGTGCCCTACGGCAAGGCGCGCAAGGTCGACGGCGGTTACCGCATCAGCGGCCGCTGGCAATATCTAAGCGGATCCGATTATGCGACCTGGGTGGTCCTGCATGCGGCGGTCGAGGGGGAGGACTCGATCGGAACCCTGGTGCCCCGATCGGAGCTGCGCATGATTGATGACTGGCAGGTGCTCGGGCTCGCCGGCACGGGCAGCAAGGCCGGGGCGGCGGAGGACGTCTTCGTTCCCGCATGGCGCACGCTGCGATGGTCGTCGATGCTGGAGGGGACTGCACCGGGCCGCGCCGTTCATCCTGATTACGTGCTCGCGCGTGCCCCGCGTCATTTCGTAACCCCGTTCTCGCTCAACCCGGTGATCGTCGGTCTCGCGACGCGCGCGCTCGAGCTCGCGACCGAGTCGCTTCGCAAGCAGGCGTCGGCGCCGCCACAACCCGACTGGCCGGCGATCCAGAGCAAATTCGCCGAAGCGACCCTCGACGTCGAAATGGCCAACCTCATCATGTCGGCCTACGGGCAGCGCAACGACGAGGTGCTCCGCTCCGGCGCGCCGATTTCGGAACAGGACATCGCGCTCACGCGGATACGCGGCTCGCGCGCCGTGATCCTGGCGCGTCAGGCGATCGAGAAGATCGTCGCGATCAGCGGCTCGAAATTCCTATATGACGCCAATCCGCTGCAGTTGATCCTGCGGGACGCCACGGCGGCGGCATCACATCGCAGTATGGCGTGGGAGCTGACCGCACTTGGCTATTGCTCAGCCTTGCTGGGTAAGACGGGCAGCTAACCGCGGCGGTTCGGCGCCTCGCCTTGCGGGATGGTCGAGCGCCGCGTATCTAGTCAAATCATGGTCGTTGTGCTCGACACTACCAAACCACGGCACCCCGAAAAGGTGCACCGGCCGGATGCGCCCGTTCTCAAGAAGCCTGATTGGATTCGTGTCAGGGCGCCGGTGTCCAAGGGCTATGCCGATACGGCGCGGATCATGCGCGACAACGGCCTGCACACGGTCTGCGAGGAGGCCGGCTGTCCGAATATCGGCGAGTGTTGGGAAAAGAAGCACGCAACCTTTCTGATCATGGGTGATACATGCACCCGCGCGTGCGCCTTCTGCAACGTGCGGACCGGACTGCCGGGCCCGCTCGACCCGGGCGAGCCCGCGCACGTTGCTGACGCGACGGCCAAGCTCGGGCTCGCCCATGTGGTCGTGACGTCGGTCGACCGCGATGACCTCGACGATGGCGGTGCCGTACATTTCGCCGCAGTGATCCAGGCCATCCGGGAGCGCTGTCCGACCACGACGATCGAAGTGCTGACGCCGGACTTCCTGCGCAAGCCGGGCGCGCTCGAGGTCGTGGTCGCGGCCAAGCCGGACGTCTTTAATCACAACCTCGAAACAGTGCCGTCGCTTTATCTGACGGTGCGGCCCGGCGCGCGCTACTTTCATTCGATCCGGCTCCTGCAGCAGGTCAAAGAGATCGATCCGACCATGTTCACCAAGTCCGGGATCATGGTCGGCTTGGGCGAGCAGCGCAACGAAGTGCTGCAGGTGATGGATGACCTGCGCTCGGCCGACGTCGATTTTCTGACCATCGGTCAATATCTGCAGCCGACGCGCAAGCATCACGCGGTCGCGCGTTTCGTCGAGCCCGCCGAGTTCAAGGGGTTTGAGACGATCGCGAATGCCAAGGGCTTCCTGCTGGTGTCATCAAGCCCATTGACACGTTCGTCGCATCACGCCGGCGAGGATTTCGCCCGTCTCCGCGCGGCACGCGCTGCGACGCGTAGCTGATGCCTCAGATCTCGACCAAGCGGCGCGTTCCGCATTCGGCGGCCGAGATGTTCGATCTCGTCGCCGACGTTGAGCAGTATCCGCGGTTCGTACCGTTCTGCAGCGCCCTCAAGGTGCGCCGTCGTGAGACCGGCGATGACGGGACCGAGGTTGTGATCGCCGACATGACGGTTGCCTATAAGCTCATCAAAGAGACGTTCACCAGCCGCGTCGCGCTCCACCGCTCGGAGCTCACGATCGACGTCAAATACCTCAGCGGCCCGTTCACCCGCATGGAGAATCGCTGGGCCTTCCATCCGATTGGCGAGAATGTCTGCGAAGTCGAATTTTTCCTGCTCTATGAGTTCAAGAGCCGCGCGTTCGGTCTCATCATGGGTGCCATGTTCGACGCCGTGTTCCGCCGCTTCGCATCGGCGTTCGAGCGGCGCGCCGACGCGGTCTATGGCACCGCGTAGGTCAGCGCGAGTTCCTCGAGCATCGCCAGCGCAACCCCGACCGAGCGGCGGCGCACCTCGGCGCGGCCGATATCGCCGTAACGCACTTCCTTGGCGCGTCGCTCGCCGGAGCGAGCCGCGGCGGCAAAGTGTACGAGTCCAACAGGCTTTTCCGCCGACCCGCCGCCCGGGCCTGCGATTCCGGTGACCGCAACCGCCAGCTCGACCGAACTGCGTGCGAGCACGCCATCCGCCATCGCAAGCGCGGTCGCGCGGCTGACGGCGCCATGCTGGCGCAAGGTCTCGAGCGGAACGCTCAGTGCCGTGTGCTTGGCATCGTTCGAGTAGGTGACAAAGCCGGCGGCAACGACAGCCGACGACCCCGCGATCTCGGTCAGCGCCGCCACCACCAGGCCACCGGTGCAGGATTCAGCCGTCGCGACCATGAGGCGGCGCGCAACGCAGGCGTCGATCACCCGCCGGGCCGCGGCTTGCAACTCCGCATCGATCATGCAGTCGTCCACGGCAATCGAACGGTTGCAGTGGCGTGCGCTGCGATCCCTTCCCGCCGGCCCGTAAAGCCGAGCTTTTCGCTGGTGGTCGCCTTCACGGCCACCCGGTCGATCGACACGCCCGCGATCTCCGCGATGCGTTGGCGCATCGCATCACGGTTGGGTCCGATGCGCGGCGCCTCGCAGACGATCGTCACGTCGAGATGCGCCAGTCGGCCGCCGCGCGCCCGCACCCGTTCGACCGCAAACGCGAGGAACTTGTCGGAGCTCGCGCCGCGCCAGCGCTCGTCGCTGGGCGGAAAATGCGTTCCGATGTCGCCCTCGGCGAGCGCCCCCAGAATGGCGTCGACCAGCGCATGCAGGGCAACGTCCGCGTCGGAATGGCCGGTCAGCCCTTTGTCATGGGGAATACGCACGCCGCCGAGCATGACGTGATCGCCGCTCGCGAACGCGTGGACGTCGTAACCCGACCCGATCCTGACGTCGGTCAGCGTGGCGCCTGGGGCGGTCTCGGCACGCATAAAGTCCTCTGTGGTTGTGAGCTTGACGTTGCCGGGGTCTCCTTCGAAAACGCCGACGCCGATGCCTGCCCATTCTGCGAGCGATGCATCATCCGTAAAGTCGTGCCGGCCGGCGGCCGCCGCTTTTTTGTGCGCCGAGAGCAACGCCTCGAAATCAAAGACCTGCGGGGTCTGCACAGATCGCAAGCGCGTTCGATCAAGCGTCTCGATCACGCGGCCGTCAGCGACCAGTTTGACGGTATCGACCACGGGCAGGGCGGGGATCGCCGCGCCGTCCGAAGCGAGGGCACGGTCGATGAGCGCCGCCGACACGAACGGACGCGCCGCATCGTGCACAAGTACCTGGTCGGGGTGATAGCGCGCCACCGCCTCAAGGCCCGCGGCGACTGAGCCTTGCCGGGTCGCTCGGCCGGCCACGGGCGCAAGGACCGAAAGCCCGCCAATGGCGCGCTGATAGTGCGCGAGGTCATCCAGGTTGATGACGGGCTGCACCAGGTGGACGCCCGGGTGGCCCGCAAAAGCCGCCAGGGCGGCGCGGATCACCGGCACGCCCTGAATGTCGCGATACTGCTTGGGCTGCGAACCGCCGGCGCGTACGCCCCGCCCGGCGGCGACCACGACCGCTGCAACGACCTTCGCCATCGACCAATTCCCGAGATCAACCACCCGGGTGTATCGCGTCGCTCCGATTTGCAAAACCTGTTTGCAGTTGCCCGGCTCGCCAATTTTGTTGCGATGCAACACTTGCAATCCAAGGAGAGATGGCTAAACTCTGGGCAAATGGAACGTGGCCTAAAATCTGTGCACCCGCCGGGGCCGGTCGCCCACTCGGGGCCGGCTTCCCGCCGCCCCGGCTTCAAGGTGGGCGCGATTCGCATCGAAAATCCGGTGTTCCTGGCCCCGATGTCGGGAATTACGGACCAGCCGTTCCGCCGCCTGGTCGCCCAGCTCGGCGCCGGACTGGTCATTTCGGAGATGACCGCGTCCGCGCCCCTGGCGCGCGGGCGGCCTGATATGCTGCGACGCACTCATTCCCAGGGCATCGGCATTCACGTCATCCAGCTTGCCGGATGCGAGGCGCACTGGATGGCGGAAGGGGCGCGGATCGCGGCCGACGCGGGCGCCGACCTGATCGACATCAACATGGGATGCCCCGCCCGGCACGTGACCGGCGGCGAATCCGGCTCGGCCCTGATGCGCGACCTCGACCATGCACAGCGCTTGATTGCGGCGACGGTTACGGCCGTGCGCGTTCCGGTCACCCTCAAGATGCGACTCGGCTGGGACGAACGCTCGATCAATGCCCCGGAGCTTGCGCGTCGCGCGCAGGCGGAGGGCGTGCGCATGATCACCGTCCACGGCCGCACGCGCTGTCAGTTTTACAACGGTCGCGCCGATTGGGCGGCGGTGCGCGCGGTCAAGCAGGCGGTCTTGATCCCGGTCGTGGTCAACGGCGATATCCGCGGTAGCGAGGATGCGATTGCGGCACTGCGCGTGTCCGGCGCCGATGCTGTGATGGTCGGACGCGGCGCGCAGGGTAGGCCTTGGCTCCCGGGCCAGCTCGCGCGCGCGCTCTCAAACGGTCAACGTGTGTGCGATCCGCCGCTCGACACCCAATGGCGGCTGCTCGCGGATCTCTACGAGGCGGTGCTCGCGCACTACGGGACGAACCTCGGGGTGCGACATGCCCGCAAGCATTTGGGCTGGGGGCTCGACGTTGCGGCGAAGGAGGCGGGCGACAACTCGGAAGCGTTCCGGCTGCGACGCGCGCGGGTGCTCACCGCAGGCCGGCCGGATGACGTGCAAAGGCTCCTCGGCGAGGCCTTTGCGGCGTTGGCGTGGAAGGCTGCCGCATGACTGTCGCCAAGCCCGCGCTGCGCCCGATGATGAGCTTTGCCGAAGGTGTGCTCAATGCGCTGCCGCATCCCGTGATCGTGGTGGGGCACGAGGGCAAGATCGCGGACGCCAACGTCGCCGCGGAGGCTTTCTTCGAAAGTTCGGTGCCGCTCCTGCGGCGCAACGCGCTGCGCGACGTGGTGCCGTTTGGCAGCCCCTTGCTGGCGCTCGTCGAGCAGGTGCGCCATCGCGGTGCGGCCGTCAACGAATACAAGGTCGACCTTTCGACGCCGCGGATGCCCGGCGAACGCATTGTCGATCTCCATGTCGCGCCGGTTGCCGAGCAGCCTGGCCACATCGTCGTCATGCTCCAGGAGCGCACCATTGCCGACAAGATGGATCGCCAACTGACGCATCGCGGCGCTGCCCGTTCGGTCATCGCATTGGCCGCGATGCTGGCACACGAAATCAAGAATCCGCTGTCCGGGATCCGCGGCGCGGCACAACTGCTCGAACAATCCGCTGGCGACGACGACCGCACGCTGACCCGCCTGATCTGCGATGAGGCCGATCGCATCGTCAAGCTGGTCGATCGGATGGAGGTGTTCGCCGACGAGCGGCCGGTAGAGCGCCAACCCGTCAACATTCACGCCGTACTCGAACACGTGAAACGCCTCGCGCTATCGGGATTCGCCCGCCACATCCGTTTCATCGAGGAGTACGACCCGTCGCTTCCGCCGGTCTTCGCCAACCGCGATCAACTGGTTCAGGTTTTCCTCAATCTGCTCAAGAATGCCGCGGAGGCGATCGGGGAGGGGGCGGGCGACGGTGAGATTACGCTGTCGACGGCCTTCCGACCAGGCGTGCGGCTGTCGTTGCCGGGCAGCCGGACGCGGGTGTCGTTGCCGCTGGAATTCTGCGTCAAGGACAACGGTCCCGGCGTTTCCGACGATCTGATGCCGCATCTGTTTGATCCGTTCGTGACCACCAAGCCCAGCGGAAGCGGCTTGGGGCTGGCGCTGGTCGCCAAGATCGTCGGTGACCACGGCGGGATCATTGAGTGCGAATCGCAACCACGACGAACCATCTTTCGCGTGCTCATGCCCAAGTTCACGGGTGACGACGCCGAGCCGGGCGGCGCTACCTAAGAGGACTCTCATGCCCGCGGGAAACATACTTGTCGCCGACGACGACGCCGCGATCCGGACCGTGCTCAATCAGGCACTCTCACGCGCCGGCTACGAGGTGCGCTCGACCAGCAATGCTGCAACGCTCTGGCGCTGGATCAGTCAAGGCGACGGCGATCTTGTCATCACCGACGTGGTGATGCCGGACGAAAACGCATTCGATCTGCTGCCGCGGATCAAGAAGCTGCGGCCGGAGCTGCCGGTCATCGTGATGAGCGCGCAGAACACGTTCATGACCGCGATCCGCGCGTCGGAACGCGGCGCCTACGAGTACCTGCCCAAGCCGTTCGACCTCAAGGAACTCACCGCGATCGTCGGCCGGGCGTTGGCCGAGCCCAAGGAGCGCGCGCCCAACGCCGCCAAGATCGAGGATTTCGACGCGATTCCACTGATCGGGCGTTCGCCGGCGATGCAGGAAATCTACCGCGTGCTCGCTCGTCTGATGCAGACCGACCTCACCGTGATGATCACGGGCGAGTCGGGCACCGGCAAGGAACTGGTCGCGCGCGCGCTGCACGATTTCGGGAAGCGGCGGACCGGCCCGTTCGTCGCCATCAACATGGCGGCGATACCGCGCGACCTCATCGAGTCCGAATTGTTCGGGCACGAGAAGGGCGCGTTCACGGGCGCCAACACCCGCGCTTCAGGGCGTTTCGAACAAGCCGAAGGCGGGACGTTGTTCCTCGACGAGATCGGCGACATGCCGATGGAAGCGCAAACGCGCCTGCTGCGGGTGCTGCAGCAAGGCGAATATACGACGGTGGGCGGGCGCACGCCGATCAAGGCCGACGTGCGCATCATCGCTGCGACCAACAAGGATCTGCGGGTGCTGATCCAGCAGGGCCTGTTTCGCGAAGACCTGTTCTTCCGGCTCAACGTGGTGCCACTGCGGCTGCCGCCGTTGCGCGAGCGCCTCGAAGACGTGCCCGACCTGCTGCGGCACTTTTTCGCCCTGGTCGAACGCGAGGGCCTCCCGGCCAAGCAACTCGATCAGAGTGCACTCGACCGGCTCAGGCACTACCGCTGGCCCGGCAACGTGCGCGAGCTGGAGAACCTAGCGCGGCGCCTAGCGGCGCTCTACCCGCAGGAAATCATCACGGCTGCGGTCATCGACGCCGAGCTGTCACAGCCGACCCTGGCGCCGCCGGGGGAGGAGGCACGCGAAGAGAGTCTGTCCGCGGCGGTCGAAAGGCACCTGGCGCGCTACTTCTCGGGCTTCGAGGACGGCCTTCCGCCGCCCGGGCTCTATCATCGGATTTTGCGAGAGGTCGAATATCCGCTGCTGACCGCGGCCCTGGCGGCGACCCGCGGCAACCAGATACGGGCTGCCGATCTTCTGGGGGTCAACCGCAATACGCTGCGCAAGAAGATCCGGGATCTGGACATTCAGGTGATTCGGACCGGGATTTGAGCCGTCCAGGGGCGATTTTGAGAGCACGATGATCGGATTGAGGCCGCGGCTTCACGAGCCGCCGCAGCGTGCCCGTGTAACCTATTGATATTACCTCGATAGGCCGGCGGCTACCGCCGGGCTGTGTCCCCGTAAAGCGTCTCAATTTTGCAACATTGTTGTATGATTGCATCAATCACACTTCGGCGGGCGGGGGATGTTCTTGACTTCAAACGCGAAGTTCGAAACCGCGAGCGCATCCGGCCGCGGTAGCCGTTTGGCCGGCGGCCGACCATGACGACAATCGGCGACGCTGCGAGCGCGCAGGTGGAAATCGCCGCGCCGCGGGGGACGAGCTTTGCCACCGGTATCATCGGACTAGTGGTGGTCGGCATCGCGCTGCTGTCCGCGCTGATGACGTTCCTCGTGCTCGAGGGAATGACCTTCATCAGTCCGGCCGACGCGGTGTTCGGCACGTTCACCGTGTTCGACACGTTGCTGTTCGTCAACGGCATCACCGTTCTCTGCCTGCTCGCGATCATCGGGCGGGAGGTTTGGCAGCTCCTCCAGGCGCGCCGGCGCGGGCGGGCCGGCTCGCGACTGCATGTCCAGATCGTCGGCTTGTTCTCGATCATCGCGGCGGTTCCGGCGATTCTGATTGCGATCGTGGCGAGCATCAGTCTCGACCGCGGTCTCGATCGCTTCTTCTCGCTCAGTCCGCGCGCGGTCATCGAGAATTCGCTCAACGTCACCGAGGCGTATCTGCGCGAGCAGGTTCAGACGATCGGCGGAGACGCCATGGCGATGGGCGCCGATATCTCGCGCACCAAGCCCTTCATCGATCAGAAGCCCGACGCGATGCGCCAGCTGTTGACGGCGCAGGCCGCGCTGCGCCGGCTCTCCAGCGCCATGTTGATTGACGGCGACCAGCACGTGATCGATCGCGCCCAGATCGGACCGATCGGCGAATTCATCGCTCCCTCGCGCGAGGCGCTCGCCGGCATGTCGGAGAACAACCCCAAGATGATGCTGGCCGCCAATTATGTGGCCGCGGTGGTCAAGCTGCGCGGCTTCGACAACACCTACCTGTTCGTGACGCGGATTCTCGACCCGCTGGTCGTCGCGAACCTGCGCCAGACCCAGGCCAGCATTCGGGAATATGCCGACAACGAGGCCCGGCGCTTGAGCGTACAGATTGCCTTTGGCCTGATGTACACCGTGATGGCGCTCACCGTTCTGCTCTCCGCGGTCTGGATCGGGCTGAATTTTGCCAATCGCCTGGTCGATCCGATCCGCCGGTTGATCGCGGCGGCCAACGTCGTATCCACCGGCAATCTCTACGTGCAGGTGCCGATCGGAAAGTCGCAAGGCGATATGGCTCAGCTCGGCACCACCTTCAACAAGATGACGCAGGAATTGCGCACGCAACGCGATGATATCGTGCGCGCGCGCGACCTGATCGACAGCCGCCGGCGCTTCACCGAGGCGGTGCTGTCCGGCGCAAGTGCCGGCGTCATCGGCATCGACGCCGCCGGTCAGATCAACATCCTCAATCGCTCGGCCGAGAAACTCATCGGCTGCAGCGAAAGCACCGCGCTCGGCCGCGCGATCACCGAGCTCGTGCCGGAGCTGGCCGAGATGGTGGAGACCGCGCGAACGAGCCCGCAGCGGCTGGTGCAAGGGCAGGTGACGATTACACGCGGCGGCCGCGAACGGACCATTTCGGTACGCGTGACCAGCGAACAGTCGGCCGGCCCGGAACGTGGCTACGTGTTCACCCTCGACGACATCACCGAGCTGGTGGCCGCCCAGCGGACCTCGGCGTGGGCCGACGTCGCGCGCCGCATCGCCCATGAGATCAAGAACCCGCTGACACCGATCCAGTTGTCGGCCGAGCGCCTGCGCCGCAAGTACGGAAGCCGCATCGTCGAGGACAAGCCGGTGTTTGAACAATGCACCGACACGATCGTGCGCCAGGTCGAGGACATCCGGCGCATGGTCGACGAATTCTCGCGCTTCGCCCGCATGCCGAAGGCGGTGATCGCCGACGAGGACCTCGCCGACACCGTGCGCCAGGTGGTGTTCCTGCTGCGGGTCGGCAACGCCGACATCGACATCGACGTGGACGTTGCCGAGGCCCCGATGCCGGCGCGCTTCGACCGCCGCCTGATCTCGCAGGCGTTGACCAACATCATCAAGAACGCCACTGAGGCGATTGCCGCGGTTCCGTCGGCCGAACTCGGGCGCGGGCGCATCAAGGTATCGGCGGCGCGCGAGGGTCAGACGATCGTCATCGACGTCGTCGATAACGGCATCGGGCTGCCCAAGGAAAATCGCAACCGCTTGATGGAGCCCTATGTGACGACGCGCGAGAAGGGCACCGGTCTGGGGCTCGCGATCGTCGGCAAGATTCTCGAGGAACACGGTGGCGGCATCGAGCTGCGCGACGCCACCGAAAAGGTTCCGGAACAGCGGGGGACGTGGGTCCGCGTTTCCTTCGCTGCCCCTGACATCCGCGCATCGCAACAACCCGCAACCGAGCTAGCGTCATGACATCCGATATTCTCATCGTCGACGACGAGGCCGATATTCGTGATCTTGTCGCAGGTATCCTTGATGACGAAGGGCACAGCACGGAAACTGCCGCCAATAGCGACGAAGCACTCTCGGCCATTGCGGCCGGGCGGCCGTCACTGGTGTTCCTCGACATCTGGCTGCAAGGCAGCCGTCTGGACGGGCTTCAGCTCCTTGACAAGATCAAGGAAGAACATCCCGCGATGCCGGTGGTGATGATCTCGGGCCACGGCAATATCGAAACCGCGGTGTCCGCGATCAAGCGCGGCGCCTACGATTTCATCGAGAAGCCGTTCAAGGCCGACCGTCTGGTGCTGGTAGCGGATCGCGCGCTCGAGACCTCGCGCCTCAAGCGCGAGGTGCGCGAGCTCAAGGCGCTGGCGCCGATCGTCACCAACCTTGTCGGCAAGTCGCCTGCGATCAACCAGTTGCGCAATCAGATCGAGAAGGTGGCGCCGACCAACAGCCGGATCCTCATCGTCGGCTCCTCGGGGTCGGGCAAGGAGCTCACCGCCCGCACCATCCACATGCGCTCCAACCGTGCGTCGGGGCCGTTCGTCGTGATCAACGCCGCAGCCATGTTGCCCGAGCACATGGAGGTCGAGCTGTTTGGGACCGAAGCCAATGGCGCGCATGGACGCAAGGTAGGGGCGCTCGAAGAGGCCCATGGCGGAACGCTGTTTATCGATGAAATCGCCGACATGCCGCGCGAGACCCAAAACAAGATCCTGCGCGTGCTCGTCGATCAGACGTTTCAACGCGTCGGCAGCACCTCGAAAGTAACGGTCGACGTGCGCATCGTTTCCTCGACCGGTCGCGACATCGAGGCGGAAGTCGCGGCGGGCAAGTTCCGCGAGGATCTCTATCACCGGCTGTCGGTGGTCCCGTTGCGCGTGCCGCCGCTGGCCGAGCGCCGCGAGGACATACCGGAACTGGTGCAATACTTCATGAACCAGATTTCGGTTGCGACCGGGCTGCCGATTCGCCGCATCGCGTCGGATGCCTTGGCGGTGCTGCAGTCGCACGACTGGCCGGGCAACGTCCGGCAGCTGCGCAACAACGTCGAACGGCTGATGATTCTCGCTGGCGGGGATCCGGACGCCGAGGTCGGCGCCGATATGCTCCCGCAGGACGTCGGCTCCATGGTCCCAACCATGCCGCACGGTGACGGCGGCGAACACTTGATGGGGCTACCGTTGCGCGAGGCGCGCGAGGCGTTCGAGCGCGAATATCTGCGGGCGCAGATCAGCCGCTTCGGCGGCAATATCTCGCGCACCGCTGAATTCGTCGGAATGGAGCGCTCGGCGCTGCATCGCAAGCTCAAGGCCCTGGGAATGGACTAAGCGGTCGCAGCGCTTCTTGAGTACGTCAAGCTTTCATGCTGCGCATCGCCTACGTCAACGGACGCTACCGCGCGTATAACCACGCGATGGTCCACATCGAGGACCGCGGTTATCAGTTTTCCGACGGCGTTTACGAGGTCTGCGAGGTCCGCGACGGACACCTGATCGACGAGCGGCGGCACGTGGCGCGCCTGCACCGCTCGCTCGAGGCGCTGCACATGGCCGCTCCCATGTCGGATGCGGCGTTGGGCGTGGTGCTGCGTGAAACAATCGCGCGCAACCGCGTGCGCAACGGCCTCGTCTATCTCCAGGTCACCCGCGGGGTCGCCCGGCGCGACCACGCTTTTCCACCCGGCCAGACGCCGGTCGCCATGGTCGTCACCGCCCGCCGCCTCGATCGCAGCAGATACGAACGCGAGGCCGCGGTGGGCGTGAGCGTGGTGACGGTGCCGGACAATCGCTGGGGTCGTGTCGACATCAAATCGATCTCGCTCCTGCCCAACGTGTTGGCCAAGCAGGCCGCCCGCGAACAAGGAGCACGCGAAGCCTGGTACGTCGACCGCGATAGTTTGGTGACGGAGGGGTCTTCGTCGAACGCATGGATCGTGACCGCAAACGGGGCGTTGGTCACGAGACCCACGGATCACGGCATTCTGCGCGGCGTGGCTCGCACGGTGGTGCTGGAGGTGGCCGGCGCGCACGGCCTTCGGGTCGAAGAACGCGCATTTTCAGTGGAAGAGGCTTATGCGGCGCGCGAGGCGTTCATGACCGCCGCCAGCCAGATTGTGTTGCCGGTGGTGCGAATCGATGGGCGTCCGATTGGATCGGGACGTCCGGGCCCCATCGCGACCGCGCTCAGGCGCGATTTCCATCGTTATGCAGAGGTTTCTTGAGCTTGACCAAGGGACAAGCTGGGCCTATGGACCATGAGAGGCTTGCGCGGCCAGCTGGCCTGCCGTCGGACTGGGCTGGTCGTATGAATTTGGTCCTCGATTTCGGGGCCTGGGGCAAAGAGAACCAATAAGAGAAAGAGAACTAATAAGAAAACGACTCGCGGGGTGGGATGGAAACGCGAGAAAAAAATGGAAACAACGGCCATGGCAGCCGACCGCGCTCAAAACCTACAAGACACGTTTCTCAACAATGTCCGCAAGAACAAGACCCCACTGACGATTTTTCTCGTTAACGGGGTCAAGTTACAAGGCGTCGTAACCTGGTTCGATAACTTCTGTGTTTTGTTAAGACGCGACGGACATTCTCAACTCGTCTACAAACACGCCATCTCAACCATCATGCCGGGCCATCCCATTCAGCTGTTCGATTCTGCTGAGGACGTTCCGGTCGAGGAAAAGACCTGATTGGAGCTGCGACGACGTGATGCGCGCGACGCTGTAACCCCGGCCGGGTCGGGGGCAGGGCGCGCGATCGTGATCGGCCCTTACCCGCGCGACCGGCGCGGGGGCGGGCGTGCGCGAAGCCCCGTGTCGGATCGCCCGGCGACAGCCCGGCTCGATGAGGCGGTTGGTCTCGCGCGGGCGATCGAGCTCGAGGTCGTCGAGGCGGGGATTGTGCCGCTCGGCGAGATCAACCCGGCGACCTTCATCGGAAAGGGCAAGGTCGACGAGTTCGCCGGCGTCGTGAAGAGCCTTGAGGCCGGGCTCGTGGTGATGGATTGCGCGCTCTCCCCGGTGCAGCAGCGCAACCTGGAAAAGGCCTGGCATGCCAAGGTGCTCGATCGCACCGGCCTCATCCTGGAGATCTTCGGACGGCGCGCCCGCACCCGCGAAGGAGCGCTGCAGGTCGAACTCGCCCATCTGACCTATCAGCGCGGCCGCCTGGTGCGTTCGTGGACCCATCTCGAACGCCAGCGCGGCGGTTTCGGATTTCTGGGTGGACCCGGTGAAACCCAGATCGAAGCCGACCGCCGCATCATCGCGGAACGCATTGCGCGGATCAAACAGGAGCTCGAGGGCGTCAAGCGCACGCGCCATCTGCACCGCGAAAGCCGCAAGCGCGTGCCTTATCCGATCGTCGCGCTGGTCGGCTACACCAACGCCGGCAAGTCGACCTTGTTCAATCACCTGGCGGCATCGCGTGTTTTGTCGGCCGATATGCTGTTTGCAACGCTCGACCCGACGCTGCGGGCCGTCGACCTGCCGCACGGCGAGCGCGTTATTCTGTCCGACACCGTCGGGTTCATATCGGACCTGCCGACGACGTTGATTGCCGCGTTTCGGGCAACGCTCGAGGAAGTCATCGAGGCAGATCTGATTCTGCATGTGCGCGACGTGTCGCACAACGATACGGACGCGCAATCGCGCGACGTCGCGAAAGTACTCGATGAACTCGGCATCGACCGGTCGGACCGGCGGCTGGTGGAGGTCTGGAACAAGATCGATCGATTGAGCGAGGAGGCGCGCGAACGCGTTGCCAATCTGGTCGCGCGCAACCAAACGCCCGCGGTTCTCGTATCAGCGGTGACCGGGGAGGGGCTCGAAGCGCTCAAAACCCTGATCGAAGGGCAGCTCGCCGGCGCGCGTGCCAGCTACGAGGTGACGATCGACGGTGCGGACGGCGCCGGGATGAGCTGGCTCTATCGCAATGCGGAGGTCCTGGCGAAGACGGTCGCCGAGGACGGCCGGGTCACGATGACGGTCCGGGTGCATCCGGCGAACGCCCAATTGCTGCTCGCCAAGTTCCAGGGCCGGGTGAGGGCCGCTACCGATGGCCGCGGCGCCGGACGTCGACGCGTGTCCTGAGAGGGCGTGCGTGGCCGTCCTTCGAGACGCGCCCTGCGGGCGCTCCTCCGGACGAGGACGGAGTGTGTTGCACGGCGGTCGGCCCACCATCGTAGGCCTCATCCTGAGGAGCCCGAGCGAAGCGAGGGCGTCTCGAAGGATGGCCACAAGCAAAATCTTCGCAATCCCTCATCGCTAGCGGGTCGGGTGTTCGGGGGGCGTGGCCGCTTCGTCGCGCTTGGCGGCGTCCCACAGCGCGTCCATTTCCTTAAGCGAGGCCTGCGTCGGGGTACGGCCTTGCCGCGCCAATGCGGCTTCAATTGCGCCGAACCGGCGTTCGAATTTCTGGTTGGTGCTGCGCAGCAAGCCCTCGGCGTCCTGGTCGAGGTGACGGGCGAGATTGACGGCGGCGAACAGCAGGTCCCCGACCTCCTGTCCGGCGGCGTTGTGGTCCCCGCGCGCAAGCGCGCTCGCGATCTCTGCGGTCTCCTCGCGTATCTTCGCAAGCACCGCCTGCGGGTCGTTCCAGTCGAAGCCGACCTGGCCGGCCTTAGACTGAAGCTTCTGGGCCCGGATCATGGCGGGCAGGGCAGCCGGTACACCGGCGAGCGCACCGTCCGGAGCGGCGGTGCCTTTCTGCAACGCCTTGCTGGCCTTTTCTTCTGCCTTGATCCGCTCCCACAGTCCCTTCACGGCCTCTGGCCGCCGCGCGTCTTCGTCGCCGAACACATGCGGGTGCCGGCGCAGCATCTTTTCGGTAATGGCTTCGACCACATCGCCGAACGCGAACGCGCCTTGCTCCTGCGCCATGCGGGCGTGGAATACGACCTGCAGCAGCAGGTCGCCCAGTTCGTCGCGCAGATCGGCGAGGTCGCCGCGCGCAATCGCGTCCGCAACCTCGTAGGCTTCCTCGATCGTGTAGGGGGCGATGGTCGCGAAATTCTGCTCGAGATCCCAGGGGCAGCCGGTCGGCGGCGTCCGTAGCGCCGCCATGATCTCGAGGAGTCCGGAAATATCCCGCGACGGTTTCATGCCTTTTGTCCCGCTTCCGACCGACGGTTGTTTTGCTTTGAAATCACCTTAGCAAACGCCCACGCCCGTCGCGACGAAGCCGCGACGGGCGTGGATAAATCGAGAGAGCAGGGTCAGTGACCAGTTTCGTCGGCAGCGCGGCTCGCCTCGAACAGGAACCACACGCGCTTTTCGGTGGCGTCAATGAAGTTTTCCAGGATGCTTGCGGTGGCGACGTCGCCGTGCTTGTCCGCAACCTCGTGCGCTTGGCGCATCGAATGCACGACGGCTTTGTTGTCGCGCATCAACTCCTGCAGCATATCCTCGGGATCGACGAAATCGGCGTCGTTATCGCGAATCCGCTGGAGCTTGGCGATGTGGCCGATGGAACGGATGGTCCGACCCCCGATCTTGCGCACGCGCTCTGCGATCTCATCCGTGGTGCCGAAAATCTGGTCGCCCTGATCATCCAGCAGCAGGTGGTAATCGCGGAAATGCGGGCCGCTCACATGCCAGTGGAAATTCTTGGTCTTGAGGTAAAGCGCGAAGCTGTCGGCGAGCACCACGTTCAACGCGGCCGAAATGGCCTTGACGCCCTCCGACGACAGATCGGTCGGCGTATCGAGATTGCGGGTACTGCGGGTTTCCAATGTTTTGACCTTGCTCACGGGCTCACCTCGAGGGTTGGTTGGATTTTTGGCAACGGCCGGCGCGAAACGGCGCGGTTAAGCGATCCACGGTCAGTTAAGCGCCGTTGGCGGCGCCGGGAAGGGCCGTGCCTCGCATGGAGCGTCCGCGCCGCTTGCAGGAGCGCCGCGCCCCATTTTGGCAGGGCAGAGAGCCAACGCGCTCCATCGGGGGGCTGTTCCTCGCGACCGCGCATGTCATGCGGGTGACCGGAAGCGCCCAGAACGACCCGCCGTCGTCCCGGGGCGTCACGCAGCGGCGAGCCCAGGGCTCATGACCACGGAGCCGCGATCCGCCGGGTCCGTGCCGCTCGAGGGCTCGGCAGTCGAATAATGGCTCCATTCGCATAAGACATATTATGGAACATTTTCAACTAACGTCGATGAAATGGGCCTTTCCAAGCGCTCGCGACGGCGTCAGCCGATCTCAATTCGCATGCCGTCATAGGCCGGTTCGACATTCCCCGGCAGGCTCGCCTTCAGGGTCGCGTAGTCGAGATCGGCATGCAGATTGGTCAGCACCGCCCGTTGCGGGTCGATGCGCTCGATCCAGCGCAGCGCGTCATCGACGCTGAAGTGGCTTGGGTGCGGCCGGTAGCGCAGCGCGTCCACGATCCAGATGTCGAGGTCCGCCAGTGCCGGCAGGCTCGCGTCGGGTAGGCCGACGAGGTCGCTGGAATAAGCGAGACCATCGAACCGAAATCCGAGCGACGGAACGTCGCCGTGGTCCTGCACGAACGGGAGGACCACGATCTCGCCCCCTGCCCCTTGGACCGTGATCGGCTTGTCGGGCGCGATCCGGTGCTCGTTCGCGATCGGCGGATATTCGCTGCCGGGCGGCGTCACGAAGCAATAGCCGAACCGATGAAGGACGACGCGTGCCGCGGCCTCGTCAAGGTAGAGATCGAGCCGCCGCCGGCGATGAATGTAAAGCGAGCGCAGATCGTCAATCCCGTGGGTGTGGTCGGCGTGCTCGTGGGTGAAAAAGATGCCGTCGAGCCAATCGACATTGGCGTCGAGCAATTGCTCGCGCAGATCGGGCGACGTGTCGATGAGCACACGGGTGCAGCCGCCGTCGTGGCTGGTTCGCTCGAGGAGGAGTGAGCAACGCCGGCGCCGGTTGCGCGGATTTAAGGGATCGCACGCGCCCCAGCCGAGCGCAGGACGCGGCACTCCGGCCGAGGAGCCGCAGCCCAGGATGGTTGCGGTGAGCGTCACGCGGCGCTTCTCTGCGGGCGCGGCACCTTGGCAAACAGGCGAAAGAAGTTGTCGGTTGTCTGGCGTTCGATCTGGTCGAATGGTACGCCACGTGCATCGGATAAAACCTTGGCTGTTTCAATAACATACGAAGGTTCGTTGCGCTTTCCTCTGAACTTTCCGGGTGCAAGATACGGTGCGTCGGTCTCAACCAGGATCCGGTCGGCCGGAAGTTCGGCTGCGATCTCACGCAGTTCCTCGGACTTCTTAAAGGTCAATATGCCTGTGAAGGAAATCGAAAGGCCGAGCGCGATCGCGCGCTGCGCAAGACCGCGTCCGCCGGTGAAGCAGTGCAGCACCGCGGGGAATGCGCCTTTGCGGGTTTCCTCTTCCAGGATGCGCGCCATGTCGTCATCGGCATCCCGGGAATGGATCACGAGCGGAAGTCCGGTCGCGCGCGCAGCCGCGATGTGGCGGCGAAAGCCCTGCTCCTGCGCGTCGACCGGACTGAAGTGGTAGTGGTAATCGAGACCGGCCTCCCCGACCGCGACCACGCGTGGATGGCGCGTGCGCGCGACGAGATCGTCGACCGTAACGTCGAGCTCCTCCTGGGCGTGGTGTGGATGCGTGCCGACCGAGCAGAACACGTCGGCAAAGCGCTCTGCGATGGCGAGCACCTGGTCATGCCGCCGAACCCGCGTCGAGATCGTGACGATGCGGCCAATGCCGGCGTCGCGCGCTCGCGCCACCACCGCGTCGAGCTCGTGGGCAAAGTCCGGAAAGTCCAGATGGCAATGACTGTCGACCAGCATGGTCAGCCTTTTGGGGCGTCCGGATCGACGTAGCGCGGGAACACCGGACTGGGTGCCGCAAGCTTGCTCCCAGGGGCAATGCGATGCGCCCCGCCGAGCCGGTCGAAGGCGCGTTCGCCCTCCGGGACGCCGAGCTGATCGAGCAACATCGCGGCGCCGTGCGGCATCGCCGGTTGGGTCAGGATCGCGACTTGCCGCAGCACTTCCGTCGTGACGTAGAGTACGGTGGCCTGCCGTTTGGGGTCGGTCTTGGCGAGCGCCCACGGGGCTTCGCCCGCGAAGTAGCGATTGGCCTCGGCGATCACCGCCCACACCATGTTGAGCACCTGGTGCAACTGCCGCGTCTTCATCGCCTCGCGCGCCTTCCCGATCATGCCGTCGGCAAGCGCGAGGATCGCATTGTCGGCATCGCTCAGCGCACCCGGTTGCGGCACCACGCCGTCAAACTGGCGCGCAATCATGGTGAGCGAGCGCTGCGCCAAATTGCCGAGATCGTTGGAGAGATCGGCGTTGATGCGCGTGACGATCGCGTCGTGGCTGTAGTTTCCGTCCTGTCCGAACGGCACCTCGCGCAGCAGAAAGAAACGCAGCTGGTCGACTCCATAGGCATCGGCGAGCGCGAACGGGTCGATCACGTTGCCGACCGACTTCGACATTTTCTCGCCGCGGTTGAACAGAAACCCATGCGAGAAGATCCGCTGCGGCACGTCCACGCCGGCCGACATCAAGAATGCGGGCCAGTAAACGGCGTGAAAGCGCACGATGTCCTTGCCGATTACGTGCAGTGCTGCCGGCCAATAGCGCTTGAACGCCTCGCTCTCGACATCGGGATAGCCGACGGCAGTGATGTAGTTGGTCAGCGCGTCGACCCAAACGTACATGATGTGCTTGGGATCGCCCGGCACCGGAACGCCCCAGTCGAAGGTCGTGCGCGAGATCGACAGGTCCTTGAGGCCGCCGCGCACGAAACTCTCGACCTCGTTGAGCCGCTCCTTGGGCAGCACGTAGTCGGGAATCCGCCGGTAGAGGTCGAGCAGCTTGTCCTGATAGGCCGACAGGCGGAAAAAGTAGCTCTCCTCCTCCACCCATTCGACCGGCGTTCCGTGCGGGCCGATCCGCTGCCCGTTCTGGTCAAGCCGCGTCTCGCTCTCATCGTAGAACGCTTCGTCGCGCACCGAATACCAGCCGGCATACTTGTCGAGATAAATGTCGCCCGCCTTGGCCATGCGTTCCCAGATCGCACTCGATGCGCGATAGTGGCGCGGTTCGGTCGTGCGGATAAAGTCGTCATTCGAGCAGTTCATGCGCTCGACCATGGCGCGGAAACGCAGCACGTTGCGGTCGACCAGTTGCCGCGCAGTCAAACCTTCCTTGGCGGCGGTCTGCTGAATCTTCTGGCCGTGCTCGTCGGTGCCAGTGAGAAAGAATACGTCATAGCCGTCGAGCCGCATGAAGCGCGCGATCGCATCGGTCGCAATGGCCTCGTAGGCGTGGCCGATATGCGGCGCGCCGTTCGGATACGCAATCGCCGTCGTGATGAAAAACGCACTCTTTGCCATTGATCCGTATGACTCGTTGTTGATCCGGTGGATTGTGCCGAAAGCGGCTGTTCGGGCATAGGTATCAACGGCCCGCGCGTCCGGCAAGCGCACCCGATATGCAAGACTGAACTAAGCGCGCGCGAGCCCTGCCAGCAAGTTGAACGCAGAAAATACCAGCGGTTTGCGCTCGAGATTGTAGACCGCGACGTCGGCTGCCGCCTGATTGAATATTTCCCACGCGGTTGCGACGCGGGCCAATCGCGCAGCGTCCTTCTCGTAGGCAAGGCGCGTCGACAGCCATTCGCGGATCGCCGCGAGGAACGTGTCAAACGCCTCATCGTCCGCCCTGCCCAGACTGTCGCCGATGACGTGCAACGCACGCGGATCGACCTCCGGCAGCCGGGCCAGCAGTGCAGCCACGCCGTCGTGGAGCGCGAGCGTCGCGCCGTCGTGGAGCGCGAGCGCGCGTGCGACGCTGCCGTCGGCGAGCGCGGCCGCGTGCCGCAGGTCGTTGTCGTCCTCGGCGATGCCGAGCGCTGCGGCGGCCGCCGTGACGACGTCGTCGGGGCTTAGCGGACGCAGCGACAGCTGCCGGCAGCGCGAGCGAATGGTGGGCAGCACCTGCCCGGGGACATGGCTGACGAGCAACAGCAGCGACTTCGCCGGAGGCTCTTCGAGAATCTTCAGCAACGCATTGGTGCCGAACCGGTTGAGCTCATCGACGCTGTCGACAATGCAGACGCGCCAGCCTCCTGCCCCCGCGGTCGAACCGAAAAAGCCGATCGTGCGGCGCACGTCGGCGACGGCGATTTCGGTGCGCATCTTCCCGGTGTCGCCGACCGTTCGCTCGAGTGTGAGCAAATCGCTGTGCGCCTGCGCGACCATCCGGCGTGCGGCCGGATGGTCGGTCGCGACCGCGAGCGATTGGGCGGTTTGCACCGCCTTGGCGTGGGGGTCGGGATTGGCAAGAACAAAGCGCGCCATACGATAGGCGAGCGTTGCCTTGCCGATGCCTTCCGGGCCTCCGATCAACCAGGCGTGCGGCATGCGGCCGCTGCGGTAGGCCTGCAGCAAGTTCTGCTCGGCATCCGCATGGCCGAACAACTGAGTCGCTTCGCGCGGATGCGGGGTGTCCGGTGCGTCGGCGGTGCGCGCCCGCGCAGGGCTCACGGGGCGGCTTCCGAAAGCGCGCGCGTCTGGGCGGTCGGATTGAGCCGCGCCTGTACGATGGTCCACACCTCGGCGGCGACGGCGTCCTGCGTCCCGCGCGCGTCGATCGTTACGCAGCGCTCCGGATTTGCAGCAGCGATTGCCTTGTAGGCGCGCCGAAGCGTTGCGTGAAAGTCGGGCGCTTCCTGCTCGAAGCGATCGGCCTCCGCAGCGCCGCGCCGCGCGTTTGCGCGCTCGAGCCCCACGCGCGGCGGCAGATCCAGCAGGAACGTCAGATCCGGGACGGTATCGCCGACCGTGAGGCGCTCAAGCGCGCTGATGATACGCGCGTCGACCTGTCCGACGGCGCCCTGATAGACCCGAGTTGAATCGATGAAGCGGTCGCAGATCACCCAATCGCCGCGCTCGAGCGCCGGCCGGATCGTGTTGGTCACGTGATCGGCCCGCGCCGCCGCGAACAGCACGGCTTCGGCATCGGGCCCGAACGGTTTGGCGCCGCCGTTGAGCAGAATGTGTCGAATGATCTCGGCGCCGGCCGAGCCGCCCGGCTCGCGCGTCAGCACGACCGGGATAGCGAGCGCCGTCAGGCGCTGCGCAAGCAGTGCCGCCTGGGTCGACTTGCCCGCCCCCTCGCCGCCTTCGAAACTGATGAACCGGCCCTGCATTGCGCCTCAGAGCTGCGGATTGCCTGCGCGCCGCGCCGACGCTGGCGCGGATGCCAAACTGGCACCCGAGCGGAACAGACCGATGACGAGTTCGCCCATCGCATCAAGGGCGCGCCGCGCCATCCCTCCCCGCCCAACGCTCTCCGCCGCGATCAGCGGTGCTTCAAGCGCGACCCGGTCGCCCCGAGACACCCGCAGCTTCCCGATCGCTTGGCCGCGCGCGACCGGCGCCAGCACGGGTCCGTTGTAGACCACCTTGGCCGAGATCCGATCATTGCTCCCGCGCGGCACCATTAGGGCGATGACGTCCTGGCCGACCAGCGGCACATGCATCTGCTCGCCGCCAAACAGCCGCGCCTCGCCGACGATCTGACCCTCGGCGAACAGCATCTTTGTTTCGAACCCGTGGAAGCCCCATTCCAACAGCTTCCGAGCCTCCTCGCCGCGCTCCTTTTCGCTTTTCAGACCGTTGACGACGACGATCAGGCGCAGCCCGTCGCGTTCGGCGGAGCCGACGAGCCCGTAGCCGCCGTCTTCCGTGTAGCCGGTCTTGAGACCATCCGCGCCGATGTTCATGGCGAGTAGCGGGTTGCGGTTCTGCTGGCGGATCTTGTTCCAGGTGAATTCCTTCTCGCCGTAATATTTGTAGAACTCCGGATAGGTCTTGATCAGGTACTGCGCCAGTTTCGCGAGGTCGCGCACGGTCGACTTCAGCCCCTGATCCGGCAGGCCGGTGGCGTTGGTGAAGTTCGAACCGGTCAGTCCGATTTCCTTGGCGCGCTCATTCATCTTCATTGCGAACGCGGTCTCGTTGCCGGCGATGCCCTGCGCGAGCGCGATGCAGGCGTCGTTCGCCGATTGCACGATCGCGGCGGTGAGGAGATCCTGCACGCGCACGCGGCTGTAGATCGGCGCGAACATGCTCGACGTATGCGACGGCGCACCGCCGCGCCGCCACGCGTCCTCACTGATCTGAAACTCGTCGTCGAGTTTGAGCTTGCCCTCGGTCAATTCGTGAAACACGACCTCGCTGGTCATCAGCTTGGCCATGCTGGATGGCGGGGTGGCCTGGTCAGCCGCCTTCTCGAACAGCACCGAGCCGCTGTCCGCCTCGATCAGGATCGCGTAGGGGGCGGCGGTCGCAAACTCTTCCTTCTTCTGCCCCGGCGCGGTCGCGGCAATCGCGGCCAGCGGCAGCGCGGCCAGGGCGCAAACGAGGAGCGGCGACGGGCGCCGCGCGCACCGCACGACCAATGATTTCATTCGGGTCGCGAGTATCATCTGACTATGGCTAGCAAGAGCCCGGGACCCATACAACAGGCTCCGGGCCGGTCAATATCCCCCGCCGACGACGCAGAAATCTGCAAAATCGTGTCGGTTATGGGGCGATCCCGGACCGGGGGCGCGGTCAGTTGAAACCACGGGCGCTTGCGACCGGCACCGGCGCCTGGGAGCCGTCGCGCACGGGCGCATAGGCCGAAACGGCGCCGCTGTTCAAATCGCGCGCCTGCTCCTGCAGGCTGCGCGAGCGCAGGGCGTCGTTGCGCGCCGACTGCTGCTTCTTTTTCTGCGGCTGCGCGGCGATCGGCTGGCTGACGGGTTCCGCGACCTCCTGCCCGTCACCGAGCGAAAATGGCCGGCTCATCGGCAGCGGGACGTCGGCGAGGATCGGTGCCTGCGTTTGCGGCAAGAACGGTTTGGCCGACGCCAGCATGACGCGCGACGGCGCGGGAGCGGGTTCGCCTTCGCGGTAGGTCGCCAGCAGCATGCGGTCGTCGGAGCCGTCGAGTGACGCCGGACCGACAAATTCGACGCGCACGCGCGCGACCCCGAACTGATGAAATCCAAGCACGTGTGCGGTCTTGATCGACACGTCGATCAGGCGATTGCCGTGATAGGGCCCGCGGTCGTTGACCCGGACGATGACGGACTTGTGGTTCGCCAGATTGGTGACGCGGACGTAGCAGGGAATCGGCAGGGTCGGATGCGCTGCCGACAGGCTCTCCATGTCGAACACTTCGCCGTTGGCGGTCCTTCGACCGTGGAAGTCGGGCCCGTAGAATGACGCCAAACCCTCGGCCCGGTAGTGCGGGTTCTCCTCGGGCACGTAGGTGACGCCCGCGACCACATAGGGTTTGCCGATTCGGTAGGTCCCGCCGCCCTTGGGGACCGGCTCGCCGAAATCGACCACGCGTGGACTGGAGGAAACCCCGTATTTCGGATCGAGTCGGCTGGTGAACTGGTCCTGCGAGCCGCAATGGGCAAGCGCCAGGCAGCCGAGGGCAAGCGCCCCGTAGCGCGCCGGTCGCTTAAGACCGCGCCAATCGCCTGATTGCCGCATTAACCCCACCCTGCCCCTAGCACGGCCTAAGCCCTAAGGCTGCGACCGATCCCCCTCGACCTCCCCTATGGCCGAGCGGCCGTACCATACCTCGACACGGCCCGCCTGGGAATGAAGGACGGGCAAAATGGTAAATTCATGGTCGGGCGCGGCGGTCGGCGTTCGATTTTGCAGCGACTGTGATCTGCCGGCTTCGAAGCGCGGCCGATTGCGGGCAAAGGCGTGGTTTTAAGCTGGTGGGCTGGTCGCGAGTTGCCGACTCGCGTTCAACCGTGCTTTCGCAGCTGCGGCAACAGCTGCTCGGTTTTGACCTCCGCCGCGCTCTGCTAAAGCTGCGGTGATTTGTGATGTGTACGACACTAGCGCCGCCGATTTGAAGTTCCTACAGCGGTTGCGGCAAGCTCGTCCAGGAACTTCAAATCGAAAAGCGGCGCTAGGATCATATATTTACTCGTGCCCCTTTGAACCCGAAGTTCGCATTCAGACTTGCGGCACAGTGTGTGCAAACCTCGGGTTCGGGGCACGAGCGACTTGGTTTTGGCATCGATTGCGGAATGTTCAACGATGGCACGCGGCATCGACCCGGAAAAGCTGATCTATCTGCTGTTCAGGTGGGGCTGGCGCGGGCCGGTTGCGCTTGCGCTGGTGATTTTCGGCGGTTGGCTGATCTCCGGGTGGGTCCAATGATGTGGCGCGTGTCCGTGAGCAACGTTGTGGTGCAGAGAGCGTTTATGTTGGTCGTTGGCGGCTTGCTTGTTTCAGCCTGTTCCAACATCCCCGGACAGGGCGGCGAACCGGCTAAAATCCAGTTTCAGTCGAACCCGGTCGGCGCCGAGGTGAGCCTCGCAAGCGGAGGCAGCTGCAAAACGCCGTGTGCGCTGCCGGCACCGGACAAGACCGGCGCTTACGCCGTGACCTTCAGCCTCACCGGCTACTACCCGGAAACGGTAGGGGTGCACGTGACGCGCGACAAACCGAACTGGTATGCGTCGGAGACGGTAACGATTGATCCGAACCCTGTAACCACAATGCTGCAGCCGGCGAAGCCTGCAAGGCAGCCGCGGTAGGATCGCTCGTCATTCGACGTTGCGGCCCCATGGATCGATCCGCGCGAGCGGTCGTGACGCTGAAGCCGACGCGTTGGGGACTGGGAATAGATTTGAAGGCTTCGGCAAAGCGACTAAGGAACTGGTGGCAACGGCCACGATGAAATATTTGATCCGATTGCAGTGGAAGGGTGGCCGAGTGGTTTAAGGCACCGGTCTTGAAAACCGGCAGTGGCGCAAGTCACTCGTGGGTTCGAATCCCACCCCTTCCGCCAGATTTGGCGACAGGGAGCGCGCCGCGATCACGGGAGGATCACGGAAAGATCACGGAAACTAGATCGGGCATGCTAGTATTGCGCATTGGCCCGGCTGACCCCGCTGTGGGTTCGATGTCTATCCACTTGATGAAGCGGCGCGAGTTTATCGCAACACTCAGCAGCCTGGCGGCATGGCCGTCGGTCGCGCTTGCACAGAAGTCGACGATGCCAGTAATCGGATTTCTCAATAGCGCATCGCCAGGGCCGTTCGCGCTTCCGCTATCTGCGTTCCACGAGGGACTAAAGGATGGCGGCTATCTCGAGGGTAAGAACGTCACGGTCGAATATCGCTGGGCTGACGGGCAATATGATCGTTTGCCGGCGTTAGCGGCCGATCTTGTTCGCCGTCGAGTAGCGGTGATCGCTGCGACCGGGGGGACCGTGACCGCGCGGGCTGCAAAGGCCGCCACCACGACCATTCCCGTTCTCTTTATCGGTGGAGCCAACCCAGTCGGTGACGGACTCGTGAGCAGCTTTAATCGTCCGGGCGGCAATGCCACGGGCGTGAGCGTGTACACCTCGGAGTTAGCGCCCAAGCGTTTGGAGCTGCTGCGAGAGCTGGTGCCCAACGCCACCAAAATAGCCGTTCTAGTGAACCCACAGAACTCTGTCGACAGCCGGGACGTGCAGAATATGACGGAAGTGGCTGGACTGCCGCTGTTCACTCTTAATGCCAGCGTCGAGACTGATTTGGAGCGGGAGTTCGTCAGCGCCAGTCGGCAGGGCGCTCAAGCGTTGCTCGTCAGCGCCGATCCATTTTTCAATAGCCAGCGCACCCAGCTGGTTGCGCTCGCGGCACGCTACGCAATACCGACGGGCTACCCTTGGAGCGAATATGCCAAGGCTGGTGGACTAATGAGTTATGGCACCAGCATTCCCGGGGCATACCGCCAGATCGGTCAGTACGCGACCCGCATCCTCAAGGGCGAAAAGCCTGCCGACCTGCCAGTCCAGCAACCGACCAAGTTTGAATTTGTCGTCAACCTGAAAACCGCGAAGGTGCTGGGCATTGATGTACCTACATCACTTCTGGTCCGCGCCGACGAAGTGATCGAATAGCGGGCCGCGATGTCCGCTATTCGCACTTAGCAGACACGCTGCCGGTTTGCGGTGATGTCCGCTTTCGGCGGAAAAGCGGACGTTCGGAAGTGCGTCGGCAATGTCCGCTAATGACCCAAAGCGCCCCCAGAGCGACTTCGGCCCACTGCAATGCAGCAATTTCTTTCGGCCGGTCGCTGCGATAGGCTTTGCGCAATCTCCTCGCCGGTGAAAGCAGGACTATGAGTGAACCCGCCGATCTCTCCGCTGTTGAGGCCCGCCGGCTTATCGGAGCCAAGAAACTATCGCCGGTCGAACTGATCGAAAGCTGCCTCGCGCGCATCGCCGAGACCAATCACAAAATCAACTCCGTGGTTGCAATCGATGAACCGTTGGCTCGGAGTCGCGCCGAGATCCTAGAGGCGGAGGTGGCGAAGGGTGCCCCACTTGGAGTGCTGCACGGGCTACCGGTCGGTGTCAAAGATCTCGAACCAGTGAAGGGCATGCGCACGACTTGGGGCTCGCTGATATACGCAGAGCACATTCCGGATGCTGATACGCCAATGGTCGCCAATCTGCGAGCATCAGGGGCCAACGTATTTTGCAAGACTAATACGCCTGAGTTCGGTGCGGGCGGCAACACCCGCAACCGCGTTTGCGGTGCCACCGGCAACCCCTTCAATCCAGAGTTGACTGTAGGTGGGTCTTCAGGGGGCTCTGCCGCCGCGCTCGCCGTGGCCCAGATGCCGCTGGCAACGGGCTCCGATTACGCTGGTTCGCTGCGAACGCCCTCGGCTTATTGCGGCATCGTGGGTTTCCGACCATCGGTCGGCACGGTATCGGCTCCAGATCGTGCGGCAGGTCTGGTGCCGTGGAGTGTACTCGGGCCAATGGGCCGCTCGGTCGCCGACGCTTACTTGTTGCTGCGCGCCCAGGTGGACGCGTGCACGGCCGATCCATTTTCGGTGCGCCGGCTCGATTTGCCTGCCACGCTTGCGCGAGCTGACCTGAACAGCGTGCGCGTTGCCATTTCTGTCGATATGGGTGAAGCGCCCGTCTCCAAAGCCATTCGCGAGGTGTTTGCCAGGAAGGTATTACGGTTCGGCAAGCACATTGGGCGCGCCGAGCAGGCGCATCCTGATTTCTCGGGTGTACACGAGGTCTTCGAAATCCACCGCGGCATCGCTTACGTCACGGCTCATCAGGACAGGCTCAAGAGCCACCGCGATTTACTTGACCGCAACGTCATCGACAATACCGAGCGAGGACTTAGGCTCACGATGGCGGAGGTCGGCCGCGGCTACGTGCAGCAGCACAAGCTGATGAAACGCGTGATCGAGTTCTTCGAGCGTTTCGATGTACTCATCACGCCGACGGCGTCAGTGTCGCCGTTCCCGCATGCGCAACTCTTCGTCGAGGACATCGACGGCGAAAAAATGCCGAGCTATACGCGCTGGTTAGCGCTCGCGTACATGCCAACCATGGCACTTTGCTGCTCATGCGCCATCCCGTGCGGACGCGACCATAATGGCCTTCCCTTCGGAATCCAGATCATTGGCCCCCGTGGGTCGGATTTGAAAGTGCTCACGATCGCGCTCGCGCTCGAAGAAGTGATGGCCGGGGATGCTGAGACCGCGCGTCCCGTGCCCCATTGGGAGGCGCTCGCAGAAAATACCGGGCTCCGACGGGCGTAATCGGTAAGTATTTTTGTGCACGTGTGAGATGTCCGCTTTCCCGCCGCTGTTGGACGCAAAGCAGACATCGGCTCGTTGTCGCTAAACACGCGATGTATGAGTACAGGGCCTGGAACCGGTTAGCGGTAAGCAGGACGGCTTCCTAGATCGATTTTTTTAAAAATGCTGCGGTTTTGGAGTGCACCCGGGAAATTTTGGCACCCGTCCGTGCAGCGCGGATTTTCCCCGAGTTGAGCGCAGCGCCCGAAGCGCTCACGTGCACCACGAGGGTGAGGGTGGGTTTTGTTGTTTAGTTTGTGGAGTACTAGAGCCGAATTTTTTGACACAATGATTTATCTTAACTTTTTGCACATATAGGCGGACACCCCTTCCGCCAGTGTTCTGTTCTCCGTTGTTCGCAGTCCGTCGTGCTTGATTTCGTAGGCCCACTGCGCACCGGACGGCACCGCATCTGCCAAGGTCGGCAGGCACGGTTCGATGAAGCCGGCCGGGCGGCGAGTGGGAGGGTTAGAGCGCCAAAGCATCTATTGTTGTTTGACCCCGGGGCGTCACTCGATCACCTCGTCGGCGCGGGCGAGCAGTTGTGCAGGGATTTCGAGGCCGAGCGCTTTTGCCGTCTTGAGATTGATGACCAATTCGACATCGATAGATTGCTGGACTGGCAGATCGGCTGGCTTCGTACCATTGAGAATACGTCCGGTGTTGATGCCGACCAAGCGGTACGTTTTCGCGAGGTTGGCTCCATAGCTCATCAAACCGCCGGCGAGAGGAAAACTACGCGTAAAGGATGACGTGGGAAGGCGGTTGCGCACCGCTAGCGCAGCAATCTGCTTCCCCAGGCTGTCGAGGAATGGATCGCCACCAATCAGGAGCGCCGCGGCTTTAAGCTGAAAAGCGCGTACAAAAATCGCGTCAATGTCCGTTTCCGCACCGGCATAGAGGACATGCATTTGTAGTCCGTGCGTACGAGCAGCTTCCTGCATGACCTTCGATTGGCTCTCGGCATTTGGGTTGGTTGGATTGACAAGTAGGGCGAAGACCGTTTTACGAGGAACTACTTCTCGCAGTAGTTCCATCCGTTTTGGCGCGACTTCATCGAATAGCGACGTGACGCCGGTAAGATTGCCACCCGGTTTGCTCAGACTGGCAACAAGACCAAACGCAATCGGGTCGGTGCCAACAGCAAACACAACAGGAATAGTTGCTGTCTCAGCTTTCGCGGCGAGCGCCGGAGGAGTGCCCCCCGCTGTGACGATTACAGCCACGTGTTGTCGGACCAGATCGGCCGCTAGCGAGCGCAATCGACCGTTTTGGCCGTCCGCCCAGCGATATTCGATCACAACATTCTTGCCTTCGACGTAGCCGGCTTCACCTAGGCCGCGAAGAAATGCTTCGACGTTTACTGCAGCGGCGGTGGACGATTGGCTGCCTAGAACTCCAATCACCGGCACTGCTGGTCGCTGCGCCTGCGCCACTACCGGCCACGCAGCTGCACCGCTAAGTCCTGCGATGAACTCGCGCCGTCGCATCCGTGTCTCCCGAATAAGGTGGCAGGGTAGCACTACTGCCGTGCGGCCGTCAGCATCCAGCTTGGCGAACGGCCCGTTCGGCGAGCACCGGCGGCATGACACCAATAACATCAGGCTCGAAATCGCCGCGCTGGGACGAGCGCAGATTGCCGGCGACGCCAACAGGGGACGCGACATCGCTCTCCGGGAATGCGCTCCGTGTCATATCGTTGAACCGCAACAGCGTCGCGAAGTAGCGCTGGCCCCCGTTAGGTGACCCTTTCGTCAGCTTCGTGCGACAGCATGTCGAAGCGCGGGCCGCGCTCGGAACCTCTCGATAGTCAAAGCGTTGTGCAAAGCAGCTCCGCCGATAAACCGGAGACTATGATGCTTCCGCTGAAACCTATTGGACTCTCGTTAGTGCTCTTGGCAACGGCATCGACAGACTCCATTGACCATCCGCCTACATTATATCCTGGTTCACCATGCGCTATTACGAGCCCACACTTCGTGCCCTTACCGACCGGGCTTGGGACATTGAAAAGTTTCCTCTCGTCCGGTGTTGATCGGGTAAGTCCGATATACTGCCCAATCCCAACAGAGGACCTCAGCGAGTTTACCAAACAGCTTGCTTCGGACGCCGTGGACGAGCACAGGTGGTGCGGGCAGTCGGCAAGGTTAAGCCCACCTCCTGAGATCAGCTATCTCATATGTCGGAGAAATCCGAGAGTATGCTTCACCTTTGCTTCAGGCTCGTCGTAGATTTGACGGACCTCCACGGGTGACACGACACCGAATCTCCTCGGTCGTTGTTGCATCCGGATCGCCAATTAACGCCGCCTTGGCGTATGACTTTGTGCCTGCGATCGCCATCGCCTTAAAGCGCACAACCACCGGTCCGCCACTGTTGCCAGGATAAATAAAAGCATCAACCATGAAGGTGCTTGAGGCTTCGTCGCTTCGGACCCGCGCGAGTACGTGCTCGGGCCGCTCTAAGTTCACCATCGGCGAGCAACAAGTACTTGCCTGCCGTTGCCACATGATACGCGCGATCATTTTCGTTAAGCGCTCGCTCGCCAAGACCGATATGCACGTAGGCACAATCAACATAACGCTGCGCGAAAACCACGAAGTCCGGTTGCCGCTTCACCTGACATGCGTCCGCAACCAAACAAGCCAGCCGGCCATGGCAGCAATGATCAAGAAACATGCTGGAATGATAATGATTGAATTTGCGACCATGGGCGCGCTCCTCAGCTCTCAAGGCGGGAGCGCGATTGGTCTCTCAGCCACCGACGCCTTGGGTTAGAACCTCGGCCGGTGATGACGCAACTATACCAACATGCCGTGAGACTCGCCGCGTCATTTGACGTAGCAATTCAAAAATACTTTCAGTGTCATTTGACGTAGCCGCCGCGGCGACAGGAAAGGGCGTAGCCGGCCTCAAAGTCCGGCTACGCCCCTACGCTACCGGTCCAGCCTGCTGGTGGGGTGGAGAGGGCAACAGACTGAACGTTGTGTAAACCCGATGCACTGCGCGCGGGTTCCCCGTGCTGGCGGGCATGGCGTGTTGGAACGAAATACAAGGCGGGCGTGTTGGCCGGCTGATGAAAGAGGTGAGCCAACGAAAGCCAAACTGATCGTCGCCACGATCCTGGTCGCTCTGGGAACAACCGCCTCGTACGCGCAGTACGCGCGCGACCTAACCAGCGATCCGGATGCAACAATGACCGAGGAGCAGAAGCTCGGTCCAAACGTGCGGTCATATCACCTGGGCAACGCTACAATCACCACGCGGACGGGCTGGTGGTATCCCCGGCGCGGCTACTATTACTACCGAAGATACCGTTGAGCTCGAACAGCCTTGAAAAGCCCGCTCCGGCGGGGCTTTTCAGTTTGTTTCTGCCACAGCGCAAAATCCACCGTTGCCATTAACCCAGGTTAAGTCTGACGAGGAACCAACGCACGCCAAGATCGATGACGCACCGAGGGTAGGCGGCCATGGAGGAGAGCAGCGCGTCGTCACGCTAAAATCTAATGGGGGCGTCGGGTTTTGCTCCACCCAATGCTCCAATAATGTCAGCGACTAGCGTCGCTAGCTGCATTAGTTCCCGGCTCGCGTGAAAAAGGGCCGCGGGTGCGGCCCTTTGAGTTTCATCCATCGCTGTCAAGCGGTCTCAGCGTGCGCTGCTGCTACCACCGGCGTTGGATTGGTTCGCGGCATTGCCGCCTGCCGACGACCTGTTCGCCGACGGGGCCGCCTTGTTGGCGCCTTGCGCCGCGGCACCGGCGTTGCCCTGGTTACTCGCGCCGCCCGCATTGCGATTGATGTTGGCGGCGCTCTGACCGCCGGCCCGGGCGCCCGCGTTCATGCCAGTCTGCGAACGGGTCGTGGTCGTGGTCTGTTGTGCGCGAACCCTGGCGGTGCTCTCACCGGCCGCATAGCCACGTCGCTGTCGAATAATCGTCGTGCTGCTGCCGGAAGGCACATAGCCGTAGTAACGTTTCTTGTGGAGAACCACGTAGCGGTTCCGTGGTCCGTGATAGCGCTTCTTGTGCAGGAGCACGTACCTCTTTGTACTCGCCGGCTCGCCATAGGCCGCGTAGGAGCGGCCGTTGCGCACTCTGACGTTTTGCCGCGTGGTGACGCTGGTCTGTGCGCTTGCCGAGCTACCGACCCCGACCTTCTCGCTCGATCTCCCCATTCGCATCGAGCGATTCATCTTGCCGGCGCCTTGCTGACCGCCGGCCGACATGTTGCTCGCCGCACCCTGCTGGCTGCCGGCAGCGCTCTGCTTGCCGGCCGCCGACTTACCCTGGGGTTGCGCCTGTGCTTGCGCACTATTCTGGCTCTGGGCATTGGTGCCCGATTGGCCTTGTGCCTGAGCAACCTGGAGCGCTCCCACGCCCAGCGCGGCGGTTGCCAGGATCGTCAGTGTCAAGTTTCTGACTGATTTCATTTCCTCCTCCAGAAACGTAGCAAGCCCCCCCTGTGCGCTAACGCGTGGGTGCCATTATCGTTTCTGGAGTGACTGAACTTCATCAACATGAACAGGCGTTTATCATTGTGATGCGCGGCGGATCGGTCGCGCCTCAGAGGAATTGCTCGTCTGTTACAAATCACGGTTGACCAAATACTGTATGTGCGAGGCCGAGCCATAGATATGGCGCGCTGCAGCGAACGCTGCTATTTCTAATATTTCTGAGTTGCCCCATGGGGAGATGCCGAAACTCCCGTTTTTCAGCGGCAACGCACGTATCCATCGGCGGGTATCATTCCGTTCCCTGTCTGAGATTTTTGTTGGCCCTCGCCACACCTTCAACGGCGAGCGTTGGCCGGCATATCGGCGCACTTGCTGTTCCGGATGCTGTGGGAGGCCGTGATGTCTCGTTTTCGTTTTGGAATCGCAGGCGTAATTTTGACAACCGCATTGCATGTGCCGGTCGCTAACGCGCAGCTCAGATCTGAGCCCCCGGCAGGACAACTGCGGGCGGGACAGCGCGTCCTTGTCGATGATGGGTCCTGCCCTGCCGGGCAGATCAAGGAGGTCGTTGGCGGGAGCAATTTAAAGACGGTCAACGTGGGCTGTGGGGGCCTCGCCACCGTCTCTCGCGGCGGCAGCCATCGTCAGCGACGCTGCATCGCGATCGGCGGAAGGAGCAAGCCTGCGGTCGCGGTGCAGAAGACAGTTCCGCCGAAACCGAACAAGGCGGAGGTCGAAAAAGAGATCACCGCGGCGCCGGTAAAGCCTTCCAGAGCTCAACCTGTCGCCGCCGCTGCCGATTCGGGACGCGCGACGCTTGATCCGAGCCAGTTCCGAAGAGCGGGAACTCCCTTTTACTGGTACACCAATTGCGCCTGTGGTTCGTTTTGGAAGGAAAAAGGCGAGTTCGACCGCGCGCTCGCTGACTGCAACGAAGTCATCCGCCTCGATCCGGGATATGCCGCCGCCTATGCCAACCGCGGCGACATTTGGCGCCTGAAGGGAGATCTCGATCAGGCCCTCAACGACCATGATCAGGCCATCCGGCTGTCACCCGAATCGATTGTCTTTTATATCCATCGTGGCGATCTCCTCCGCTACAAACGCGACCTCAAGCGGGCGCTCGCCGACTACGATCAGGCTTTGCGTCTCGACGCCGACTACATCCCCGCCTTGTACGGCCAGGCTCTCACCTATGAAAAAATGGGCGATCTCGCGCGCGCCCGCGTTGAATTCGAAAAGGTACTGGCGTCGAAGAGCAAATGGGCCGCGCAGGAGATCGCCAAGTCGGCGCGCGAGTCGGCATCTGCACGGTTGGCAGCGCTCGCCTCCGGAGCACCGCAGCCGGTCATTCCGCCAGCCCCGGCGAAGGCGGCGAACCCGGCATCGATCCCGACACCCACGGTGCCGGCACCTGTGCTCGAGCCGACGGCGACTGCCGATCAAGGACGTCGCGTCGCGCTGATCATCGGCAACGCCGCCTACCGCGAGATCGCGACGTTGCGTAATCCGCAGCGCGACGCGGAGGTGATTGCCGGCGCATTGCGCGGCATCGGATTTACAACGGTCACGCTGGTGACCAACACCAGTCGCGCGGAACTGCTCGACGCCCTCGACGCTTTCGCGAGCGAAGCCGCAAAGTCTGATTGGGCGATGGTCTTTTACGCCGGGCACGGCGTTGAGATCGGCGGTGTCAACTACCTCGTTCCGATCGACGCGACACTCGGAACCGACCGCGACGTCGAGCGCGGTGGCGTGTCACTCGATCATGTCATGGCTGCCATCGGCCGCGCCGGCAAGCTCAAGCTCGTGCTTCTTGACGCCTGCCGCGACAACCCGTTCCTCGTGCGCGCGTCCGGCACGGCGGCGCTGGAGAATGCGTTGATCCGCGTCAACCGTGCCGCCGCCGTTAGTTACGCGCTCGATCGGACGCGGCTTGGGCGAAATCACGGTGCAAAGCGGGACGCTGATTGTATTTGCAGCCAAGCACGGCCAGACGGCGCTTGACGGCGACGGCGGCAACAGCCCGTTCACGGTCGCGCTCGTGCAGCGCATCGCGACGCCGGCGGTTGAGCTCAACAAACTGTTCCGGCTGATGCGCGACGACGTCATGGAAGCGACCGCCGGCCGTCAGGAGCCGTTCACCTATGGCTCGCTGCCAGGGCGTGAGGACTTCTTCTTCGTGCAGCGTTAGCGCTCCGGCCGCCCGCTCGCCGGCCGTGAAGACGTGATGGAGGCGCGCCGGCGGTAAACATGCACGCCGCGCTGTGGCCGATCGGCCACGCCCGGGCCGAAAAACGTGGTTCACAACTTCCCGACGATTGCGCCCGTGCCGGAAAGAGGATTCTTTTGCGCGGATAAGTGGGGTGCGTGGGGGACTGAAAATGCAAGACGATCAATCTGCAAAATTCCGGCAGTCGGCGGCTGATTGCGCCACATTGGCCAACAAGGCGCGCGATCCGAGGGCCCAGGCGGTGTTGGCCCAAGTCGCAAAGGTGTGGGAGAAGCTCGCCGATCAACGCGGCTATCAACGCGTGTCCCAGCACATGGTCGATCTGGTGTACCGGCTTGAAGCGATCGCGCCCGCTGGGCTCGTGCCCGCTCGCGATCGGAACTGAGCGGCGCAGCGTCCTTTCGACAGTTTTCGTGGGCCGCCGGGCGGCGCTCGATGACGCCCGAAGAGATTACCGCCAATCTGTTGCTGGTCACCAAGCGATGACCGGCTTAGCATTCCTTGCTCGGACCGATTGGCCGGTTTTCTTCAGAGGAGGCATCGCACATGTCGATCTCTCTCAGGTTGGGTTCCGCCGCAATGCTGTGTTTGGCCGCCGCCTTATGGTCAGGCCCAACGGCAGCTAAGGACAAGGTGCAGCCGAAGGAGATCACGGTCACCAAAACGATCGACAAATCGTCGCCCAAGCTGATGACCACCAAGCCCACGGCCCCGCGCGACGCTGCAACCGGACAGGCCAGCGGCAAGCGCCGGTGAGCCGGTAACGCTGAACCGCTGCGCGCGCCACATCTACAAAAGTCTGCTGTCCCTGTGAAATAGCGGCCCTGTTCATGGGGCTGACCGCAGCCGATCATTCCCGGATGGTCGCAGTTCCAGACCGCGCAACTGAACTTCTTTCGCGACCGCATTGAGGTGCCGCGCCGCATCATCGACATCTCGGAGAGCCTCACCGTCGCGATCGAAGCGCGATCCGGCGAGGACTGACAGCAGCTTTTGGCCGAGATCCGCAAGCTTGTCGGCAACGATTTCCTGACCAGCCTGCAGCCGCATGGCGACCTCGCGTTCTACAAGCTGCAACTCGAGAAGATGGACGTCGACAATGGCGCGCTGGAGACGACCATCAAGGACAGCTCCGTCACGGAGCTGCGCGCCTTGATCGAACGGCTGGTGTTGTGCGCGCTGGTCGCGGTGTCCCGCAAGTCGGGGCCGAAGCCGCTCACCAAGGTGGCCCAGAAGCTCGGAATCCCGTTGGCCGATATCAAGCGCGACGGCCTCGGACCTGAGATCGCCGGTTTGATCGCGAGCGGCGTCCTGTTCTTTGCCGGTCTCTTTGTCATCGCCGAGCTGCTTCTGCAGCTTGCCGGCCCGGTTGACGCGCTCTTTGGCAAGAGCACCACCGAAGGCCTGCGGTCCCGCCCGTTCAAGCCCCGCCGCTCGTGCCCGCCCACGCGCACGAGATCCCCCGCCGACGGACCCGCGCGGCTGCGCGCCTGAGGTCGTCGCTGCGCCCGGCGCGGCTGCGCCAACCGCCATGCATGCCTCTCTTGTGAATTTGGGCATCCATGATGAGTTCACGACAAAAAGCGCAAGCTTGCCAATAGCCTGTCATGGATGCCCGGAATCGTCGAAAATGGGCATCCATGCGGGCATCCATGGTGGTGATTTTGCATTGATGGTGCACCAACGAGGGGCCTCGCAAACGGCGTGCGCCACTTATCCACAACACCGGCCGCGACCGATTAACCCCCGGCCAATTCGGGTCCATGCTGCGCATCGTGCTGGTGGGGCGAGGCGGTCCCGGTTGAACGCGCCGAACGGCGCCCACCGGGGCCGCCGGTGTTCTGGTAACTTGGGATACCTAGGACTAAGTGACGGCCCCGGCCAGGGCGATCCTTTTCAGTAAATCCAATTACTTGCGGTGACTAACTAATCTATTTGCGCACGCTGAAGCTAAACGGCTTTTCTGGGATGTGACTAACCAACATCCCCTACCCCATTCAAATAAAGTCCTCGCATGTCCAAGACCGTGGCGGCGGCCCTTGTGCGACATGACTGCGACATGACCGGGCCCGGACTTAACTTGAAGCCCCGTCTTGATTGGCGGGGCTCTTGTTTTGCGCCTGAGTGTTGCAGTCCTGCACTAGTGGCTTAGGGCCGACTCAGCTTTGTGTCGGATTGCGTCAGAAATACCCAAACGCCGGACAGCCCCCTGCCACCCTCGGTTCACTGTGGCGGGGGCTGTTTGTTTTTTTGGTCGTGCTGGTGCCGTCCTGCACTAG